>DATFSR010000111.1:0-4571 GCA_035262505.1 Candidatus Acidiferrum sp. | reverse complement strand
GACCCATCTCGAACGCGCTCTGAAACTCGATCCGCAAAACACTGTGGCGTCGGACGACCTGGCAGAAGTCAAACGCCGCCAGGCCTCCTCCCCACGGCAGTAACGTTTGACGGTGTTGGTGCAGCCCAAATTCGCCTCGCTCGGTACGGTGTTAGTATTTTTCTGATGCCTTCTCGGTTCGCCAACATCGAGCCGCTTGCCTTCCGTCTCGCTGTTCTTGCGCTTGGCTTTCTCACGTTTAGCGGTTCATCGATCTTATGGGCACGGCCCCAATCGGCATCCGCTACGGCTCCCTCCCCCGCCAATCATTCTTATGTCGAAGGCCTTAACGCGGTTCGCCAAGGCGACCTCGCCACCGCACAGAAAGCCTTCGAATCTGCGGTTCAAGCGGACCCGCAAAACGCTGATGCTCACAACCTGCTGGGTTGGGTCTTGCTCGCCCGAGGCGAAATTCAGACAGCGATCGCCGAACTGCAGAAAGCGATTCAGCTCGATCCTTCGCTTCCCGAAGCGCACATTACTCTTTCCAGTGCTCTCGTTCACGCCAAGGATGCTTCCGGCGCGGTTCGCGAAGCGCAAACAGCCGTCGACCTCCAGCCGCAATCCGCCGCCGGTTATCATGCCCTCACCCATGCCCTCGAATTCTCCGGCGACCTCGCTGGCGCAATCGCTGCGATTCGCCGCGCCCTTGATCTCGACTCTTCAAATGCTGAGTTGCATGACGATTACGGTTCGTTGCTTGTGCGCCAACATAAGTCCAGCGAAGCCGTCCCGGAATTTGTCGAAGCCGTCAAGCTCTATCCCGATTTTGCGCCCGCCCATCTTCACCTTGGGGTCCTGTATTTCGAACAGCGCGACTTGGATCGTTCTGTCGCCGAACTCCAGCGGGCTACTGAACTCGCGCCTCAGAATTTTTTGGCCTTCTCCTACCTCGGCTCGGCAGAGCGAGCACGCGCCAACGACGACGCTGCGATCGCCGCTTTTCAAGCCTCTGTGCGTCTGAATCCAGATCAGCCCGATGTGCAGACTCCACTCGGCCAACTCCTGCAACGCGCCGGTCGCCCCGATGAGGCCGCCGCCGCGTTCCGTGAAGTCGTTCGCCTTCAGCCCGGCAATCCCGACGCGCAGAACAATCTCGGCCTTGCCCTGCTCCAGGTAGGCGACGGCGAAGGCTCGATCGCCGCGTTCAAAGCTGCCCTGAAGCTTGCGCCCTCCAGTGCCGCCTATGAGGAAAATCTTGGTACCGCGTATCTTCAGAAAGCGGATTTCGCCTCCGCCGTCGCCGAATTCCAGGCCGCGCTCCAGCGTGATCCCGCGAGTCCCTCTCTTCACTACGATCTTGGCCTCGCATTAAAGCTCCAGGACAAACTCCCCGAAGCCGTCGCCGAACTTCGCAAAGCCGAGTCGCTCGATCCGTCTCAACCCGATGCTCCTTACACGCTCGGCGTCACGCTGTGGCAACAAGGTGAATTCGACGATGCCGCGCGCGAACTGCAGGCCGCCATTCGCGCGAAACCCGATTACGCCGAGGCTTACTACACTCTCGGCTCCGTCCTCAAACAACAAGGGAAACTCCCCGAAGCCGCCGTCGCCTTGCGCGAAGCCCTTCGTCTCCAACCCGATTTTGCGGGGGCGCACACGACTCTCGCCGCCGTCCTTCGCCAATCCGGTGACACTGCAGGTGCCGCTGCCGAAACACGCGCCGGCAGCGAATTAGCCAAACAAAAAACGAATCAGCAAGCCGCCGTGTTCGCGACAAATTCTGGCCGTCGTTTGCGCAAGGCCGGCGACCTCGACGGCGCAATTTCTCAGTTCCACACGGCACTGGCGGCTATTCCTGACTACGCGCCCGCTCATTTCGAATTGGGATTGGCGTTGCAGCAGCAAGGCAAGAAGGAAGAGGCCCGCCAGGAATTTCAGCGTGCCGGCGAACTTGATCCGCACTTCGTCCCGCCTGCGGATAAGTAGTCGCTAGAGCGGCTCTTTGTGCAGGGCGATCAACTCCGAGCCGACCGCCACGCCGCGCACTACCTTCACGTGAATCACCGCCTCAAACGGTTTCAACTGTGCTGGCGTTGACACTCGAAGTCCCTTCAGCAATTCCTCCACGGAGTCCTGCTGGCACACATATTCGACCGCAGCTTGCGTCCCCAACGTCGTTGTTCCCGCCAGGATAAGCACCTGGTGACTCGCTTCTAATCCCGGCACCAGTGCGACCACCGCATAATCTTCCGTCAGCACCTGATTTGACGGCGACGCCAAATACTCCTTGGCTTCACCAGCACCGGGTCGAACGTTCACGATTTCGATCTTGCCTTTCCGTCCGCAACAGTCCACCCGGCGGAATACGAACTGCTTCGTGTTTGGTATCTCCAGCAACGTCAGGTTCTCGGATGGCGACCCGATGAAGATCAGATCGTTGTTTTTCGCGTCATCCAGCGAAAACAAACTCCCGCGTTTCACGCGAAGCGGCTGCTTCAGTTGCCCAAACACACCGTCGAGCGCATGCACCGCCAGCACCTCCCCTACCCCGGTGTAATGATCGAGCGTCGGTGCCTTCGCGGCGTCCCGCTTGGCATCGAAATAACGCATGCCCGTGTCCGGCCGCCCCACGAATGGCGCATTGCTAAAAATTACCCAGGGCTGCTCATGCCCGGCCAGAAATCCTTGCCAGAATGTACGGATTGGCACTGGTGCGCTTACCGCTTCCGCAGCCGCACCGGCATCGCTTGCGCGTCGCACCAGAAGCCGGTCGATGGCGACCGCCAGCGATGCGGCGAGCACCATCGAGAACACCACCAGCACTATGACCCAGCCGTATGGGAAACTCTCGTGCGCCGCCGCCTTCGCCGCCAGCGCGCCATTCGGCCCTCCCGCCAGGGCAGATGCAGTTGTAGTGCGTTCGTGGAAGGTGAGCCCGTACGTACCCTTGGGTAGCTCCATGACAATCGGGTCACCCGCCCCCTCCGAGGCATAGTACTCCGCCAGCTTTGCCCTCAGCCTTGTTGCCTGCACACGCACCAAGGAGTCCAGGTGCGGATCGAAATTGTCATGCCTTCCAAAAACTTCCGTGGCGATCTGGTACTCTTTGGGCGGGGCGCCTGGATTCTTCGACGAGTGAGTGGCCAGGTAGCGCAGCAACTTGCATAGGGAATCTGAACCGTGGAGTGAACGGCTGCCCACGAGTTTTTCAATCTGGGCCTGATAATCAACCTTGCCATTCATGGGGACACGCCGGGGAGGATTGTAACACCGAGGTAACGTTTTTCGAAGCCGATTGAGAAAGCGGACCTTAGGCTCCGTAACCGTTTCAGAACCCCAAGAAACTTTCCCCGCTCTTCAAAAAACTGCTACAAGCCATCGCATTACTGGAGCGCAGCGATCCGGTTCCAGTGTTGTTCTGCCCCATTCTAGGGGCCACACGGAGTGCCACGTTTGACGGGTGCTGTGGCTGCGTCTGCGCCGGGCCGAGGAGTTGGGGGGGCTTTGGCTGTATAGCGGTCGAATCGAAGGTATCGTTTTCTGGTCCACTCTTTTTTTCGAACCCACTTGACTCCGCCTATCGGTGTCTTCAGGGTGGACTTCTCTCGACCATACGCCAAAGCATCTGTGTCGTTTGTTAGCAGAGGCGGCGCTCCTGCAACGGCGCCGCAATGGGGAGGGTAAATGAAAAGGCAAGTCACATTGACGGGCGTTCTTGTCCTGTGCCTGCTGTGCGCCCTGTCAGCTAGTCCAGCCCATGGTCAGGCAGTATATGGAAGCATCATAGGCACGGTTACCGATCCTCAAGGCGCTGCCGTAAGCGGAGTAAAGGTCACTGTCACCTCGGCGACAAAGGGCACCTCCGACGAAACCACCACCAATGAAAGTGGCAACTACACGGTTACTCACCTCATCCCGGACACCTACAATCTGACGGTCGAAGCGCAAGGCTTCAAAGTCGTCAACATTAAGAACATTTCGGTTTCCGCTGACCTCAGCACCAAAGTGGACGTTCCTTTAGAAGTCGGCCCCGTTACCCAGACGGTCGAAGTGAGCGGCGAGGTTCCGCAGTTGATGACCGACCGCGCCGACGTAACCGTGCAATTCAGCCAGCAATATGTGCAGGATCTTCCCGTTCTCAATCGCAACTTCACCCAATTCTTACTGCTCTCGCCGGGCACGCAAAAACTGCCTGGCTTCAACCACGCGGCCACCGAAAACCCGCAAGGCAGTGGACAGATTAATGTGAACGGGCAGCATTTCAGCGGCACGGGTTATATGTTGGATGGTACCGACAACCAGGATCCCATCTTGGGTATCATTGTCGTAAATCCGAATCTCGAAGCCATCACGGAAGCAAAGATCTCCCTGCAGGATTTTGACGCCGAGCAGGGCAAGGCCATCGCCGGCCTTGCCACGGTGCAGACCAGATCCGGCAGCAACGAGTTTCACGGCGCCGGCTTCTACTACTACCGCGACAGCGCGCAGCAAGCTCGCGATCCTTTTACCAACAAGCCAGGTGTTGCTCTCCCTGCCGCCAGTTGGAAACAGTTCGGCGGTGCCGTCGGCGGGCCGATTATCAAAGACAA
>DATFSR010000110.1:0-2131 GCA_035262505.1 Candidatus Acidiferrum sp. | reverse complement strand
GAGCAGGCAAGAATGACCGAGAGTTGGAAAGCGGAAGGTCGGCAAAGCGAGGCATGGGTGATCGCTGACCCGGAGATTGTCGAGATTTTTGCCGCCGGAGTTTCTTTCGGTATGGAAATGGGACGCCGTCGCGACGGCGCTTACTCGCAGGATGAATGGCGAAGAGCACTGCGCCAGGCCGTGGAACGAGCGGCCGAACTGGAAGTCAAGCTGGAGAAAGCCAAAGCGGGGATGCGGAACAAAGAATAAGTCAATTACTGGTCGTCTTTCTACTTACCGACCACGCCGTTAGGACCAATCGGAAAGGCATTTTGAGCATGCGCTCGCGGCGGGCAGCGGCGGCTCACAAGCGTTTAGACGAACCCAAGACGAAGCTTATTCCGTCCTCAATGCCTCAATTGGATCGAGCTTCGCTGCCCGAAGGGCCGGAACGGCCGCCACCAAAATCGTGACAATCATCAACGCTCCCGCGACAACCGCAAGTGTCCGCGGATCGTAGGCGGAAATCTTGTACAACATCGTTGCCACCAAGCGCGTCGCGAAAAATAACCCGACGGCTCCCAGCAAGATTCCCCAGCCGATCAATCTCAACGCGTCCTTCAAAATCATTCGCAACACGCTCCCTGGCGTTGCTCCCATGGCCACCCGCACTCCAATCTCGTTGCGCCTCTCGGTTACGCTCGCCGATAGCAGCCCATACAACCCCAGTGCGCTCAGCAGCAACACCACAAGTCCAAAAAAGGTCGCCAGAAGGGTGATCAGTTCCTGGCTACCCAGCGCGGCGTCCATTTGTTCCCGCAACGTCACGAAGATCACCAGAGGAACCGCGGGTGCAACCTCTGAAAGCGTTTTGCGAAATGCGGCGATCGCCTGCGCCTTCGTCGGTGTGTGGATCAAGAACACTAGATTCCCCAAATCATCGATCCTTTCCTTCGATAACGGCAAGTAAATCGTCCGCGGAGGCCCTTGTCGCAGATCGGAAAACTTCGCGTCTTCCACCACTCCAATCACTTGACATTCCACTTTCTGAGTAAACTCGTTTGTCGTCCTGTTCCGCACGTATCTTCCAAGCGCTTGCTCGTGAGGAAAGAAGAACTCCGCGGCCGATTGGTTTAAGATACACACGTTCAGTTGCCGCTCATTTTTCTCGAACTCGCGCCCCGTCACAATCCGGGTCTTCATCACGTCGAAATACCCCGGCCCTACGTCGTTATACGCCATCTGCGTATCCTCAGGCGGGTTCGGGCCTGCCGCCACGGCCTGGAAGTCTCCGGTAATCTTGATTCCCGTCATCGGCGTCTGCGAAGTCGCAGCCGCCGCGTCAACCGCCGGCATTTCCGTGAGGCGATCGACGATTCGCTGATACATATTCAGTTGGGCTTCTCCTTTCAATCCCAACAGGTACATCGGCGAGGTCTGGATTGTGACGTGGTCCAAATCAAATCCGGTCTGCTCACTGCGCAGCTTGATTACGCTCTCCGACAACAGCGAAGCCGTAGCTACCAGCACAACGGACAACGCCACCTGGATCGGCACCAGCATCCTTCCCGCGATTTGTCTCCTGCCGCCCGCGGTCGTTCTCGATTTCATTAGTAACCCCGGATCCGTTCGCGCTGCGCGCCATGCCGGCAACGTCCCAAACAAGAGCGTGGTCAACACCGCAAACATGGCCGTCAACCAGAAGACCCCTTTATCCGGATGCACGGAGATCGGTTCCATCATCATCGGGTCCCTAAAGAAACGCAGTAACAAGCCGATTCCGTACCACGCCCCAACCGCGCCGAGCGCACTCCCCGCGATCGCGATCACAAAGCTCTCCGTCAGCGACTGCCGAACCAGCCGCTCGGATGACGCCCCCAAGGCCGTCCTCACGGCAAACTCCGGCTGGCGCGCAGCCGCCCGGGCCATCATCAAACCGCCAATGTTCACGCAGCATACGAGCAACACAATTCCCACCAGGCCCTGCATCAAAAAGAGCGGTCTTGCGTAGGTATGGGTCAAATAGTTCGGCAGACCGCTTCGCGCCGAACTCACCGTCAGATACGCCTTCTCGAAAAATGGGTCGTGGCGGAAGCGCTCCGGAATAAACTGCGCAAACAGGCTTTCCTGCATTTGCGTCAGTTCGGCTTTG
>DATFSR010000109.1:0-13317 GCA_035262505.1 Candidatus Acidiferrum sp. | reverse complement strand
GCGCGCACTGCCGAAGCGTTTGGCTTGCTGCCCAAAGGTTTCGACCTCGATACCTTCATGATCAACGTACTGACCGAGCAGATTGAAGGGCTTTACGACCCCAAAAACCAGGAATTTTACATTGCCGACTGGAGCGCTCCGGACGAGCAGCGCATGGTCATGGCTCACGAATTAACCCACGCGCTCGAGGACCAGCATTTCCACATTGAAGCGTGGAGTCGTGCCGCGCGGCCGAATGAAGACGCGGAACTCGCGCGCGACGCTGTGCTCGAAGGCAGCGCCATGGCCGCCATGGTGGACTACCTCATGCAAGGGACTGGCCGTTCGCTGAAAGACCTGCCGGAGTTTGATCCTTCCATGTTGTTCGATCAGTTGGACATGCAAAATACTCCAGCGCTGAAAAGCGCTCCGCCCTTTCTCAAAGACACCCTCATTTTTCCCTATATCAGCGGATTGAATTTTTCGGCGGCGGTCCTAAAAAACAGCGGATGGCCGGCCCTGGCAGGGGTCTTTGAAAGGCCGCCCGTCTCCACCCACGAGATCCTGCACCCCGAGGTGTACAAATCGAAAAGGTTCGACAAGACAGGGGAAGTGGTATTCGGCAAGCCCCCTTCAAGCGTTTCGTTACCTTCCTTGGACAAGATACTGGGCAAGGACTGGGCCAAGCTTGACGAAAATATCATGGGGGAGTTTGGGTGGAAGGAAGTGCTGAAGCAGTTTCTGGACGATGGACGAGCTAAGTCTCTAGCGGCGGCCTGGGATGGCGACGGCTACGCAACTTACGAGCAAAAGGAAACGAAGAAGTTGATTCTCCTGACGCGCCTGCATCTCGATAGCGAAGAGCACGCCGCGCGTTTCTTCGGACAGTATTCGGAAGCCTTGGAAAAGAAACACGCAGAGCGTTCAAACCTGTTGCGGCGTCCGAATTTCTTCCAGTTCGATACGCCGGATGGCAGCGCCTTTCTTTATTGCTTTGGTGAAAGCTGCGTGACCATGGAAGGCGGCACTCGGAAACTTTTCGATGCGTTCACCAAAGCGCTGGACTGGCCTTCGGCCCCCCCGCCTCCGGAACATCCCGGTGCTCCGCCGGAGAAGACCGCGGGGCTTTTCTTTCCAGCCGCGCAACCCGCTCGCTGAAGGCTTGTTCCTGCCGCGCAAACCTGGCTACCAGATAAGGATCGCTCGAACCACGGAGCGCCTCCGTGCGCTGGCGCTTCAGTTTGGCCAGGCCCCGATTTGCATATTCCAAAGCCCGCCGAATGTTTTTGGTGCGGCGCTCGTAGTAGATTGCGAGCTGTCGGCAGGCGTGAACCTCATCTTGTGAGTTTGCAACCATCTCTGTCCAGATTTCTGCGGCTCGCTCATGCTCGCCGCGACGCTTGGCCATCAGTGCCAGCTCACGCTGCGCTTTGGGGCGAACATCCGCGGGCAGTCCAATGGCCAAGGCCTGCGAGCAGGCAGCTTGCGCTCGGCCGGTATCCCCGTGTCTTTGCAAGAAACGCGAAAGGCCAAAGAGGTCGAGGCTTTCTTCTTCTTCGAGACCGCTTGCCGATTCGGAGAGCATCGTATTGATTTTGCAAAAAAGAGCCGCAAGGCCGCGCAAGTCCAGCTGATTGTGCCTCAGAATTCCCACGATGGGCTGCGCCGGTCCGCCTCGCAAATAGTCGAAGTAATACTGAGGGATTAGAGCGGATTCGATGTCGTCGCCGCGATGCCAGCCAAGCCGCCGGGCATCCAAGACGCGGCGTTCGAGTTCCGCGAGCCGCACGCTCCCCAGGCGGAGCCTCCAAAGAGCCCGGGCGGGATGCAGCAGGTCCAGATGCGCTGCCGGCTTCGGAGTCGAAATCGAGCGCGTCATGGTGAAGCGGTTCTCGAGAAGCGGCCAGTCGAATGATTTGCCATTGAATGTCACGAGAACGGGCCGCTCTTTGACGCGCTCGGCGAGTTGCTGAAGCAGGGAATATTCTTCCGTGAAATCGCGCATCAGAAACTGCTCGACCTGTAGCCCCCCGGCATCCCACCACGCCAGCCCGATGAGAAACGCGTAGGTGCCGGTTCCTCCGGCGAGGCCGGTCGTTTCCGTGTCGAGGAAGAGCCATTTCGCGGGATCGTCGACAGCCCCACGGGTCTTGCGGGATACGGGTTGGTCTCGCGTGCGCGAGAGAAGTTCGAGAGAGACTTGCGACGGCTCGATATATTCCGGGGTGGAAAACCAGTTTCGAACCGCCAGATGCTCGCCAAAATGATTTCTTGCTACGCCGGCCCCCAGGAGTTGGCCAAGTACATCTTCTTCGCCTGGAGCGCGGAGCGCAGCTTTTTCTGCGCGCGCGGCAGTGGATCGCGCCGGCTTCAGCGCGGCCAGACGCGAGAATTTGTCAGCTGTCGCCGCCATTTACGCACACAGCCGGTCGAGGATGGCGAGAGTCGCCTCTTTGGCGCGTGGCGCGAGATCTCCCGCGGGGCCCACACAAGAAGGGCAACCCTCCTCGCATTCGCAGGAAGAAATCAGTTCCCGCGTTTTCTCCATCAGCAAATCGTGAGCGCGAAAAAGGGGCTCGGAAAAGCCGATGCCGCCTGGATAGGCGTCGTAAAGATAGAGATTTGGCTCGAAGAATTGCTTGGCATTTGCTAGGTCTGCATCCGCGCGTATTGCCGTGGTCGAGCCGTCTTGCTGGCCGGGCGCGGGGGGGCGTTCGCCGATGGCCGTTCCCAGATCGCGCCGGTCACACATCAAAAGGAGCGTGGCGACCGATTCGAGCGCATGCAGCAGACCGAACATGCCTGATTGCTGTTCGTTGATGGAGAAGGGAAGCGATTCGAGCAGCGGCCGCTCCAGTGTGATCCAGTAAGAGGTTGTGTGCATTTCGTTTTCTGGCAGCTCCAGCTTGCCGTCGCCGATCGTTTCATTCGTGAAGAATTTGATCTTCTTGAAGCCGACCACTTGCGAACGCACTAGAACATCGCCATGGGAGCGGGAGTGCGCGGGCGCGCTTCTGGCTGGGCTTGAGTGGAGGTCTTTCGCTGCGGTCAGGATGACAGCTTCCGCACGTGTGCGAGCGGAGGAGGCCGCAATTTCCAAAACCCGCACCTGGGTATACCGCACGGCGTCCGTGTAGTAGTCCACATCAACGCGTTTTACATAGGCTTTGCGTTCTTTGAAGTCGAGGTGCTCGACGTGGAATTGCTGGCCGCCGTGCAAATAGATCGCTTTTGCGTGGACAAAAACAAGAGCGCTAGGAAAATCGATTTCGCCGATCACATTCGGTTCGCCGGTGATGTCAATAATCACGAAGTTGTCGCTAGAGACCGAACGAAGGCTGATGGTATCTGCCGGATAAGCCTCATTGGTCCAGTGATAGTGCTCTCCGGCAAGATGGAGAAAACCGGCTTCCGCGAGCCGCGCGCAAAGGTCGGGAAGGTCCACAGCTCCAAATTGTTCACCTGATGCAATCGGCAATTCGAACGCCGCGCATTTCAGGTGATTCATGAGGATTTCCAGATTGTCTGGCTGAATAAACGCGTGCTCGGGCGTGCGGCCAAAGAAATAATCCGGATGGCGCACCATGTATTGGTCGAGCGGGGCGGAAGACGCAACCATCACGGCGCAAGCGCTTCCGCTGCGCCGCCCTGCACGGCCGGCGCGTTGCCAGGTGGCGGCAATGGTGCCTGGATAGCCCGCCATGACTACGGCGTCGAGCGAGCCAACGTCAATTCCCAACTCCAGCGCACTAGTTGCAACCACGCCGCGGATTTTCCCATCGCGCAAGCCACGCTCGATTTCACGTCGCTCCTTCGGCAAGTAGCCGCCGCGGTAGCCGCAAATCGTTTCGGGCTTTCCAGGTAATCGCGGATTCGCCTGCTGCAAATAGGTAAGCAGGATCTCCGTGTTCAGGCGTGAGTTTGCGAACACGATGGTCTCGAGATCGCGGCGCAGAAATTCTTGTGATACGCGCGCCGATTCGTTGATGTAGCTGCGGCGGATGCCGAGCGCGCGATTCACCACCGGCGGATTGTAGAAAACAAAAGTTTTCTCGGCTGACGGCGCGCCGTTCGAATCCAACACTTCGACTTCGGCTTCGAGCAGGCGCGAAGCGAGGTCGCCGGGATTCGCGATGGTTGCCGAGCAGCAAATAAATTGCGGTTTGCGTCCATAAAACTGCGCGATGCGGCGCAACCGGCGCAGCACATTGCACAAATGGCTGCCGAAAACGCCGCGGTAGGTGTGCAGTTCGTCCAGGACGATATAGCGCAAGTTTTCAAAGAGCCGCGTCCAGCGAGTGTGGTGCGGCAGGATGCCGGTGTGAAGCATGTCCGGGTTCGTCAGAACCACGTGGCCCTTCTCGCGGATCGCTTTGCGCGCATCGGCAGGCGTGTCGCCGTCGTAGGTAAACACACCAAAACAGTTTTGGAGCCGCTGATTCAAGTCATAAAGCTCGGCGAGTTGGTCCTGCGCGAGGGCTTTCGTCGGAAAGAGGTAGAGCGCGCGGGTGTCGGAATTTCCCAAAACGGCGTTCAGCACCGGCAGGTTGTAACAAAGCGTTTTGCCGGAAGAGGTGGGCGTGACCATCACCAGATTTTTCCCGGCGTGCACCGCTTCGGCTGCGGCAGCCTGGTGGGTGTAAAGCCGGCAAACTCCCTTTGCGTTGTACGCCGAAACCAGATTTGCGTTCGCCCATCCGGGGAACTCCGCGAACTGCGCTTCGCGTGCGGGGAAGTGGCGGATGGCGGTCAGGATTTCGCCGTTATGGTCGCGCGAAGCGAAACCCTCCAGAACTTCATGGACCCGCGCAATGGCGCTGGTTTTCCTAGCCCTGCAAACTGCGAGTGATTCCGGCATAAGCCCTCAGAAAGGCGGGAAGACAGACCGTTACGCCATTCGCCTTTTGTTCGCCACCGTAACACGGTGTGTGCTGCCGCGCAAGAGCAAATCAAGGGTGACAGGGGTGATGTCCAATCAAGGGTTTGTGCGCAGGCGAACGATGAGCAGGGCCCCGGCAAAAGAGAGGATGGCCGAGGCGGCGAAAGCGGTTTGCACGTTGAAAGCACTCCAGAGAGAGCCTACGAGAAGACTCGAGACGAAGTCGCCGACAGCGTTGACGGCGGCCAGCGAGCCGAAGGCCATGCCGCGCTGTTCCGGCGGTACCAGTTCAGCGGAAAGGGAATCTTCCAAAGCTTCCTCGGTGCCAATGTACAGGCCCGCGAGAATGAAAATTGTAGCGAGCCACCACAGCGCATGCGTTCCCGTAGAAAGAAGAATCGCGGTGACGCCGGCGAGCCCATAGCCAGCGGCAAGGACTGCCTTGCGGCTGGGCACGTGATCGCTCAGCCAGCCGCTGACATAGGCTGAGGCAGCATAGAAAACGTTGTGCAGGGTGTAGAGTCCGACGGCAAGGCTGGCAGCGGGTGCGAGACCGTGTGTTGGCGCAAGCATCCGAGAGGCGTAGAGAATCAGGAGAGAATGGGAAAAGTCTCCTGCCCCGAAAATCCCGACGCCAACCAGCAAGCGGCGGAAGGGAATCGGAAGCGCCCGTAAGCCAACCAGGAAGGAACGCTTGGAGCGAGCTGTGAAAGGCCGCTCGCGGACCAACAGCCAAAAAGATGCCACGGCGACCAGCCCGGGCAGAAGCGTCCAGAAAAAAACCTTGCGGTAGGAGTGATTGGTGACTTCGAGAAGCCCAAGAGCGGTGAGCGGGCCAAAGATTGCGCCGAGAGTGTCCATGAGACGTTCGAGGCCAAACGCGCGGCCATAGGCGCCGGGGGAAACGTCGGCGGCCATCAATGTTTTTTTTGCAGGGGAGCGCACGCCGCGGCCAAGCCAGGCTCCCGCGCGGCCGAGGAGCACTTGGTAAGCCTGAGTGGCCAGGGCGAACGAGGCCGTGCAGAGCGCCGTAAAGGCGTAGCCGAAGACCGCGAGCGGCTTGCGGGTTTTCAAGCGATCGGTGTAGTGCCCGGCGATGAGTTTGGCGAAACTCGAGAGACCGTCGGCGACGCCTTCGATTGCGCCAAGCCAGGCCGGGCCCGCGCCAATCATGGCGAGAAAGGCGGGCAAGACGGCCGTAGCTGTTTCGTGGCTCCAGTCGCTAAACAGACTGGTGAGGCCGACGCCAAGTACCGTTCGATTGAGCCACGCTTGTTTTTCTGCGGCTTCGGACATGAGGAAGAAGTTTACAGGCGGCAGTTCGCAGTTGGAAGTTCCGAAGGAGCGCAAAAGCAGAAGCAAGACCGGCTAGCGCGCCACCTACTTCTTTGCCGGGCGGTAAAGGATGACGCGGACTTTCTCGAGAGTAATGAGGCCGCCATCGACCATTTCGTCGAGGCGCGGAAGGATTTGCTCGATGCGCTCGGCGGCTTCGATGACTTCCAGGACCACGGGCAGGTCTTGCGAGAGGCGAAGGATTTTGTCGGTGTGATAAATGCTAGAGCCGCCATAACCTGCGACGCCGCGAAGGACGGTTGCGCCGGAAAAGCCTTCTTTGCGCAACATTTCGACAATCGCTTCGTGCAGCGGCTTGCCGTGCCACTTATCGGATTCGCCGATGTGGATGCGCATCAGCGTGCGCTCGCCTTCAAATTTCTGGTGCGGCATGGTGAAAGTTCTCAGTTCTTAGTTTCAGGTTCTTCGTCAGAAAAGGGCAAGAGCATGTCGAGCCTCATGGTTTCCCGAAGCCGAGGCTGCCCTAAAGCTTGTTGGCGAGGCGGATGCCGGCTATCGAAAGCAGCAGGCCCGCCATGACGCTTGCGGCGACATAGGTCGTAGCGCGCAGCCATTCGCCGTCTTCCAGCATTTTCGCAGTCTCCCAGCCAAAACTCGAGAAAGTGGTGTAGCCGCCGAAGAAGCCGACGGTGATGGCTAGTCGCCACTCGGAAGAAAGCACGATGCGATTCATTGTAAATTGGCCAATCAAACCGAGGAAAAAACAACCTGTCAAGTTAATGAGCAGCGTGCCGTAGGGAAAAGCGCTGCCCGCGCGAATCTGCACGAGGCCCTGGAGACCGTAGCGCGCGATCGTACCGATGGCACCAAAGACCGCAATCAAAAGCAGTTGCAAGATTTCTCCATTCTGCAGCTGGACGGTTTCCGGATTGGGATTCCTCGAGTCTCGTCAGGCAACGAACAAAAAACTCCTGGAGCCCAAAGCCCGGAATCGGGGCAAGCTGCCAGGAGTCATCAGAGCCGCGTCCATGCGACCCGGTTATGGCGAACTCCATCGCCTTTGAATTTCGCTAGTGTAACATCTTTTCGCAAAACGCCCTTCGGCGGTGAATGAATGAGGTATGGTAAGAGACAAACCGAGTGGGGGCTCAGAACGTAATGGTTCACAAATGGCTAGGTTCATTCATTCTTCTGCTTGGAGTTGCTGCCATCGCTTGTTTTAGCGGCCCAGGAGGCGGAATCGCGAGGGGCGACCAAGCGAAGAGACGGGTGGCGGTGACGGTCGACGATTTGCCCGGGGCGGTTCCGGCGACACCGATCGCAAACGGGGAGTTGCGCGAGCTGCAGAGGTACAACGAAGCAATTCCGGCAATCCTCAGAGCTCACCACGCTCCCGCAATTGGGTTTGTCAACGAAAAGAAACTGAATGTGGCAGGGGAACGCGATCAGCGCGCGGCCCTTTTGCAACGATGGATTGACGCGGGGTTCGAGCTGGGGAACCACACCTACTCGCATGCCAATTTCAACAAAGTCTCACTGCGGGAAATGGAAGATGAAACGACTCGCGGCGAAGTGATTACGCGGCCGCTGTTGACGGCCGCTGGAAGGCCCGAACGCTACTTCCGATATCCATACCTGTTTACAGGTCCGACACAAGAACTCAAGGAGGCGTTCGAAACGTTTTTGAAGAGCCGCGGCTACAAAAACGCTCCGGTCACGGTGGACAACGCGGATTACATGTTCAACGACATCCTTTGTGACGCCCTGTCGAGGAGGGACAGCAAACTGGCCGAGCAGACGAAGCGGGAATACCTGCAATTCGCGCAAACCGAATTTGACTATTTTGAAGAAGCGTCAAGAAAACTGTTTGGGCACGAAATCCCGCAGGTTTTCCTGATGCACGACAACGAAATCAACACGGAAACGCTAGACGAATTTCTCGTACTTCTCGAAAAGCGCGGCTACCAGTTCGTGACGCTCGACGAAGCGCTTCTGGATCCCGCGTACCGGACTCCGGACCAGTTCGTCGGCGCCGCAGGCATCTCGTGGATTGAGCGATGGAGAGTTTCTTTCGGTCAAAAAGCCGGCTACGAGCATGATCCGGACCCGCCGGAATGGGTGATGAAGCGATTCGCTGAAATCCGCAGGGCAGCCGCCAATCAATAATGGAAACGGTAGCGCAATTGGACAAGGATTTCGCGCGGGTTGATGTAGTGCGTGCCGCCGAAGGTGAAGCTGTTGTCGAGAAGCACGCGGCGGTTTGCGACATTGATGGCCTGAAGATTGACGCTTAAGCGCTCGCGAAACTCCCTGCTGAGCGCCAGATCAAAAGTTGTGTGCGGCGGAAGGTGATCGCCGGGAGCCATCTGCGGCGCATTGCCATTGGTGAAGCCTGAAGCATAAGAAACGTCCGTGGTGGCAGAAACGCGCCACGGCAAGGTGAACTGTCCGCCGACGTGCAGTGTGTTGCGCTGGTCGTGGTCGAGGAGACCGCAGCCGCCGCCAAAGGAGAAATCTGTAAGGCCACCGTTAATGCCGCCGCAGCCCAGGGCGAGCTGGTTGGAATACGTCAGATAGACCTGACCGCGGTTGTGAATGCGCGGCGAGCGCAGGGTGAGCTCCCAGCCGTTGATGCGCGCGCCTTCGATGGTTATCGGGATGAAGATTTCGGAGTTATTGAAGTTGTTGTGGTCGAAGAAATTTGTGGCTCGGGTGAGGAAGTTGTCGGCGTCGAGCGTCCAGCCGCGAAACGGAATCGTGACGCCGAACTGATGCTCTTCGTCGCGTTCGCCATGGAGAGGCGCGAAACCCAGGTTCTGGCTCGTCGCTAGCTGCAGGAGCGGCCCGGAGACGGTGAGCAGCGGCGGGGCCTGGTAAAAGTGGCCGTAGAAGCCGTGGAACACCCAGTTGAGTTTCGGAATACGCAATGAAGCGCCGAAGCGTGGGCTGCTGGCGTTTTCGACCACCCCGCCTGAAAAATGCGTTTGGCGAACGCCAGCATTGAGAGTAAGCCACGAAGCGACACGGAACTGGTCTTCCCCGTAAATTGCGGTCTGGCCGCCAGAGGGATGGTCAGCCTCCAAGAGTGGGGCGTTTGGCGTGCCTTGGCACTGAGTTTGCGCGCGGTCGTGGCAGACCAAGCCGAAAGTTTGTGCGTCCTGTTGCGCGAACCCGAGCAACCCTGCTCGCAAGTTGCTGCGCTTTTTGACCCACGAGATGGAAGCTTGGCCGCCTTGGTATTTGGAGGAACGGTCCTCTGTCGCAGAAGTTGGGAAGTCCTGCGGGGTACTCTCATAGTTCGCCGAATTGTAGTGATAGAAAGGCGAGAGGGTCAGCAGGAAGCCAGGGCTCAGAGTACGGACCCAAGAGAAAAGAGCAAACGAATCGCTTTCGCGGTTCGCATCATGAAGGAGTTGTCCCGGTGTAGCCGGATCATGGGGATCAAAAGGAACCTGGTAGAAGTCGCGACGAGACTGTGCGACGATGCGGAACTGGTCGTTGGGATCTGCGTTGTAGATGAGCGAGGTGAATCCGCCGAAGCCGTTGCCCGCGTCATGATTCACAGCGGAACTCGGCGTTTGCAAGCCAAGATTGCTGCGGTTGCCGTTCACGCTGGCGTAGTACGCAAGTTTGTTGGAGTGCCCGCCGAAATTGAACTGATCGTCGGTCTGATAGAGACTCCCCGCGCTGAGTATCAGCTCCGCTTCATTGTTGCGCTCGAAGCCGGTGCGTGGAGCAACATTGAAGACGCCGTAGGTGCGGTCGCCGTAGTCGGCAGCGTAGCTGCCGCGCTGGATTTCGAGTGCGTCAATGTCTTTGGGGTCGATTTGCGGTCCAAGATTGCTGGCGATGTTCGTGTTCGGTATGGACACCCCATCAATCAGCCAACTCGCCTGGTGGCCGCCGCGAATGTGCAGCTGGTCGTGCGTGAGATAGGCGCCCGGAACAAAGTCCGTGACCATGGCGAGGCTGTTGGATCGCGTGGCTCCCGGGGTCTCCTGAATCTGGAGGCGATCGACAAGACTCGACGGCGTGACCGTCTCGGTTTGGCCTGCGTCAGCAGAAACGGTGACGGTCTGGTTCTGCGACGGAAGCTTGAGTTCCAGATGGAGGATTGGAGACGCGCCGGAGAGTACGGTAATGGACTGCTCGTCGGCAACGAACGTCGAGTCGGATACGTTGATAACGTATTGTCCCAAAGGCACGGCATCAAACTGGAACTCTCCGGAGGGATCGGTCTGCGTAGTTTGAGAATAATCCGAGGCGAGCGCCTTCAGCACAACGGTAGTGTCCGGGACCGGGCGGTGCTGTGGATCGTGAACAATGCCGCGGACGCTGCCGAAAATTGTGGCACCCGCGCCCACAACAGTAAGTAAAAAGGCGGCAAGAAACAAAATGCGTCGCATGGAGTCTTCTTTCGGAAAATGAACTGGACGCGCCGAAGAATGCGCGGAACGAGTGGATCGGCGAATTTAAGGGGGAAGGCCGCAGTTTAGGCGGCTGGTGCGGAGGATCGCGGAGGGGGAGCGAGAGGTTCCGGTGAATGGACAGAGTTCCGCGGACCGGAAAGAGCGACCCATAGCGTCCAATTCGCGGCTGCAGTTACAGTGACCGGCGCCGGAAGCACGAAGATGGCAGGCGCGACCGCGGGGCGGTCTGGATTCTCACAACAGGACATGCGGCAATGCGTCATGGCGCCCATCGTGTGGCCGCAATCCATGGTGTCCTCGGAACTGGCTGGCGTTTGCGCGTGATGATGCCCGTGAATCGGACACTGCGTTCCTGATTTGCAGCAGGCGGCGGAGTAGAGGGCCCAGGCGGCTGCGCCAAACGGAGCGTAAAGAAAAACCACCGCAACGAGACAGAACGATGCCAAAAGCGACCGCCAGCGGTTTTGGAGTTGAACCGTCATCTGCCCAAACTCCTTCCATCATACGCCAAACCAGCCCCTACCACACCAGACCAGGCAAATCGTCAGCCGTTTCGGTATTGAACGGCGCGAGTTGTGATGCGGGATGGATTTGGCGACTCTGAGGTGTTTCTGGATACGGTCGGTAACGGGATCTATTTTCGAGTGACGGAGTCTCTGGGGCGGGGGCCCTGCTAGCGGGACGCCAATGAGTGAGTGACGATTGCGGGTCAGTGGGGTGCGAAAAGAATGGCGCGCGTCAGCTGGTATCAGCTCGTGCAGGTCGGGATAGGCTCAGCCACAGCACATGAACCAACTCCACGGCGGTGCGCAGGCGATGCGTGCCGCGATGCAAATGACGCAAGCGATAGAGCCGCTCGATGGTCAATGCCAGGCTGATGAGCAGCCAGGTGATCAGCAGACTATTGGGGTGATGATGACAGATATGCTCCAACCCATGGCGGTTCTTAGCGTCATTGAACCCTTGGTTTTCGATCTCCCAACGACTCTTGGCGCGATGATACAGCACCCGACTGCTGACTTCGGCGATGGTGGAATCGGTCAGCCAGAAGGCTTCGATCACTTGGCCGTCTGGTTTCCGTTGCCGATAGAAAAGCACGCGTACGGTTTCCCAACGTAGATTCTGCCAAGGATCGAAGTCCTCGGCATCCCACAGGTCGACGCGATCCGGACCGTGCGGGAAGGAGAGTTTGGGAGGTTGCTTGGCGAAGCGCTTCTGCGCCGCGGCCCACAGCTCGGGCAAGTTCGCTTTCAAGCGCGCCACCACGGGCAATCCGAGTTGGGTGGCCGCATGGAGAAAAGGAGCAGTGGCATACTCTCCATCCACAACCACGTAAGCAGCAAAACGGACCCCCAGCCGTTCCACTGCCCGACGCAGCAGACGCTGTCCGCTAGCGTATTCGCTATCGCCCGGTCCGTAGGGTTCGACATCGAAAGGCAGAACTAATCCTGACCCCACCACGCTAGCCAAGACCAAGTGATGTCGGTAACCGACGATCTGGTGATCTTTACAGTGCGGACGACACAGCGAACAAGCACGGCGAGCACACCGCCCGACGGTGGTGCCATCCACGGCCAAACCGATGCCGCCGCAGGTTTCAAAAGCCTTATTCCGTTTGGCTTGCCGCAGGACCTGCGCCAAGGCGTTGCGCATGGCATCAGCATCTAAACGTTCGGTGAAGTAGGCCAGCGCATCGTCGCCGAAGGCTTGGCCCACCGCCAGGGAGCGACGGGCCGTAGAACACACCAGCCTTTCTACTGCCAGGAAACTAGAGGCGCGTAGCAGTTGGCCCATCAGCAGAGACCACAGTAAGGTTTTTGCGGGAATTTGGGGGCGCGGTCGACCATCGCCGGGAAAACGGAAATAAGAGCCCAAACCCAGGTACCGCTTAAGGTAATCCCAGAAGCGGCGTGGGGTCGGGCCTTTCACCGGTGGCGTTGTTTGCGAGCCAGAACCAACAGTTGCGCGTTGGCGGTGAGCACCTCGCGCACCGCATCCTGAAACTTACGGCCCGCTTCGACTCGCTCTTGGACTTCCTCCACCCACTCTTTGGGGATGCGTTGAGCTTGTCTTTTTCCGCCGGCCATGAAAACCAGCGACCACGCCTCATGGCCTTTGCCTTTCGCACAGTGACAGGAAGGCTTGCCACAGCGCGTGTGGTTAACGACCAAGGAACCGGGAAGGAGGTCGTCGGGAATGGCAAACTCGCGAAGCAGGGCAAATTTACGCTGCCGCAAATGAGAAGCGAGGGCGCCTTTGGGAGCAATTTTCATCTTGTATATATATTTACACAAGAAATGGGCAGATGCAAGTCATTCTTACGAATGCGAAAATAGAGCCACTTTGCTGGGAGGTCAAGGAAATGAGGAAGGACTGCCCTAATCTGGGTAGCGGTGGTCTCTTATCTATTCATGTTCCGAAACACCTGTGCTCGATGCTCGACGATGCATTGCAAAAAGCTCTCTAAATTTAACAAAGTTACTCTTGCTCCGGAGGTTCGCAAAGGCCTTGTTTTAGCGGGATTTTGCGCACTTGACCCTTAAGCGTGTCCTGAGAATCTTTCTAGAAAACTTTGAGGTGATTCTTTCCGCTCGGCTTCGTCTCCCTCACTAGTCCCGGATCGAGGTTCAACCGCTCCTTTGAGCAGCCTCCGGTTGACGGCCATCAGGCGGCCTGCTCAGAACGGTCTGTGGTGAGTTACGCGTCCGGGGCGGGAGACCCAGATGTACACCG
>DATFSR010000108.1:0-55933 GCA_035262505.1 Candidatus Acidiferrum sp. | reverse complement strand
CGGTGTACATCTGGGTCTCCCGCCCCGGACGCGTAACTCACCACAGACCGTTCTGAGCAGGCCGCCTGATGGCCGTCAACCGGAGGCTGCTCAAAGGAGCGGTTGAACCTCGATCCGGGACTAGTGAGGGAGACGAAGCCGCGCGGAAAGAATCACCTCAAAGTTTTCTAGAAAGATTCTCAGGACACGCTTAAGGGTCAAGTGCGCAAAATCCCGCTAAAACAAGGCCTTTGCGAACCTCCGGAGCAAGAGTAACTTTGTTAAATTTAGAGAGCTTTTTGGAATGCATCGTCGAGCATCGAGCAGGGGCTCCTTGACAGAGCGGGAGAGAGGACCTAGGCTGCAAAACCTGCCGTTATTCGAAGGCCGCGGAGGGCGATCCATGAAGGGAAGAAGTGCAGAAATGTCAACAAAGGCGGCCCTGCGAGCTTCGACGGCTTTCCTTTTTGTGGTGGCTGCGTCACAACTCGTTCCGCCAGGGCTCGCGGACGCTACGAAATACGAAGTGACGATCGAGCGGGGCGTCGGCGCGAAAATGCGCGATGGCGTGACGCTGCGCGCGGATATCTACCGTCCGAAAGCCGACGGGAAGTTTCCGGTGCTTCTGGTACGAACTCCCTATGACAAAACCAATGAAGTTAGCTTTGGGCTAAGGGCGGCGGCACGAGGCTACGTGGTGATTGCCCAGGATGTACGCGGAAGGCTCGCTTCTGAAGGCGAGTGGTATCCGTTCAAAAACGAATCGCTCGACGGCTACGACACGGTGGAATGGGCGGCGGCACTGCCTTATTCAAACGGGAAAGTCGGAATGTTTGGCGGATCCTACGTGGGGGCCACGCAATACCTTGCGGCGATCGCCAAGCCGCCGCATCTTGCCGGCATTTGCCCCACGGTGACGGCATCGAATTATCACGACGGATGGACGTATCAGGGTGGCGCATTTGAACAGTGGTTCAACGAGTCGTGGTCCAGCGGATTGGCGCTGGATACGATGCGGCGGCGCTCGGAGAAAGGCATGAACCCCTTAGAAGGGAGCAAGGTCTTGCCGCTTGTCTCGTATCCTTTGCTCGAAGCGCCTTCGGCGGCGGGCATCGCGCCATATTTCCCCGATTGGCTTGCGCATCCGAACTACGACAATTACTGGAAGCAGATTTCGATTGAAGACCACTACGCGGACATTCAGGTACCAATTTACGGCATCGGCGCTTGGTACGACATTTTTCTGGGCGGAACGCTCAAGAATTACGTCCGGCTGAAGAAAGAGGCCGGCACCGAAGCGTCGCGGAAAGGGCAAAGGCTGGAAGTCACGGTCGGCGGACACGCTGGAGGCGGAAGGAAAATCGGCGTGGTGGACTTTGGAGAAAAACTGGAGGCCAATGGCGACAGCCGGATGCTGGACTGGTATGACTGGCTGCTGAAGGGGGAAGCCAACGGAGTTGAGAAACAGAAGCCGGTCAGGATTTTTGTGATGGGCAAGAACGAGTGGCGCGACGAAGACGATTGGCCCCTGTCCCGCGCGAAGAGCACGCACTATTACCTGCACTCGTCGGGAGGCGCGAACGGCTTGAGCGGAAATGGAACGCTAAGCGCCAACGCGCCTGCGGAGGAAAAGGCCGACCAATATGTTTACGATCCGGCTGATGCGGCACCGACGATTGGTGGGCCTCTGTGTTGCCAGGCGCTACCGACAGGCGTTGGACCGCAAGATCAGCGGCCGGCGGAGGAGCGAGCTGATGTTTTGGTTTACACGACGCCGGCATTCACAAAAGACACGGAAGTGACCGGGCCGGTTTCGCTGGACTTATATGCAAGCAGCTCGGCAGTAGACACGGATTTTACCGGGAAGCTGGTGGACGTCTGGCCCAATGGCTTCGCGCAGAATTTGACCGAGGGAATCCTGCGCCTGCGCTACCGCAATTCGCAAGAGAAGCCGGAGCTGGCGAATCCGGGAGAGACCTATCACATCACGGTGGATTTGTGGGCCACGAGCAACGTGTTTTTGGCGGGACACAAATTGCGGCTGGAAGTCTCCAGCAGCAATTTCCCGCGCTTCGACCGCAACCTGAACACCGGCGAAGAGCAGGCCCGCGCTACGCGTATGGTCAAAGCTACAAACGTGGTTTATCACAACAAGGCGCGTCCGTCCGCGCTAATCGTTCCCGTCGTGCCGTGACTCATCCACTTTGCAATTATGGGAAGAGCATTCCGGTGATGACCGCAAACGCTATATTTCAAAGCCCATGAGGCGCATGAGCTCGAGCGCGTTGCTCTTGGCGATAATGCCTTCGCGCAGTCGGTAATCGAAAGCCATTTTCCCGTCTTTGACCTGATCTTCGAAGTGCAGGTTGCGGACCAGACCGTTGCTGGCGGTGGTAATTTCCGTAAGAGCCAGATCATGAGTTGTGACGACGCCAATCGCGCGCCGCTGCAGCAGGGCTTTCAATAAGCCTTCTGCGCCCATCCTGCGGTCCTTGCTGTTCGTTCCTTCCAACAACTCGTCGAAAAGGAACAACAGAGCCGTCGAATCCTCTGCAAGTTGAAATACCCGGCGAATCTGCAGAATCTCCGTGTAAAAGCCCGAGCGGCCCTCTTGCAGAGAGTCTATTCTCCGAATGCTTGTGCCGATTCTCACTGGAGAGAGGCGAAGTGATTTTCCCCGTATGGGAGCCCCGGCCATCGCCAGAACCGCATTCACTCCCATGGTGCGAAGCAAGGTGCTCTTTCCCGACATATTCGAGCCACTCACGAGCATCACCCGCGTTTCGCCATCCAGCCGCACGCTGTTTCGGACACACCGCGCGTCCGCAACGAGAGGATGGCCGAGTTCTTCGCCGATGAAGGCCCCCGAAGCATCATCGGCAAACTCGGGAAAAGGGTCGGCAGGATGTTCGAACGAATACGCCGCGATCGAGAGCAACGCCTCCATCTCCGCGGCAATGTCGACCCATTTGCGCATGCTCGAGCCCCAGCGACGACGCCAACCTTCGGCGGCAAATGCAACCTGAAGCGTATAAAGGAGAGGGAGGTCCACGAGCTGCGCCAGCAGGTTATCTCGCGCGTCCATCCAGTAAACGATTCGCGCCAATTTCCGGATCACGCGCGACGCCGGTAGGGGGCCTTTCTTGAGTGGTGCACACAGCTCCTGCGACTGGGATGAGGCGAACGGCTCTTTTTCGAGGAGTTCGAGAATGTCGGAAAAAAGGTCCATTCCTTCCGCATTCGCCGAGACACCGTCGATCACGGCTCTGGTCTTTTTTCGCCATCGCCAACGAAGGGATGCTTCAACGGCCAGCACCAGCGTGAGCGGCCAAACGATCGAGGTCTGATAGTAAAGGATGCCCGTCACGATCGCTAGGACCGGCAATGCCAGGGCCACGCCCCGCCAAAGATTCCCCGGGAGGTCGCGTGGACCTTCAGCCCAGCCTACCAAGGCTTCCGGATCTAAGCGCGGACGCAAAGCTTCGCCCGTGATAGCCAGCCTTTCGCGAAGGTCGAGCTTTTGGCGGAATTCGGAGATCAATTCCTGACGGGCTAGAACCGCAGGTTTGGGCGACGGACGGCAGAGCCATGCTGCCAAAAGGTTTTCTCCCATCGGAAGCCGCGCTGTCGAAAGCAATTCGAACAAACTTCCCTGGCCAAAAAGATCAAGGTCTTCGGCGTAAACATGATCCCCGGTTCGAAATCGATCGCCAGCCTGCCCCTGCCCCGCCCAGCGGTCCTCGATGCGCGCGATTCCCCTGCGGTAATAATCTGCAGCGGTCATGGCCCCAGCCTTTGCCCGAAGGATGCGCTCATGCCAGGCAGCCAGGGCCAAATAAACAGCCACAAGAACCATCAGCCACGATCGAGGAAATAAGTTCCTGGAAAAAGATAAATACGCAAACAAAATCCCAGCGACAACCACCGCCAACTTTGCATTTCCAATGTTCTGGTCCAGACGATCCTTGGCCCCCAGCGTTTTCCGGTGCGACTCCAGCCTGTTCGAGTATTCAAGACGCGGGTCGAGCACGCTGCGCCCCCTCGGAGAAAGCCCTCTTAGAGAGAAACAAGAAAAGTTTACTCGTTCTTGCCGGTCGGGCGTGGCTCAAGAAAAAAGCGGAAGGTTGACGGAAGCACCTTCGAGCGAAAGCAGCTTGGCCTTGGTCGCGGGGCCGCCCGGAGCAGAAAAACCCCCAAGCTTTCCTCCAGCGGCAGAAACGCGATGGCAGGGAACCAGGATGGGAACGGGATTGTTGGCCATGGCCTGGCCCACCTCCCGCGCAGCTGCGGGCTGTCCGGCGGCCTTCGCTATTTCGCCGTAGGTCCGCGTTTGTCCCGGAGGAATTTCGCGCGTGACTTCATAGACCTGCCGGAAAAACGGAGTAACGCCTTCCAAGTCCACCGCGATGCCCCGAAAGTCCTGCGTTTCTCCTTCTAGATGAAGGCGAATTTTCTCGATGACCGCGGCTATCTCCGGCGGAGGCGCGCTGGCCCGTTCCGAACCGGCTTTGCGCGCGATGCGAGACCCGGTTGCTTGCGCTGTCGCCTCTGGCAGCTGAACGGCAGTCACAACCGCTTGCGAATCAGATTCCGCAGTTTTTCGCCAGGCGATTCCGCACGCGCCAATCGGCGTCTCAAAAAGACAGTAGCCACCATTCTTCATAGGATGAACTCGATCTGGAAGCGCATCATATATAACGATGCCGCCGCCGCGCTATCCGTTATTTGCCGTCAAAGCGGAGCCCAGCAAATCCCCAAGAATCCAAATCAAAGACCATCTCCTGAAAATCGCTATCTTGACAGCAAGAATTTCGCGTTGTTAACTCTGCCTCCGCAAGGAGGTCCCCCATGACAACCAAAGCGCATTTGAATATCACGCTGGCCGCAACTGCCCCTCTAGCTGCAGCTATTGTGGCATTGGCCGTTGCCTCTGCTCCGCGAGCGCAGACCCAAGACGCTTCGCGCAAGCTCGCGGCGATGGACGAATTTCAGATCCAAACGCCCACCGATCCGCAGATTTCACCCGACGGGAAGAAAATTGTCTACGTGCGGCGGTTTGCTGACGAAGCGACCGACAAGCGCTATTCGAACCTGTGGATCATTAACGCGGACGGTTCGGATCATCGCCCGCTGACCACGGGCAACCGTGGCGACTCCTCTCCGCGATGGTCGCCGGATGGAACGCGCCTCGCCTATCTCTCCGACGCCGACGGCAAGCAGCAGATTTACATCCGGTGGATGGACAGCGGCCAGACCGCGCGCATCACCAATCTCGAGGATTCGCCGGAGGCCCTGAACTGGTCGCCGGACGGAAAACTGCTTTCCTTTTCCGCGCTGGTCTCCGGCAACGGCCCTCACCTCGCCAACCTGCCTGCCCCGCCGGCGGGGGCGAAGTGGGCAGATCCCCCCAAGGTCTACGATCGCCTGGTTTATCGCTTCAACGGAGTCGGTTACCTCAAGCCCGGCTTCATGCAAATATTTGTGGTAAGCGCGGACGGCGGCGCGCCCCGCCAAGTCACCAACGGCAATTTCGCAAATGGCGGCAATGAATGGAGCCCCACGCGCGCAGAGTGGTCACCCGACGGCAAGTTCCTGATCGTTTCCGCAAACCGGCATCCGGAGTCCGACCACGCCTACTTTGACACGGAAGTTTACGAGTTTAGCGTCGCCGATGGCGCCTTGCGCGCCCTCACGAATCGCAAGGGGCCGGACAATTCGCCGGCGGTCTCGCCCAATGGGAAGCTGATCGCCTACACCGGCTTCGACGACCGCCTTCAGGGCCACCAAACGACCAAGCTCTACTTGATGAACCGCGACGGGTCTGGTTCGCACTCCCTGTCCGACAAACTCGACCGCGACATTCAGAGCCCCCAATGGGCGCCCGACATGGGCGGCGTCTATTTCCAATACAACGAGCAAGGCGATACCAAAATCGGTTTCTGCTCGCCCGACGGGAATTGCAAGAAAATCACCGACCACGTTGCCTCCGCCACCAGCGCTTACGGCGGCGGCTCGTTTTCCATTGCGCGCACGGGCCTCATCGCTATGACCTACGGCCGCACCGACGATCCCGGCAACGTCGCCATCGTCACGGGCGGCGCGATGAAAGTGCTCACCTCGCTCAACGAAGAGTTGCTCGCCCAGAAAAAGCCCGGCCACGTGGAAGAATTCTGGTATGAGTCCTCCAAAGACAAGCGCAAGATCCAGGGCTGGATCGTTCATCCTCCCGATTTCGACGCTTCGAAAAAATATCCCCTCATCCTCGAGATTCACGGCGGGCCGTTTGGCGATTATGGCGACCGCTTCGACTTTGAAAAACAGGTGTGGGCCTCGATGGGCTACGTGGTGCTGTATACGAATCCGCGCGGCAGCACGAGCTACGGCGAGGAATTCGCCAACCTGATTCACCACGCGTATCCCGGCGACGATTTCGACGACTTGAACAGCGGCGTAGATGCAGTCGTGTCGAAGGGCTACATCGACACGAACAATCTCTTCGTCACCGGCGGCAGTGGCGGCGGGGTGCTGACCTGCTGGACCATTGAGCACACCGAGCGCTTCCGCGCGGCCGCTTCGCTTTATCCCGTCATCAACTGGTACAGCTTCGTCCTGACCTCAGACATTCCCTGGGTCGCGCAATACTGGTTTCCAGGCAACCCCTGGGACCACACCGAACATTACATGCAGCGCTCACTCACGAATCTGGTCGCAAAAATCAAAACGCCAACGCTGGTGATGACCGGCGAAGCCGACTATCGCACGCCCATTTCCGAAGCCGAGCAGTTTTACGAAGCTTTGAAGCTGCTGAATATTGACACCGTGCTCGTGCGCGTTCCCGAAGAGCCGCACGGCATCGGCCGGCGGCCGAGCCACCACATCGCAAAAATGCTCTACGTCGCCGGCTGGTTCGAACAGCACAAGGCGAAGTAGTTGGAGGGCTGCCGAGACTTGTTCTCCGGGAGACTTAAGCTAGCGGAATGGCCCGCCCCGGTCTCCGCCATTTATGCTGCGTTTAGGTTCCGGAGCTTAGAAATGTTGTGGCTTCGCAGCCTGAGACAAGGACTGCCAACGGAAAGAGGATCACTATGCGCAACAAACCGCTTTTCATCGGACTAACAAGTTTGGCTTCGGCGGCATTGTGTGTGTGTGGCGTGTCGCACTCGCTTTCCGCAGCGCCCGCCCCCGGCGCCTCAGGCTACAAAGTCATCAAAACGGTGCCGGTTGGCGGCGAAGGAGGTTTCTGGGACTACGTTTACGTAGACAGCGGCGCCCGCCGTGTCTACATTTCCCACGGGACGCATACGGTGGTCATGGACGCGGACACTTACGCCGTGGTCGGCGACATTGCCGACACCCAAGGGGTGCACGGTATCGCCATCGCCTCGGACCTGGGCCGCGGCTTCACCAGCAACGGCCGCACCGATGACGTGACGATTTTCGATCTGAAGACATTGAAGCCCATCGGCCGTGTCAAGACCGACGGTAATCCCGACGCCATCGTCTATGAACCGGTGAGCAAGCGCGTCTTCACCTTCAACGGACGCGGGAAGAATTCGACCGCCATCAATGCTGCCGATGGAACCGTCGCCGGAACCATTCCTCTTGGCGGCAAACCGGAATTCGCCGCCGTGGACGGAAAAGGCAGCATCTACGTGAACAATGAAGACACCTCCGAGCTTCATCACCTCGACGCCCAAAACCTCAAGGAACTTCACAAGTGGCCCCTGGCGCCCTGCAAATCGCCCTCCGGCCTCTCGATGGACACCAAGAACCGCCGGCTTTACGCCGTTTGCGATGACAAAGTTTCCGTAGTCGTGAACGCGGACACCGGCAAAGTCGTGGCCACGCCAGAAATCGGCAACGGCCCGGACGCATCGGCCTTCGATCCCGGAACAAACGACTTCTTCGCTTCGTGCGGTCAAGACGGTGTTCTCACCGTTGTGCATGAGGACTCGCCCGACAAATTCACCGTGGTGGAAAATGTTCCCACCAAACGCAGCGCCCGCACCATGGGCCTCGACACCAAGACCCACAACATCTTTATGCCCGCCGCGGACTTCGACCCGCCGGCTCCCGGCGAGCGCCGCGGCAAGATGAAGCCCGATTCCTTCGCGATCGTGGTGGTGGGAAAATAAGCGAGGAACCAGCTCGGGTTAGGCGATGAAGGCGCCCCGGTTTCCAGGGCGCCTTCCTTCTTTCAACTCCGGAATCCTCAGCCTACGCAAAGGATTATAGGTGATGCGGCACTCTTTTGGCGTTGGCGCTCGCCGGGGGAACGGCGTGCCGGTGAGGTGCTGTCAGGGTCGTGCCCTGGACATTGGTGAAGGGGGCGCTCGGTGCGAACGTCGGGAGGTTGTGCGCGCGCACTTGCGTCGCCGCCTCGAACCCGGACGCCAGCTTGACCAGGGTGGGCTCGCTAAACGCCGTTCCGAAGAAGCTGATTCCCAGGGGAACACCGAACTGCGTGCAGTTCGTCGGTTGCGTCGGTGATGCGCAGAGCTTGGGGAAAGCCGCGGGCACCTGAATGATCGGGTATCCCGGCCCAGCCGCCAAACCGGATGAACCGAAGATGAAGTGGTCACCATAGAGGAGATCGGTGACCCAGGCGGGATTATCGGTCGCCGTAACCACTGCGTCGAGGCGGAATTGAGAGAGCGCCGCGTCAATGCCATTCACGCCCGCGTTGTGATCGATGGCCAGCGCCTGGTTGTAGGTCAAACCGCCAAATGCAGGTTGCGGGTCATCCGGACCCGGCGCCAGCGAATTGGCCAGATCCCAGATGTCTTGGTTGAAAAACGGCATTTCTACATCGGCATGGGCATTGTTGAAGTCGATGGCGGTTTGCAGCGTCCCGCCGGCTACGGGTACCCCGGCTCGAGTGTGAAAATAGGTTGCCACGTCGTTGCGAAACTCAAAGACCAGCACTAAGAATTCGCCGTCCGCCGAAGCGAAGTTGAAGCCTGCCGCGTCCAGATCCACGATCGTCGCGCCCGCGTTCTCGAGAGCTGTCACGGCCTCTTCAAATGCATCCAGCACAGGTTGCGGGGTGGATACGTTCGTGAATCCACTGAGGCCCATGCGGGTCACGCCAATCCGGGCGCCCTGGAGACCGTTCGCGTTCACAAATTGAGTGTAGTCGGTGGGTAGGTTCGTGGGGCGAGTTTTGCCCGTTCCTTGCCAACCCAGCGGAACGCCACCGGTTGCCGCATCGCGTCCGTCGAACGTGCGGCTTTGGATGACGCTTAACGCGGCTGCCGCATCGGCGACCGTCCGCCCGTGGGGGCCGACCGTGTCCTGAGTATGCGAGATCGGCACGACGCCGGCTCGGCTGGTGAGCCCCACCGTGGGCTTGATCGCCACGACGCCGTTGGCGTTGCCGGGGCAGACGATGCTTCCATCGGTTTCCGTTCCAAACGACACGGCGGCGAAGTTCGCCGACGCGGCCGCGCCTGATCCGGAACTGGAACCGCAGGGATTGCGATCTATGCCATAGGGGTTGTGCGTCTGGCCACCACGGCCTGACCAGCCACTGATCGATTCGAACGAACGGAAGTTCGCCCACTCCGACAGGTTGGTCTTGCCCAGGATGACGGCGCCGCCCGCGCGGAGGTTTGCCGCCACAGTGGAATCTCGCAACGCGGGCGTACCTACCAAGGCGAACGACCCCGCACTGGTCTGCATCTTGTCAGCCGTGTCGATATTGTCTTTGAGCAGCACCGGGATGCCATGCAAGGGACCCAGCACGACGCCCTTTCTGCGCAGCGCGTCCGCATTGCGCGCCATAGCCAATGCGTCCGGGTTGAGCTCAATCACCGCGTTGACTCCGGGTCCGTTCTGGTCCAACGCAATGATCCGCTGGATGTATTCCGTGGTTAGCTGCTCGGAAGTGAGGGCCCCGGAGGCCATCGCTGCTTGGAGCTGCGCCACCGTTGCTTCGTTGTGTTGCGTGGGAACGCTGCCGTTGGTGCCGGTGCTTTGGGCTAACACCGGAGACACCGATAGACATGCAAGAAACAACGTACGTGCCAAATAAGTTGTCATGATTATTTCTCCTGCGTGAACCGAAGGCCTGGTGGACACCGTTCTCTCGGGCGCAAAGACTGGAGGGACGCCCGCCCTGCCCATGACCCACTCGTGTAAGCCTTTCGGGGGCCGCTAATCTATTCTGCTTCCTCCTTGGAGTCAATCAGGGAAACTACTGAAAGGCGGCAGATCGTAGTCGTTGGCAAGCAGTTTTTCTTGAGCCATGATTTCGACCATGAGACCATGACGCTCCCGGCCGGCAGGGAAGGGTAACCGAAGCCTCGTCCGATTTTTGTCGCCCAGGTCTCTGAGTCAGCCAGGCCGCTGGTGGGTCTTGGTGGACAACTCCGCACTGCCTGCCCCATAGTGAAGCTCGTGCCTCAAGGATCGCCGCCGATCGTTCATCATTTCACGGTAGAAGCTGACGACACGGGCAAACGTTTGGATTTGGTTGTAGCCGCGCATTTTCCCGAACTCAGCCGCACTCGCGTGCAGGAGTTGATGGACGCCGGACTGGTTCTGGTGGACAGCAGCGCGGCAAGGAAGGGTTCGGTACGGCTGCGCGGCGGCGAAAAAATCACCATTGAAATCACCGAGCGTCCCGCGATGGTTGCAAAAGCTGAAGCCATCCCGCTTGAAGTCCTTTACGAAGACCAAGACGTGATGGTCGTCGACAAGCCTGCCGGAATGACGGTGCACGCCGGCGCTGGAAATCCATCCGGCACTTTGGTGAACGCGCTGCTTGGTCGTGGACAGGACCTTTCGAAAGGAGGCGATCCTCTTCGCCCGGGAATCGTGCATCGGCTCGACAAAGAAACTTCCGGAGTGATCCTCATTGCCAAGAACGATGCCGCCCACGCCAAGCTCGGCGAAGCCTTTCAGCAGCGCGGGGTGAAGAAAACCTACCTCGCACTGGTGCAAGGGGCCTTGAAGGAAAAAACCGGCTCCATCGAACTGGCAATCGGCCGCGATCCCATTCACCGAACGCGCATGGCCACGGCTAAGAAATCCTGGCGCGGAGCAGCGATCACAAATTCCCGGCATGCGCGCACCGATTGGCGCACTCTCGCGCACATTGATGGCACCACTCTCGTCGAGGTCCAACTCCACACCGGTCGAACGCATCAAATCCGCGTGCACTTTTCCGCGCTGAAACATCCCGTGGTGGGCGATACGCTCTACGGAGCCGCTACGAATCTGCGCATCGGCAAGATCACGCTGCCGAAACTCGAGCGCAATTTTCTGCACGCCGCGCGCCTCGGCTTTGCCCAGCCGCGCACCGGCGCCTGGCTCGAGGTTCGCGCGCCCTTGCCGGCAGGCCTCCGCGAATTTTTAGCGAAACTTTGCGCCGCTGCCGGGGAGCCGCAAAGCCGAATTGACGCTGCGCTTGCAGCCTACCTATAATTCTTAACACCGATGAATCGACCAAACATCCGCGTCGCCGCCCTCGCGGCATCGCTCTTGCTTCCAGCTTCCGCGGGCTGGGCGCAGCAGTCTTCTTCCAGTACCGCGAAGCCGCAAGCTTCGGGCCAGCAGCCCCCTGCCGGCCAGGAAGCTCCACAGCAAAGCGGGCAAACCTTCAAGCGCGAAGTCAACCTCGTCGATGTCCTCTTCACCGTCCTGAATCGCCGCAATAAACTGGTGCCGGATTTGGAGCAGGGCGATTTCAAAGTGTTTGATGAAGGCAAGCCGCAGGAAATTCGCTATTTCAGCAAACAGTCGGATTTGCCCCTCCGCATCGGCATGCTGCTTGACACTTCGAACAGCATTCGCGACCGCATCAAATTCGAACAGGACGCCTCGGTCAGTTTTCTTTTCAGCGTGCTTCGACGCAACAAAGATGAAGCGTTCGTCATGACCTTCGACGACGAGCCGCAAATCCTCCAGGGGTTCACCAGCGATACGGGAGCGCTGCGCGATCAGATCATAGGAACGCGCGCGGGCGGCGGCACGGCGATTTACGACGCCATCTATGAAGCTTGTTCGAAACAGTTGAACCATCCGCCGCGTCCCGCCGGAGACCAGCCCGATGTGGTTCGCCGCGTGATGATTCTCATCAGCGATGGCGAAGACAATCTGTCCACGCACACGCGCTCGGAAGCCATTGAGCTGGCCCAACGCACCAGCGTGGTCATTTACACCATCAGCACCAGCACCCAATGGGTCGCCTTGGAGGAAACGAATCCCGAAAAAACCTCCAACCGCAAATATCACTTGACCGACGGAGACAAGATCCTCGAGGACCTTGCCGAAGAGACCGGCGGCCGCGCATTCTTCCCCTACCACGTAGATGATCTCGACCAATCGTTTCAAGATATCGGCGACGAGCTTCGCAACCAGTATTCGATTGCCTATCAGCCTGAGAATTACGTCCTCGATGGACGCTACCACCGCATTCGCGTGGAAGTGCCCGACCACAAGGGTTATAAGGTGAGCGCGCGGCGCGGCTATTACGCGCGGGCCCATCAAGGGAATAATGCTGCGGGAGACTCGAATTCTTCCGGGACGCAGGGAACTCCACAAGGCCCGCAACCCGGCACGCCACTAGGTTCGCCATAGGGAACGCCGCGTGCCGGCCAGCAGGGACCTCCAAGCCTTGATATGGTTTAGGCGGGACGAGAGACTCCGGGCGCGTGCGGCTTTTGTCTGAAACGAAGTGGGCGGGCGAGCCGTCTCAACTGTAGTCTGACGTGTCGGTGGGCCAGATTATTCCAATCCAGTTCGTGGGCATCGCAAAAGCCGGGAGGCGGGTGTGCGAAATCATAAGAAAGCTCTGCTGATTCTCCTGTTGATGGTGGCCGTGGCTCCCCTGGGGGCGCAAGCCCCGAGCGCGAGTGACCTGAACGCGATCCAGCAAATCAAGGACCAGGGCTTCAATCATTCGCAGGTGATGGACATTATGAGCTGGCTCACGGACGTCTACGGCCCGCGCCTCACCAATTCGCCCAACATGAGGCAGGCCGCTGACTGGACGATGGACAAGATGAAACAGTGGCAGCTCGCCAACGTTCATCCGGAGCGTTGGGAATTCGGCAGAGGGTGGTCGAACGAGCGTTTCTCGCTCCAAGCGATTTCTCCGCGGCCGTTTCCGCTGATCGCTTACGCCAAAGCGTGGACGCCGGGCACAAACGGCGTCGTCACGGGCGAAGCCGTGTGGGCGCCCATTCAAAAAGCCGAGGACATCGAAGCGTATCGCGGAAAGCTAAAAGGAAAATTTGTCCTCACGGCGCAGCAACCGGAAATTCCCGCGCGCACCGAAGCGCAGTTCCATCGCTATACCGACGCCGAATTGATAGAAGAGTCCACGCAACCGGTTCCCACGGAACGCGCCGAGGACCGCTTTGCGCGGTTTCGCGCGCAACGCGAGCTGAATGACAAAATTCAGAAGTTTCTGGTCGAAGAGGGTATCGCCGCCTGGCTCGAGCCTTCGCCGGGAGACGACGGGACGACCTACGTCTCCGCCGGCGGAAGCCGCGATCCCAAGGGCGCTCCCGCGCCATGCCGCGTCGCCGTAGCTAGCGAACCTTACGGCCGCATCGTGCGCATGCTCGAAAAGAAAGTCCCGGTCACGCTGCAAGCCGACATTCAAAACAAGTTTTACGACGACGATGTGAATTCGTTCAACATCATCGGCGAAATTCCGGGCTCCGAAAAAGCCAAGGCCGACGAAGTCGTGATGATCGGCGCGCACTTTGATTCCTGGCACGCGGGAACGGGCGCAACGGACAACGGCGCAGGCTCGGGCGTGATGCTCGAAGCCATGCGCATCCTCAAAACCACCGGCGTGAAACTGCGCCGCACCGTGCGCATCGGGCTATGGACCGGCGAAGAGCAGGGCTTGCTCGGCTCGCGCGCTTACGTGAAGCAGCATTTCGCCGACTGGGAGCCCGACACAGCCACCACCGAGAAAATCAAAATCCTTCCCGAACAGGCCAAGCTGGATGCCTATTACAACGTGGACAACGGCTCAGGAAAAATCCGCGGCGTCTATCTGCAAGGCAACGAAGCCATCGCGCCGCTCTTCAAGGAGTGGATGGAGCCGTTTCACAACCTAGGCATGAACACGCTGACGATTCGCAACACCGGCGGCACCGATCACCTTTCCTTCGACGCCGTGGGCCTGCCGGGTTTCCAATTCATCCAGGACCCGCTGGATTACGAGACCCGCACCCACCACTCCAACATGGACGTGTATGAGCGCATCCAGGAAGCAGACATGAAGCAGATGGCCGTAATCGTCGCTTCGTTCGTCTACCTGACTGCCAACCGTGACGAAATGGTTCCGCGCAAGCCGCTCGAGAAAACGCGCCCCAAGCGTAGCAGCCCGTTCTAGAGCCGCTTTACCGAAGAAGACGCCTAAGCAGCAATGATGGATGAATTGCACCCCGACGCCTGCCGTTTAGGCTGTGCCGCCGGTCGCCGTTTTTTTTTCTGCCGGGTGGCACTTGCAAAGGATTTCTGAATGTGTCAACCCTTTACGCTGACGGTCACAGACCTTAAGAGATAAAACCTCAAACGCGTCTCGGCCGGAAGCGATATCTCTTTTTTGCCTGTGGCTGCGGCTCCCGCGGTGCCGGCGCCTGCACCAATCGCGCTGCCGATCAAAGCTCCCTTACCCCCACCGGCCAAGGCACCAATGACTGCTCCGCCCGCGGCGCCACCGCCGATGAAACCAAGGTTGCGTTTGTTGTGATTCTGCCCGGTCCTCCGAATCGTGCCGGTGTCGATGTCATACGACTTGCCATCAACTTCCACAGAGCTGAGCGCCACACTCAAGCGTGCCGGAACATGCAGACGGCCCGAATCCTTCGCATCAACCACGCGGCCCGCGACATGCGCACCGGCCGGGATGATCGTCTTACCATCCAGCACCATCGGTTGCCAGAGGCTTGCCGCAAAGTTATCCCCCGCATGGTTGCGGTCGCTAGAAAGCGTTTCGTCTAAGGTCACCTCAAAAGGCGATCCTTCTGGGATCGTGACTTCTTTCTTCGTCTCAAACAAACTTCCCAGCAGGCCCTTTTTGGAACCATTCTGGTCAGCGGTTGCGTCCGCAGCGGCTGCGCGGTGGTTGCATCCTGTCGCCAGCACGACCGACAAAAGTGCCGCACTAAGAATACTCAAAGATCGATTCATCTCTGCCCCCTGGCCCTAAGTAATAAGCAGGAGGCATGCCGATAGTTGGTCCATAACTGACTGAAAATAAATAGATGATTCGGGAGGGGCAAGCCTTTCAATATGTAATTTTTTCAACAGTGGGACTGAAGTCCGGGTACTGGAACCGACTTCTTCGGTGTTCCCGTTTTGCAGCGGCTTGGGGATTCCTCCCCCGTGGCCACGGGCCACGAACCGACAGGAAGCCGTTGGCGGCGATCGTCCTTTCGTTCGTCTACCGGACCGCCAATCGCGGCGCAAGGGTTCCGCGCAAGCCACTCGAGAAAACGCGCCCGAAAGCGCACCAATCCGTTCGAGACCGTTTCGTATTAACGTCCAGCCGATCGTTCACGGCACGAGGGGCAAGATGAGGTGAGAGGTAGGGTAGATGCGCACGGTGGCTTTGACAAAGTCGTCTGGAGAGGCGGTCATGATATTGGGCAGAAACTTCTGCGGGTTGCGATCATAGAGAGGGAACCACGTGCTTTGCACCTGGATCTTGATGCGATGGCCCTTCAGAAAGGTGTGATCGGCGGCGTGCAGGCTGAAGCGGTATTCCTCGACTTTGTTAGCTCGAATGGCTTCAGGCTGCTCAAAGCTCTTGCGGTAACGGCCACGAAAGATCTCCCCGTTGACCATGAGTTGATAGCCGGACATGTCGGGCTGCGCCGCGCCCGGTGGAGCGTTGGACGCGGAGATGGAAGAAGGGGCTGAAGAACCGCCAGCTGAAGCGGATGACGCGGCCTCAGGGTATTCGTCGATCAGTTTCACCACCCAGTCTGCGTCCGTGCCCGACGTGGAGGCAAAGAGGTCGGCGATCACATCACCGGCAATGGTAACGTCGCGATCGAGCGGCGGAGACGTCCAAGTGGCGACATCGGGCCGGCTGGAAACGAAACGCTGGTCCTCCACCATCCAGGTGAACCACTTCGATCCCGGGCCATAGGTGGCTTGAATGGGCCGGTGGCGGTACGGCACAGGGTTGGCGGGATCGGAGAGGTATTCGCGATAGCTCGCGGCGGCGTTTTTATCCTTCCCCAATTGCTTCGGTGGCAATGAAAAAAGGACCAGCGAACCGTCCGCGGAGAGATAGAGATTCTGTGCCTTGCTCTCCGCAGGCGGCCAGTGCGTGTATTCGCGCCAGCGATTGCTGCCGCTTTCGAATGCGGCGGTGTTCTTCAAGCTGAATCCGTCCTCATCTTTCAAATAATGGGCGAAGAACGGCGCCTCATAGCGCTTGCGAAACTCGTCCGTAGTCGGTTCGCCGAAATAAATTTCACCCAGATGGCGCGTGGTGCCGCCCCATTGCCCGTGGTTCCACGGACCAATGACCAAAAAATTTTCGTGACGCGTGTCGTGGGGCTCTTGCCGGGAGTAGGCTTCTTGCGGACCAAACAGGTCTTCCTGATCCCAGAAGCCGCCGACGAAAAGAGCGGGGACGGCGGGCTGGTTGAGATGCCACTCCACGCCGCGGGCGCGCCAGAACTCATCGTATGCAGGGTGCTCGAGAAAAGCGACGCCGGTGGGAAGTTTGTCGACGCCGTCGCGCTTGGCAGCGGCTGCGAACGAACCGGAGTGGAGAAAGAAATCGTAGGCATCCTCGTCGAGCTTCGAGAACGCGTTTTCTTTGGAGCTTTCCATGCCCAGCGTGTAGTCGTAACCGTAAGTCTCGCGGAACGCGCCATTGTGAAAGAAATCGTCGCCCATCCAGACGTCAATCATGGGGGCCTGGGGAGAAATGGCTTTTACCGCGGGATGTGGATCGATGCCGGCGGCCATGGCCAGAAAGCCGGGGTAGGAGACTCCAAAAACTCCGACGCGCCCGTTGTTGTCGGGAACGTTTTTGAGCAGCCAGGCCACGGTGTCATAGGTGTCGGTGCTTTCGTCGACGAGCTTGGGATCGTGATGATCCGCCATGGGACGGCTCATAACGAAAGTGCCTTCGGATTTGTAACGGCCCCGAATATCCTCGAAAACAAAAATGTAGCGGCTGGCCGCAAGTTCGGGCTCGCCGGGGTTGATGGACTCGGGCGTGTTTCCATCCACGCCATAGGGAGTGCGCTCCATGAGGAAGGGCAGCGGCGGGGCGTAATCCTTGGGGCGCAAAATGACCGCGTGTAGCTTGATCTCGTCGCGCATGGGTATCATGACTTCCTGCCGGGTGTACTCCGGCTTGTTGAACCGAAGCGGCTGATCGCTGATCTTCCTGGCGTGGTCGGTCCTTGGGGGCAGGCCGCGTGGTTCGCCAGTTTGCTCGACGATGCGGTTGAAGCCGATAACTTTTCCTTCTGAAGAGCGCAGGAACTTGAACTTTACGGGAGCCGTGGGAATACCGAAAGTGTCTTCGGATTCGGCGATCATCTCGACTTTCATGCTGCGGGCCGATTCCATGAACAGGCGGGATCCTTCAAGGGAGATGGAGCGAACGAGATCGGGATCATCGTCATAAGCATACTGCCCGGCGAAAGCGGCCAGCTTGTCCGCGGGAATCTGGAATTTGGGGGGCGGAGCCGTCTCCTGCCCGACGCTGGCGGTGGAGGAAGCAAACAGAAGAAGCGCAAAAACGAAACGACGACACACAGGTGTCATAAACCCATCCTTCCGGCGGGATTATCGTATTGGATTCGACGACAGAATAGAAGAGAGCCCGTTTTACGGACTCTCCTTCACGATCCGTCCATTGAGCGGCTGAACGGGGCGCGCATCGTGTGGATACAGCTTCGCGAATGCCTTGATCTGCTCCGCGGAAAGTGTCAAGGGGGTTTTTAGCACGAACCACTTGACGCCCTCCGTGCATGGCGGGGCGGTAACCGATCCCATGTACATGTAATACGCGGCGGTGTTCTGGGGCAAAAGCTCGCCGGGATTGATCTCCACTCCGGAAACCTCTTGCTGGCCTTCGCTGTTTGGCATGTGTTCCCAGACCTTCTGAATCGCGGGGCTGGTAGCGCCTGGCGTTACAAAAACCGTGACGCCCGCAACTTTGGCGTCTGCGCCCCGATACATCAGGTGGACTTCCATTTCGTAAGGTTTGCCGTCAACGAGCTCTTCGCTGGGGTGATGAAAATGGAATTGCGTCAGCTGATAGCGTTCGTTCCCCACGGCGAGAAAGTTTTCATTGTCCGCGTGATAATTCACGCGGATCGTATAACGATTGTTGGTCACGTATTTGAGCGGGCCGCTTTTGGATTCAAATCGCAGGACCGGCAGACTGACTTTCTCCGTATCTCGAATATCGATCGGAGACTGCTCCTTGCCATTGCAGGCCGCATACGCAGGGTCTAACTCGTGCCAATGGTCGGCTCCTTCATAGGTCCACGGAGTCTTCCATGGCGATACATAATGTTCATGCTCGGGGTTCTGTGCCTCTGCCGTGCCCATCAGGATTCCCGCGATTGTCAGCACCGCTACCGTCAACCAATGTTTCGCCAAATTGCACCTCCTTGTTGCGCTTGAGACGCTACCTTCAAATGACCATCAACAATTCGTTCCCCATCGAAATGATTTCGGCATGGGCGCTGCTCCGCCCTAAAGTAGATATTCAAGAGCACGCCGGTGCAAATCGCGCACATGAGCTGCAGCGCGGCTTGATACGATAGGACCACCCCATGAAATGTTCCAATTGCTCGGCTCCCATGACCGACTGGACGCTAGGCAGCCGCCTGGGGGCTCCGATCACCGTTGACGTGTGTGCGCCATGCCAGGCGTTCTGGTTCGACCAGCACAAAGACTTGCAGCTCTCTCCCGCTTCCACGCTGGAGTTGATGAAGTACATCGGCGAGCACTCCTCGTCAACGAAGCCAACGCTCTCCGAGAAGCTCTTGTGTCCGCGATGCGGGGCCGCCTTGACGCTGGCGCACAACATGGCGCGCAGCGTCCGCTTCGTCTACTGGCAATGTCCGAACGAGCACGGGCACTTCATCGGGTTTTTCGAATTCCTCAAGGAAAAGAATTTCATCCATCCGCTCTCGCCGGCGGAGATCCAGCATTTGCGAGCGAGCGTCCAGACCGTGAACTGCTCGAGCTGCGGCGCGGCGATCGACTTGCGAAACAACTCGGCATGTCCGTATTGTCATTCGCCGATTGCCATCCTGGACCTGAACCAACCGCAGCAAATGCTCGCGCAACTGAAACAAGCCGCCGCGCCTAAACCAGTCGATCCGATCCTTCCTTTCAAACTTGCTCAGGCAAAGATGGAAGCGTCGGCGGTGTTTGCCGAGCACGACACGCAGTGGTGGGATGACGCTCAATCGGGCGATCTTGTGCAGGCCGGATTGAATACCGTCGCGCGTTGGCTCGCCAATCTGGTTACCTGATCCGCGTTTTCTCTCGGGTTCGGGTGCCTCATCCTTGCTTGGTCGAGTCTGCCTTGGCTCGCTCGCAAATCGGGTGAGCCCATCCGATCACGGCAACTCGAGCGCCTGCTCGCCGGAACGCAAGGGATAGCTACGACCCTTCCAGATTAGGCGCGCGGGAACTCCTTCCGGTATACGGATCTTCACGCTCGTGCCGCCGCCCGACCGAGCGCTGTAGGAAACTTCGATGCGTCCCTTCGGATGGGGCATACTCGCGGACACGTCTTGCAAATTGCCGAGGTGTGGCTCAATCACGATCTCGGAGAACTGCGGCGCGCCGGGACGAATCCCCGCAACCACGCGCAGCAAATCAAAATTGGGATGCGCGCTCCACGCGTGCGAATCCGAGCGCGTGGGTTCGGGAGTCTCTGCCCAAGTCGTAAGTCCCATCTTCAGCATGTCGCGCCACGGCCGGAGTGTGGAGAGATAGGCGTCCGCCAGGCCGGCGTGCTCCATGGCGCGCGTCAGGTAAAATCGGAAGTAGTAGCTCGCCTCCGACAGCCCCGGGTCGCCTGTCTTCGCCGCAGTGCTGCCCGCACCCAAAGCCTTCGTCAGTACATCCTTTTGCTTTTCACGGGGAATCACATCCAGCCACACGGCCAATGCGTTGGCTTGTTGGCTGAAATGCGACCGCAGTGGAGTATCGGCAATCAGTCCAGCTTTTTCGTCCCAGCAAAGTGTGCGGACCGCTTGCGCGGCCTTGTCGGCGCGCTCGTTGTAAGTCTTCGCCCGCTCGGCATCGCCAAGTCGCTGTTCGAGTTCCGCTGCATTGCGCAACGCTTCAATCAATTGCAATGTGATTGCAGCCGACCCCCCGTCTGGGTCCTGTGGAGGCACGCCTCCCTGAAAGTCCTCGGTCCAGTCGACGAAAGGCCACCAAGGCAGCTTTCCCGCTAACCCATCGGCGCGCTGGTGCCGCAGAAACCAATCCAGCACGGTTCGTGTTCCCGGCAAATGTTCCCGCACGAACTCCGGATCGTCGCGATAAATAAAGAAATCGTGCACCATCCCGACCCACAGCAAGGAAAACGTGGGAATGAACTGCGGAAGCTGCGAGGGATAGCGGCTCGCGGTGATTCCATCCGGTATGCGAGAGCTGTCGATGGCATCGATGGCCTGCCGCGCCAGCCGGTCATCGCCGCTCACCGCATACGAAATCAGTGCCTGGATGCGCGTGTCACCGACATATTGCAGCCGCTCCCAGTATGGAGTGTCCATGTACGTTTCATGCGCGCACAGCCGTGCCGTTCGCCAACCAACTTCCCAGATTTTTGCCAATTCCGGATCGCTCGAGGCAAAGCGCGCCTCGTCACGGAATGGGTAGGCGGTGAACCACACGCGCAACTTCTCTACTTCGAGAGGCTGAGGGCCGGTCGTTACGTCGACCTGCAGATATCTCCACGTGCGCCAAATCACCGGCATGAAAGACCGGTGATTTCCTCCGTCCGGAATGAATTCGTCGGACAGGCCGAGAATGTGCCTGCCTTGCGTTTCGTTGCGATTTCCTTTTTTCCCTTGTTCGTCCACCAGGGCTTCGGCATAGGTAAGCCGCACGCTTGCAGCCGTTCCTCCGCTGAGGATTATTTCGGGGCGGGCCGTCGTCAGCATGCCGGCATCGAACAGCACGGAAGCTTTCGTGCGCGCGGCGATTCGAAAATGGGTGCCTTGCAACTTTTGCGGGTCCAGACCGGAACTCGCGACGGCCAGCCCCGCCGGCACTTCCGTATATTCCATCTGTGGAAGAGGATCGGGCTGCAACATCCAGATGGTTGGCGAATCCGAAGACTCGCGCGCAGCGCCATTGCCGAGCGTTTTTGCCTTTCTCCAGCGCGTTGGGGCGGCTTCGCTCGCCGTTGTCGCGCTTTTCCAATCCCAGTCGTAGCGGCGTCCGTCGATGATTTCTCCTGGCGGTCCCGCATAATACGCCCGCAGAATGGATGCAAAATGCGATACCGAAACTCTGTGCCCGTTTTCGACCTCGACTTGCCAGGAGCCATCGGTGTTGGCAATTTGCTCCGCCTCGCCAGCGCCTTGCAGGATGAAACCGCTGCGCGAGGTCATTTGCGCCAGGGGCACTTCAACTCCGAAATTCCACACCGTCGCACCGATGACGTTCTTCCCGTCGTGCAGAAACGGCCTGAGGTCGAAGGTCTCGTATTTCCAATGGCTCAAGTCGCTGCTCGCGGGGCCTTCGCCAACCCGCGTTCCATTCACAAATAAAATAAAGCGATTGTCCGCGCTGACGTGGACGACAAATTCTTTTGGCAGCTCCGTCAAGTCGACTGTTTTTCGGAAATGGAAGACGCCGGCGTCTCGCTGCGGCGCCTCGGGACACGCAATCCACTGCGCGGTCCAGCGCTCCCTGGCCCAGTCGCGGCGGGTTGAGCCCTGGCCTGGACCGCACACAGCAAGTTCGGGGCTGCAGATCGCGAGGGCGATAGAAAGGGAAAATCGAAAGGAAAGGCGCATGGCGAGGCTAACGTATCAGGATTTTAAGTCCTCGGTCTAGCCGGACGCCGGCCGCTTCGAAGAATGCGCCGAGGCGCCTTCGAGCAAGCTGGTCAGACCAGCATGTGGATATAAGGGGAATTTCGCGCTGGGCCCTAAAACACGCCACGAAATATCCTGTAAGCTACGAGAAAACCTCGCTCGAGGAGGCGCGAATATGACCAGCAGACTCCGAACATCCATTGCCGTCCTAGCCGCCTTAGCCGCTCTGTCCCTGGTGCCGCCGACCACACAAAACGCCAACAGCACGGCGTTCCAGGCGGCCAACCAGAACGTGCCCCCGGACTGGACCGCATCCTTCCCGGCTTTCAAGGTCATCGGCGACGTGTACTACGTCGGAAGCCGCGGACTCGCCGCTTATCTAATTACTACGTCCAGGGGACACATCCTCATTAACAGCAATCTCGAAAGTTCCGTGCCGCAGATTCGCGATAGCGTCGAAAAGCTTGGTTTTCACTTTTCCGACGTGAAAATTCTGCTCATCAGCCACGCCCATTGGGATCACGACGCCGGAAGCGCCGCGATAAAGAAGCTTACCGGCGCGCAATATATGGTCATGGAGGGAGACGTCCCGGTAGTCGAGTCAGGTGGCAAGGCCGACTTTCAGTATCCCGACGGTCTCTATCCGCCCGCGAAGGTGGATCGCGTTCTTCACGACGGTGAAGAGGTCAAACTGGGCGGGGTTGTCCTGACGGCCCATTTAACGCCGGGACACACCAAAGGCTGCACCACTTGGACTCTGACGGCGAGCAGCGCGGGCAAAAGCTACCATGTGGTCATCGTCGGCAGTCCCAACGTGAATCCCGGATACAAGCTGGTGAACAACGACAAGTATCCAGAGATTCGTTCGGACTACGAAAAAACGTTTCGCGTGCTCCAGCAGTTGCCGTGCGACATCTTCCTCGGCGCTCATGGCGGCTACTTCAACATGGAAGCCAAGTTCGCCCAGGTCACGAGCGGCGGGGCAAATCCGTTCGTCGATCCCGAGGGCTACAAGAGCTACGTAGCCGAACGAGCGCAGGCCTTCCGCTCGGAGCTGGCAAAACAAACGGCAGCCGAAAAACGCAAAACCTGAGTCCTCGTCACGCTTGGCAAACATTGGCCTAAATATCAGGAAATGACGGAGTTCAAGGGAGTTAAGCTGGGACAAATGGGAATGGAGCAAAAAATTAACGAATTCTTTGGCGATGCCGAGTCTACCGGCTTGGGAACGGGTTGGTGGAGCGGGATATTGTCAGTGTTTTTTGGATTTCTTGCCTTCGGCGGAGTGCTGTGCCTGCATTTTCCGCGGTTCCTGACGTCCGCGGAATTCCGTCCATTTTATACGCTGCACTTTGTGCGTGTCTTGATCCAATGCCTGATCGTGGCGGCGGTAGCGTTTGGAGTGACTTCTTCGGTTCTGCGAAAGAAAAAAATCTTGGCTTTAACGGGAATGCTGCTCGCGATCGCCGCAACCGCTTGGGGCGGCTCCAGCGTGAAGGTGAATGGGAACCGGCTTGCCGGCGTCACCATCGGCATGGATTGGTTTTTGCTCGATCTTTTGTTGATGGCGCTCATCTATGTGCCGCTCGAAAGAATCTGGCCGCGGTATCCAGAACAGGGAACGTTCCGGAAGGATTGGACCCAGGACATGGTCTACTTCATGTCCACCCATCTTCCCATTCAGATTTTGTCTTTTCTGGTGCTATTGCCCGCCACGCAGGCCACGAAGTATTTAAGTCTCCCCGCACTTCACGACTTTATTGCTCGGATGCCTTGGCTATTGCAATTTTTCCTGGCCATTGTGGTGGCAGACGTGGCGGAGTATTTCATTCATCTGGCTTTGCACAAAGTGCCTTTTCTTTGGCGTTTTCATGCCATTCACCACTCTTCGAAGGCGCTCGATTGGATCGCCGGCTCCCGCTCCCACTTTGTAGACGACACGCTGGTGCGCGGATTTATCCTCGTTCCGCTCATGCTCGGATTTTCGCAAACGATTATTCTGGCGTATTTGGTTTTCGTTACGCTTCACGCGACGTGGACTCATTGCAATTTTGGTCCCCATGCGAAATGGCTCGAAGAGTTTTTGGTCATGCCCAGGTATCATCACTGGCACCATACTTCTCAAAAGGAAGGGATCGACAAGAACTTTGCCATTCATTTTCCGTGGATCGATAAACTCTTCGGAACGTACTACTATCCGGACCACTGGCCGGAACGTTACGGCCTTGACGGCGAAGAAATTGCACCTGACTTTTTCAGGCAAACCATGGACCCATTCACAGGAAAGACCTATTCACAGGAAAGAAAAGAAGCGCCCTAACTAAAAACCTAGCGCGTCGAGCGGCACGTCTCTGGGCAGCTCCGCACCTTTCAACGTGGCCTTCACCAGACCCAAAGATTTCATGAGCTTTACCGTCAAAAATCCAAAGTCGTATTCAGCGTTATCATGGCTTAGCCGCAAAAGACCCTCATAGTGGTGATGATTGTTTTGCAAGCAAGCGCTAAAGGTCGCCGTCACCGGCAGCCACTCGCCGATATTCATGGCGTTGTCTTCTTCATCGTTGTACCGCCGGTATCCAAAGTCTCGCGTGTGGGTCCAATAGTTTTGAATCATATTGACCCACAGCGCAAAAACTCGAATTCCAAGCCACATCACCAGCGCAAATTTCAGGCTTCGAGCCAACTTCCATAGGAGGAAAAAATTAAAGCCTTGCGCAAGGATTGCAAAGACCGGGCTCGCAACAATCCGAAAAGTCGGAGACTTCAGGATGTTGTCACCGGCCAAATCCTCGGTGCATTTGTACGGCAAAAGGCAGAGATACATGGTTCGCCAAAAACCATCGCTTGAAACTTTGTTCGGATCCTTTGCATGGTCCGAATACTTATGATGCAAGCGGTGACGATTGACCCAGCTGATGGGGTTCACATAAATCGCGAAGGTGTTGCTCACGACAACAACGAGCTTGATGAACCACCCCTTATAATCGAGTGAACGATGAGCGATTCCCAAATGCAGGACATCGGACAAGTACAAACCGCCAAGAAACCAGCAAAAGACAAAATAGGCTTCGCCTATTAGCAGTCCCTTCCACGGTCCCAGCTGAGCCGGGGCGGAGAACATACCGGCCAGCGCGTAGCACACAATAATCAGATATCCATAGAGGTTATAGATTTTCATGATGGCTCCCGGTGGGAAGATTCAAGCAGAAATCATGCCATCTTTCAAATAGCTGGCTAGCGGGAGAGGTCGCGAAGCAACACGGCATCCGACTCCGTGTGGCCGCGCTCGAAGGCGATTTGCGAACCGTCTGGCGAAAACGCAAACTGCGCAATTCTCTCCGAGGTGAAATGCGTCAGCTGCCGGTAAGGCGAACGATCGAGCGGCTGCAGCCAAAGATTGTCCACGCCTTTTTCGTGCACCGTGTAAGCGACCGCCTTGCCGTCGGCCGTGAATTCGAGCGGCCTTGCGGCCCGCTGATCCACGTCGTGATACCAGGATTTCTTGTCGACCGTCGAAATCAACTTAAGCATCAGCTTGTGGTCCAACTCGCGGGTTTCGAACGAGACCAGCGTTTTGCCGTCGGGGGACAGCGCCGCCCCGCCAAGCACGGAATCAAATACCCCTTCCGGCGCGCCGCCTCCGAGCGGCACGCGCTTCGGCAAAAAGTTGTCAGCCGCGTCCATGTAATAGACCCACGGATCGTCCAAGGCGCAACGTAGGTCGGTTTCGTTGTGCCCGAACGTAAGTTGCGTCGGATTGCTTCCGTTCGCATCCATCCGCCACAGATTCTCCGCGGTCTTGGCCGCTTTCCCCAATTGGCGGTAAACGATGTAACGTCCGTTCCCGCAAACGGCTACTTGGTCCGGAAGATGGCTCTTGTCCGAAAGCACGATTTTTTCTCCGGCTTTCGGATCCAGAATCCGGATGTCGCCGCCTTGCGGAAAAACGAGCCGTCCATCGGGGGTCCAGCTCCACCACCAAACCACCAGATGCGAGGAAAGCTGGACCGGGCGCAAAGCGTCCGGCGACTCCGCGGGCGCGAGGGAAACTTCATACTTGAACTGCGATTGCGTGGTCACCAAACTGCGCCCGTCGGAGGCCAGGCTGAGTAACCAATAGTTGTTTGTATCGGCGGTCAGTTCGCGCACTTGGCCCTGCGGATAGCTCAGAAACACGAGCTGCCGGTTCTGAAGCCCGTTTTGGATGGCCACCGAGGTCATGATCATGCCGGAAGAATCGGGCATCCACGCCGGATGGAGAAACAGCGGCGCATCCGGGACCGCCGCTCTCGTTTCCCGCTTACCGGAAGCTGCATCCACAACCAGCAATCCCGTGAACGTATCTGCGGTTGGCTGCGTCAGGGGAATCACAATAACTTTTCCGTCCGGAGACCATGCCGGGGTATGCGAGTCGCTCAGGATAGCAACGCTCGTGAACAGCGCGCGATCCGGCGAACCATCCTTGTTCGCGACCAGCAAGTCCCACAACGGTGAATCGTGCCGCGCCCGCAGATAGGCCAGGCGCTGGCCATCCGGGGAAAAGGTCACCGGACTGTCCACATCCTTAATGAGCAATTGCGGATTGCCGCCCAGGACCGGCGCGCGATAGAGCGACGCGATCGTATGTTCCTCATCATCGCGGCGGACAAAGTAAAGGTAGTTGCCGTCGGGCGAAAAGGTTAGGCCTCCGTAGCGGGTCCCTGCCGGCGCCACGACCTGCGTGTTGCTGGCCGTGGGAATGTGCCGCAGCCACAGCGATTGCAGACCATGCTCGTCCCTCACGTCCATCAAGTACTTTCCGTCGGGCGAAATCGCCGCAAGGACCACATGGCCGTTGTTCGTCAAGTTTTCAATTGAGAATTTGTCGAAGGGAACGTGCCGCGTTTTCAAGACGAGCGTATACACGCCAAAGATTGCCGCAGCCAGCAAAACGCCAATCCCACCGATGGTCAGGCCGGTTCCTAATTTATGCTTGCTCGCCGCGGCGATCAGCACGGAGCTACTTGGAGGCGCAGCCGCCGGGACGGTCGTGGTTCCTGATGGCGGAACCTGCGTCGCAGTCGTGGCGCGCCTGGACGCCGACGAGGCAGCGGCCACTTTTCCCGAATCTGTCTCGCGTTGCAGCCGCTTCAGATCGGCGCGCATTTCCGCGGCAACCTGGTAGCGCATGTCACGGTCTTTCTCGAGGGCTTTATTGAGAATGCGTTCGAGTTCCGCCGGGACTTCAGGGTTCAACGAAACCGGAGCGACAGGAGCGTTCCGCAAAATATTGTCGAACACCACCGCGCTCGTGGAACCGGGAAAAGGCAGTTTTCCGGTGACGATCTGGTAGAGCACCGCGCCGAGCGAAAACAAATCGCCGCGTGCATCGAGATCCTCTCCGCGCGCCTGCTCGGGTGACATATACGCAATCGTGCCCACGGCCGTTCCGGGGCTGGTGAGAAGCAAAGTTTCATTGTTTCCGATCGTTTCGCCGTCACCGTAGGCATGATGCTCCGGGGTGAGCTTGGCCAGGCCAAAATCGAGAATTTTCACCGGACCGCGTTCGGTGATAAAAATGTTCGCCGGCTTGATGTCGCGATGAATGATCCCTTTTTTGTGCGCCGCATCGAGCGCGTCTGCAAGTTGAATCCCGATTTCAATCACCCGCGCCACGGGAAGGGCCCCTGGCCGCGTCAATTTGTCGAGCGTCTGCCCTTCCAGCAATTCCATCGCGATGAACGTCTTCGCATCATGCTCTTCGATCGCATGAATGGTGCAAATTCCGGAGTGATTTAGAGAGGACGCGGCCCGCGCTTCGCGCAGGAAGCGTTCCAACGCTTGCGGATCGCGGTGAGAGTCTTCCGGCAGAAATTTGAGCGCCACGCGCCTGCCAAGCTTCGTGTCTTCGGCTTCGTACACTACCCCCATGCCGCCGCTGCCGAGTTTGCGGAGGATGCGGTAGTGCGCAATGGTTTCGTTCAGCATTCCGAGGATGAACCGTGGCTGATGGTTTCGCTAAGCATTTCGGCCTGCGAGATACGAGGAAACGAACTGGTCAGCGAAAGTAATGCGCAGAAAATAGTAAAACGCGAGCCGAACTGGGGTCAATGCATCCGCGGTGTTCCGCTCGAACAGCGGTCAAGGTTGCCGTTTCTTCTGGCCAGAGGCAAAGGATGCGGCGCTCCGCCAGTTTATGCGTTAGTTTTGACCGCTCGATGAGCCTTCGTCTTTTGGTGCGTAATATCCTTTGCGTGCCAGCACTTTCAAATCCTTGTCCGTGGTTTCCACTTTGATTTTGCGGAACGTCCCGTCGCGCGCGGAATTGGTCGGGTAATATCCGAGGGTGTACTCCAGTCGCAATTCTTCGGAGATTTGATCGAAAGCCTCATCCAAATGTTTGGCTGAGGAAACTTCGATGACGCGCCCGCCGGTGGCGTCCGCAATTTTGTGCGCGATGTCCGGCCGCCAGCCAAAACCCGGATCGTGCACCAGCAGAATGTGGACCACCGTGTTGGTGCGCTGAGCGCCTTCGATGGCCTCCTCGACGCGCACTTTGCTGCCCTGATCGTCGGCGTCGGTGATAATGACGAGCGCCTTGCGCCCGGCTTCGGTCGCGAGTTTGTCGCCGCAGGCCGTCCAAATCGCGTCGTAAAAAGCAGTGCCCCGGAGTCCGCGCGTGCGCGATTCCGGCGGCAGCGGGCCCGGATTCGTCATGCTCACCATCGGAGCGTTAATGCGGGCGCTGCGAATGGCGCGGTCGAGTTGCGCGCGATCTTCGGTGAAATCGGAAAGAAGGTCCACATCGACATCGAAAGAAATCACCATGGCTTCGTCGCCCTTGCGCAGAACGCGGTTCAGGAAACGCGTGGCGGCTTCCTGTTCCGCGGGCAGTCGGTTTTGCTCGCTGCCGCTGGTGTCAATCAGCAATCCCAGCGTGACCGGAAGCGTTTTTTCCGCGGAGAAGAATGCAATCTTCTGTTCCTGTTCATTCTCGAAAATGCGAAAGTCCTCTTGCTTGAGCGCGGGCATGATGTGCTTTTGCTTGTCGCGCACGGTGGCAAAAATATTGACCAGGTTGACTTGGCTCTTGATCGTAGGGTTTTGCTGGTCGCTTTGCTGAGCGGACGGCTGCGAAGCTTGTGGTGATGGTTGGGCCGGCTCCTGCGCGTCCACCGGCGCCCCGAGAGCCCATACAACCAATGCCGCTGCGCACTGCGTCACAACTTTGTTTATCGAACACATGTATACTTTCCTTGGAACCATGTGGAACCCAGGATGCCCGCCAGACGCGCCGCGCGGGTCATCACCGCACCAGTAGGATGCTTCGAGGCGCCTCCTAGGATGCGTGCGATGAAGTCGGACCCGAGCGGATAATATCTACACGAAGTTTGGCCCGAGGACCATGAAAAGTCTACGAAAAATCGCATTTGCCGCTGGCGTGATGCTCCTGACGCTGGAGCTGGTGCGCGTTCCGCTCCGCGCGCGTGCGCAACCAACGGGCCCGCCGCAACAAGGCTCCGCCGCGCCCGCGCAGTCGCAAACACCGCCGCCTCAAGAGCCCCAGCAGAAGCCTGGCCTCATTTCCCGTGTGAATCAGGTCATTGTGCCCGTCACCGTGAAGGATGGCGCCGGGAGGCTTGTTCCGGATCTTCGCAGGGACGAATTTCGCATTTTCGAGGACGACGTCGAGCAACGAATCATTTCCTTCAACGCGGAAGCCGTTCCGCTGTCCCTGGTTCTGCTCATCGACAATGATTTGAAACGCAGTGACTCGCGCCAGGTGGCGGAAAGCCTCGATTCCATCATTGCCGGCTTGAGCGCGAGCGACGAAGCTTTTGTCTGCCGCTTCGACACCTATGTCCATGAAGGACACGGGTTTATTAGCGATCAGGACAAGCTGCTCACCGAACTGAAGCGCACGCGCCTGGATGAAGAGCCTGATGCCGGGCCGACGAGCACGGCTATCATCGAGAGCCCCACCATCAACGGCCATTCGGCTACCGGCGACGCTCCAAAGACGCCGGAAACCACCATGATTATCAAGGGTCAATCCAACAAAGCGCTGGACGACGCCGTCTACGCCGCGGCGCAGTTGCTCAAAGACCGCGACCCTCAACGCAAGCGCCGCAAAATGATCCTGCTCGTCTCCGACGGCGTGAACAATCCCAAAATGAACACCAACAAGTACGACGCGGTCATCAAGGACCTGCTGCGGTACGAAATTTCAGTTTATGGCGTTGGTGTGGGATCAGCGGTTTTCAACCGCAAGTTTGAGCGCCTGGCGAAATACGCCAAGGATTCCGGCGGCGACGTCTACTACGGATTGAAGAGCCGAGACATGGAAGATCTGTACTCGCGCGTCACCGAAGAGGCCCGCAACCAGTACACGCTCGTCTACTCACCCGGTGGCACGGACCCCAGCAAGGATTATCATTCGATTGAAGTGCGCGTGAAGCGCCAAGGCCTGACCATCCTCACCCGCGAAGGCTACTACACCGGCGCCGCACGGTAGAACCGGGCCGGACACTCGATCGGTATCGTGCAAGATCAACTTTCTAGCTCGGTCTTCGAACTCAGCATAATCGCAGCCCAAAGAAAGATGCCGCGCCAAAGCAACGGCGCTGCATGGAATTCTCCAGCAAAGAAATAGGGCGGTGTATTTTGCCCTAGGCGATTCCTGAGTTGCCCCCTTCCAGGCCGCGTTCGATCCGCGAGTCGGGAATCAGCCAAATCAGGGCCACCGCAAAATAGAGCACATAGGGAATCTTGGGATTTACGAAAGCCAAGGCGATAGCCAGGGCGTAGAGGGCAATAGAAAGTTTGCCTTTTGCGTCTGCACCCATGGCCCGCTGCAAAGGCGAGTCCTTGCCGTGATGCTTTACCAGCGATGCTTGCAGGATGGAGTAGGCCACACCGCTCATGAACAAGACGACGCCGTAAATGGCCGAGGGCCACAGCCGGAATGGTTCTTGGCCCATCCATCCAGTTACGGCTGGAATCAGAGAGAGCCAGAAAAGCAAGTACAAGTTTGCCCAAAGAATTTTTCCGTTGACGCTGCGGCTGGCTTGGAGCAGATGGTGATGATTGTTCCAGTAAATGCCGATGTAGAGAAAACTGAGGACGTAAGCGAGAAAAGGCGACCAGACGATTTGCAAGGCAGCCAAATCAGACGCCCCGCGCGGAATCCTCAGATCCAGCACCATGATGGTGATGAGGATCGCCAGAACGCCATCGCTGAATGCTTCCAGCCGCCCCTTGGACATCGCATGCCTCCGGAACACCACACTCGCCTTCCGTGTGTTTCGTGCCAAATCCGCCAAGAGGCTACTGTCTCGCGCGTCCAAACAACCGCCACACCAGCCCTTTGGCGTTCAGCTCTTTTCCAACGCGTTTTCGCGTAGATAAAGAAACAAAGGAAAGCCCAGCGATACGCCGACCGTTAGCGTTCCGACCATCGGCAGCCACAGATGGCGCACGCCGAGGCGTTTGCCTTCGCGGCGGAGAAAGAAAATCAACACCACGGCGGAAACCATCACGTCCATGCCGAAGAACCCGCCGATCCGAGTAGAGAACAGTTCGCGGACGAAAAGCCCCAGCGGCAAGCCGTGCTGTTCGACCACCCACGGCACGAATTGCGAATACGGCAGCAGAATGCCGAGAACACAAAAAACGAAGTAGACGGTTTTGCGATTCATGGGCTCCGATTCCTCCCGCACCGTTTCGAGATGTTTGCGATGGGCTTCTCGCTGTAGTTACAGCTTAGCAGCTGGATGGCCAAATGCGGCAAATCGCGCCTATGGCGCTGCGGAACTGCGATAGACTGGCACACGCATTTATTGCCGAATCGCTAAGGCTGCCCGTGCGCCTGATAAAACCGCTGGCCATCGCCGCGCTGCTGCTTGCTCCTGCGACGGTGCTTGCGCAGCAACCCGACGAAAAGGAATCTGCCGCCGTCTTCGAACTTGGCGCCGCGGGCGCCTGGAATCTCAAAAACGCCGTATCCGGCTTCGGCCCTACCATGGCGGTAGAGGTCACTCCGATCGAACATTGGCTCGAACTCGAAGCCGGCGTCACACCGCTCTTCAGCCGCCACGCGACCGAATGGAGCGCCGATCTGCTTTTCAAAAAGCCCTGGAGCCTCTCGAAGAAAATCGAGTTTATGGCTGGCGCCGGTCCCGAGTGGATTCACATCAGGGAATCCGGCGCGTCCAGCAACTCCGTCGGCGCCGAGGCGGTGCTCGACTTCATGTTCTGGCGCTCCCGCAAGCATCGTTTCGGTTGGTATCTCGAACCGACTTACGAGTACAAATTCGGGCCGGGCCACGAGCATGCTCTCGGCCTCAATGGCGGAATTTTGATCGCCATCCCGTAGCGTTCTTTTTCAATCCCAAGTTGGAAGAGATTTCTCCATGAGTCAGGAAAAGAAATCCCGGGCTCATCAGCAGAATGCCCGCCATCGCCGAGCCCTGTTCGAATGACCGAAGCTGGCGGCTAGTGGTAGACTGGCCCGCGGTGGAGGGTAGAGACATGGCGAAAAGAGCGAAGCAAAAGAAAGCAAGCCGGGGCGCGAAAAAAGTTAAAGCCAAAGCGAAGTTGAACGCGAAGAAGGCACCAAAGCGGAAGGCGGCTCGTAAGCCGGTGGCATACCGGGGAGCCGCCGGCCGGCAGCAGATCGTGTTTGGCGACCAAAGCGTCGAGACCGTCAAGTTGAAGCGTCGCGCTCGCACCGCGGCTGCGGGAGCAGGCGGCGGAGACTTTGGCGGAGCTTCGGTAGTTGAGAACGTGGATTCCGAGAGCGCCGACGAATTGTTGGAGGAAGGGCAGACCTTTGAGGCGGGAATTGTGAGCGGTGTGGAAAACGCTCCTGATGCCGATCAAGGCGAAGTGCGCACGCGTGAAGTTCCGCAAGACGACGTGCCCGAAGAGTACGACGACAAAGACCGGCCGTAATGCTCGCCTGCAAAGGGAACTCTGAAAAAGCGGGAGGTTTGCATAGCATTCCGCGAAAACGAGACTCTTACCGCGGCCGTTCGCAAGATCATCCATGTAGACATGGACGCGTTTTATGCGTCGGTCGAACAGCGCGACGATCCGCAACTGCGCGGCAAGCCGGTCATTGTCGCATGGCGCGGCAATCGCTCCGTGGTCTGCGCCGCTTCCTATGAAGCTCGGCAGTTCGGAGTTCGCTCGGCGATGCCCGCGGTTCGAGCGGAGCGCCTCTGCCCCAATGGCGTATTCTTGCCGCCGGATTTCCCTCGCTACCGGACCGTCTCACATCAGGTGCGCGAAATCTTTGCACGCTACACGGATCTGATTGAACCGCTGGCGCTTGACGAAGCGTATCTGGACGTCTCCGAAAACAAAATGGGACTCTCCACAGCCACGCAAGTCGCGCGCACGATTCGCGAGCGGATTCGCGCGGAACTCCACTTGACAGCATCGGCGGGCGTGGCTCCGAACAAATTTCTCGCCAAGATTGCTTCGGACTGGAAGAAACCGGACGGACTGTTCGTCATCCAGCCGGAGGAAGTAGATTCGTTTCTGCTGCCGTTGCCGGTGGGCCGCCTGCCCGGAGTCGGCAAGGTCACGGAAGAGAAGCTAAAAGGTTTAGACGTGACGACCATCGCCGAGCTGCGGAAGATGGAGTTAGCAACACTCGAAGGCCGCTTCGGCCGCTATGGCGTGCGTCTGTACGAGTTGGCGCGCGGAGTCGACAACAGCAAAGTGATCCCAGACCGGCCCACAAAATCCATTTCCTCCGAGGACACTTTTGAACGCGACCTGCTGCTGGCCGAGATGGAGCCGATGATCCGCAAACTCGCCGAACACACTTGGGCCGCATCGCGCAAGGAATCCCGAATCGCTCGCAGCGTGGTCCTCAAACTGAAGACCGCCGAGTTCAAGATCATCACCCGCAGCCATACGCCGCCCTCTCCGCCGTCCTCTTGCGACGAATTGACGAACATCGCTCTATCGCTTCGCGACCGCGTCGGTCTGAACTCAGGCCAGCGTTTCCGCCTCGTCGGCGTGGGTCTCAGCAACTTCTGCGACCTCGACGACACCTCTGCCCAGCCGGCTCTCTTTGGTTAGCTGGGCGTCAATACTGGATCGTACGGGCTGCTTCACTCCGCCCTCAGCGTATGCATGGGATCCACACTGGTGGCACGACGCGCGGGAATGAGAGCGGCGACCAGCGCTGCCAGCAGAAGCAACGACGTGGCCGCAGAGAGCGTCAGCGGATCCCACGGCTTTACTCCGAAAAGTTGGCTCCCGATCAGATGCCCTACGCCGATCGCCGCCGGAATGCCCAACGCCAGCCCGACGCCGACCTGCCCGAAAGCTCCGCGCAGCACGAGGGCCAACACCGAACCGCGGTCAGCGCCCAGCGCCATGCGCACGCCGATCTCGCTCGCCCGCTGCTCCACGCCATAGGCAGTCACTCCGTAGAGTCCAACGGCGGCTAGCACAACTCCGAGCCCTCCAAACAGCGAAGTCAGACTCGCGATCATGTTCTCTTGAGAAAAGCCAGCGTGAATGACCTCCGAATAGGACCGAACGCCGCTCGTCACCAAATTCGGATCCACGTTCGCCAGCGCCTTCTTCACCCGCGCCGCGACACCGGGTGGGTTGCCCGGCGCCCAAATCACGACGTTGTATAGGTAATGCGACCAAATCTCGCGCTCTTCTGCTTCGGGATCATCGAATCGCGTGGTTTGCGCTTCCGGTAGGAAATACATAGGCTGCGGTCGAGCGCCGAAGTCGATGTCGGAAGCGACGCCAACAATTTCGTACATCCCCGCATTCTTCTCTGGAACGGGGCCGAAATGCTGCCCGATGGGATTCTCATTGGCGAAGAATCTCTTCGCAAAAGCCTCATTGACGACCGCGACAGGACCCCTTCCCGCGTTGTCTGCGTCAAGGATGGCGCGCCCCATGACCATCGCGTTCCCGAAAGTCTCAAAAAATCCCGGGGTCACGCGCGTTGAACCGGCTGAACCCTGGTCCTCGGGTTTGCCCTCAATTTGGATGTTATGAGTCACAAGCCAGCTGGGTGGGGCCTCGAGTATCGAACCGACCATGCGGACGCTAGGGATGTTGCGCAGACGGTCCTCGATGTCTCGGAAGAGTGGCACGAGTTGTTCCTGTTTGTAGCCCGAATCCTTAGGGTCGACCGAGGCCAGATAACGGCCGCTGGTTTCGAATCCGAAGTTCTGTCGCTCCCGATTGCGCAGGCTCTGGCCGAGCATCGCCGCGGCGCTTAGAAGTACAAGCGATACAGCCGCTTGTCCGATCACCAGTGTCTTCTGCGCCCATTGGCGATTGCGCGCCAAAAAGCGATTCACTCCGCGCAGCGCTTCGATGGGCTCGGCCCGCGAGACCATCCAAGCCGGTGCAATGCCGAAGATGACGCCTGTGACCAGCGAAATTGCCAACGCGAAGAGCAGCACCGGAGGAGACGGCGCGGCGCTCACGGGAATCCAGCTGTCCGGTTGCGTGAAAGCAAGGTGCAGTATGAGCTTGGCGCCAGCATGCGCCACGACGACACCCACGACGGCGCCGAAGATACTGAGCATGAGGCTCTCGGCTAGCGCGCCGAGCACCAGCCGTGCTCGGGACGCACCCAGAGCAGCTCGGATCGCCGATTGATTTCGGTTCCTCAGTCCTCGCGCCAACAGCAGATTGGCAAGGTTGGCGCAGGCTACCAACAGCACGCAAAAAGCTGCCATCAGGAGCAACCACAAACTTTCTTTGTAGTCTTCGCGCATCAAAGAAACACCTGCCCCGCCCGGCGTCAGGTGCAGCGTCTGCTTCTCCCAGAGCTTCTTTTCCTGCGGCCTCATATCCGGCACATGGCTCGCGAGCCATTCGTGCAGCTCCACCTGAAGCTGCGCCTCGAGAGTTTTTGGATCGGCGCCCGAGCGGACGCGGCCGGTCAGGTCGAGCCAAGCCAGTCGTGGATTCTTCAAGCGGGATGTTGCACCAGCGATGAGGGGCTCGGTCGTCAGTGGCAACCAGAAATCGGGCATGTCCGAGGCAGCGATTTTTGCTCCGAAGAAGCCCGGTGGGGCAATACCGATAATCGCGAATGGCTGACCGCTGAACTGGTACGTCGCTCCGACCATCGAAGGGTCGGAGCCATACTTCCCTTGCCAAGCGTGGAAACTCAACACGGCGACCGGCGGCGCTCCTTCGCGATCGTCGGCATCTGTGAAAAAACGTCCGCGCCATGCAGAAATGCCGAAGGTCTCAAAGAAATTAGCAGAGACGTACTCCCCGTTGGCCATTGCGACAGGAACTGGCGAGCCGGCGCGCCGCACGCTCAGGTGGGCGTTAGCCTCGCCGAGCTGGAACGCGGCCAGTTGCTCAAACCCCGGTGTGCCCGCACGCAAAAGCTTGTACGCCTCCCACGAGAAGAGATTCCAATCGTTCTGCGGCCGCCCGTTGCCGTCTCCCTGCGTGTATCCGTCCGAGTAACAGCACACGACGGCATCGCCGATGCGCCAGAGCTGTTCGGGCCTGGTAACTGGCAGGGACCTGAGCATCACCTGCTGCACCAGCGTGAAAATCGCCGTGGTGGCTCCAATGCCGAGCGCGAGCGTCAGAACGGCCGTCAAGGTGAAGGCTGGTGATCGTCTCAGCTGTCGCAGGGCAAAGTTGACGTCTCGCCAGATGCCGTCCAACCACGGAGTCGCAATGTAAAGACGTTGCTTCATGCGCTTAATTCCTCTTCATGCGCCGGGCAAATCGGTTTGTAAGCGCAGCTTCGGCAAACCGAGGGCATCGGTCGCGGCGGAAACTGCCCCGCGCGAATGTCGGCCGCGGCTTCCTGCACGATGTTTTGGGCTTCTTGAAGCTGTTTCGAATCGCGCGTGGTCACCTGAACCTGGTTGTCTTGCAAATAGTGGAAGACCAGCTTTACCGGATTCCATTCAAAAATTTCCTTTGCCGCCAGCGCGTACAGGCTAAGCTGCAAATCCTTTTTCGCCAGCGACTCCTTCTTGGGCCGGCCCGTCTTGTAGTCCACAATTTCCACGTCGTTACGCCCGAGAGAATTCACTTGGTCCATGCGCCCGGTGATAATGACGTTGTGCTCGAGCGGCAATTCAAAGCGTTTTTCCTGCTCGAGGACCTCCGGCCGTGCACCCATCACCGCCCTATGAAACACGCGCAACTGCTCGATGCCGTCCTTCTTGTATTCCGCTTCCTGATATTCGTCTTCGAAGCCCACCGACCGCCATTCCAATTCGAAAATCCGCTGCACGTCCTCAAACGGCAGCTTATTTCCTTTGCGCAGCTCGCCAAGGAACCGTTTCACCGTGTTGTGCATGATGCTGCCGAAGCTGAGCGAAGCCTTCGGCCCTTCTTTCAGCGACCACAGATACCCGAACAAATACTGTTGCGGGCACGTCCGGTAGCCGTTCACCGCCGACGGGCTCAGCGTCAGCGGCTCCGCCGACGGAGGATGAAACGTCTCCGCCCAATCCGCGATGCGCGAGAAGATTTTCGCGGGGCCCTGGACCGTGGGGAAAAGCTCCAAGCTGCCCGAGGCACGACCTTTGGCCGCGGCTTTCTCAGGAAACGTGGGCATCTTCGGCATGAGTTGACGCGCGTCCCGCCGTCGCACCGCCGGCTCCATCAAAATGTCTTCGATAAATACAGGAACTCTGCCCTTTGGTTCGGTCAGCGTGGTAAGCGTCAGCCGCTCCTGCGCGCGCGTCAGCGCCACATAAAAAAGCCGCCGCTCTTCCTGAATGTGGAACTGCTCCGCCGGTTCGCCTTCCTTCATCAGCCTTGCGGGAAATTCGAAGACGTGCGGTCGTTCCGGCGCCGGGAATTTCCTGTTGTTCACGCGCAGCAGAAAGACCTGCGGAAACTCCAGCCCCTTCGCACCGTGCGCGGTCATCAGCTTTACCGCGTCCGCCGGCGCGTCGTCTTCGAGCGCGATGACTCCTCCCGCCTGCTCAAAATAGTCGAGGTACTCGATAAACTCCGGCAGGCTGCGCGTGTCGCTCTTGGGCTCCCATTCCTTCGTAAACTCGGCGAGCCGCGCGACGTATTTGTAGTCCTGAGCGTTCGCGCGCTGTGCGACTTCCAGCCATTCGAGCAAATCCGCCAAAATCTCGCGCGCGGTGTGGCGGCGCATGGTTTTGCGATGCTGGGAGAGAAACTCTAGCAACAGTGCCAGCCGCGCCTTCGATCCATCGAAAGGCAGCTCGGATTGCGGCGCTTGCAGTGCGTCGTAAAGTGCCGTGCCGCGTTTTTTCGCGGTGCGCTCGGCAAGCCGCACCAGCTCAATCGCCTGCAAGTTCCATGCCGGGGCAGAAAGCACTCGCGCGCAGGCAATGTCGTCAAACGGCCGCGCGATCAATCGCAGATACGCAAGCACATCCCGCACCAGAGGATGTTCCAGGATAGAAAGTCGGCTGATGACAAAAGGAATCTTTCTCGCGGAAAGCTCACGCACCAGTTCATCGCGGTGCGCGTGCTGGCGGTACAACACGGCGCAGTCCATCCACCGGCGCCCGGCGGCCCCTGAAGCATGGACGCGCTGCAACTCGCCGGCCACCCACCGCGCCTCTTCTTCGTCGGAAGCGAATTCGACAATGCGAATCTTCTCGCCTTCAGGGCGAGTCGTGGTCAGGAGTTTCTTGGGGAAGTCGGCGCTGACCGTGTTTTGCCCGATCACCTGGGTGGCCACGCGCAAAATGTTGGGCGTCGAGCGGTAATTTTCCGTCAGGCTGACGCGGAATTTGTGCGAATCGTCGCCAGCCTTCGACCCGGCAAATTTTTCGAGGAAAAGCTGAAAGCTCGCGAACGACGCCCCGCGAAACCGGTAAATCGCCTGGTCGTTGTCCCCAACCGCAAAAATATTTCGCGATTCGCCCGCCAGCAGCTCCAGTAGCCGCAGTTGCGCGATGTTGGTGTCCTGAAATTCATCCACCAGGATGTACCGGTAGCGCTGCTGGAGCGCTTGCCGCAGCGTCGTGTCCGTATCCAGCAAAGCCACCGCGCTGGGGATCAACGATCCCAGAGAAACCCGCTTCTTTTCGCGCAGCAGTTCCTCGCTGGCGCGATAGGCCCGCGCAATTTCCTGCTCGCGCGCCACTAGCTCTTCTCGCTCGGCCAGCGTGTCAGCGTCCAGAAACGCCCGCTCCTGTTGCAATTCGCGTGCGAGCAAGTCCGCGTACTGCTGGTAATCTTCGGCCGAAACCAGTTCATCCTGGCAGCGCGAGAAGAATTCCACAAAGTCGCTCAGAAATTCGCCGGGCTCCGCCAGCCGGCGGTATTTGTCGAGCTGCAACCGCGCCAGGTTCCTACGCAGCAGGATCCAGTGATCCTCCTTGCCGAGCAGCACGCGCTGCGGATCGGTATCTTGCAGCAGCGATTCACAGAAAGAGTGAAACGTGTCGAGGGTCACCGCTTTGCCACGCTCGCCGGTGGTTTTCACCACCCGAGCCTTCATTTCGCCAGCGGCTTTTTTCGTGAACGTCAGCCCGAGGATGTTTTCGCCGGTCAGCTCTGGACTGGAATCGAGCAGGTGCCTGATGCGCTCGGTGATAACACGGGTCTTCCCCGTTCCCGCGCCCGCAATTACCAACAGCGGCCCTTCGCCATGTAGGATCGCCCGCCGCTGCGCCTCGTTCAACCGCAAGCCGCCGTCTTCGAGCGGCGCCATCTCAAACAGGGTTGCCATGAATTACAAAGGTTAGCCGAATTCCCGGCGAATACGAAATGAAGGATGAGCGTGGACCACAAACCGCACACCGCCCTTGTTGCTAGGCAAGCCAAGCCGAGTGCCGCTCGAATGCCGTCCGCGGCGGAGAAGCTCATTTCGTTTATCGTTGGGATTTGCGTCCTGCAGCTACGTCCGCGGCGAATTGTTTCGATTGTCCGCGAGGCACGGTCAGCGAATCCCATTTGCCGGTCGCTTTGGCGGTCAGGTGTTTCGCCAGAAACACGATTTGCCCGATGTGATAGGCGTAGTGTCCCATCTGCCGGTTGATGGCCTGCATCACCGAGTGCGGCTCCGTGCGAATCGTGACCGTGCGGCCCAAATCCGCATCCGTCAGGGGCTCCAGCGCATCGAAAACATACTTCCAACCGCGCTCCCATAATTCCACCAGCGCCGCGCGCGTCTTCGGAGCATCCTCGAATTCGCCGTCACGGTTGCGGTCCGGTTTCTCTCCGTCGGTGGTAAGAAAATCCATCCACCGCGAGCGCGCGTTCCCGGCCATGTGCTTCACGATAATGGCAATGGAGTTCGACTCCGAGTCCATTACCGCGAACAAATTTTCGTCCGAACATTGCCCCATGGCCCGCTCGGCGAGTTTTTTGTTGTACCGAAACAGGTCGATCGAGTCCTTCACGTACGAGGTCGTAAATTGGTGTGCCATAACGCCATTCTGTTCCTGGCCGCCGTTCTGTCAACTCAAATCCATCCTTGCTGGTAGGAGGCCAAACAAAACAGAGGCTCGCCCGTCTAAGCTCTGAGCCCGTGACCGCCACGTGGCAGCGAGGACCCGGGGGCGTTCGAAAACGCTTGACAATTCGCTTTTTATTCGCCTACGATATCGCCCTGCGAAACCTGTTTCTCGGAGGAATCGCCAGATCGCAAAAAGGAATTCACAATTCGGTTGTATAGAAGCTTGGGAGGAATCAGCTATGACTATTGGACAATCGCTGTTGCCGGAATTCGATCAGGAAATGCAAAGCACCCGCAAGGTACTCGAGCGCTTGCCGGATGAGAAATGGAATTGGAAACCACACGAAAAGTCTGGCACCCTCGGCTGGCTCGCCGGGCACGTTTCCAATATGGTGAGCTGGCTGCCGTACACCATCCAGACCGAAGAGCTGGATTATGCTCCGGTGGGTGGCCCGGCTTACGAGCCGCCCAAAATCACGAACCGCAAAGAAGCGCTTGCGGAGTTCGACAAGAACGTGACGGAGGCAAAGTCCGCGCTCCAGCGCGTCAGCGACGCCGAAATGATGAAGAACTGGCGGCTGCTCGCCGGCGGCCAGGAAATCTTCGCCATGCCGCGCATCGCCGCAATTCGCGGGATGGTGCTCAATCACCACATCCATCACCGCGCGCAGCTCACCGTGTATTTGCGCCTGCTGAACGTCGCGGTGCCGGGTCTCTACGGCCCCAGCGCCGACGAATCGCAACCAACCTCCGCCGCCGCAAATTAGCCAGTGGCAGAGACTTCAGTCGGCGCTCTTCGAGTCTTTGCAAGGGCGTAGCTTTACCCCTCGGCGCATTCAAAGGGGCTGCTGCGCCCTTTCGCATCCTGTGGCGTGCTTGAAGCCGTAGGGGCGGCCTTCCGAGACGCCGCCCGCTTTCTTCCCACCGTTACACGGTCGTCCGCGCAAGTTGGTGTTTGGGTCCAGAAGCATCCCGTTTTGCATCGCGCTATACTACTGTTCGTCGCTCCTCTGTTGTTCGGCCTTCGGAGGTCTGTATGAACACCGAGACTCCCGTCATTCTTTCCGTCGTCCGCACGCCCATCGGAAAATTTCAGGGCGGCCTCGCCGGATTCTCCGCTCCCGAACTCGGCGCAAAAGTTGTCGCCGAAGCCATTCGACGCGCCGGCCTCGAGCCCGCGCAAGTGGATGAAGCCATCCTGGGCAACGTCGTGCAAGCCGGACTCGGCCAAAATCCCGCGCGCCAGGCCGCTCTCAAAGGCGGCTGCGACCCGCGCATCGCGGCCATGACCATCAACAAAGTTTGCGGCTCCGGACTGAAAGCGGTCGCGCTGGCGGCGCAAGCCGTGCAACTCGGCGAATCGGAAATCGTTGTCGCCGGCGGCATGGAATCCATGTCGAATTGTCCCTATCTTTTGCCCCAGGCGCGCACCGGCTATCGCCTTGGCGACGCAAAAATTGTGGACTCCATGATTCACGACGGTCTATGGGACGTGTACGAGAATTTTCACATGGGCATGACCGGGGAACTCGTCGCCGAAAAATACGGCATCACGCGCGAAGAACAAGATCGCTTCGCCGTTGAGAGCCATCAGAAAGCCGTTCGCGCGCGCAAGTCCTGCTTTTTCGAAGCGCAGATTCTTCCGGTCGAAGTTCCGCAGAAAAAAGGCGATCCCGTGGTCATCAAGTATGACGAGTCCCCGCGCGAAGACACTTCACTCGAAGTGCTCGCGAAGCTGAAGCCCGCGTTCAAAAAAGATGGCACCGTCACTGCCGGGAGCGCACCCGGCACCAACGATGGCGCGGCGGCCCTCATCGTCACGAGCGAACGCAGCGCGTCGCGCCTCGGCAAAGAGCCCATCGCGCGCATCGTCGCGCAAGCCGTCAGCGGCGTCGAGCCAAAGTGGGTGATGATGGCGCCAGTAGACGCGGTTGAAAAGTTGCTCGCAAAAACTGGATGGGACCGCGACAAGGACGTGGATCTGGTCGAACTGAACGAAGCGTTTGCAGTGGCCGCGATTGCCGTCACCCGCCAGCTCAAACTCAACCCCGAAAAAGTCAACGTGAACGGCGGCGCCGTCGCGCTCGGCCATCCCATCGGCGCGAGTGGCGCGCGCATCCTCGTCACGCTGCTTTACGAATTGCAGCGCCGCAACCTCAGGCGCGGCATCGCCGCCCTTTGCCTCGGCGGCGGCAACGCCGTCGCCCTCGCCGTCGAACGCTATTAACACTCGCGTTCAAATTTTCCTTTGGGGGCAGAGCACCGCTGCGCCCTGGCTTGGCACGATGTGGTTCGATCGCGCGCTACACGTTGGAAGGTTGCGGTGTGAGGTCCGTCCTACTGGTGCCCAGGTCGGTCCCGCAATAGGGGCAGAACTTGTCTAGTTCGGCGACTTCGCGCTTGCAGTTCGGGCAAGACGGCTGCAAGTTGCATTTGCAGTTGGGGCAGAAATTGAACCGCGCGCTCACCGACGCGCTGCATTGCGGGCACGGATACGGCAGCGGCTCGCGCATTAGAAGATAAATGACCAAGCCAATGAGTCCCCAGGTTGGAAAAAAAATCAGCATCAGAATGGTCCATAGCGCCGAGTTCATGCCGCGGCGGGCTGCATCGCGGTTGACGTACGCCACCAGGAAGATCAAAAACGCGAAAAAGATGCTCATCAGGGTAACGATGCCAGCCAAGGCGAAAGAAGCCAGCACGATGTGACCGTGCTCGGTGAGCTCGGGCGGAAAGACTACGTCGCCGCGTTCGGGAGCGGTCAAGTTCACCAAGAGCGCGATGCCCTGGGCAAGGAGAAACAGCACGACAACTAAAACCATCACCCATCTTGGAATGATGCGGAACTCGTCCCAAAAGCGCAGTTTTTCCTTTCTCCGGCGGACGCGATTCAGCCGCAACCTTTCGTTGAACGTGCTCGTCACTTTTTGTGAGTAATCAGCCATCTTTCTCTCTCTCTCCACTCAATCATTTTGATGCCCGCCACCGGTCATTCCGAGTCAGGCGCAGCGCGATGAGGCCCCTCCTCAGAAGGCCGCCCCTAGAACGGCGTGCGCCTTGACTCAGCGCCCCGGCTTCATCCACTGCGGCTCTTCGGACTGACGCGCGCTCTCGAGGAGCAGCACGAGCACCGCGAACAGCGCGGGAACCGTCCACCAAAGACCGAATCCGATTTCGAGCAGCAACTTCGGAGCGCCAGTTACCTGTCCAAACCAGGCAAACACGCGCCAGACGTACGGCGCGCTGCCGATGCCAAAAATCCAGGAAGCGGCGCACGCCAGCCAAAGCATGCGCCGCTTCGGTTCGCGCTCGCGCAATTCCATCGCGCGCAATCGCACACGGAATTGCGTGCGGCTTGCGAGATCCGCAGGTAGCGGAATCGCCGACGTGCGTAGTGCACGCAACGCGCGATCGGTTTGCCGCGCGTGTTCGTTGCAAGACTCGCAGTCTTGCAAGTGCGCGTTGAGCCAGTCGCTCTCCGATTGCGCGAGTCCTTCGACGCGGCCTTTGGCAACCAGTTCGAGCGCCCGGTCGTGTGCGTTCTCGCTCATGCCGCACCTTCCTGAAGTACGCCGCGGAGCGCTTCGAGCCCGCGATACAGGCGCGACTTCACCGTTGAAACGGGAACGCTCAAAACCCCGGCCATCTCTTCGATCTGCAATTCTTCCTGAAAACGCAGAACCAAGACTTCGCGGTAAATCGCGCCAATTTTTTGAAGCGAGGTCTGCACGTGCTGTTCGCTTTCCTGCGCCAGAACTTGATGCAACGGCGATGGCTCGCTTTCATTCGCGATTTGCAACGGCGTTTCCTGCGCAGGATCGGTGAGCGCATCCAGGCTCTGCGCTTTTTTCGACCGCTGCCAGTCGATCACCAGGTGGCGGGCGATGGCGAAGAGCCACGCCTCGAATTTCGATTTGCCGTCGTATTGATGCCCGCGCTCGAGCACGCGAATCCAGGTCTCCTGAAAAAAATCTTCGGCGCGCGCCTTGTCTCCGGTGATGTAAAGCAAATAGCGGAACAACCGGTATTGATATTGCTCGATGAGGCGGTCGAGCAAATCGGGATCGCGCTTCTGCAGACCGCGCGCGATGCTTTTCATTTCATCGCGCATCAGCGTAGAGAACGACACCGCGGGCGCCAAGGCGTTCGAACCAAACAACGACCTTGCTTGCGGCCAGCTTACACATGAAGTCGAGGAGTTCATTCTAACTGCAATACGCGCCGGCGTTCGAAAAAGACTCAGGAAGGTGCAGGTCCCGCAATGTTGGTTTAAGTCTTGTAATTGCAATGCCTTAGGGTCATTCCATTCGTCCGCGTATTTTTGGTGCTACACTTCCGGCCATGTTTTGCCCGCAATGCCTGGTCGAGTATCGTCCTGGGTTTACCCGCTGCAGTGATTGCGAGGTCGATCTGGTCGAAGAAGTCCGAGAAAGAGTAACCGCAGGGGAGTATCGGCAGGATCAACGAAGCAAGCTTCCCCGTGAATTGTCCGCGCAGCTCTGGCATGGAACCGATCCGCACTTTTTTCTGGGTCTGCTTTCTTCGCTTGGCGACAAAAACGTTCCCGCCTTTGGAAGACCTGTGCATCCACCGATGTACGATTCGTTTGGAGAACAGCCGCCGGGATGGGGATCGGCGGAGTTCGAAGTGCTGGTATCGCCGGAAAATCTTCGCTTCGCGCAATGGGTTCTGTCTTCCGACGAGGAGGTATACCAAGAGCAGGAAGCGGACGCCGAGGCCTCGGGAGAGGGAGCTGAACCATTCGACCTAGAGCCCGGCGTCACGGGCGTCTGTCCTCTGTGCGACTCACAGTTCGCCGAAGCGTATTCGGTTTGTCCGAATTGCGGAGTGCCCCTGCGTCCCCCGCAAGGAAGTGCGCTCGAACAGAATGCGGCAAAGGTGCTGTGCAATCTTCCGCATCCGCAATTTCTTGCTGACTTGAGAGCGGCGCTGCACGGCGTGGGAATTCCGTTCAATAACGCGAATTTTCCTCAGGGCCCGGACACCCTGAGAGGGGATGTTGTGGTGCTGGCCGCAGATTTTGCGCGCGCTACAGGGATCTTCGCGCAAGCCCTGCAATACTGGGAGTTCGACCATAGCATCTGCTCCGGACCCTCTCACGATCCGCGAGAGCCCTACTGGCCGCACCATGCCAAGCAAAACGGATGGTACCCCGAGGATCTAACGATGCTTCTTTGGACCGGCACCAATCTCAACGTGCTCGATGGTGCTGGCATGGCGCTTCGCGAGCATGAAATTGCTTACCGCGTCGAGTCTCCGGAGCCGGGAAGCGCGAAACTGTTGGTGCACCCGGACGACGAGGGGCAGGCACGAGAGATTTTGCGGTATGTCCTGGAAGGGGTGTCCTTAGAATGAAGGCGGCGGTGGGGTTTCGCGCGCATTCGGGGTGGGCGGCGATGGTAGTGGTGGCTCTCGAGAAGAGCGGGCCCGTGGTGCTGTGGCGCAAGCGTCCTCATCTGGTGAAGATTTTCAGCTACTCCTACCGCCAACCGTATCACACGGCGGAAAAGATGGAGCTCGCGGAAGCGCGCGAGTTTGTTGCGGGCGTGGAGAAGGAATCGCGGGAACTTGCTTTTGGGGCGATACGCGGTCTGCAAGGCGAGTTGCGGAAGCAAGGCATTGAGTTGACGCGCTGCGGCCTGCTGCTGGCTTCGGGAAGAACGCTTCCGAGTTTCGAAAAGATTCTTGCGTCGCATGCGCTAATTCACACAGCCGACGGCGACCATTTCCGCGAAGCGATTTCATGCGCGGCGAAACGTTGCGGCCTGGAGATGGCGACCATGAAGGAACGCGAACTACTGGAACGCGCGGTACAAACGCTCCGCATGCAGCCGGCGATGCTCTTGCGCCGCATCACCGAACTCGGCAAACCTTTTGGCGCGCCGTGGTCACAAGACGAAAAATTCGCCGCGCTTGCCGCCTGGCTTGCGATGCATGGTGATTCGAAACCACGGAAATAGGCGGCTAAGGCCACGGCAAAACATTCGCAGTAAGCTGACCGTGCTATGTTTGGCCCGCAGTGACGAGTGGGCGGGGCGGGACAGGTTTCTTGCGACAAGTCGTTGTTGAACGCCAATCCAGCGAAGAACAACGGCAAGCCATCGTCGTGATCGCAACGGGCAGGCGATTCAAGACGCCGTATCCTGCTTGTAGTAGATTGTGAGACGGGGATTCGCACGGGCCAGAGGGCAGGAATCCTTCGTTGGCAGGCAGGCGCGGCAATGTTTGGTTCAGAATTTCACTGGGACCCACTTACAGCCACAGTAGAAGTCTGGACTGGCGCAAGCCTGGATCGCCAGCAATTTATCGCAAACTCCCTCGGAGAAGTTGGGATTCCGTCGCGCAGCCTGACCGATGATCGGCAGAATCTCCGGCTATTGGTGCGGCCTGAAGATGAAGCGAATGCGCGAGAAATTGTGCGGCAGATTCTTGAGGCGGCGGCGCCGGACCGCTCGATGGCAGGTTTGGAAGGTGAACTTCGGGACGATCCCCCGGTGAGGAGTTGGTTGTTTGCCTGGTTGCCGGGGGTGATCTACCTTGCGTTTGTGGTGTGTGTTTATACCGTTGAGGCTCCGCCTGGAGAGGTTTTCGTACGGCATTCCGCGTGGGATCCCGTGTTTTCCTTGGTGTCGTGGATCGGCGACGTCACCTTCCTCTGGATTTTTTATCAGGCGGCGCGATACGAGGTTCGTCCGCTGCGATTCGTGCTTCTCGGGTTCCTGCCTTTTTCTTTTGTTTGGTATTACTACGAGCGATATTCGCGGCGGCGAGGCCGCGGACGCTTGCCCATCGCGGTGCGCGAGCGCATTGCACCGCGGCCTTCGGCTTGACCCGCATCTAAGGCGCGTGCATCCTTTACTTCCTGTGCTTCGTTTGTTTCGATAGATTCCTTCCGAGGTTCGTGTGAGCAACATCGATTCGATCAAAACGGTGGCGGTGCTGGGTGCAGGGACGATGGGGAACGGGATCGCACATGTGTTTGCGCGGGCCGGATTCCATGTGATTTTGCGCGATGTGGAGCAGCGATTTCTGGAACGGGCGTTGGAGACGATTGGGAAGAATCTTGACCGCGAGGTCAAGAAAGGGAAGCTGGCGGAGGCGGACCAGATAACGGTTTTGAAGCGCGTGCAGCCGGTGACCGATCTGCGCGCGATTGCGGCGGCGGATTTTGTGGTGGAGGCGGTGCCGGAAAAAATCGAGATCAAGCGCGCGGTGTTGACGGAAGCGGATGGGATTTTGCGACCCGAAGTGATTCTGGCGAGCAATACGTCGTCGATTTCGATGACCACGCTGGCGGCATTGACGAAATGGCCGGACCGGTTTGTGGGCATGCACTTCATGAATCCGGTGCCGATGATGACGCTGGTGGAAGTGATTCGCGCGCTGCAGACGAGCGACGCGACGTTCGAAACGACGATGAAGCTGGCGGAGAAGCTCGGGAAAAAGCCAGTGGCGGTGAACGACGCGCCCGGGTTCGTTTCGAACCGCGTGCTGATGCCGCTGATCAACGAAGCGGCGTATTGCGTGATGGAAGGCGTGGCGACGGCGGAAGCGGTGGATGCGGTGATGAAAACCGGAATGAATCATCCGATGGGGCCGCTAGAGCTGGCGGATTTTATTGGGCTGGACGTTTGCGTGGACATTATGCAGGTTCTGCTGGAAGGGCTGGGCGATCCGAAATATCGCGCCTGCCCGTTGCTGAAGAAGTATGTGGCGGCAGGGTGGTTGGGGCGGAAGTCGGGGCGGGGATTTTACAGCTACGCAAAATAGCCCTTCGCTAGAGCCTTGGAGATTTTCCTGAAGCGTGGCGAAGGTGAAGGATCTCGATGATGATATCCGCGACACCGTCTAGCGATCTTCGCGTGTAGCGGATCTGGTAGTCCACTTTGGCGGGAGTTTGCAGGCTTTTTCTGAGGGAACGGTTCGGCCCGCCTTGGGGTCGCGGATTCCTTTGTCCGAGGCAGCGAGGGTTTGTTCGTCCTCGTCATCGACGACCGGAACGGGCTTTTCGAATGAACTCCTTCGCCGTGGCTATACGAAAATGCTAGGGGGGCAACGTCGCCAAAGGGAGACGGGAGCTGCGGGCGAATCTAAAGCAAAAATAGTATTTGCTTTTTCTTCGCCTCAGTAGTAGATTGCGTCTCGCCGTTTTCAACAGGTGTGCCATGCACGGATTTGCGAGCAATGTTCTAAGCTGTGAGGAGCGCGAAAGACTCGAAGAGGAGCTTTTCGAGGCGCGGACGCGGGGAAGGTATTTGTCCCGGCTGCGGCATCTGACCTACCGGGAACGGGTGGCGTTGGATCAGCGTGAACAGGCAGCTCAGGCGCGGCTGGCGGATCATGAAGTGACGGACGGTTGCCGGCGGTAGCGGGGGTTGTCCTCGGTTTGATGTTGCATGCGAAAGTTGGGGTGGTCGGCGCGGTTAAGGTTGATTCCTTCGACCATCCTCATTGGGTGGCCTCAGGATGACAACCGCTTGGTAGGCTTGTTGGGGGACCAGAATTCGCCCGAAAAAGGGGTGGCGGGAGGGGCTAGCGAATGGTGAACTTCATGCTTCGTAAAGTCCCCGTCGCCTAGTGGAAGTGAAAATTCCTATTTCCTCAACCGAGGTGTGAGATGGCAGACGAAAAACAGAAATTGCTGGAAGCGGCGATATCGCAGATTGAGAAGTCGTACGGCAAAGGCTCGATCATGCGGCTGGGCAGCAAGGACGTGCTGGTGCCGGTCAGCGTGATTCCGAGCGGATGCTTGTCGCTGGACGCGGCGCTGGGCGTTGGCGGATTCCCGCGCGGCCGCGTGATTGAGGTTTACGGGCCGGAGTCGGGCGGCAAGACGACGCTGACGCTGCACGTGATCGCCGAGGCGCAGAAGCTTGGCGGGCAGGCGGCGTTCATTGACGCGGAGCACGCGCTCGATCCGGTGTACGCGCGGAAGCTGGGCGTGGACGTGGACAACCTGCTGGTGTCCCAGCCGGACAACGGCGAGCAGGCGCTGGAAATTGCGGAGACGCTGATTCGCTCGGGCGGCGTGGACGTGGTGGTGGTGGACTCGGTGGCGGCGCTGGTGCCGAAGGCGGAGTTGGAAGGCGAAATGGGCGAGCCGCAGATGGGTTTGCAGGCGCGGCTAATGTCGCAGGCGCTGCGGAAGCTGACGGCGATTGTCTCGAAGTCGCGCACGTGCCTGATTTTCATCAACCAGATTCGCGAAAAGATTGGCGTGATGTTTGGCAACCCGGAGACGACCACGGGCGGGCGCGCGCTGAAGTTTTATGCGTCCATGCGCGTGGACATACGGCGCATCCAGTCCATCAAGGAAGGCGACAAAGTGGTGGGCTCTCGGACGCGCGGCAAAGTAGTGAAGAACAAAGTGGCGGCGCCGTTCCGCGAGGCGGAGTTTGACATTTTGTATGGCGAAGGGATTTCGCGCGAAGGCGATTTGATTGACCTTGGCGTGGACCAGGGCTTGATCGAGAAGAGCGGAGCGTGGTTGAGCTTCGGCGGGGAGCGCATGGGGCAAGGCCGGGAGAATGCGCGTGTGTTCCTGAAGGAAAATACCGACATTCGCGAGAAGCTGGAAAACGGGCTGCGGAAGAAGATGGAAGTTCCACAGCCGGGGAATTCGAGCGCGGCTTCGGGGGCGAACGGTCATGCCGCAGTGGCTCCTGCCGCAGCGCATGTCGAAAAGCCTCCAGTGAAAGCGGCTACTGCGGCGGCTGGAGCGGATGCGGCGAAGGCGCGGCTAGGAAAGTAGGAGTTAACAGTCAACCGTTCGCAGTTGACAGTCAGAAGAGCGGCTTGAGGGGCGCAGACGATGCGCCCCTCTTATTTGGAGTTGATTGGAGACCGCCAATGGCCACAACGAGACACTACGCTTTTGGATTTCTCCGCCTGCCTTCTACAATTCATTCTTGCCACGAGTTGAGTACACTCTTTCGTTTGAAGACTGTTAGCTAGAGATGACCGAGCCGGGCAGGAAAAAACCGAGCTACAAATCGGCCATCATCTCCGCGCGTATTAGGACTCTGACCCAAAGACTTCTGAAGCGCGTAGCGGCGTGGAGGTCTGAGCAACGCGTGCTCGTTTCAATTTGAGATGTTGAGGTAGAGGTTTGAGGCCGGAATGGAAGGTCCAACCAGGCAAAGGGGCAGGTGCTGGCCTGGGGGGCAGTGAGTTGAAAACAAAGCACATAGGGCGTACTAGGGCTTCTCCGCTATTGCCGTACCAGCGGGAAACTTCATAAAATAGATGTCGCAAGATGAGAGCGAGTGTTCCTCTCCGGCGCAGTGTTTGAGGCAGTGGGAGGAAGCGAAGCGGCGTTAAGTCGCATCGAATCAACACGGCTCAGAATGGTCGCCGGGGTGCAAGTGATCCCAAGCCAGGCGAAAACGGGCTTTTTTGCCAGTTGCAACAACGAACAGTTGCTGCGAATGTTTGTTGACGCTAAGTAAGAGGCTGAGGTAAAAATTCGGCCCCGGCGTGATGAGCGTGGGGTAATCCGGGGTTGGACGCCAAGTTGGCATCGGCCTTGTTATGAGGGTGGAACGGTGAAGCAGTACGGAAAAAGCAGTATTGCATTTCTGTTGACGGCGCTATGCGCGCTGCCAGTGCCGGCCTTGCCGGCCGGAGCGGGAGCCGGGGCGACGCGTTCGCGTGCCCATCGCAATATAAATCGGTATCCTGGCGTTCCCACGTTTGCGGATTCCACGAGCACTGATGACGCGACGTATGATGATCCGGAGGTTCGCGCGGCGGCGGTTGCGGCGCTGGGGAAGTACAACGGCGCGGTGGTCGCAGTGGATCCCAACACGGGCCGCATCCTGACGGTCGTCAATCAAAAGCTCGCTTTTGGCGACGGCTACATTCCCTGCTCGACGATCAAGCCGACCATTGCGCTCGCGGCGCTGGAAGAAAATGTAATCACCCCCGACACCATGCTGCGTGTGAGCCGCCGGAAATACATGAATTTGACGGAAGCGATGGCGCGCTCGAACAACGAGTTTTTCGAGCAGCTTGGGTCGCGCATGGGATTTGCAACGGTTTCGAAGTACGGCCGGCTGCTGGGACTCGGCGAGCTTGCCGGGTATGAGCTGCCGAACGAACATCCGGGATCGTTCCCCACGACGCCGCCGGCGCACGGCGGAGTGGCGCGCATGTCGAGCTACGGGGAAGGAATTCAAGTGACGCCGCTCCAGCTTGCGGCGCTTTCCGCGGCGTTTGCGAATGGCGGAACGCTTTATTATTTGCAGTATCCGCACAGCCAGGAAGAGCTCCAGAATTTCGCGCCGAAAGTGAAGCGCGAACTGAATATCGCCCCCATCCTTCCGGAAATCCGGGAAGGCATGCTGGCGGCAGTGCTGTACGGCACGGGCCGTTCGAGTTACGACCGGGGCGGCGACGAGCTGCCGATCGGCAAAACGGGAACGTGCGACGACCACACGACGCCATCAAAAATCGGCTGGTTCCTTACCTACGCCGATGAAACGCATCCGAAGATCGCACTGGCGGTTTTGCTGCGCGGAAATACGCGGCGCGTGAAGGGTCCAACGGCCGCAACGGTTGCGGGCATCATGTACCGCAAGCTGCGCGAACAGAATTACTTTGCGGCGTCCGGGCCACAGGTGGCGATCCACACCGGAAACTAGCAAACGTTGTTGGTATCGTTGCCGGTAAGGCACGACGCTGCGTGAGTTTCCGCAGCGTTTTTGTTTTGGCAGCACCTGCACTCAACACCTACTGCCTCCTGAGAACGGTGCTTACCGATAAGCTGTTGGAGGATTGGACGCAGCGTTGGTATTGCCTGTTTGACGCCGGGGCGAAGTTGAGACAAAAGAGGGTGTGCGTTTTGCGGCCAGGCTCGGGAATCGCAACAAATCTCGCGGGTTTGGGTTTGAATAGGCATCTTTGGGGGAATAGTGAATCGAGGGTTCGTCATACTGGTGTTGTGCGAATGCATCGCAGGCGCGGTTACGCTCGGTTACGTATTTGAACGGCGGCTGGCGACGGGAGACGAATACGACCGCCAGGCGGAGCTGGCCATGGAGGAGGGAAAGCGCATCCGCGAACAGACCGTCCTGGCGCACAATGAAAAAGTTTCACCCGGTGAGAATTTCAAGGTGGCCCTGGAAAAATTCGGATTGAGCGCGGAGGAAGCAGCCCACGCGGCGGCGGCGGCACAGCGCGCGTTCAACCTGCGGCAACTTCGGGCGGGGAACACCATTACGGTGGGCCGGTCGGTGGAAGGCGCGCTGCGGGAAATTGATTACAAAATTGATTCAGACCGGATGTTGAAGATCGTTCCGGAACAGAACGGATTTAAGGCGAGCGTTAACGAAATTCCTTCGAAGACGGAAGTCGTGGCCGTGACCGGCCGCGTGGACGATTCGCTGTTTAACGCCGTGGAAGATGCCGGGGAGTCTCCGGAATTGGCGCTGCGACTGGCTCAGATTTTCGGGTACGACCTGGATTTTTCCACCGATCCGCGGCAGGGCGACTCGTTCCGCATGTTGCTGGAAAAAAAGAAGTATACGAACGGAGAGACCGCCGGATACGGGAAGATTTTTGCGGCTGAATACGAAAACGCGGGGCGGAAATACCAGGCCTTGCTGTTTCACGATCCCGCGGGGAGGCCGGGATATTACGCGGCGGACGGGAAGTCCTTGCAGAAGGCGTTTTTACGGTCGCCATTGAAGTTTGGCGCGCCGGTGACGTCACACTTCAGCCGGTCACGATTCCATCCCATCCTGAAGATTTACCGGCCGCACATGGGAACGGACTACGGCGCTCCGGTTGGAAGTCCGGTGCAAACCATCGGCAGCGGGCGCGTGATTTTTGCGGGGCGCAAAGGCGGCGAAGGGAACCTGGTCGAGATCGCGCATTCAAACGGTTACGAGACGATGTATCTGCACTTGTCCCGAATGTTTGTGCGCTCGGGCGAGCACGTGGAAATCGGGAAGACCATCGGGTTGGTGGGAAGCACGGGCTTGGCAACCGGGCCGCATCTGGACTTCCGCATTTTACAGAGGGGGCAATACAAGAATTTCGAGAAGCTGGGGTTGCCTCCTTCGGATCCGGTGTCGAAGAAGAATTGGCCGGACTTCGCGGCAGTGCGGGAGAAATGGCTGCCGTTGCTGAAGAATCCGGAATCGCTGCAGGCGAATGCAGCGGATGCGAACGCGGATACAACCCACTAGGTTCTAAACCTTCAGTAGATGACGGGGAGTTTGTGGAAGTCGGAGTCGGCCTCATCGGTGACGCGTAGCACGACGAGCGTGCGGTCGTCGTGGGGCGCGCTGCCCTTGCCGCTGTGATCATCGGTTTTCTCGAGGATGCGCTCGGCGATCGTGTGGGCGGAGTCCTCTCGAGAAATTGCGCTTAGAACCGAGGACAAACGCTGCAGGCCGAATTCCTCCTCTTCCGCATTTTGCGATTCCAAAATGCCGTCAGAAGCGAAAACGACCACGTCACCGGGAAGAAGGTCGAGAACCGACTCGTCGTATTGTGTGCCGGGAAGAAGGCCGAGGGGCACGCCCTCTAAGCGAACGGAAACGACGTGGCCATCGCGGAGAAGAAGAGGATAGGGGGAGCCGGCATTCGCCATCGTGAGGCGGCGATGGGCCGCATCGTAAACGCCGAAGAGCATGGCGATGAAACGCGCGTCGAGGCGCGTGTTGACGAGACGCTGATTCAGGAGCGCCAGCATGCAGGCTGGATCGCAGTCACGACTCACCACGATTTCTCGAATCATGCCGATGGCCATGGAACCGTAGAGCGCCGCCGCCGTACCCTTGCCGGAAACGTCGCCCAGGGCTACGGCCAGGCGGCCCTCACCGTAGGGAAGGAAATCGTAAAAATCGCCGCCCAATTCGCGCGCGGGAACGTAGGCCGCCGCCAGGTCAAGGCCCGGAACTTCACGGGCGCCGGTAGGAAGAAGCTGCCGCTGGATTTCCTGTGCCGTGCCCAGGTCGTTTTGAAGGCGTCGCTCGTTTTCGCGGACCTGTTCGAACAGGCGCGCGTTTTCGAGAGCAACGGCGATGTAAGTGCCAAGCGTCTGGAGCATCTCCTCGTGGCAGGAAGTGAAGGAATGAGGTTTCGTGCTCTCCAGATCGAGAACGCCAATCAAACGATCCTGAAGGAGAAGGGGCACAACCAATTCAGAGCGCACTTCGACGCCGTGCTGGCAAGCGATGTAGCGCGAATCGGTGCGAACATCGGCAACTCGCACAACCCGGCGTTGGTTGGCGGCGGCGCCGGTGAGTCCCTGGTCCAGACCGAGACAAGTGCTCAAAGGGATGATGTCTGCATATTTGAGGGCAAAAATCGATTCGAGGCGCTGCGTTTGCTCGTTCCAGAGCATGACGCTGAAGACATCGAAGTGCACCAAGGCTTTGACTTTTTGGGCAATGCGGCGCAGAAGCTCTTCCCGGTCGAGAATGGCGCTTAACTCGCGGCTGACTTCATAGAGAAGGCCCAGGGTTCCGGTGAGCTCGGGCGTACTGGCCTCAGGCGCAGGCCGCACGGGGTCGGCGTCTCCGACCAGAGCAAAAGCCCCTAAGTTTGCGGCTTCGTTCACGACCTGAACCCCTTCTTGCCGGTCCTCGTTTGATGCCACCAATCGCGAACCGTTTCATGACATTACAGGGAATGGGAAGACACGATAACAGAGCCAAAATGGCTATTTCGGGTTTTAAGGAGAGACGGCCCGCTTTGACCCCGGGACTTCGCTCGGGGTAAAAAGCGGACCCTACGGCGGCGCGCTGATTACTTGACTTCCCAGACGTCGCCGGCGCGGAGGAGCTTGTTTAGGTCGCCGGAGCCTTTCTTGGCGATGACTTCTTGAATCTGGTCTTTCATCACGTCCTCGTAGCGCGGTAAGTCGTCCCAGGCGCGGAAGACGCCGATGGGCGTTGGGAAGCCCTCGCGATGCTCCATGTGCGAGAGCAAGAAGGCGTAAGACGGACGCGGATGATGAGCGTCGTGAATGATGAGGTCGCTTTCGGTGATGCCATTGCCCAGTTGCACGACTTCGATGTCGCCATCGGATTTGCGCCGAATGCCCTTGTCGCGGTTCTTGCCATAGACCAGTGGCTTGCCGTGCTCGAGCTGGAGGACGTGCTCGCTGCGCGCATCTTTTTCGGTGAGCGAGAACCAGGCGCCGTCATTGAAAATGTTGCAATTTTGAAGAATTTCAATAAAGGCAGTGCCGCGGTGCGCGGCGGCATGCCTCAGGGTGTCTTTCAGATGAGTCTGGAAGACGTCTACTGAACGCGCCACGAAGGTGGCTTCGGAACCGGTGGCCAGCGCAACCGGATTGAACGGGCGGTCCGCGGTGCCGTAGGGAGTGGACTTGGTGACTTTGTGGAACTCGGAAGTGGGCGAGTATTGCCCTTTCGTCAGGCCGTAGATGCGATTGTTGAAAAGCAGAACCTTGACGCCGACGTTTCTGCGCAATAGGTGAATGGTGTGGTTTCCGCCGATGGCCAGCGCGTCACCGTCGCCCGTGGCGATCCAG
>DATFSR010000107.1:0-27987 GCA_035262505.1 Candidatus Acidiferrum sp. | reverse complement strand
GCAACCATTCTGAGAAGTCAGGACGTGTGATTCTGTGTATTCGGGATTACCCGCGAAATCCTTGGCAAAGAAAATGGCTTTCAAGTCCTTCAATTGCACGTCGGTCCCTGCGCGCTGCGCCGGGTCTTGTTCGAGGAAAATCCGAAAACGATCCTTCTGGGCGGAGAAATTGTAAATGTAGCCCTTGAGGCGGCGGCCATCGAGGAATGCCACCACCGCCTTATTCCGGTTGTCTAGAACGTTTGGCGTCGCCATGCGAACCCACTTCTGAATTTAGTCAAGACTCGTCTAATGCTTTGCCTGTTTGGCCAGATCCCAGCCTTCCATCACCACGGCGCGATAATCCTGCTCCGTGCGAATGGCATCCTGCACAATTTCCACCAGCCTGGCTTTCATTTGCTGCGCCCGAGGATCTTTGGGGTCCAACTTGCCCTGGGTTTGCCAGGACTGCACTTGAGCGAGGATTTGCTTCAGCTCAGTGATCAGCTGGCCTTCATGAGAAACGTAGTGTTCTTTGGCGGCATAAAGCTTATCTTCCCAAGCGCGCCGATTAGGAAAGTCCACGTCGTTGTCCAGCAGGAGAGCCTTCGCCAGCGTCGCGCGATCGAGCGACTCCAGTTTCCTGAGACCTGTTTCAGCTTCTTCGACTTTGGCCAAAGCCTTGGCCATTGCCGGGCTATCCACGCCGCCCTGCGAGCCCCCGAGATCTCCCGCCATGCCAGTCAGACCCTGGCTCGAAGGGATACTCTCGTCGGTAATTACCGTCTTGGGCTTGGCGGCGTTCTTTTCCCGGTCTTTGCGGGCCTGGCGTGCCACATCCGCTAAGGACGGCTGTGGTTGAGTTTGAGCTGGGTCTTGAGATTGATCTTGGGCGTAGCCAGGTGTCGGAAGAAGCGCGAGCCAAAGAAGCGCTGCTACGACACTGATTGGCCGCAACATTTTGGGCATGATGGTCTCCGAACAGTCCTCGGAATGGGAGCGCAAGGCCCTAGCGGGGATGTTCCCGTTTCGAAACGTGGAGAAGCCATAGGCCAAGAGTACTGCGTTGGCTAAAACGGCATTACTCAATGCGAGGCGAAACCGGTGGCCTGGAAAGGCCGCTTCTATTACGGAGCGGTGAGATAGGTCTTGCGATGACGAACCTGATAGTTGCCAGTGGTTACCTTCACTTCGATGGAGCGATACGTGTTGGCAGGGCCGCGAGGGTTGGGATAGTACGCGAGCCGGTACTGTGTACGAAGCTCACGATCGATGCGGTCGAAAATGGAGGTAAGTTCCGGGGCCGTGTCTGGGTAGAACATGGCGCCGCCGGTGGTATCGGTCATGGTTTCGAGGGCGTGCTCGCCGGCAGTGTTCCGCCCGTTTTCGTTTTTCACGGGACGGATCACAATCGTGTACAGAAGCACATTCGCGCTGACGGCCTCCCTGCGAGCAGCCTCGAAATCGGAGCGGCTTGTCGTTTCCCCTGCATCCGTGACGAGGACGATAACGCGACGGCGGTCGTCTCCGCGATGCGCGAGCGCGCGGGAGCCCAGCAGCACCGCGTCGTAGATGGAAGTGCCCGCCCCGTCCGGAATTTTGCGGACCGCAGCTTGAAGGGCGACGACGTTGTCGGAAAACCCGGGCGGACGCTGCGTTACATCCTCATCGAAGGAAAACACAGCCAGGCGGTCACCGGGCCGCACAACCTGGCGGATGAAATGAGCTGCGGCTTCTTGCTCAAAAGCGATTTCCTTGTGAGCACTCATGCTCGCGTCAATCATCAGGGCCAGGTCCAGAGGCTGCGAAGTTTCCGGCTCGAAGACGGATATTTCTTGTTCCTTGCTTTCATCGAAAAGCTGAAATGCTTCGCGCGGCAAATCAGGCGCGGGGCGGTTATGGTCGTCGAGGACGCTGACGAGCACGGTCACCAGATTTACGTTAACGCGAATGCGATTTCCCTGGACGGCTGGCTCTGGCGACTCCTCCTTGGGAGGCGGCGCAGTAGGCTGGACGATCTTGCCTGGCTCGCCATCAGGGTTTGAGGCCGGCGGAGAAGAGGTTTTACTGGAGATAGTGGTAGGTGAAGAATTCGCCTTGGCCTTGGGCTTCTGCGCCCAGGGCGGGCGGTTGGGATCGTCCTGCGTGAAGGCGATTCCGCTTGCCAGGAAAACGATTAGAGCAAGGAAGATAGCGCGGCTGTGGGGCGTCGGGGTGCGCATTGGGAATTAGGATGCGGGTTTCGCGCGCGGTGTCGCCAGGGGTGCGGGAGGCAACTCGCCATCCGCCCAGACAGCGCCGTCTTCGAAATACTCTTTTTTCCAGATGGGCACGGTGCGCTTTAGGGTGTCAATGGCGAAACGACAGGCATCAAAAGCCGCCGCGCGGTGCGGGGCGCTCACGGCGATGAATACGCTGGTTTCGCCAATTTCCAGACGGCCCAGGCGGTGGACAATCAAGACGCGATCAATGGGGTACTTTTCGTGGAGGTCGGCCGCGATTTCACGCATTTTGCCGAGGGCCATGGATTCGTAAGCTTCGTAATCGAGGTACAGCGTGGCGCGGTCGTGCGATTGATTGCGGACAAAACCATCGAACGTGACGATGGCGCCGTCCTCGGGGGCGCGCAGGGGTCGGACTAGCGGAAGCGGATCAATCGGCTCGCGAACGAGTTCGATAACGTCGTTGTGATCGAGCGGGGCAGTCAAGGTTGAACCTAGCCGCCGCTGACGGGCGGAAGAAATGCGACTTCGTCGCCAGTCCGAAGCAAAGTGTCCCACGCGGCAAACTCTTGATTGCGCGAGGCCACGACGGAAGAGCGATATTTTGCCAACTCAGGAATGCGCCCCGCATAGAGAGCAAAGAGCTGCTCGATCGTCGAGGCGTCGCTGAGGTACAGAGATTCCTCAGACTGCCTGACAACATCCTTCAGGCGGCCAAAGAACAACACCTTGACGCGGACGGTTTGTGAAACCGGAGGCATAAGGGAATTGTAGCGCGAGCGGCGAGGAAGGGGCTAGGGATGGGGGGCTAGGGATGGGGGGCTAGGGATTAGGGTTGTGACGCGCACCCGCCGGGCTGCCTGCTTCGGCAACGAGCTTTCAGGATTTCAACGCGTGAGAATGTTTTGAAAGATTCGATGGCTTGACCGCAAAGCGCCAGTTGCGTAGGTTGCGAACGGAGAAAACGGATTACTTTCCGGAGACGCAGGGCAGCGGAGGAAGCGATGAAAATCCTGGTGACGGGTTCGACCGGCTTGGTGGGCAGCGCTCTGGTCAAAGCGCTGGCGAAGGATGGCCACACGGTTTGCCGGTTGATGCGTCTACAGAGCAAAACAACTTCCGGCAGCAAAGACGGATTCGATGTGGCGTGGAACCCTGCAACGGGCGAATTGGGCGGCGCCGGCGTCGGGCCGGATGCGGTCGTCAACCTGGCAGGGGCTTCGATTGCGGGAGAAAGTTGGACAAAAGAACGGAAAGCATTGCTGCGCTCGAGCCGGATTGATACCTCACAAGCGTTGGTCAAAGCGCTCGCGAAAATGAATGCGCGGCCGACAGTGCTCGTGTCGGCGTCAGCAATTGGAATTTATGGCGACCGGGGCGATGAGGTATTAACCGAAGAAAGCAAGCCAGGCGCTGATTTTCTGTCGGACTTGGCCCGAGAGTGGGAAGCAGAAGCATTGCAAGCCGAAGCGATAGGGATTCGCGTCGTGCTCGCGCGCTTTGGAATTATTCTGGCGCGGCACGGCGGTGCGTTGGCGAAGATGTCCCTTCCCTTCAAGCTAGGGGTGGGAGGCCGGCTCGGTTCGGGCAAGCAATGGATGTCGTGGGTCACGCTTGAGGATGTTGTGGAAATCCTTCGGCTGGCTATCGAGAACGGCAACGTGCGAGGCGCACTAAACGTCGTCGCACCGCAACCCGCGCAAAATTCAGATTTCACAAAAGTGCTGGCAAAAGCGCTACATCGCCCCGCGCTCTTCCCTGCTCCAGCCCTGGCCCTTCGGCTGGCGTTGGGAGAAATGGCAGACGCGCTGCTATTATCCAGCCAGCGCGTCCAGCCACAAGTCTTGGAAAAACTTGGGTACCGCTTTCTTCATGCCGACTTATCGAGTGCTTTGAAGGCTATCTTGCAAATGGGTTGAATCAGCCAGCGTCTATTTGACAACCGACAAGGAGACTTCAACCTTCAGCACTTTGCCGCTTATGGGATCGGTTGCCATCGTGGATTCCATCACTTGCCCTTCACGCAATTTCAAATCGAGCTCGGATTTAAAACTGCGAATGATAGGTTCCTGGAAGGATCCCGCATGTGGGTCCATTTGCTCCGGCGGTCTCTGCACCGGAACGAGTGTGTAGCCCTCAGCCCACGAGCGTTCCAGGTTCAGACGCAAAAGAAAATGGCCTTCGGGCGTGTGGGCGGCCAGCGCATCAATATTTGTGCCCACATCCAGATAGGTCATGTTCCCTTTATCGCCGCCGGTGTAGACCGGAACCCGGCTCCCCACGCGCATTTTTACCCATGTCGGTTTAAACTCCGACGCATCTGCGGCATTGACATAAATCGTGTAGGGAAGGCTTTTGGTCTTCTTGTCTCCGTCGTATTCGGTGAACACAACGCTGACTTTCACAGGCGTGGTCTGAGCTTCGCTCCTCGGCTTGTCTTCAGGCTTGGGTTTGTCCTGGGCGTGACAAATCGGCGAAAGCATGCCCAACAAAAGAAGCGACGCAACGTGAATTGGACCGATTTTCATTTTTCCTCCGCAACCATTCGATTTTTTCTCGATCAATCGCTAGCGTTTGTCGCCCGCGCCATCCGAACTCTCGGTTTCCGTACCTTCGAGCGGCTTGATCTCGATGCCAGGAATCCGGAGCGGATCCGCAGTCACCACAGCGTCTTTCTGCGGCGCTTTGGCCACGAGAGCTGCGGCAACGTCGCTGCGCTCGTTCAAAACGGCAACTAACCGAGCAAAAGCCTCGCGTTCATCCGGTGGAACGAGGACTTCTGGATTGCTAGACGCCGCCACGTGCAGGTTGGTTGAGTTTCTAGCTGCATGAGAATGAGCTGCATGGGCGGCGACTTGAACGCCTTCCAAAGGACTCTTTTCGGGATTTGTTGTCGTCGTGGGTGTTGTTGTGGCCGGACCGAAGGAGCCTTGTCGGGCTACGGATTCAGGCGAAGTACGCCGGGGCCGGCCTATCAGAAGAATCGCGAAAGCCAAAACCAGGCTGGCGGATACAAGCACTACGGGTCGCACCCAATTGAACCGCGGTGCTGGGACTTGGCTGAGAGCAACCCGCACGCGAGGAAGAAGAGACGCCGGAACCTCGGCGTTGGCGGCAACCTGCAGCCTGGAATCGATGTCGGCAAAAAGAGATTGCTCTATATTGAACGCTTCGCGGCACGACGCGCATTCGGCAATATGCACAGCCAGCTGCCCCTGTGGGGCCGCGCCGGAGGCCGCCAGTTCCATTAACGCATCTTTATAGTGTTCGCATGGCATCGCAACTTCTCCGCTAATTTCTTTCGGGCAATGAAAATCCGGGACTTCACTGTTCCCAGTGGAACGCCCATCATGGAGGCAATTTCCTCGATCGTGTAGCCATCCATCGCCGAAAGCAAAAGGACCAACCTCAATTTCTCCGGCAACTCCTCGAGCGCTCGATCCAAGTGAGCCTGGAACTGGTTCGAGGCCGCGACATCTTCCGCCGTGATCGGCGCAGGCTGATGCGCCGGCTTGGCCCACAACGTGTCGCGCTGTTCCCGGCGCTTCGCCGAGCGCAACCGGTCAAGCGCCAGCCGAAACGAAATCCGCACCAGCCACGCGCGGAATCGATTGCGGTCGCGCAGCCGGTCGAAACTCTTGTACGCGCGGAGTAGCGCCTCCTGCGCGACATCCTCCGCATCTGCGGTGTTGCGCAAGACTCCGCGCGCAACGCGAAAAGCCAGCGGGCCGCATTCGGCAAGGCGCTCCTCGAATTCCCGCCGGGCGTCCGCCTGAGCCTCGCGCACCAACTCGCTCCTTGCCGCGCTGACTGGTTGGTTCAGGACCAGCTCCTGCATAGGATCCCTTCTAAACTTTCACCACACTCGGCGCCCGGAGGAAGCAAGGAGCCGCATCTCCTTACAATTACCTGACGCCACGGTGTCAGATTTGGTTCACTGGGATGGTAACGCTTCCGGCAAGCTAAGGCCTGCCCTAAATCCCCAGCTGGCCTAGCAGGTCTTCGAGGTTGGTTTCGTTCACGATGACTTCCCGGGGCGGCTCCCCCTGCGGGCTGGCCTTGACCGCGCTCTCGTCGAAAGCGTTGAAAAGGCGCATTTTGGCCACGGCATATTCTTCGGAGCTGGAAAGAACACGGCCGTTTTGTGCGGCCCAACCGTCAAGCGCGGATTGGTGGACGAAGATTTTGAACGGGAAAGCAGATTGCCGATCAATAGAAACAACGTAAGTAAATTCGCCGCCTGGCCTTCCCTCGCGCTGACCGCGATTCCCCTCAAAGAAGTAATACTGATACACGAAACCGTCAGCGGCGGAGTAGGTCTTGACGCGGCGAACGGCATCCGGACGAGCCATGCGCAGGATTATTCTCGGGAGCGCCTGCGAAGTCAACGCAGGACGATCAAGAGCGCACCTTGCAACGCGACAGAGCCCGGGCTGAGCCCGTTCCAGGCTTTAACTCTTGTCGTGGCCGGCCTTCCGCTCGGTCCTCTTTCGCCGTTGCCGCTCGTATTTTCCGTGGGAGCAAACCCAGGAAGGCCTCTTGTCTACCTCACGCAGGCGTAAGCCAGCCTCCCCCAAACAGCAGACCGGGCCCTAGGGATGCAAGAAAGATGGGCTTAGGCCGCTGCCCTTCTACGTTTCCTGCGACCTGCAGCAACGCACAGAGCGCCGCTCCGCACATTGACGATCCCAAATTGCCCGCAGTCCTACAAATCGGAGGAAAAGCATCCACCGAGACGCCGCACTGCTTCGCGAGCAGCGTCAACAACCGAGGATTCGGCTGGTGGGTAGCAAAGCCTCCAACCGAAGCGCGCGAGATTCCGCTGCGGGCTTCTACAGAAGAGATGACTTTCTCCAAGCGTGTAATCGCAGCGCGCGAAAGCGCTTCGCCATCAAACTGCACGTCAAGGCCGCCACCGATTCTTAAGGCCACCTGGATCGCTGCTGCGTACTGGCCCGCACAGCCGAAGTGAAGATCGCCAAGCTTGTAGCTGGGCATCGGCGACGACTCCCCTTTCTGACGCAGCAAAAACGCGCTCGCGCCGTCGCCAAACAACCCGCCAAATTCCCCAGCCACACGTTCGGGACTAAGCACCCGGCTATGCACATCGGCCGTGACTACTGCGACGGTGCGCGCCGCGCCCGAACCGATCAGCGATTGCGCGACCGCCAGGGCGTTGAGCAAGCCGAGGCACCCTCCGCCAACGTCCAGCGCGCCGCAGGTTTCTCGCGCCAACAGCCGCGAGTGCAGTTGCGCAGCCAGGGCCGGATAGTCGTGATGCGTTTCACTTGTGGCGATCATCCAGTCAAGTTCTTGCGCGGCGCATGAGGCAGCGCGCAGCGCCTTTTCCGCGGCCGCCGCTCCCAGCGTCAATTCGTTTTCGCCCTCCGCCGCGTACGCCAGCGACTCGATTCCTGCGCGGTTCCGCAGCTTGCCCGCGGGCATGTGGAACGCGCGGTCCACTTCCTCCGACGGAACTACGCGCGAACCTGTCAGAAACCCTGATGAGACTATGAAGGCCTGCCTTCTCTCCCTCGAGTCGTCCTCCTTTTCGGCAATGGTTCGGATTTCCATCAACGTTCCTTCATTCCCGTCATCGGCCAACGCACCGAAAACAGGTTTCCTATCCTTACATCAGCCGGCGTGCGCTACCAAGCCGCTGCACTGTGAAAAACCTCTCATCACAAATCGGACTGTACAACAGCTCCCTCGACGCCGCTTAAAATCTGTTGGCACTTTGTCAGTGCAAATTCGACAGGCTAACCGCCTAACGCAGGCGCCATGTTACCGTAGTAAGTGGTAAAAATTTGCCAGGTAAAACGTCCACAGATGCTAACAAGGAATGCTTTGAAGTTCGCAGGAGCGCTCGGGCTCCTGGGTCTTTGCGCGCTAACAACGCCGGCCCAGCGCGTGCGCGGCGAGCTGCGCATGGAAGTCCACGACGCTCAAGGCGCCGCCCTCGCGCCCTCCGGCGAACTCTCTAGCGATGCCAATCAATTTCGGCGAACCTTCGCGGTTGGTCCGGACGGCCGCTACCTGGCACAGGACTTGCCCTTCGGCGTGTATCGCCTGACTTTGCGCTCCGAGGGTTTCGCTCTCTGGAGCGACCTCGTCGAGATCCGTTCCGAAGTCCCTGTCCACCTGACGGTTACGATGGGCCTCGCGCCAGTGACGACGCAAGTGCAGGTCAACGACTCGGCCACGCTGGTCGACCCGTATCGCACGGGAACGGTCTTCACTGTGGGCCGCCAGACCATAAGCGAACAAGCCGCCGCTCAGCCCGGCCGCGATTTGCTGGACCTGGTCGCTGATCAACCCGGATGGCTGCTCGAAGCTAATGGCGTACTGCATCCCCGCGGCTCAGAATACGACGTGCAATACGTTGTCGACGGTCTGCCGCTGACGCAAAACCGTTCGCCGGCTTTCGCGCCTTCCTTCGACACCGACGAAGTCGAATCTCTTCGCGTTATCACCTCGGATTATCCGGCGGAATATGGCCGGAAACTCGGGGGCGTCATCGAGCTAACCACGCAGAAAGATGTGCCCACAGGACTCCATGGCCAGTTGGATGCCAGCGGCGGAAGCTTTTTCACCGCCGATGGATCCGCTGGCGTCTCCTTCGTTCAAGCCATGAATCGCTTTTCAGCGAGCGCCGACGGATTTCATACCGACCGCTATCTCGATCCGCCGGTCCTGCAGAACTTTACCAACCGAGGAAACGCCGCCGGTTTCTCGGGCTCCTACGAACGCGACTTCTCCCATGGAGATCGCCTGCGAGTCTCAGTAACTCATAACGGCGTGCGTTTTCTCGTTCCAAACGAACTGGTTCAGCAAACTGCCGGGCAGCGCCAGGACACCGCCGACACGGAAACCAGCGGCCAAATCTATTTTCAACATCCCATCTCTCAGGACCTGTTCCTGAGTCTCGCCGGCAGCGTCCGCGACGCCAGCGTGACCTTGCGGTCAAACGCGTCTGCGACGCCGGTGATTGTGTCGCAGGACCGCGGTTACCGCGAAGGCTACCTGCGCGCCGATCTCGCCGGGCATCGCGGCCACCATGACTGGAAAACCGGCGTGGACAGCCTGTTCACCCCTGTTCACGAAGCACTGCGGTACACGATTACGGATCCCACGCAATTTGATCCTGGGACGCAAACGCCTTTTCAATTCGCCGACCGCCACTGGGATATCGAACCCGCGGCCTACGTGCAGGACCAGTGGCACCGCAACCAGTGGAATGTGGGAGCCGGCCTGCGTTTCGATCAGTATGCGTTCCTGGTGCACCAGTCCGCCTGGAGCCCGCGCGTCGGCGTTTCCCGTTATGTGCCGTCGTTGAACCTGCTACTGCATGCCTCGTACGATCGCGTGTTCCAAACTCCAGCGATGGAGAACCTCCTTCTCGCCAGCTCTCCACAGCTCAAGTCGATCGATCCCATCGTCGTGCGCCTTCCCGTGCGTTCCGCGCACGCGAATTATTACGAAGGCGGCTTCACCAAAGCCCTTCTCGGCAATTTGCGCCTGGACGCGAACTTTTTTCGCCGCGATTTTTACGACTATCCCGATGATGACGTGCTGCTCGACACGGGCGTCAGCTTTCCCATCAGCTTTCGGAAGGCGCACATCTTTGGCGAAGAGATCCGACTAGAAGTGCCGCACTGGGGAAGATTTTCCGGCTACTTGAGCTACGCGAATCAATCTGGATTCGGTCAAGGTCCGATCACCGGCGGCTTTTTTCTGGGAAGCGACGCAGCCAATCAGTTGCGAGATGCCGGCAAATTCGCCATCTCCCAGGATCAGCGCAATACCGCGCATGCCCGAATTCGCTTCGAAGCCCCGCGTAGAACCTGGCTGGCCCTCAGCACCGGATACGGCAGCGGCTTGCCCGCCGATGTCGGCAGCGCCGATCCGAATTTCCTCTTGGCGCAATACGGACCGCAAATCCTAAGCCAGGTGAATCTGCCGCGCGGCCGCGTGCGCCCGATTCTCTCTGTGGATGTAGCAGGTGGAGCAGAACTCTATCGGAAGGAGCAGCGAAGCGCAGTCTTTCAAATCCAGATTTCCAATCTCGCCGACCGTGTCAACCTCATCAACTTTGCCAGCCTTTTCTCTGGCACCGCCGTCGCACCGCCCCGCAGCGTCTCCGCCCGCTTGCGCTTGACGTTTTAACCCGTTGCCTTGGCCCCCCCTGCAATCTGCCGTTGAACTTGCTCGCGAAACTCCAGTGGATGATAAATCTTCTCGAAGGTCTCCGGAGTTCCTCCCGTGCCACGCACAATCACCGTGCCATAACCCAGCAATCTTCCGAGCGCAGGCTCATCCACGGCAACGCTTTCAATTCTCGACAGCAAAATCTCCACGGTCCTCCGCTCCGCAATCCCGGTCTTGACGATGACTCTCTTGCTCGTCACCGCCATCTCGGTGGCCTTGCGCTTCAGAAAACCAACCAAAAATAATGCGCCGCTAATGGCGAAACAGAGGAATGCAGACACATAGACCGCCATCGGAATGGACGAACCCTTGGCTTTCGTCCCAAGCATGGCCCAGCCAATCACAATTCCAACGCCCAGTAGGTCAAGGAGGACGGCAATTGATGCGTGTCCCAGCATGACAATCCAATGCAGCCGCGTCTCGTACTGAACGGACTCCCCCGGAATCAAGTGCTTTTCAGCGTAACTCAAGGACGCTCCTCAGGAGGGCTGGCGCCGCTTCTCGGACAGGCTCCTGCAAATTATAACCGCGCGCGACGTTCCAGCAATCCTGGTTAAACGTCTCGTCTCGATGTAAAGGTAAACGGGCGCGAATTCTCAAGCAGGCGTGGTGGAGCTTCTCGAATAGCGCCATTCGAGCAAGAATGCTATAGCGGTTCCAATGAGAACTCCTGCCCAGACGAGGTCAGCCCGAATGTGCAATGCGTCTAAGGACAGGAAAAGAATTCCAGCGATCAGAAATAATGGCCCCGTAAGGACGCAATGATACGTGCGGTTTCTGATTGCGTTGGCAAAGCATCCAGCCGCCATAGCCAGCAAACAGGTTGCCGCCGAAGTCGCATGGAGTGGGTACCAGAACACGCCAATGATCGCTAAGACGGCCCAAGCTGCGAGCGACGCAATGAACCAGTAACAAATGGAAGCCGGACTGCTACAACAGACTCTCATCTTTGCGAAACCGAATTGGGCAGGGCTTTCCGAGTTCTTGGTAGCGCTAACGGGAATCGAACCCGTATTTCGGCCTTGAAAGGGCCGCGTGCTAACCGTTGCACCATAGCGCCACGCTTTGCGGGTGTGTATCTTATCTAGAATAAGAGAAATCTTCAGCGCGAACAAGCAGGCAACTTCATAAAACGTGTCATCCCGAATCCCCGTTGCTTTTGCGGGGTGAGGGATCTGCTTTTCGATTTTTTGACGGCGCCCCAGTCACCGATCACAGCGAGCAAGTCTCAGCCTTGGCGGTCTTGAAACTCCTCGTGCCAGGCCATCTGAATGGCTTCTAGTTTCGCTTCGTTGGACCCCGTCGGATCGCCGCTGAAGCCGGCCAGCTCCACGATCCACTTGTGCATGTCGGTGAACCGGACCGTCAGCGGATCCGTGTCCGGATACTTATCGGCCAGCGCAATCGCAATGTCCTCAAAATTCTCCCAGCCAAATGTCGACGGCATCTCTCGTCCCCAATTCGTGTTTGGTTCTTGGTTCTCAGTTTCTTGGGGCCCAGCCCCGCGCACCCGGTATTTTCACCCGTTCCGTTTGCAAGGAAGAAAACCTGACCTACTTTCAGCTTTCCCTATTTTCCTACTTATAACCAAAAACTGAGAGCCAACAACAGTCTTTTTCAGTGGTCCGCTTCCTTCGCGTAATTCTTGTTCCAGTCGGGAATCTCCACGACGATGTCGGTTGTGCCGTCGGGCACGGTCTGGCATCCCAGGCGCGACTTCGGCGTGATCCCAGGCGCTTCGTCGAGTTCATCGAGTTCGGCATCCGTAGCTTCGTTGCACGACTCGAGTCCTTGCTGAACGATCACGTGGCATGTCGAGCAGGCGCACACGCCGCCACAGGCGTGATCCAACCCAAATTTGAAGCCCTCGGAAATGTCCAGGATGCTACCCGGCAGGCCGTTATGTCCATACGGCACTCTCTCCGGATCCACTTCGATCGTCTTGCCGCTGGGAAGAAACGTCACCTTATATTTCTTCGTGGCGGGCTTGTACTTGACTTCTTCAATGTACGGATTCGTTCCGCCCATAATTCCCCCAAAAATCCTTCCCTGCACCCCGGCGAAAACACTTCACACTTCCGCGACTTTCCGTCCCTCCAGCGCCGTCGACACGGCGCTGGTCATCAGCAATTCCGCCAAATGTTCCGTCGCCTGATTCAGTTCGTCAATGCGTTTGCGAATGAGCTTGTAATCGCTGCCCGCAACAGATCCTTTCAACGCAGCAACACTCGCCTCAATCCGCGCCTGCTCTTGGCCCGACAATGCCGACGATTGCGGATTCGTCAGCGCCTTGGCCGTCGCCGTCAGAATCGATTCCGCTTCTGTGCGCGCCTCGATCAGCTGGCGCTCCGCAAAATCCTGCTCGGCATACTCGATCGACTCTTCGAGCATGCGCTCGATCTCGGTGTCGCTGATGCCGTAGCTCGGCCGCACCTCGATGGAGTGCTGCTGGCCGTTGCGCAAATCCTTTGCCCCAACCTGCAGAATGCCATTCGCGTCAATCAGGAATTTTACTTCGATGCGCGGCAGCCCGGCGGGCGCAGGAAGCACTTTCAACGTAAACCTCGCCAGCGAACGGCAATCTTTGGCCAGCTCGCGTTCGCCCTGCAGAACGTGAATGTCAATTCCCGTCTGGTTGTCCACGCCAGTCGTGTAAAGTTCCTGCGCGCTCGCCGGAATCGTCGAATTGCGCGGAATGATCTTCGCCACCGCGCCGCCATAGGTCTCAATTCCCAGCGAAAGCGGTGTCACGTCAAGCAGCAGCATGTTTTTCACGCCGCAGTCGAAGATGTTCGCCTGCACCGCCGCACCGAGCGCCACAACTTCATCCGGATTCAGCTCGGTATGCGGTTTGCGGTCAAAATACTCCTGAACCGTCCGCCGGATCAGCGGGGTGCGCGTCGACCCGCCTACAAGAACCACTTCATCCATTTCTATGGGCTTTGCTTGCGCGTCCGCCAGCGCCTGCTTCACCGGACCCATCGTGCAATCTACGACCGGCTTAATCAGCGCCTCGAGTCCGCCTCGCGTGAATTCATGTGTGAAAACCTTTCCATTCGGCAAGGCAAACCGCAACGTCGCGGTCTCGGTTTCTGAGAGCTGATGCTTCACGTTGATCAGCGCCTTGCGAAGTTCCTGAGCCAGCTCACCATGCGGCGAAAAATCAATCTCGTCGTACTGGAGAATCAACCGGTGAACGAAGGCCTGGAGCAAATTGTCGATGTCGTCGCCGCCAAGATGCGTATCACCATTCGTCGCAAGCACTTGATAGATGTCGCCTTCGCTGGTCGAGATTAGCTTCAGCACCGAGATATCAAACGTCCCGCCGCCAAGGTCATAGACCGCCACTTTGCCGCGCCGCTTTTCATGCAACCCGTAAGCCAGGGCAGCCGCCGTGGGCTCGTTCACGAGGCGCAAAACCTCCAGCCCCGCAATTCTGCCTGCGTCTTTGGTCGCCTGACGCTGCGCATCATCGAAATACGCCGGCACGGTGATGACCGCGCGATCCACGGTTTCTCCGAAGAACGCTTCCGCCCAATTTTTCAATTCGCGCAAGATGAATGCGGAAATCTCCGGCGGCGTAAACACTTTGTCTCCTAGCCGCACGTGAATTACATTTTTGCTCGCGGGATCGATACGAAACGGAAAAAGCTCTAGCTCGTCCTGCACGTCCGCAGGTCCGCGCCCCATCAAACGTTTTACGGAATAAATCGTGCGTTCCGGCTGCGTTAGCAAGCGCCGCTTGGCGGGTTCACCCACGATGACGCTGCCGTCTCGATCCATGCTCACTACGGAGGGACAAAGTGTCGACCCGGAGGGACCCGAAATACACTTCGGCTGCCCCGTCTGGGCATCCGTATACGCAACCAGGCTGTTGGTCGTCCCCAGATCGATTCCGACAATCCTGCCCATGCTTCGCCTAAACCTCCGCCAATTCCTTGGCGACCTTATTCACCAGGTTGCGAATATACGAACGCCGATTCAGGAGTTCGTTCATTCGCGCCATTAATTTCTTGCCCACTGCTTCGCCTGCATTCGTGTCGATTGCCTGATCCCACTCTCGAGCGACAGATTGCAGCTCCGCGTCCACTTTGCTCAATTTCCCTTGAAAACTTTTTTCCGCAGCTTCGAGTCGTGCTTTCAGACCCACCAAATCGCCGCCCGAGGTTTTTGCTTCCCGCAATTCATCCAGGGACTCGTTCAGCTCGAAAACTTCTTCGAGCAATTCCGGCGGCGCCTGCTGTTTCTTCTCTCCTTCTTTTCGTTCGCCCTCGATCGCCAGCAAATACTCGACGCGCGCGACCGGATCCCGCAGCGTGCGGTATGCGTCGTTCAATTCCGAGCTGCGCTTCAGGGAAAGTTCGCGCTCCTGTTCGCTCGCATTCACGAAATTATCCGGATGCAGCTTCCAGCTCAGTTGCAGGAATTTCTGCTCCAGCGCACTCATCTCGACCCATAACTTTCGCGGCAAGCCGAAAACGGCGAAATAGTCGTCGTGGCGGGTCGCTGGCGTAGCCTGAGTCATTTCCAATATCCGACCAACTTGGTCCGCTTCCCGAGAAAGCACAAAAAAAGTGGCTGGCGAGCGCGGCTGCCAACCACTTTGTCAAACCCGCCTGAGCATCTCCCCCGCCGAGCCAACGCAAACCGAAGAGCACAGGCAGGAGCGCCGGTGCTACCTACCTTAAGCTGTAAAAGAGCTGCCGCAGCCACAATTCCGCGCCGCGTTGGGATTCTGAAAGACGAATCCCTGGCGCATCAGCGTCTCTTCGTACTCCAGCGTCGTGCCGTTCAGATACAGAAAACTTTTCGGGTCCACGAAGATCCGCGCGCCGAATTCTTCGAAAATTTTGTCGCGGTCGCGCGGTTGCGTGTCCAGGCGCATCGCGTAGGACAATCCCGAGCAGCCGCCGCCCTGCACGCCCACGCGCAGCCCCCCAACTTCGGGACACACGCCTTCCTTATCAAGCAGCTTGCGAATCTGTTTCGCCGCGCGCTCGGTCAGGTGAATCTTCGCAACATTCGGGCCAACAACTTCCGTCGCCATGGTCCAGTGTCCCTGCTCAAGAACGCGCTTAGTGCGAGGCCTTTTCTGCGGCCGGTACTTCAACGCCGTGCTTCTTCTTCCAGTCGCCGATGGCGGCCTTGATGGCGTCCTCGGCGAGCACGGAGCAGTGAATCTTCACCGGCGGAAGCGACAGCTCGCGCACGATGTCCGTGTTCTTGATGGCCAGCGCCTCGTTCACCGTCTTCCCCTTTACCCACTCCGTAGCGAGCGAGGAGCTGGCGATGGCCGAACCGCAGCCGAAGGTCTTGAACTTTGCTTCTTCAATGACCTGCGTCTCCGGATTGATTTTCATCTGCAGCTTCATCACGTCGCCGCACTCCGGCGCGCCGACGAGGCCGGTCCCAACGTTGGGATCTTCCTTCGGGAGGCTGCCGACGTTGCGGGGATTATTGTAGTGATCCACAACTTTGTCGCTGTATGCCATTACCCGTTGCTCCTTGCCAGATTTTCGACACTTTCAAAGTTTGCGCTCTTCACTGCTTTTTCCGAGAGCGTGACGTTCGGCACGGAAGCCGAACGGCCCGCGGTAAGCTGGCGAAGAGCATCCTTAATGTAATCCGCTCCAAGCCCGAGCATCTTCAGGAAAGAGCGCACCTGCTGAAGTTCGCGGAAAGAACGTTCACCCCCGCTCTCCTCTTCGGAATCGTAAGGCACGAAGCTGACGCGGAAAGCGGCGCCTGTGCCTGCGATCGAGCGGTGAATGCGAATTGTACCTTCATTTGCCATTTTTCTTTTCTCAACCTTCTAGGCGGTTTGCCATTTCATTTTTGAGATGTCGATTCCCTCTTTGGCCATTTCATAGAGCGGCGACAGTTCGCGCAGCTTAGTTACGACTTGCACCATCTTGTCGATAACGTAGTCAACCTCTTCCTGGGTGTTGAAACGGCCGAGGCCGAATCGAATCGAGGTGTGAGCAAGGTCTTCGCCCACCCCTAAAGCTTTGAGTACGTAGCTCGGTTCGAGGGTTGCCGAGGTGCAGGCCGACCCGCTCGAAACCGCCACGTCGTTAATGCCCATCAACAGGGACTCGCCTTCCACATAGGCGAAGCTCATGTTCAGGTTGTTGGGCAGGCGGTGTTCCATCGAGCCGTTGACGAAGACTTCGTCCAGCTTGGCTTCCAGCCCCGCCTTTAGACGGTCGCGCAGGTCGCGGAGTCTTACACTTTCTTCCGGCATCTCTTTTTGACAGATTTCGCAGGCCTTGCCGAGGCCTGCGATACCGGGCACGTTCAGCGTGCCAGAGCGCATGCCGCGCTCGTGCCCACCGCCGTCAATGATGGCGGAAAGCTGTACGCGCGGATTCCGGCGCCGCACGTAAAGGGCGCCAACGCCCTTTGGCCCATAAATCTTGTGCCCGCTGATAGCCAGCAAATCGATGTTGTCCCTTTGAACGTCGACCGGAATCTTGCCCACTGCCTGGACGCCATCGACCGCAAAGAAGATTCCACGTTCTTTCGCAATCTTTCCGATTTCCGCGATGGGGTTAATCACGCCAATTTCATTGTTGGCGTACATGATGGTGATCAAAATCGTCGTCGGCTTGATGGCCACCTTCAGCTCGTCCAGGCTGACGCGTCCGTCCTTCTGCACCGGCAGATAGGTGACCTCGAAACCGTGCTTCTCGAGGTTCTTGCAGGTATCGAGCACCGCTTTGTGCTCGATGGACTGGGTGATGATGTGATTGCCCTTTTCGCGGAACATTTCCGCGATCCCCTTGATCATCAGGTTGTCGGACTCCGTCGCGCCGCTGGTAAAGATAATTTCCTTCGACGTGGCATTGATGAGTGAGGCGATCTGCTGGCGCGCGTTTTCCACGGCTTCTTCGCCAGCCCAGCCGAAGGAGTGATTGCGGCTGGCGGCATTGCCGAATTTATTGGTGAAATACGGCAGCATCGCCTCCAGCACCCGGGGATCGACTGGAGTGGTCGCATGATTGTCCATGTAAATCGGCAGTGTGACGGCCATATTTCCCTTTCTCCCAAACTCTCTACCTGCGCTCGGCAGGGCTAAGTCCTTAAGGCCACGAGCGAGGGGTCTTGTGGATCTTCACTCATTTGCGCAATGGTGACAGAACCCAATACATTTAAGATGCTCTCATTCACTCTCCGTAACGGCTCTTTTACCGAACAGCGCTGGGTGGCATCGCAATTCCCGTGGTTCGTGACGCACGAAGTGATCAGCACCGGCCCGTCAATCGCGGAAATGACTTCGAGGGCGCTGATTTGCGAGGGCTCCTTCGACAACTGGTATCCCCCGCTCGATCCATGCTTCGCCGCCACAATGGACTTGTGCGCCAGCTTCTGGAGCACCTTGGCCATCAGCGTGGCGGAAATACCGTATTCTTCGGCAATCTCGTTGGCGCTGCAGGCATGATCGCGGCGATGCAACGCCAAGTGCTTGACCGCAATTAACCCGTAATCAGCCTTCTTGGAAAGCTTGAACATCGAAACTGAGAGCTTACCTCTTCCCCCACATATACGACCGTTCTAGTCGCACATTAATCCTACCCCCTAAAATGCCCCAAGTCAATAGTAAGATACCAAGACCGCAGTTTAGATCTGGAAGCAAATCTTTTGTTTTGTGTTGCTTAAAGTACGACTATTTCCGTCCTATTTGTTTAGAAAGCTGCCGACGATCGAGAGTCTCTCTCGCTGACAACCGTAAATCTACTGCGGGTTTGGTGCCGACAATCGTTTAACCACGGTTGTTTATGGTTTGGCGGTAGCGCAAGTTCCGACCGTAGAGGCAGCTTCGACTAGTTTTTGTACGGCGGCTACGGGAACCAGGAGCAGTTGAGCCTGGGGCTTCTTCAATTGTTCGATCATAGCGAGCTGCGCTGCCTTCCAGGAATCCGGCGCGGGTTGGCGCTTCGGAATAGAGTCGAGGACCGCAAGGCCCATCGCTCCGAGTGCCGAGAGATCCTGCGATTTCTGTGCGGCTTCCTGCACCAGGAAAGAGCGTTGCGCGAGCGGCCGCAGCCTGGCGTCATTGTCGCGCCAGGCGGTGAACTGGGCGCGGAGCCGTTGTGCCGCATCGTCATCCAGGCAAGACGTGGAAATAAACTTGTCCACCAGCTCCCCGAAGCGCCTTGCGGCGTCGCTTTCCGGCGGCACTGCATCAACGATATGATTGAGAGGCGTGGTGGTGATAGCTTTCCAGGAAGTGGAGTCGCCGCGCGTGTAGTCCTTCACCGGCTCGAGGACGCTGGCAAACGTCGTGAGCGCCGCTACTTCCTCGGGCGTGGCATCCCCGGCGATTCTTTGCAACATTTTATAATATTGACTGCGGTGCGTAAGCCCGACCCACGCGAGTCTCCGGCTGATGATGTCCAGTCGTGCGTACATGGAAGGCACGTCGGTTACCGATGGCGGCGACCAGAAGCGCTCCGCGATGGCCGCCGTCCGCGGCCAGATGCGCGAGTCAATATTTTCGCCGCTAACGTATTCCGTCCACATGGTGGTTTCGCCGCCGAGCACCAACTGTTTCTGCTCCGGGGTCAGGTCGGCAGCGGCGCCTCCCAGCGGATCCACAACGTAGTGACGCGCTGCGCTCCACATCAAATCAATGTAGTAGCCGTTGGAAAGAATGCCGCGATAGCCTTGTTTCGCCGCGGCCGCGAGCGAGTCCGGTCCGCGCCACGATTGAATGACGATGTCCTTTGGAGCGCCCGGAACGAAAATCTCGTCCCAGCCGATGGCCGCTTTTCCATGCTTGGTCACCAGCTTCTGCACGCGCTGGCTGAAGTAGGCTTGCAGCTCTTCGTTTGACTTGTAGCCGTGGGCTTTCTTGAATTCCTGGATCTTCGGATTGGAATCCCAGGCTTTGCCGTTCACTTCGTCACCGCCAATATGGAAATAGTGATCGGGAAAGAGCTTGGCCATTTCCCCAATAAGTTCATCGAGGAACTTGTACGTCTGTTCTTTTGTGGGGTCGATCGCCGGGTCCATCACGCCCCATTCTTCATCGATCTTGAAGGGCCCGGGCGTGGCGGCAATTTCCGGGTAACCGACAAAGACGGCGGTACTATGACCCGGCATCTCGAGTTCAGGAACCACGCGAATGCCGCGATCGCGCGCGTAGGCGATTGCGTCGCGGACTTCTTTTTGGGTGTAATACAAGCCGTTGGAACCCATTCCCTGGAGCTTGGGGAATTTCTTGCTTTCAACGCGGAAACCCTGGTTGTCGGTAAGGTGCCAGTGAAAGACATTCAGCTTTAAGGCTTCCATGCCGTCGAGATTGCGGCGAATCACGTCGAGAGGAATAAAGTGCCGCGCGGAGTCGATCATCAGGCCGCGCCAGGGAAAACGCGGCTTGTCTTGGATTGTCACTGCCGGCGCTGAGAAACCATCGCTCGAAACCTCCACAAGCTGCAAGAAAGTTTGCAAGCCGTGAAGCGTCCCGAGAGGAGTACGGGCAGTGAGCTTTGCGCCCGAGCTGGCCACTTCGAGGATGTAAGATTCGTCCTCGTCCACATCCTGGATTTCTTTGCTGGCATGGTCGGTGTGCACCACCAGAGTTGCCTGCGCGGAATTTGAAGCCTTGGAGTTTACAAGCAGGCCGGTTTGCCGGGCGAGTTGATGGAGGAATCGCTCGACGGCGCTGTCGAGGCGTGGCTCGGTTTGCCCCGTCAATGCGACCGAGAAAGTGGAATCCACGCGCAGGCTGCCGGAGCCGGGCTGCACGTTTGCGGGGACGGGCATGAGATTCAGCGCCCGCGGTTGAGCGCTGTTTTGCGGAGCGCCGGCCGATTTTGGAGTTAGCAGCGCAAACAGGAAAACCAAGAGAAAACCTCGTACGCCGAAATTCTGAACCATGCTGGGAACGAACTTTTGCATGATGACCCGCCCAATCCCTCCGCTCAAGATGAAAACGAGCAAACTGCTATGTAGCACCGGCACAGCATACTGTCATATCTCGGGCTTTCTGCGAAGTGGATTTACGAGGTCTTCGGAACCGCCCGAACGAGGCGGAGCGGAAACTTTGCAGAGCGAGCTTGTGGCGCCTGAGTTAGAATAGCCTCTTTGTTACGCCGATACTGAAATCGCAATGAAAACATCGATTGCCATCTATCCCGGCTCCTTTGACCCGGTGACCAACGGCCACCTCGACCTGATCGAGCGCGGCGAGAAAATGTTTGACTTGCTGATCGTGGCCGTGCTGCGAAACACGGAAAAGCAGCCGCTGTTCAGCGTTCCCGAGCGCGTAGAGATGCTGCGCGAAGTGACGAACAGATGGGCGGGCGTCGAGGTGGACGTTTTTGACGGACTGCTCGTGCACTACGCGCGCAAACGTGGCGCCGGCGTGATTTTGCGCGGCATTCGCGCCGTCTCGGACTACGAATACGAATTGCAGATGGCGCTGATGAACCGGAAGCTCGAGCCGCGGCTGGAGACCGTCTTTATGTTGCCAGGAGAACCCTACAGCTACCTGAGCTCCAAGCTGGTGCGGGAAATCGCACAGCACGGCGGGCCGCTGGAGGGGCTGGTTCCCTCCATTGTCGAGCAGCGCCTGCGGGCGAAAGTGGCGTAGCGAAAGATCCCTCGGCGATGTCCTGGCCTCGTCTAACTCATTGGTCAGGAAGGACATACGCTGTCGAAAACCACGGCAAAAGCTCGCATTAGAAAAGCTGCAAGCTCGTTTGTGGCGCAAAGAAAATGGCGTGGCTCTCTAGATGGCGCGGCAATCGGCATGGCCGGAGATACGACCTGGCGGCAAGTTTTCACGGGCACCCAACCTACCTGCGGACCGGGCCAATTCGGTGTTTGCGTCGTTTGGTCGTGCTTGTAAACTGTTGGCTGCAAACTTGCGCATTCGCCGAAGGAGCTTGAGGTGCAACTGACCGACCGCATCAACCGAATCCAAATCTCGCCGACAGCCGCTGTCCTCGCCGAAGCGGAAAAGATGAAAGCCAAAGGCATCGACGTGGCCGACTTCGGTCCCGGCGAGCCAGACTTTCCAACGCCGGACCATATCAAGAAGGCGGGGATCCGCGCCATCCAAGAGGATAAATCGAAGTACACCCCGGCGGGAGGCATTGCGCCATTGCGCGAAGCAATATGCGCGTGGCACAAGCGCGAACTGCATTCGTCGTTCGAGCCGAAACAGTGTGTCGTCAGCGTGGGTGGCAAGCATTCGATTTTCAATGTGATGAGCGTGCTGATCCAGCAGGGCGATGAGGTCATCATTCCTCGTCCTTGCTGGGTGAGTTTTCCGGACATTGTGAAATACGCGGGCGGAACATCCGTGTACGTGGAGACGCATCCCGACGATGGTTTTACGGTGCGGGCTTCCGCGATTGAAAAAGCGATTACGGCGAAGACCAAACTTTTGATCGTGAATTCGCCGTGCAATCCGACGGGCGGCGTGGTTCCTCCGGACGAGTACGAGCGCATTCTGGCGCTTTGCAAAAAGCACAACGTGTGGCTGATGGGCGACGAGTGCTATTCGCACTTTACTTATGAGCCGCACAAGCCTTACTCGATTGCCAGTGCGCCGGGCGCGAAGGAAAAAGTCATCATCATCGGGTCGATGTCGAAGACGTTTGCGATGACCGGCTGGCGCATCGGCTACACGCTGGGGCCGGAGGCCCTGATTCAGGCGCTGATTAAATTACAGAGCCAGTCGACCTCGAACGCAACCTCGATTGCTCAGTACGCGGCGCTCGAAGCCATGACCGGAACGATGGAAACTGTTCCCGTGATGCTCGCGGAATACGCGAAGCGTCGCAAGAGGATTGTCGAGGGATTGCGCGCAATTTCCGGCGTCACTTGTGAATGGCCCGGCGGCGCGTTTTACGCGTTCCCGAACATTTCCGAGCACCTGGCGAATGGCGGAGGGCGGTCGGCGCTGGCAAAAACGGACTCGGAAATTGCCAAGATGCTCCTGGAGCGGGCGCACGTAGCAGTTGTGCCGGGCGAAGCTTTCGGCGCGCCGGGGTACTTGCGATTGTCGTACGCGACATCCATCGAGCGCATCGAGGAAGGGTTGCGGCGATTGGAAAGATTTTTTGCGCGCGCGGAAGCCGCGGCTTAAATATAGAACGTGACGCCCGAGCCCTTTCGCATCGAGCCGAAGTTTGTGGAGCGCATTTGGGGGATGCGGTCGCTCGCACCACTCTTTCCTGAAAAAACAAATTTACCGGAACCGATTGGGGAAGTCTGGCTCACCGCCGTCGATTGCAAGATTGCGACAGGCCCCTTTGCAGGAAAAACCTTACGCGAAGCCTGGACAGAAATGCCACCAGAGTGGCGCGGCACGCATCTCATCGAGCCAGGGGATTTTCCACTCCTCATTAAATTCATTTTTCCAAATGACAAGCTATCCATCCAAGTCCATCCCGACGACGCTTACGCAAGCGTCCACGAAAAAGCTTCGGGGGGTCGGGGCAAAACGGAAATGTGGCATGTCGTTTCCGCAAAGCCAGGCGCTTCCCTGCGGCTGGGACTGAAACCGGGAGTAACTCGCGAGAGATTTCTTGAGGTGCTGCAAAGCAACCGTCTCGAAGATCTCTTTCAGCGCCACGTCGTGCAGGCGGGTGATACGTATTTTATTCCTGCACGCACGCCGCACACAATTGGGCCGCACATGGTGATTTGTGAAGTGCAGCAATACTCGGACCTGACTTATCGCGTGTACGATTACGGCCGCGTAGACGCAAGCGGGAAACCTCGCGGACTGCACATCGAAAAAGCGCTTGCCGTCATGAACTTCGATCCCACCGCGGGTGGCAAAGTTGCTCCGATTCCAAGGATTAAAGGACGGGAGAACCTGGGGCTTGACCACCTTGTAGAGTGTCCGTACTTTTCGGTGGATCGGTTGGACGTTGGCCGCATGGTCGATTTCAAATTGGTGGAGGCCAACCCGGGTCACAGTTGTTTTCAGATTCTTGTCGTGCTTTCGGGCGAGGGTTTCTTGTCTGGCCATCCGCCGAGACACACGCAGGGCCCGCTTTCCTTGAAGGTGGGCCAGTGCTGGTTTTTTCCAGCAGACACCATCTGCTCCATCCGCACGGAAGGCAGAATCTCGGTTGTAACTGCCTGTGTCCCCTGAGGTTCCCTAACAGCGCAACTGTAGTGCTCTGCTTTCCCCTCCGCGGACGGTCTGTGTGCTAAATTCGTCTTCTTAATCCATGGCCAAGAGCGAAGAAAAACTCACAACTCATGCGGTGATATTGGCGGGCGGGCGGGGAACGCGGTTCTGGCCGCGGAGCCGGACGCGGGCGCCTAAGCAATTGCTGAACATCGTTGGCAAAGAAACGATGCTGGAGCAGACGGTGGCTCGGCTGCGGCCCTTGATTCCCCCGCAACGCATCTGGACGGTAACGAACACCGAGCAGGCGGGCGCCGTTCGCAAGCAGATGCCTGCGGGGGCGCGCAAACGCGTGCTGATCGAGCCGAAGGGTTTAAACACAGCGGTGGCGATTGGCCTTGCTGCAATTCATGCGCGACATGCTTCGCGCGGGGATGCGCTGCTCGCCGTACTGCCTGCGGATCATTACATTGCCCAGCCGGAGAAATATCGGAAGATTGTCGCCGCGGCGCTGGACGTGGCTCGCGAACCGGGACGCATGGTGGTGCTTGGAATTCCACCGACGCGGCCGGAGACTGGGTTCGGTTACATCGAACGCATGGGCGAGTCGATTTCCGCGAAAAGCTTCCCCGTTTTTGCGGTCAAGCGCTTCACGGAAAAGCCGGCGCTGCCGTTTGCCGTGGAATACCTGGCTTCGGGCAAGTACCACTGGAATGCAGGGATGTTTTTCTGGCGGATTGCCACGTTCCTCGAAAACCTGAAGAGCTTTTTGCCGAAGACGGGCGCGGCTTTGGAAGAACTTGCGGACCATATCGGCAGGCGCGACTACGAGCGCCGGCTTCGCGCGATGTATCAAAAGCTGGAAAACATTTCGGTGGACTATGCGGTGCTCGAGCCGGCTACGCGCGTGGAAGGCACGCCGCGGGTGTTTGTCATACCAGCGGAAATCGGCTGGAGCGACATCGGTTCCTGGGCGGCGGTGTACGAACTGCTTGCGAAGAAAAATGGGGAAAACGTGCTTGCAGGGGCGGGTCACGCGCTCGACGCAGAAGGAAATTTTTTGTGGGCCCCTTCGAAATTCGTGGCCGCCGTCGGCGTCCGCGACCTCGTGGTGGTGGAGACCTCTGATGCGCTGCTCATCTGTCCCCGCGACCGCGCGCAGGACGTGGGGAAAATCGTGAAATGGCTTGAAGAAAAGAAGCGCTCCGCCCTTCTTTAATCTAACCAAGACTTCCGGGCGTTTGCTGAAGCCGCAAGCCTCGAACTTGCGCCTTGGAAGCATGGATCCACATCTTTCACAGGCCAATCCGGCTGTTGGTTAGCGCTGCGGTTCGCGTATACTTTCCTGATTCATGATTCCCACGATTAAGTTTGGGACCGACGGGTGGCGCGGCGTCATTGCGGACGATTTTACGTTTGCGAATGCGCGGATCGTGGCGCATGCGATTGCGCGGTACGTAGTTCGCGGCGAAGACGCGCGCAAGGGCGTGATCATTGGCTACGACCACCGCTATTCTTCAGACCGGTTCGCCGCCGCGGTCGCGGAAGTAATCAGCGCGTCGGGGACTCCGGCATGGCTTACCGACAAGCCCTGCCCTACACCCGCGGTGTCGTTTCTGGTGAGGCACCGGAGGGCGGCCGGCGGCATTGTGATCACCGCAAGCCACAATCCTTATCGCTGGAACGGAATGAAGTACAAGGCGAGCTACGGCAGCAGCGCTTTGCCTTCGATCGTCGCGGAAATCGAAAAAGAGCTCGCGGACGTCATGGAAAAGAGCGTCCCGCCCCTTCCGCCGCGCAACGATTTGATTCATTCGATCGAGCCACGCGCGCCGTATCTGGATGCGCTCGAAAAACTTGTAGACTGGAAACGCCTGCGCGGAGCGAAGCTGCGATTTGTCTTCGATCCCATGCACGGAGCGGCGGCTGGTTTGTTGCCCGAATTGCTGCGCCGCAACGACATTGCGTGCGATGAAATCCGCGGAACGCGCGATCCGCGATTTGGCGGCGTGCATCCTGAGCCCATCGAGCCGCACATTGAAGCGCTACGGCAAGCCGTGCTAGCCGGCAAATACGACGCGGGCTTCTGCGCGGATGGCGATGGCGATCGCATTGGCGCGATTGACCGCACGGGAGCCTTCGTCAATCCGCACCAGATTTTGGCGCTGCTCGTCTGGCACCTTGCCGGAACGCGAAATCTTCCCGGCGACATCGCGAAAACCTTCTCGGTGACGAAACTCATCGACAAGCTAGCCGCGAAATTCGGCCGCCACCTCCACGAAGTGCCTATCGGCTTCAAATACATTTGCGAGCTGATGCTGGAGCAAAACATTTTGATTGGCGGCGAGGAGAGCGGCGGCATCGGCACGAGCCTGTATCTTCCCGAACGTGACGCAACCGTTTCGGCTCTCTTCCTTGCGGAATTGATGGCCTGGCACGGCAAATCACTTGGGGAACTGCTCGATGGGCTGCACACGGAGTTTGGCGAATACCATTACGGGCGCGTGGACCTGGAGTTGAAACCGGGGCAAAAAGAAAAAGCCATCTCCCATTTTTCTGACGGCAAGACGAACCGCGTGCTCGATTTTCCGGTGGCGCGGCGGGAAAACATGGATGGCATCAAACTGTATCTCGGCGAAGCGGGTTGGGTGATGGTGCGCGCGTCGGGTACGGAAAACGTACTGCGGATTTATTCCGAGACCGGCACGCCGGAAACGACGCGCCGCGTTCTCGATTCCGTAACGGAAACCGTTCACAATCTTTAGCCATCGGTGGTGGAACAAGGTGGGTCATGGAAACGATCAATCTTGCGCAAAAGTTCAGCAGCTTCTCGGATCGCTGGAGCCCAAAAATCATCGGCGAGCTCAATGATTTTCATGTGAAGGCAGTGAAGCTCAAGGGAGATTTCATCTGGCATCACCACGACCACGAGGACGAAATGTTTCTGGTGGTCAAGGGCACGCTACGGATGAAATTCCGCGACCGCGAAGCAGTGATCCGGGAGGGTGAGTTCATCATCGTGCCTCATGGCGTGGAACATCTCCCCGTGGCAGACGAAGAGGTTGACGTAGTGCTATTTGAACCGAAATCCACTCTAAATACCGGCAACATCACGAACGAAAGGACGGTCGCCCAGCTTCAGCGCATTTGACGGCGCCGCTCGAAGAGCAGGAATCCGGCCATGGAACACCGCTACTATACGCTCGATGTTTTCACCACCACGCGGTTCGCGGGCAATCCGCTGGCGGTTTTCACCGACGGCGATGGTCTTTCCGACGAGGAGATGCTCGCCATTGCGCGGGAGATGAATCTTTCCGAGACCGTCTTCGTGCAAAAGCCGACCGATGAAGAAGCGCTGGCGCGTCTACGCATTTTCACCACCAAGGAAGAGTTAAAACTTGCAGGGCATCCGGTGATCGGAACGTGGTTCCTGCTGGCGGAGCTCGGAGTCGTACCGGCGCAGGAAGGCGGCGTGCACGTTTTACAGGAAACCGGGGCGGGAGTTTTGCCCGTGGAGATTCGCTTCAAGGATGGCCGGCCGAACCGCGTCACGATGACGCAAAAGGAAGCGCTCTTTAAACCCGCGAAACTTGACAAGAAGAAACTTGCGGCGGCGCTTGGACTTTCGCCCAAAGATTTCGATCCGAAACTCGAACCTGAATTTGTTTCCACGGGCATCTTCAATCTGATGGTGCCGCTGCGCAGTCGCGCGGCGCTCGGCAAAATCGCGATGAGCATGATCGACCTGGGGAAGCTGCAAGGCAAAAACGCCACGATGGCTTATTGCTTCGCGCTGAACTCCAACGGCAAAGCGTGTTCGCGCGGAATGCTTCCCTGGGAGCTTTATGAGGATGCGGCGACGGGTTCGGCGGCAGGTTCGCTCGGGGCCTATCTCGTGCGACATGGGAAACTCGCGCCAGGCCACACGCTGAGCATCCTTCAAGGAGCGGAGATGGGCCGGCCGAGCCATATTGAAGTGGAGGTGACGCAGACGGGCAAAAAACTCGTTCCTCGTGTAAGCGGCGCGGCGGTGAAAGTGCTCGAAGGCACGATTAGCGTCTGAGAAGGGCCAACGCGGAAGAAAAACTGAGTCGAAAAGAAAAAGGGCCGCGGGAATTCCTCGAGCGGCCCATTTTTATCTCGAGTGGGCTATTACTTGTGCCTGCGATCCTGCCGCAAATCCTTGCGGTCCTTGTGCAGATCCTTCTTGTCCTTGTTGATGTCTTTCTGATCTTTGTTGCGGTCTTTGCGGTCTTTGGCTACGTCCTTTTTGTCGTGATTAATGTCGCGCTGATCGGCATTGCGGTCGGCGCGGTCCGTGGACAGGTCCGTTTTGTCACGGTTGATGTCGCGTTGATCCTTGTTGCGGTCCGCACGATCGGCGCGGAGGTCCTTGCGGTCCGCCTTGGCTTCGGCGCTGTTGGTGCCATACTTGGCGTCATCTCGGGCGAGGTCGCGCTTGTCCTTGTTGATGTCGCGCTG
>DATFSR010000106.1:0-75721 GCA_035262505.1 Candidatus Acidiferrum sp. | reverse complement strand
TGCGGCCCGGGCCTGAGCGCGAGCGGCATCCGCGTCCAAATGGACGATGGCGTTGAGCTGAAGCTGAAGGGATTCGATGCGGCGGAGATGGGCATCGACGATTGCCACCGGAGAAATTTGCTTGGAGCGGATGCCTGCTGAGATTTCCGCGATCGTGAAGAAGGGCGAAGGTTCTGGCATAAGGGGACTGTGAGCGTATTCGTCGATGAGATGCGGGTCAAGGGCGAAGCGATGCGCGGGACCAAGGCGGAGATAAAATAAGTTGACCTTGTGTGTGGCGGCCATGAAAATTTTAGAGTCCTTCATGGGCATGGGTGGATTTCACTTTTAGCTGCGGAGTTTCGCGGGGACGGGACGAAAACACTTTCTATGCATGTGACTGCTCGGCGTGCGGTTGTGATCGGAGTTTGCAGCGGGTTGCTTTTTTGTGCGGCCCTAGCTTTGCGAGGCGGAGCAAAGACGGGCCAGGAGAGGGAGAAGGCTGCAAGCGCGAGAAAGACGGCGGGCAGGACTAATCCTGCCGAGGCGTACCGTTTCAACACCCTGGGCGTCGCCCACATGAACCAACAGCGGCCGGCGGACGCGCAGAAATATTTTGACCAGGCGCTCGAGGCGGACCCCAAGTTTGCGGTGGCACGTCTGAATCTGGGCGTGGCGTTGCTTGGACAGCAAAAGCTCGATGCCGCGCGCGCGACTCTGGAGGAGGCGACGAAACAACTGCCGAACGATCCTTACGCGTGGTACAACCTCGGGCTGGCCTACAAAGACACGGGTGAAGCGGAGAAGGGGATTGCGGCGTTCGAGCGCGTGACGGAAATCCAGCCCAATGAAGCGGACGCATATTACTTTGTCGGGTACCTCTACACGCAAATCCAAAAATATGACCAGGCCGTTGCGGCGTTCCAGAAGGGGCTGTCGCTGAATCCGGTGCATGCTTCCGCCGAGTTTGGGCTGGCGCGTGCCCTGCAGCGCAAAGGCGACGCGAGTGCGGCGCGGGAGCATCTGGCGAGGTTTCAGAAAATCACTTCGGAGCATTTGGGCACACCGTTCGGTGCCGGTTATGGGGATCAGGGGAAATTCTCGACAGCGGAACTGCCGCTAAGTGGAGTCGCAGAGGTCCCCGCGGCAATTCCAGTGCGCTTTGCGGCGGAGGCGAGCCCGTTTGTTTCGAGTGGCAAGGGCGGGAGCGCTGCGGTGATTGCCGCGAGCAACGGCGCGTGCTTCTTTGATTTTGACGGGGATGGCCGGCCGGATCTTTTCCTAGTGAGTGGCACGACCGACGGAGCGAGTCACTTGTTGCGCAATCTGGGCGACGGAAGATTTGAGGACGTGACGCAGGCGGCTGGGATTCATTTGAGCGCAAGCGGATTCGGCTGTGCGACGGGGGACTTTGACAACGATGGTAAGGCGGACCTTGCGGTGTGCCTGGGCGACGGCGTGCGGCTGCTGCACAACAAGGGCGGGGGGAAGTTTGAAGACGTGACCGAGACAGCAGGAATTCGCAAAGAGAACGGGTGCGTGGGCGCGACGTTTGTGGATTACGATCACGATGGCGACCTGGATTTGTACATCACCATGGCTGCCGATGCGGGTTCTGCGAGCGGTCCGGCGCACAATGTTTTGTGGCGCAACAATGGGAACAGCACGTTCACGGACGTTTCAGCGGAGACGGCGCTGGGAATGGTGGCAACGGGCGCGGGCGTGGTCACGACGGACTTCAACAATGACCGCGCGATTGATTTCGTGCTTGCGGGCGGGGCGGCAGGAGCGTCGATCCTCTTGAATCCGCGCGAAGGAAAATTTGCCCCGCTCCCTGGGATTGATTTTGCGAAGGAGAAGTTACCGCCAGCGGTGGGAGTCGTGGCGTTTGATTTTGATAAAGATGGCTGGATGGACTTGGCGTTTACGCATGCCGGAGCGCCGGGGATCAGTTTGTGGCGGAACGTGGAAGGGAAGCGGCTGGAGCGCGTGGCGCTGCCAGATTTGAGTTGGCAAAAGGGTTGGGGCATCGCCGCGTTGGATTACGACAATGATGGCTGGCTCGATTTGGTCGCTGCGGGCGAATCGAACAATGGCGCGGAGCTACGGCTGCTGCGCAATTTGGGAAAGAAGGGTTGGAGCGATGTCACGAAAAACGTGGCACTGGATGCGGTGAAGCTCGATCAGCCGCGCGCGATTGCAGTGGCGGATATTGATGGCAACGGCGACGCGGATCTGGTGGTGACGCAACTGGGCGGCGCGCCGGTTGTGCTGCGCAACGAAGGCGGGAATCAGCACGCTTGGATGAGCATTGATCTGAAAGCGCTGAACGACAACAAGAGCGGCATCGGTACGAAAGTAGAACTCTACGCAGGCACTTTGTACCAGAAGTGGGAAGTGGCGGGGGCCTCGGGTTATTTGGGGCAGAATGCGGCGCCGATTCTGGCCGGTTTGGGAACTGAAACGAATGCGGAAGTCGTGCGGCTGCTGTGGCCGACCGGCGTGCCACAAGACGAAATCAATCTCGCTGCGAAAAAGACGCAAGTGATTGCAGAATTGGACCGGCGCGGGAGTTCCTGCCCGATTCTTTTTTCGTGGAATGGTCATGAATATGAATTCATTGCCGATATGATCGGGCCGGGGGTGGTGGGGCATTGGATTGCGCCGGGGGAACGCGACGTTCCGGACCCGGACGAGTATCTGAAGGTTTCCGCGCGCAGCGTGAAGGCGCGAAATGGATTGCTGAGCTTCCGGTTCCTGGAGCCGATGGAAGAGACGGTTTATCTGGACCAAGTGCGGCTGCTGGCGATCGATCATCCCGTCGCGTATGAAGTTTTCCCTGATGAACGCTTCGTGAGCGCGCCGCCTTTCCCGGAGTTTCGCGTGATCGCCAGCCAGGGCGCGCATCCGCCGGCGGGCGCATGGGATGACCAAGGACACGACGTACTTGCCCTCCTTTCAAGAACCGATCGCAACTATGTGACCGGCTTCGTGGACTTGCCTTTCGCCGGATTTGCGAAATTGCACTGGCTGGAGCTGGATCTTGGTGCGTGGGACGCGCAGAAGCCGCTGCGGCTGATTATGGACGGCTATACCGATTACTTCACGGCGACTTCGATGTATGCCGCGGATCAGGCGGGCATCAAAGTGATTGCTCCGTATGTGGAAGCGCAAAACGCGCAGGGCAAATGGGTGCGCGTGGTGGAAGACATGGGTTTTCCGGCCGGCTTGGAACGCACCATGATCGCGGACTTGAGCGGCAACCTGCCAGCGGGGACGCGGCGGATTCGCATTGTCACCAACCTGAAGGTTTACTGGGACGCGATTCGAATCGATCAGACGCCGGACGGAAAAGACCTTCGTGTTTCGGAAGTGCCGCTGGCCAATGCGGAGCTGGATTTTCTGGGCTATCCGCGCGAGATTCGATTGCAGCCGGCAAGCGACACGACGTATTCGTACACGCAACGCAGCATGACCGGGCCGTATGCGCGGGCGGCAGGGAATTACACGCGCTACGGCGTTGTTTCCGATTTGCTGCGGACCTCGGATGATCGCTTTGCGGTGTTCGGGTCTGGAGAAGGCCTGAAACTGGATTTTGATCCGAAGGCGCTCCCGGTGGTGCCTCGAGGCTGGGTACGCGACTATTTCTTCTACGCGGATGGCTTCGAGAAGGATTTGGATTTTTACGCTGCCGACGCATTTACCGTGGAGCCGCTGCCAAGGCACTCCCCTTTGCCCTACCCGTACCCGGAAGGACAAGCTTATCCGGGTGATGCGGAGCATTTGAAATATCAGTTGGAGTACAACACACTCGCGCGTTCGGACCGCATGCCGGCAAGCCTGCGCTATCACTATCCTGACGCGCCGCGCTGAAGCCTTGTCAAGAAAGTGCCAGCTATTTTTTTTTGACCTTGCTTAGGTTTTCTTTAACACGAAACTTTACGATACGGCGAATCAGGGGAAGCGGGAGCGGCTTGTCGAAAGGGAAGCGCACCGATCCTTTCGCTCCTTGGTAGACCGATAACTCCTCCTTGAAGGCGGCGATCGCCGAAGTCCGCGGGTAGAACCCAATGTGGTTTTTGAATGCCGCAAACCACACCAGCATGCCGTTCAAAGTGAAGGCGGGAATGCCATAACTGATCTTTTCCTTTGCTTGTGGCGCTGCTTTCTTCACGGTTCGGCGCATCTTTTGCAAACGCTGCTGAACGTCTTTTGGAAAACGATCCAGGTAATCGTCGAAGCTCTTTGCGGTCTTTCGGGAGGTTGCCATTGCGGAATCATGCCCGTAGTGATATGAAAAGTGCAACGGTGAAAGTGGTGCTGATGGAGATTGCAGGATTCCCGCTCACGCTCAAAAAGGGTGTATAGTTGAGAGGTCACACCTGATTTACCTTGCGTGGTGCGTTCACGAAATCTAAACCACTTGTGGCGGAAGAGGGCCAGCCCTCAGGAGCCGCAAATGGAGCAGTATCGATGGACCAAGTCCTACGGCGAGGCCATCCGCGAAAACCAGAAGACCGTCCGCATGGTGAGAATCAACTTTGCCGTCAATGAACTCCTTCGCTCTCTGCTCGACATAGGAACAAATGCGGCGAGACGTGGGGAGCTAAAAGAGATTCTTTGCGCCCTGAATGACCTGCGAATCATGATCCACCTGCACCGGAAATATGCCTAGCGGTTTCGTTTTGCTCGAGACGGCTTCTCCCGGCAAAGTTTGAGCAACGGTCAATCTTTTTGCGCCAGGAGTGAGGTGCGGACAGCCGCAAGCTCCTTGCGCTTGGATTTTTCGACGTCCGGGAAGGCTAGATTGAGATCATTGAGGGTTTCGAGAATAGCGGCACCGACGACCAAGCGCGTGAACCATTTATTGTCGGCGGGAACGACGTACCAGGGGGCGTGCTTTGTGGCGGTTTGTTGAATCATTTCCTCGTAAGCTTCCTGATAGCCCTTCCAGAAACCGCGCTCCTGCACGTCGGCCATCGAAAACTTCCAATTCTTTTTTGAATCTTCGAGGCGCTCGAGGAAACGCTTTTTTTGCTCTCCCTTGGAGAGGTGGAGGAAGAACTTGCGAACGACGACGCCGTTGCGGGTGAGATAGCGCTCGAAGGCGTTGATGTCTTCGTAGCGCTCCTCCCAAATGTGTTTGGTAACCAGGCGGTCGGGGAGTTTTTGCGCGCGAAGAAACGTCGGATGAACACGCACTACCAGAACTTCTTCATAGTACGAGCGGTTGAAGATGCCGATTTTGCCTCGCTCGGGAACAACTTTGTGGTTGCGCCAGAGATAATCGCGGTTCAGTTCCTCGGCGCTTGGTGACTTGAACGCGTGGACCTCGCAGCCCTGCGGGTTCACCCCGGACATAACATGCTTGATGGCGCCGTCCTTGCCAGCCGCGTCCATGGCCTGAAAGATGAGCAAGAGCGCCCAGCGGTCCTGCGCGTAAAGCATTTCCTGGAAGCGGCTTAAGCAGGCGATGCCGTCTTCGAGCAGCCCTTGCGCTTCACGTTTGTCCTTAACGCCGTTGGTATCGGCCGGATGGTGGTCCCTGAGACGAAACTTTTCGCCTTTGGTGATGTGATACGGTTCGATAATGCGCGAAGCTTCCTTCAATAACTTGTCATGTTTCATGATGCTTGGAGTGTAGTACAGCCACCCGGCGCGGAACAGGCGACCGGTACAGGCGCTTAGAAAAGCGATCCGAGTCCCCAGCCAAAGGCACCGAGGCGGTTGTGAACATGCCACAGAGATTTCTCAGAGAAGGGAATCCAGCGGTCGAGACGCAACACGTTCACCGCGTAGTAGGAGCGAAAAGGAACTTGGACGCCGGGGATGATCCATTGAAGTTGCATGCCAGTCGAGCCGTGCAGGATGCCGTTCGTGGCGTTCAGGAGACTGGGTTTAGCCGGGCCGAGCCAATTGGGAAGAAGCCGGCCCGAGCCGAGATCGAAGAAGCCAGTGGCTTCGACTCCGTTATGAAGCGGAATGCGGTATTCCGCGTTTGCAGCCGTTATGAGATTGGCGCCTGCATAGGAAGGGGAGGGGGCGACTATGCCCGAAGGCGATAAGTGTTCGGTCACGGCGATGGGGCCGAGCTCGCCGGTGCGAAGGCCGCGGACGTATTCATCGCCCGAGAAAAGGCGCGAATAGAAGGGCATGCCGCCGTGGTAACTGCCTGCGGCGGTGAACGTTGTGCGAAAAGCCCAGGAGTTGGCTGGGGAGAAAAGCCGATCGCGAAAAATGCGCGCGGCCTCGCCGGAAGAGCGGAGCATATTTTCGTTGCCGCCGAGCGGGCCGCCGGAAGCGGAGTCTCCAAAAAGAACGTGTTCGTTGCCTGTTTCGTGAGCCCAAGAAGCTCCCAGCGAGCGGCTGGAGGTGTGCGTGCGGAAATCGATCGGCAAGCCGGTCGCGTCGTTTGTTGCTCCGAATTGCTGGACGGCAGTGAGGCGCGACAGAGTGTAGTTGACTCCCAGGGAGTCGGAGTTCGTCACGGAATAAATCCACGGAACGTTGATTCCTTCGGTGCGGGAGTCGGTGAAGGGGCCTTGAACGCCGTGCGTAAAGCGCGGGCGAATCACATGATTGAAAACAGAGAATGCGAGGGAGCTGCGTGTGCCGAAGATACCATCTTTGGCGATGCCCAAGAGCAATTGCACGCTCTCGGGGCCACCCTCAAGCCTCGAGCTGAGCAATTCTTCCTGACTGAAGAGATCGAACACCGTGTAAGCGAGGCCGAGTGTGCTGCCAAACTGGGCGCGGCCGCCATCGAAGGCGACGCGCTGCCGGCCAATTTCTTCGAGGCGGATGGTGACTTCTGCCGTGTGACGGGCATGATCGAGCCGGACTTGAATGTTTTCTTTGCGAATGGGCTTGAAATAGCCGGTGCGCGCGAGTTTGCTAAGGCCAACTTCCAAGGTGTGTTCATCCAAAGGGCTGCCCTCGCGCAAGAGGATGCGGCGGCGTACGTAGCGATCGTTGAATTTGTGCAGGCCAAGGAACTCGATGCGGCGGACAACGCAGGGAGGCGAATCGCTGAGGTTGAGCTTGAGGCGCACGGAGTGTTCCACGGGATCAAAGACGGGATTGGCGTCAACGGCTTGAAAAGGGGAAGAGGATGTGCCGGATTTCGAATTTCGGGTTTGCAAGCGAGCCATATAAAAGCGGCGAAGCTTGTCGACTTCCTGTCGGGAAAAGGCCTGGTCCTGACCGGGAACAGGAACCGGCAGAGGCTTGCCATGACGTTCTTCAATTGCTCGTTCAAGAGCCGGCTCGGCTTCGATAGCCGAAAGACGATAGAACGGGCCCGCCTCGACCGGAATGGAAATCGAAAGGCCTGTCTTTGTTCCATGACGCGGGAGGGGGAACCAAATACGGTAACGCCCAGCCGTTCTGTCAACCTGCGCGCTGCCGACCCGCGCTTCCGGATATCCGTGGTCCTGGTAATACGTCAGCAGGTGCTGGCGATCTTCTTCAAATGCTGTTTCTGTGTAAGCGTTTTTGCTTCGCAGCGAAGCCAGCGGCTTCCATGGTGCGATGGCTTGCAATTGGGCGCGCAATAGCTTTTCCGGGACGCCGGTGTCGCCTGCAAAGCGAACTTGACGAACCGGAAGATGCGGGCCATCGGTTATTTTGAAACGAACGGTGACGTTGCCGTTTGCTTGCGTTTGACGAAGGACTTGAACGGAAGCATCGGGGTGCGCCAACTCGTTGAGAGCGGAACGAATTGCCAGCGCAATGTGCTGAAGCGAAGCGGAATTGGCCGGCTTGCCGAGGCCCGGCGCCAACTTCTTCTCTTCCACCAGTTTTTCAATCTGGTTTGTCGAAAGCAGCCGAGAGCCGGAATATTCCACGCGAGAGAGGATGGGCTCTTCGCTGAAATAGAAGATCAAGACAACACGCTGTTCCCCTCCCGGCTCCTGAGGATGGGGCGTTCTCCGAGCTAACTCTTCCACTCGGATTGTTGAGAACCACCCAAGTCGGCCTAGCGCCCGCAGGTCATGCTCAAGTTTCGGCGCATCGAAGCGATCACCGGGAAGCAAAGAAAGCTGGGCCTTGACCGCATCGGAAGAAATGTGACGCAGATCCAAGAACTCGAGGGAATCAACGATGGCAACTTCTTCGTTGCTTCGCGTACGGCTGGGGCCCTCGGGCGATTCGACAAAAGTCTGGCATAAGACCGGAACCGCGTTTGCCGACACGAGTCCCACACCAATTAAAGCCATCCACCAACGCACGAGCGTATCTCCTTCGACCGAGGAACGAGTGAACAGATGACCGATGGCGCCTCGGGGTTGTCTCTGCAACGCGAGGGATTTGCATGCGAGCCCCGTGCCGCTGGCCGCTTTGACTTTCAGCGCCGCTCGAAACTAAGATGCGCAACCATGCCTGCAACCCGGCGAAAGTTCCGCTTGCCTCATCCCGAGCCTACCGACGCCCTGACCTATGCGCGCTTTGCGGGCGTGCCGACGTTCATGCGCTTGCCGCATATAACCGAGCCGGAAGAACTGGAAGTGGCGATCGTCGGCGTGCCGTTCGACGGAGGAACCACGTATCGGCCGGGGCCCCGATTTGGCCCGCGGCACATTCGAGAGCAATCTGCGATTATCCGGCCGTGGAATCCAGTGCTGAAGGTAAATCCTTTTGCCAAACATCGAACGGCTGACTACGGAGACTTGAGCGTCAACCCGCTTTCGATGGAGGACACGTTTCGCCGCATCGAGACGGGCCTGGCACCGTTGCTTGCTACCGGGGTCCGGTGCGTTTGCGTGGGAGGAGATCACTCCATCAGCTTGCCGATTTTGCGAGCGGTTGCAAAGAAGCATGGCCCTGTTTCGCTCGTGCAGTTCGATGCGCACAACGATTTGTGGGACGAGTATTTTGGCAGCAAGTATTCGCATGGCACGCCCTTCCGCCGGGCGTTCGAAGAAGGGCTGTTGAACGATGGCGGTGTCCTACAGGTCGGGCTGCGCGGGCAAGTGTATGGAGAAGACGATTTTGATTTTGCACGTGCGCATAAGGTCAGAATGGTGACCGCGGAAGAGTTTCACGAGAAAGGCATGAGCGTCGTCGAGAGCCATTTGCGCGCGTTCCGCGGGAAGCCGGTATACGTCACTCTCGACATTGACGCCATGGATCCAGCTTTTGCCCCGGGAACGGGCACCCCCCAAGTTGGCGGACTAACGAGCATGCAAAGCCTCACACTTGTTCGGGCATTGCGGGGTCTGAGCATCGTTGGCTGCGACCTGGTTGAAGTTTCACCGCCCTATGACACAGGAGAAATCACTTCGCTGCTCGCCGCGAATCTCCTTTTCGAATTGCTCTGCGTCCTCTAAATGACCAAACTCGCGCGCAAACTCCGGTTGCACGACTACTTCGCGCTCGCATTCGGCACGATGATCGGCACCGGCTGGCTCGTGCTGATGGACGATTGGCTGGGACGGGGCGGGCCTGTTGGAGCGATCCTGGGATACACGATCGGCGGAATCATTTTGCTTCCCATTGGATACGTCTACGGCCAGTGGGTGCAGCGATTGCCTGACGCCGCAGGCGAAGCAGCATACACCGCGCAAGCTTTTCCACCCGTGGTGAGCTATTTCACCGGCTGGATGATGCTGTTGGCGTATTTCATCGTATGCCCGTGGGAAGCCGTTGCGCTTGGAAAACTTGCGGCCTACATTTTTCCGTCCTTGAATACGATCGAACTCTACCGCATCGGAGATCAGCCCGTTTTTCTCCCACGAGTGGTACTGGGAGTAGGGCTCACGATTTTTCTCGGGGTTTTGAACTATCGCGGAATTCGCCTGAGTGCCAATTTTCAAAAATTAATGACCAGCGCGGTGCTGCTATGCTTTCTGGTGATCGTCTCCGTCAGCGCCACGCGCGGCACACCCGAGAATTTTCATCCTTTGTTTAATTCCACGCCGCTGATTTCCGTCTTGCTGACACTGCAAATTGTTCCGTACTTCATGACCGGATTCGAATCCGTTCCCAAGTATGCGGAGGAGTCCAACCCGGAATTCGGCCAAAGGACTTACCTGTGGGCCATTGCGCTGGCATTGGGCATGGGTGCGTTTTTCTACTCCATGTGCATCGCTGCGGTGACCTACGCGGCCCCCTGGCGCAGCTTGCTCGGGAAGCGCTTTGCGACGGCCATTGCGTTTGAAAGCGCGCTGAGGGCGCATTGGCCGGTCACCTTGATCTTCACGATGGCCTTACTGGGCCTTTTCCAGTGTTTCAACGGGAACTTCGCTGCGTCCACGCGCTTGCTCTTTGCGTTTGGACGCCGCGGAACCATCCCCGCAAGCTTTGGCTCCGTGCACCAGCGTTTCCAGACACCCCATATAGCCGTTCTGGGCGTCACCGCCGGCTCTGTCGCTGGACTCTTGCTTGGCGATGCCTTGCTCGTCCCGGTTACGGAAGTAGGCTCGATGGCCTCTGCCCTGGGCTGGTTTGCTGCCTGCGCTTCCTTCTGGCTGATGGACAAGCGCCCCGGAGTGAGAATTACAACCGGGCTGGGAATCCTGGTCTCGTTGACATTTGTGCTAATGAAAGTGTTGCCTGTCATTCCGGGACACTTCACGCGGGCGGAGTGGATGGCCTTCGGGATTTGGGTTGTGCTGGGAGCCGCGCTGCACGGGGGACGGTCTAAAGTGGCGCTCGTGTATACTGCCGAAGGCGAAAAGCTTCGCCAACGATGACTCCATTCCTTCATCTGGGGCCGCTGACGATTCCGACATTTGGGCTAATGGTCGCGACCGGATTGCTGGTCGCTGCGTACGTCCTGCAAGCCGACTTTGACCGCCGCCGCGAAAGCTTTCTGAAGCGTGGCTACTTCGAGGCAACGAAAGAACCGAGGCCTCACGACGAAGGTTTCCTGATCATTGGCATCGCGGGCATCAGCGGGTTAGTGGGCGCGAGGCTGTATCACGTCCTGGAGACCCCGCGCGATTTGATGGCCGATCCTTCGATGCTGTACAGCCGCTTCGGGTTCGCCTGGTTTGGCGGATTCATTGGGGGATTCATCGCGCTGTTTTTTCTGGCGAGGCATTATCGAATCCCGGCGCTGGAGTTTATGGACTTGTGCTCGCCCGCAGCGGCAGTTGGCTATGCCATTGGCCGGATTGGCTGTCTGCTTTCGGGCGACGGCGACTATGGCGTTCCGACGAAGCTGCCTTGGGGTATGAGCTTTCCAAACGGCGTAGTTCCGACAACGGAGAGAGTTCATCCAACTCCGATCTACGAATTCCTGATCTGGATGTTGATTGCCGTGATTTTATGGCGAATCGGAAAGAAGGCTCTGAATGGAGAAGCCGCGGGAAAAGTTTTCTCTTACTACTTGATTTTCACGGGCATCGCGCGTTTCCTGATCGAGTTCATTCGCATTAACCCGCGGTCGTTTTTCGGCATGTCCAACGCGCAGACGGCCAGCCTCGCTTCAATCCTGGTAGGAATCATCCTGGCAGCGAGGATGGGATCAAGCCGGCGACGAAGCAGCGTTGCCTCGTAAGCTGCAGCCGACAAACGACTATGGCACCTGCTTGTAGACCTTTCCTTCCTTCATCACAAACTTCACGTTTTCAAGCAGACGAACGTCCTCTAGAGGATTGCCGGAAACGGCGATGAGATCGGCATATTTCCCGGTCTGAACCGAACCCAGCAAATCGGATTTGCCAAGTAGGTCCGCGGCGCTGACCGTTGCGGACTGAATCGCTTCTAGCGGCGTCATGCCGTATTTCACCATGAACGCAAATTGACGCGCGTTGATGCCGTGCGGGCAGACGCCGGCATCTGTGCCAAAGGACATCTTCACGCCCGCGCGCAGGGCTTTGGTGAAATTGCGGCGCTGAATTTCGCCGAGTTCGCGGTCATGTTCCAGAAAGTCCGCGGGCGTAGGATTCTTCTTGCTCGCGTCCTGGATGCACTCTTCGTCATAGATGTCCATGTCGAGATAAGTGCCGTGTTCCTTCGCAAGCGCGAGGCCCTCGTCGTCAATCAAGGTCGCGTGCTCAATCGAAGCGACCCCCGCGCGAATGGCATTCTTGATGCCTTCAGCGGCGTGCGCGTGAGCGGCCACGCGAAGGCCAAAATTACGCGCTTCGTCTACGGCCGCCAGCAGCTCTTCGGGTGTGAATTCGATGGACTTGGGGTTGCTGCCATGGGTGAGTACCGCTCCGGTGGAAAGAATCTTGATGTGGTCTGCTCCACGATGAGCGAGTTCGCGAATCTTTTGCCGCACTTCCCACGGGCTGTTGGCCTCGCCGTAGTGCAGGTCCCAGGGAAGCTGGATATCCGGTGCGAGACCGGTCATGGCCCCGGCGCCCTGGCTGATGGTGATGTAGGCCCCCGCGACGAACATGCGCGGGCCAATCACCAGACCTTGGGCGATGGCATCGCGAAGGGCAACGTCATTGAAAGCGCGATACACGCCTACGTCGCGCACGGTAGTAAACCCGGCGAGAAGGGTGGCGCGCGCGTTGGGGATGGCAGCGTAGGCGGTTTCGGCGGAAGTCATCTCGAGAACGTGAAGAGGCTCGCCATCGCCGGCGTCTGCAAGGTGCGTGTGGCAGTCGATTAGCCCGGGAAGAACGGTGAACCGGGAGAGGTCGATCGTTGTGGCGGCCGCCGCACTGACGCGTTCGCCAATGGCTTCGATCTTCCCGCCGCGCACGAGAATCATTTGATTGGCCAGGAGCCGGCCGGACTCGACATCCAGGAGTCTTCCTGCGCGGATGACCAAGACTTGCGGTGATGGCCCCTCCTGCGCCGGGCAACTGAAGGCGCAGCCGACCAGCAGGGCGCAGAACGAGATTCGCTGGAGCACGGGGTGCCTCGAACGAGGGAAACTTTACAATAAATATTAGAGCATTTGGCGCAAAACGTACTGCAAAATGCCGCCGTGGCGGTAGTACGAGACTTCTTCCGGCGTGTCCACCCGCGCAATGGCCGTGAACGTCTTCGTTTTGCCGTCGTCGGATTTCATATGGACGGTAATGGATTTCTTCGGGGAAAGCGAAGCGACGCCTTCGACCGAGTAGATTTCGTGCCCGGTTAGTCCCAGGGATTCGTGATTCTCTCCCGGTTTGAACTCGAGCGGCAGAACGCCCATGCCCACGAGATTGCTGCGGTGGATGCGTTCGTAACTTTCGGCAAGCACCGCCCGCGCGCCGAGCAGCCGCGTGCCTTTTGCGGCCCAGTCGCGCGAAGAGCCGGAGCCGTATTCCTTTCCGGCGATAACGACCAGCGGTACTCCCGCCTCGCGGTATTTCACCGCGGCGTCGTAGATGGACATCTTCTCGCCGCCTGGCTGGAAGAGCGTCCAGCCGCCTTCGGTGCCGGGAGCAAGCTGGTTGCGCAGGCGAATGTTCGCAAACGTGCCGCGCATCATCACTTCATGATTGCCGCGGCGCGCGCCGTAGGAGTTGAACTCATGAGGCTTGACGCCGTTGGCGACCAGATATTTGCCCGCCGGTGAATCTACGGGAATCGAACCGGCGGGAGAGATGTGATCGGTGGTGACGCTGTCGCCAAGAACCGCCAGCACGCGTGCGCCACGAATATCGGTAAGCGCCGGCGGCGTTTTCGGCATGTTCTCAAAGTACGGAGCCATCTTGATGTATGTCGATTTCGGCTCCCACTTGTAAGTGTCACCTCGGGGAATCGGCATGGACTTCCAGTGCGCGTCGCCTTCGAAAACTTCTCCGTATTCCTTGGTGAATTGCGCCGTGGAAACGGCGGCCCGGACCGCCGTCTCGATTTCCTGTGGCGTGGGCCAAACATCTTTTAGATAAACAGGCTTGCCGGACGCGTCGTTGCCAAGTGGTTCGCTGGTAATGTCCATGTCCATGCGTCCTGCCAGCGCGTAGGCGACCACCAGCGGCGGCGAGGCCAGATAGTTCGCGCGCACCAGCGGATGAATGCGGCCCTCGAAATTGCGGTTCCCGCTGAGCACCGCGACGGCCACCAGGTTGTTTTCCTTGATTGCCGCACCAATCGGTTCCGGCAAAGGACCGCTGTTGCCGATGCAAGTCGTGCAGCCGTAGCCAACGAGGTTGAACTTCAGTTTGTCCAGGTACTGCGTAAGTCCCGCGGCCTGTAAATACTCGGTGACCACTTTTGACCCGGGTGCCAGGCTTGTTTTCACCCAAGGCTTGATGTGCAAGCCGCGCTCGACCGCTTTTTTTGCCAGCAAGCCCGCGCCGATCATCAGCGAAGGATTCGACGTGTTGGTACAGCTTGTGACGGCTGCAATGACGATGGCGCCGCTCGAAAGATCGAACGCGTCACCATTGTTGCGGACGTGTACACTCCTGGCCGGCGCTCCTTCGACGACCTTGGTGAAGGAAGATTTTGCGAGGCGCAGCGGCACGCGATCCTGCGGGCGCTTGGGGCCGGCGACTGCCGACTCGACGCTGTCAAGGTCCAATTCAAGCATCTCGTTGAACAGCGGAGCGGGCGTCTGGTCGGTGCGGAAAAGCAGCTGCTCCTTCGAGTAAGCTTCGACGAGCGCAATCTGTTCGGATGGTCGGCCGGTAAATCGCAAATACGCAAGGTTTTCGGAATCCACCGGGAAAAAGCCCATCGTCGCGCCATATTCCGGCGCCATGTTGGCAATCGTCGCGCGGTCTGGAACGCTTAGGCTGGACAGGCCGGAGCCGTAAAACTCAACAAACTTTCCGACCACGCCTTTCTTGCGCAACATTTCCGTGACCGTTAGTACAAGATCGGTCGCGGTTGCGCCTTGGCTTAACCGTCCGTGTAGTCGAAAACCGACAACTTCTGGAATGAGCATCGAAGAAGGCTGCCCAAGCATGGCCGCCTCTGCTTCGATTCCGCCGACGCCCCAACCAAAAACGCCGAGTGCATTCACCATCGTTGTGTGCGAATCAGTCCCGACTACAGAATCGGGATACGCCTCCCAGCGGGTGCCGTGCGGCACGGCGCACACCACCCGCGCCAGGTATTCGAGGTTCACCTGGTGGCAAATTCCGGTGTCCGGCGGGACAACCTTGAAGTTCTGAAACGCGGTTTGGCCCCAGCGCAGAAATGCGTATCGCTCAACGTTACGTTGAAATTCCAGTTCGGCGTTCAAGCCAAACGCGTTGACGCTCCCAAAATTGTCCACTTGCACGGAATGGTCGATGACCAACTCGGCAGGAAACAGAGGATTGATGCGCTTGGCATTCCCGCCCATCTTCACAAAAGCTTCGCGCATCGTGGCCAAATCCACGATCGCTGGCACGCCGGTGAAATCCTGCAGCAGCACTCGGGCAGGCATGAACGCAATCTCTTTTTCGGGAGCGCCAGGCCTCCACTTTGCCAGGGCTTGAATGTCTTCAGCATGGACAAAGCGGCCATCTTCACAGCGAAGCAGGTTTTCAAGAAGAATGCGCAAGGAGAAGGGAAGCTTTCCCAGTTCCGCGACGCCCTGTTTTTCGAGGAGTTCGAGGCGCTGAACTTCAAACGTCTGGGCGCCAACGTTGAGTTTGTCGCGCGTGCGGAAGGAATTTCCCGCGTTGATGGCCATCCCGCCTATCCTTTCGTTGCGAAAGCAGCCTTCTATGATAACCGAAATCGCATTCGCGCGCCCCGCAGCTATACTAAAGGGAAGTGAACATCGTTCTGATATCCACGTACGAGCTTGGCCGGCAGCCGTTTGGGCTGGCGTCGCCGGCGGCTTGGCTGCGAGCGCGCGGCCGCCAGGTTACCGCACTCGACCTGTCGCGCCAGCCGCTGGATGAGGCGGCGGTTCGCGAAGCTGAGATGGTTGCAACCTATCTGCCCATGCACACCGCCACCAGGCTCGCTGCCAAGCTTATGCCTACTCTGCGTGAACTAAATCCGCGCGCGCATTTTTGCGCCTACGGATTGTATGCGCCGATGAACGCCGAGTACCTCCGCTCGCTGGGCGTTTCCACAATTCTTGGGGGCGAATTCGAGGAAGGCTTGGTGCGTCTGGCAGAACGCCTTGAAACTGCCGCCATTCACAGCGGCAACGGCGCGTCAGGAATGCCCCAGAGCGAACCCCTCATCTCGCTGGCGCGGCAGAAATTCGTAACTCCCGCGCGGAGCGGATTGCCGTTGCCCCCGAAATATGCCCATGTGGTCCTCCCCTCCGGCGAGCACCGCGTCGCGGGTTACACGGAAGCAAGCCGGGGATGCAAGCATCTTTGCCGCCATTGCCCGATTGTGCCCGTCTACAACGGTGTCTTCCGAATCGTAGACTCTGAAGTCGTACTCGCAGACATTCGCCAGCAATTGGAGGCCGGGGCGCAGCACATCACCTTCGGTGATCCTGATTTTTTCAATGGCGTTGGGCACGCGATGGCGCTTGTGGAAACGTTTCACCAGGAGTTTCCCCCGGTCACCTACGACGTCACCATCAAGATCGAACATCTTCTCAAGCACCAGAAACATTTGCCAAGACTGCGCGACACGGGTTGTCTGTTCGTCACCAGTGCCGTGGAATCAGTAGACGACGAGGTGTTGCGGCGCCTCGACAAAGGCCACACGCGCGCCGATTTTCTCGAGGTGAGCCGTATCCTTCGTAATCTAGGCATGGTTTTGCAACCGACCTTTGTGCCGTTTACGCCCTGGACAACGCTCGAGAGTTATCTCGAGTTGCTGAAGGTCTTGCGCGAAAACGACTTAATCGAAAATGTTGCGCCGATCCAGCTGGCGATTCGTCTCCTGATTCCCGCCGGTTCAAGATTGCTCCAGCTCGAAGGCGTGCGGCGTCTGGTTGCCGCCTTTGATCCTTCGGGGCTGGTTTATCCTTGGCGGAATCCGGACTCGCGGGCTGACGCGCTTTGCAAAGAGATTGAAGGAATCGTTGCCACCGGCGAACAGCTCAAGCTCCCGCGGCATAAAATCTTTGAACGCATCTGGACGGCCGCGCACGAGGCAGCCGGCTGGCCAGCAGCGTTCGCCGCGCAGCCGGTGCTCGCATCCCGCGCGACCATCCCTTATTTGAACGAGCCTTGGTACTGTTGAGCCGAGCCAACGCGGGACCAGTTGGCCTCGTTTGCCAAAGCCAAAGAATCTTTGCCACCGACGGAGTCGTTCGTTTGAGTCGCGAGCCCTTGTCTTTCCGTGCGCACAAACCGGCTCCCGCAGCCAAGCGCGTTGTGCTTTTCACCGCGAAGCTGGGCTACCAGACCCGCAGCTTTGAAGACGCCGCGCGCAGGCTGGGCGTTGAGCTTGTTTACGTTACCGATCGCTGCCATCAGCTCGAAGATCCCTGGGGCGACCAGGCCGTCGCCGTTCATTTTGAATCCCCCGAAACGGCCGCCTACACGGTGATGGAAGCTCTACGCGGTCAGGAAGTCGCAGGAGTTCTGGCGCTCGGGGATCGCCCGGCCGCTACCGCAGCCTTCGCCGCGCGCGGCCTCGGAATCGACTACCACCATCCTGCCGCCGTCGAAGCTTGCCGCAGCAAACTGCGAATGCGCGAAGTTTTTCGCGACGCCGGTTTGCGCGGGCCTTGGTTTAAAGGCTTGCCAATCGCCCCGGTTCCTGAGCCTGCGCTTGTCGGCATTTCGTTTCCCTGCGTATTGAAGCCGATCGCGCTGTCCGCAAGTCAGGGCGTGATGCGCGCCAACAACCGCGAAGAATTTCTCGCCGTTGCCGCTCGTCTCCGCCAATTGCTCGAATCCACCGAAATTCGCGCCACCCGCGAGCCCCAACTCGATCAAATGTTGGTGGAAGGCTACATCCCGGGCAGAGAGGTGGCTGTCGAAGGGCTTCTCACGGACGGCTCTCTGCGGATTCTTGCAATTTTCGACAAGCCCGATCCGCTCGAAGGCCCCTATTTCGAGGAGACGATTTACGTTACCCCGTCGCGGCTTCCGGATTCCGCGCAAATCGAAATCGAAAAGTGCGCGCGGGAGGCGACGCGCGCGCTCGGCCTGGTCCATGGACCCGTTCACGCGGAGTTTCGCATCAACGAAGAAGGCGTCTGGCCCATTGAAGTAGCCCCCAGACCCATTGGTGGCCTCTGCGCAAGGGCACTGCGGTTTTGCACGAAAGACAAGAAGGACGGGATCGCGCTCGAAGATTTGCTTCTGCTCCACGCTCTCAAGCGGCCCGGAAGCGATGTTCCGCGCGAAGCCCAGGCCTCCGGCGTAATGATGATTCCGGTTCCACAGAGCGGCATCCTCGAAAGCATTTCAGGAGTGGAAGCAGCCGGCGCGACGCACCTGATCACCGAGCTGATCATCACCGCGCGTCTAAAGGATTACATCGCCACCTGGCCCGAAGGTTCGAGCTATCTGGGATTTCTGTTTGCGAGGGGAAATACCTCGGAAGAAGTGGAGCACTCCATCCGCGAGGCGCACAAGAAACTACACTTCCGCATTACCCCGCGCCTGCCGGTGGAACATCCAGCGACACACCGCTTACCGGCGGGCGGCTAATTCAAGTTCAGCGCTAACCTTTAGCCTTCGGTGGAACGTACCCCTCCGGCAATTTCGCGCCTTCGCCAAAAAAGAACTGCTCCATCTGCTCGCCCATGATCTTTTGGGAATTGGGGTCCAGCGGATTCAAGCGGTATTCATTCATGACCATCTTCGAATACTCGAGCCACAGCTTCCATGCGTCCTTCGAAACGTTTTCGTAGACGCGCTTTCCGAGCTCGCCCGCCCACGGAACGCGGTCCAGCCCCGGCAATTCCTTATCAAACTTGACGCAATGCACCATGCGCGTTCCCGGCTTTACCGGTTCGCTGGGCGCGGTTGCGGGATCGCAGGATTCGTTGGCCATGCTTTTCTCCTAAGCGAATATCTAATTTCACCTTACTGCAACTTGGGAGAAAATCCTAGCTGCTCGAAGGAATCCCTGGCTTTCGCAACGGTGGCCAAAGTTCCCCTGGCTTCTTTTTGCAGGAATGAGGGATTTTTGAGACATTCGAATGTCGGGTTTGCGGGTTACCGCGGGACCGGAGGCTAATCCACTTGCCCAAAATCACCACCCTGTTTTGGGACATCGGCGGCGTGATTCTGACCAACGGCTGGGATCACGAATCGCGCCAACAGGCCGCCGCCACCTTTCATTTCGACTGGGACGAATTTCGGGACCGCCACGACCTGTCTTTCCCGGCCTTCGACAGTGGCCTGATTACGCTGAACGAATATCTCGATCGAACGCTGTTCTACCGCAATCGCCCGTTCTCCCGCGAAGAATTCACCGCCTTCATGTTTGCCCAGTCCAAGGAATACCCGGAAACACGCGCGGTTCTTGACCAGGTGTCCAACACCAAAAAATATCTTGTCGCCTCGCTCAACAACGAGCCGCTCGAACTCAATCAATACCGCATCGAAGCCTTTGACTTACGCAGAAATTTTCTGGTTTTCTTCAGCTCGTGCTACGTCCGTGCACGCAAGCCCGAAGAAACGATTTTCCGCGTGGCGCTGGAAGTCACTCAGCGCCCCCCGGAACAATGCCTGTTCATCGATGACCGCCCGTTAAACTTGGAAAGTCCTCGAAAGCTCGGCATGAACACCATTCATCACCAAGGTGCGGAGCAATTGCGTGCGGAGCTTGCAAAATACGGGGTTGAGGTATAGTAACGCCACGCGGTTCCGCCGACTCAAATAGGCAGCCTCTGACGAGAGAAGCCGCCAGAAGGAAGAAGGAGACGCGATGCCCGCGGAGACAAGTCGTTCCGGTTCGGTGTACGGCGGCGTGGCCGAGCCCTGCACGGTAGTTCTTTTCGGCGCGTCAGGAGATCTCGCCAAGCGGAAAGTCATTCCCGCGATGTACGACCTGGCGACGCACAACGCTCTCGGTCCTCGCTACGCCATCGTCGGATTTGCCCGCACCAACATGACCGAGGAGGCTTTCCGCACCGGTTTGGGTGAAGCCGCCAAAACGATTTCAGAAGTCGGGCCGATCGATCCCAAACAGTGGGATGCCTTTGCTTCCAATCTCCATTATTTTCCCGGCGATTATGCCAACCCGGAATCCTATGCGCAGCTTTGCAAGCGGCTCACGGAACTGGAGGCTGCCAAGAACTTAGGCGGGAATCGTCTCTTCTATCTTTCCACCCCGCCTGAGGTTTATCCGGACATCGTCAAGCAGTTGGGCCGAGCCTGCATCGCCCATCCGGTATCGCCAAACTCCTGGACGCGCATCATCATCGAAAAGCCGTTTGGGCGGGATCTCGCTTCCGCGAAAGCCCTCAATGAAATTGTCCTCAACGTTTTCGACGAGAAACAGGTCTATCGCATCGACCATTACCTCGGAAAAGACACGGTCCAAAACCTCCTCGTTCTGCGCTTCGGGAACGGGATCTTTGAGCCGCTCTGGAACCGCAACTACGTGGACCACGTGCAAATCACCGCTTCCGAAACGCTTGGCGTCGAGCGGCGAGGCGGCTTCTATGAAACTGCCGGCGCGCTGCGCGACATGATTCAGAGCCACGTCCTGCAATTGACTTCCCTGGTTGCCGTCGAGCCTCCGGCGGCCTTCGATGCCACCGCCGTACGAAACGAGAAGCTCAAGGTTCTGCAATCCATACGGCCCTTCAACCTCGAAATGGTCGCGCAATCGGTTGTCCGGGGACAATATGCACCCGGAAAAATCGCGGATCAGCCGCTGCCGGGTTACCGGGAAGAGCCCGGCGTCAACCCTGCTTCGAAAACCGAAACTTTCGTATCCGCGAAACTGCTGATCGACAATTGGCGCTGGGCGGGCGTGCCGTTTTACATCCGCACGGGAAAGCGCCTCGCAAAACGCAGCACCGAAATCATGATTCAGTTCCACGCCGCGCCGCACATCGTCTTTCGCGAGCGCGAAGTGCAGCCCAATCGTCTGGTCCTGAACATCCAGCCCGATGAAGGTATCTCCATCAGCTTTGGCGCCAAGCGGCCCGGCACGGAAATGAGTATTGGCAATGTCACCATGGATTTCAGCTACCGTGAAGGGTTCGGAGACGTTTCGCGCAGTGCTTACGCCACGCTGCTGAACGATTGCCTGCGCGGCGACGCGACGCTTTTCGACCGCGGCGACAGCGTCGAAGCTGCCTGGTCCCTCGTTGATCCGATCCTCGACGTTTGGGGCGCCGCACGCACCGCCACCGTGCCTCAGTATGCGTCAGGAAGCTGGGGCCCGCGCGAGTCCGATCTTCTGCTCGAACGCGATGGCCGCCGGTGGTATAACCCATAGAGCCTTGGTCCATGGTTGCAAAATTCCTTGAACCGATTTAAAAGAGGGGATTACACAAGGGGGAGCGGGTGATCCTTGCTGGGGATGTCGGCGGCACTAAATGCAACTTAGCCCTGTTTTCCGAAAAGGACGGCAACCTCACGCCCGTTTTCCGTCACCGCTTTGCGAGCAAGGAGTTTGCGCAGTTCGACTTGATCGTCAAGGAATTTTCCCGCCAAGCCTCGGAACATCTCGGCGGCGATCGCATCAACGCCGCCGGGTTCGGCATCGCCGGGCCGGTTATCAATGGCCGCGTTCGCGCCACCAATCTTCCCTGGATCATCGAAACCGAAACGCTCATCAAAGAGTTGAATGTCCCCCACGTCGTTCTTTTGAATGACCTGGGCGCATGGGGCCACAGCCTCGAGCATCTTGCCCCAGAGGATTTCTGCGTTTTGAATCCAGGCAAGGCCGAGGCCGGCGGCACACGCGCCTTGCTGGCTGCCGGCACGGGGCTGGGGGAGTCCATTCTCTTCTGGGATTCCGGCCGCTACCGCGTCGTGCCTTCCGAAGGCGGTCATTCCGACTTTGCGCCCCACACGGAGCAGCAAATCGAGCTGCTCCGCTTCATGCGCCGCCGGTATCCCCAAGTGAGTTGGGAGCTGATTCTCTCGGGCCGGGGCTTCCGCACCATTCACGAGTTTCTGGCGCCAAAGGTATTGCATGCCTCCTTTGAAGATCCCGACGCCGATCCGGCTCCCGAGATCACTCGTCGAGGTTTGGATAAATCCTGCCGGGTCTGCTCCGACACGCTCGATTTGTGGACGGCGATTTACGGCGCCGAGGCAGGAAACCTCGCATTAAAAGTCTTGGCGCTTGGTGGCGTCTACGTGGCAGGCGGCATCGCCGTCAAAATCCTTGAAAAAATGAAGGATGGCTCCTTTTTTCACGCCTTCAAGGACAAATGGAAATTCGAAGGGCTCCTCAGCAACATCCCCGTTTCCATCATCCTGAATGAATCCGCACCTTTGCTGGGCGCCGCTTACGAGGCCCTGGCCGCAGTCGACAAATAGCCCGATGCCGGACGGCTCGTTCTCATCCTCTTCGCCCTCAAAATGCGCGCCTCCCTCGTTCCTCGCGAAGCGAGGATCTCTGCCCCATCGCGCGGTTTTGAATCCTGGCTCGATCGGCGCGGCACCCGAATCGGTAAGAACACTGAAGCTGAATCGCCTGCCAGTCTCTCGAGTTGGCTCTACCGCTCTCCTCACCATTCTTTGGTAAGCTAGAGTGACGCGATTCCTCAAAAGACGGCCTTGCCGGACCTCTGGGCGATTCAGACACAGGCCGAGGAGCAAGACATGGGTAGCGCGGCAACCCCTCAAGTCCTCGAACTCGAAAACTATGTCAACGGCGCTTGGCGACGCGCCACCGCGTCTGAATTTGCAGACGTAACCAATCCTGCCACTGCGGAACTGCTGGCGCGCACTCCGCTATCCGCTGCTGCTGATGTGGACGCCGCCGTGCAGGCCGCCGCGGCGGCGTTTCCTGGCTGGCGCCGCACGCCTCCCGGCGAACGCATCCAATATCTCTTCAAGCTCAGGAGTCTTCTCGAAGAAAACATCGACGAATTGGCGCGGATCATCACCACGGAAAATGGAAAAACCTTCGGGGAAGCCAAGGCGGAGATGCGCCGTGCCATTGAAAATGTCGAAGTCGCCTGCGGTATTCCCACGATGATGCAGGGCTACAACCTGGAAGACGTAACCCCCGGCGTGGACGAAATGCAAATTCGGCAGCCGCTCGGCGTGGTTGCCGCCATCGTGCCGTTCAACTTCCCGGCCATGGTCACTTACTGGTTCCTGCCGTACGCCGTCGCCTGCGGCAACACGTTCATCTTGAAGCCCTCCGAACGCGTGCCGCTTTCCAGCCGTCGCACATTTGAGCTTCTCGAAAAAGCGGGGCTGCCGAAGGGGGTCGTCAATCTCGTTCATGGTGGCCGCGATGCGGTGAATGCGCTTTGCGACCATCCCCAAGTACGCGCAATCAGCTTTGTTGGCTCGACGCCTGTGGCCAAGCACGTTTACACGCGCTCCGCGGCGAGCGGGAAGCGCATGCAGTGCCAGGGCGGAGCGAAAAATCACGTGATCGTCCTGCCTGACGCGGACATGGAACTGGCGACGCCAATCATCAGCGACAGCGCGTTTGGCTGCGCCGGTCAGCGCTGTCTGGCCGTTTCCGTAGCCGTTACCGTTGGCGAAGCGCAAAAAACGTTTCGCGACTCTATCGCGCAGGCCGCTTCCGCAATTCGAGTGGGCAACGGATTGGATTCCGGCATCCAAATGGGTCCGGTTATCACGCAGGAAAGTAAGAGGCGTGTCGAAACCCTAATCAACGCTGGCGTGGGCGAAGGCGCGAAGCCTATTCTGGACGGTCGGGGCACGAAAATCCCGAACTACGAAACGGGGAATTTTGTGAAGCCGACGATTCTCGACGGGCTCCCTTCCACCAGCCAGCTGGCCCACACGGAAATCTTTGGCCCGGTTCTGAGCCTTGTCCACGCCAATTCGATGGATGAAGCCATGGAATTTCTCCGCCGCAGCCCCTACGGCAATCAAGCCTCGCTCTTCACAACCAGCGGCTCGGCCGCCCGCAAGTTCCGTTACGAAGCTCCCGCGGGCAATATCGGCATCAATATCGGCGTTGCCGCGCCCATGGCCTATTTCCCGTTCAGCGGATGGAAAGAAAGCTTCTTTGGCAATCTTCACGGCCAGGGACGCGACGCCGTAGAATTTTTCACCGAATCGAAAATCGTGATCGAACGCTGGTCGCGCCAGGAAACCCGCAAATTTTAAGGCGGTAGCCGAGGCCTTCAGGCCTGAGGAACCTGGTTTCTTGTTTTTTACGATTTCGGAAGCGGAATCTTTGACCTCTTGAACCATAAGCTCTTGAACTCTTAGACTCTCAAATACGATGACCACAAAACCTCTCCACCTTGACATGCACGAGCAAATCGAATGCGCGCATACGCTCGCGTCGCGCTTCTACACAGATCCCGCGGTTCTGGAAAGTGAAAAATCGCGTATTTTCGAACGCACCTGGCAACTGGTTGGAACGCTCCACCAGTCCTGCGGCGAAGTCAACGGAGCCGGGCGCACCATCTCAGACCCAGAAAGCTTTTTCACCACCGAGGTGGTCGGCGAGCCGGTCATCGTCGTCCGAGACCAGCAAGGTGAGCTTCGCGCTTTCAGCAACGTCTGCCGCCATCGCGCCGGCCCCATCGCCCTCGGCAGTGGCTGCAAAAATGTCTTGCGCTGCCAATACCACGGCTGGACCTACACTCTCGATGGCCGCCTGATTGGCACTCCGGACGTCGAGGGCGTCGAATTCTTCGACCGCAGCACGATGGGCATGGTGCCGCTTCGCTGCGAAACCTGGGGCCAATTCATTTTCGTCAATTTCGATCTTCAAGCCGAGCCCCTCTCCGCCTATCTTGGAAAAATTCCCGAGCAGGCCCGCGCCTTCCAATTCGACGGCCTGGAATTCGCCGAGCGCCGCGACTACGTGATCGACTGCAATTGGAAGGTCTACGTCGACAACTATCTCGAGGGCTACCACATTCCCATCGCCCATCCTGGCTTGATGAAGGAAATTGATTACGCGCAATACCGTACGGATACGTTCCGCTATTACTCCCAGCAGTTCGCCCCCATTCGCGCGATGAAGCCGGAAGATGCCGCCGACCGCCTTTACGCTCCCGGCACTGGTTTACAGGACGCGTTGTATTTCTGGATTTTTCCCAACCTGATGCTCAACATTTATCCCGACAATATCTCCACCAACGTGATCGTTCCACTGTCTCACGAAAAAACGCTGACCATCTTCGAGTGGTTCTTTCATGATGTGGCGTCCCAGGAAAGCCGGGAACGCATCAATCGCGCCGTCGCCTTCAGCGAAGAAGTGCAGCAGGAAGACATCGGCCTCTGCGAAAACGTCCAAAAGGGCTTGCGCTCATCCACCTACGACCGGGGGCGCTACTCCGTAAAGCGCGAAAACGGCGTCCACCATTTCCACATGCTGCTGAACGAATTTCTCGCTCGGCCGTAGAGGGCCGTGATGCTCCTGTGATCATTCTTTTAATGGGTCCTGCCGGCTCCGGAAAGACCACCGTCGGGAAACTTCTCGCGGCCCAACTCTCCTGGGAATTTGCGGATGGGGACGATTTTCATCCGCCCGCCAACATCGAAAAAATGTCGCGCGGCATCCCACTCACCGATGAAGACCGGCTTCCTTGGTTGAAGTCGATCCGTGATGCGACGCGACGGTGGGAAGCGCAGGGAAAAAGCGCTGTCGTAGCGTGTTCCGCCTTGAAGCAGAGCTACCGCCAGTTGCTGGGAATCGGTCCTGACTCGAAGAGCGTCAAACTCGTCTATTTGAAAGGTTCCTACGACTTGCTGCTCGAGCGTTTACAGTCCCGAAAGGGCCACTACATGAAAGAGCAGATGCTCACGAGCCAGCTTGCCGACCTCGAAGAACCAGCCGATGCGCTCACCATGGACATCGCAAAATCACCCAAAGCCATCGTTTCTGAAATTTGCAAACAGCTTGTCTTGGAATAGGCGTTTTCACTATACGCGGATTGACCTGACATTGGCCGAAGCACCGGGGGCACCAAAATGCGAAAAGGTGTCATCCTGAGGCCTGGTTTTTTGGCAGCCGAACGATCTCAACCGATCCACGCTTCGCGGTTTCCGTTCGGACCCAGTGATGAGCCGTGAGCTCTTGTTCTTTTCTTACCAAAAACTAAAAACTTACAACGAACAATTTTTCACGGCTTGGCTGGAGCCGGCGTAGGCGTGGTCCCAAAATTCACTTTCGGAGCCTGCCTCGCGCCTTCTTCCGTCTTAAAATACGCATCATTGCGCGTGAATCCGCTCATGCTCGCCACCAGGCTGTTCGGGAAAGTCGCAATAAAAGTGTTGTAGTCCTGTACGACCTGGTTGTAAGTCCGCCGCTCCACGGCAATGCGATTCTCGGTCCCGGCAAGTTCATCCTGCAGACGGAGGAAATTCTCATTCGACTTCAATTGCGGATAATTCTCTACGACCACCAGCAACCGGCCCAGCGCGGAGTCCAATTGGCCGTTCGCTGCGATTTTCTCTGAGGGCGAGTGCGCCCCCAGCAAGGCAGAGCGAGCCTTGGCGATATCACCAAAGACGGTCTGCTCTTGTGCAGCAAATCCCTTCACCGTCTCCACCAAATTGGGGATCAAGTCCGCCCGCCGCTGCAATACCACGTCCACTTGGGACCACGCAGCATTCACCGCTTCCTTCTTAATGGCCATCTGATTCCGGCGGCCGATAAACGAGCCTCCAAAAATCAGCGCAATGACCACGATGACCGCCAAAACGACAAGAGCGCCTTTCATACGCACCTCGCTTGGTTCGAATTCAATTGCCCGTTTTCTTCACGCGCTGCCACTCCCGCTTCGGAAAATGATGGTCGAGCGCATGCAAAACTTTTTCCAGCGCTTTCAGATACGTACCGTACACCGAAACGATGTCGCCGTGAAACTCTCCGCTTTCGCGCAGCTTCAGAAGCGCTTCGAACGCCGTCGGGTCCGCGCCCGTCAACGCCGCCGCCCGCGCGACGATCTCCTTCGCATGCACCGGCGGCGCTTCGCCAAAAACGATCACCGTATGGCGAAGCAGAGTCAACACGCCAGAAAAAGACTTTCCCAGCACCGGAGCCAGTTCATGTGCGTTCCCCGGCGCGCGAAGATAATGCTGTCGCAGTTTTAAAAGCATCGTCCGCAAGTCGCGTTCAATTTGCAGCCGGTGCAGGTTCATCGGCACTTCAATTCCGGCAACCAAATCTTCTCCGTACAAAACGCGCCGCCCCTGCTTCATGTCCGAAATCTCAATGGCAAAAACGTCTGCGGCCTCCCGTAACTCCCCGTGCGTAAAAAAGAGCGGCGCAGGTTCCTTTTGATCTACGCACCACCATTTCACCACGCCTGCCAGTCGGCCAAGTTCTTCCACGGTTAGCGAACGCAGAATGCACACAACATTCAAGTCGGAGTGCCCTTCTCGAAAATCGCCGCGCGCCGCCGATCCAAACAAAATGACGCACTCCAAATTCGTCGCCGCAAATTCTTTCAGCCTTTTCACCAATTCCGTTAGTTTTGCATCCGTAGAAAGCATTTCCGCCTCAATCTTCATTTCACCGCGTCAAAATCTCATGCGGCTCGTTTCAATGCGCAGTTTTTACCAGCTCCCCGAAGCTCCTCCGCCTCCGCTGCTCCCGCCGCCAAATCCTCCAAATCCACCGCCGCCTCCGCCCCATCCGCTCGAGCCTCCGCCAAATCCCCCACCGCCCCAGCCGCCACCGCGGCCGGAATTTGCCAGCATTCCAAGCAAAAACCACCCCAGTCCACTCCCTCCGCCCGGACGCATTCCCGAAGAGCGCCCGCGCCCCAGGAACGAAAACAGCAGTAGGATCCCAACGATGATCCAAAAGATCGGAATTCCCCCGCCGCGATTCGTGTTTCGAACGCGGCGAACAGGTGGCTGGCCACTGAGAGTGACATTCGAATCGTCAGCGATGTACTTTGCCAGCTGCCACGCCGCGGTTTCGATGGCGTCGCTGTAATCACCCTGCCTTAGAAACGGCACCATCGCGCGCCCGGCGTCTCCCGCTCGCGCATCATTAATTACCGGCTCTAGGCCGTAGCCCACTTCGATGTGGTACTTCCGGTCGTTCGGCGCCACCAGCAACAGAACGCCCCGATTGTCTTTCTTGCTTCCGATTCCCAAAAACCGGAAAAGATCGACCGCATAATATTCGACGCTCTGCCCATCGAGCGAGCGAACCGTTACGATCCCCATTTGCGCGCCGGTTTTTTGCTCAAGCTCCGTGCACAACGCTTCCAATTTGGCGGTCCGGTCCGCGCCAATGACCCCTGCCAGGTCCGTCACATATCCGGTCGGGTGAATGCTCTTGATGTCTTCGGCGTGCGCGAAAATCGCGCAGAAAAGCGTCGCGCACAACAAGACCGCAGCTCGTATTGAATAGGCAGTGCGCATTTGGGGAATAGGACCGTCCGTTGGCTTCCTCTATTCCTACGTTGGCCCGGCTACAAAAATATCACACTCGCAGGCGTCGCACGGCCGCGAGCGTTTGCCAAACAATCCGTAATACCGATCCCGAAATTCCCGGGTCCATATCGCAGCAATATTGCAAATCGCGGTAAATGCAAGGGTGAAACAATTGGAGACAAGAAGAATCCCGCCGCACACCAGCTCCGCCTGTTTTCTTATTCTGCAATTCATCGTATGCTTGAACGATACAGAATTTTTCCCCGCACTTTCCCGAAAACGTGTTTCGCGTCTCACAGTTTTCAGGAGATTCGTGCGGCCACGCGCAACCGAGCTAAGCTCAGTGAAAGCGAGCGACGCAAAGAGAAAATGAACGACGTCAAGACAGCCCGGCCCGTCTGGAAGCCCGCCGGCAAGGTGCACACCGGCGAGCAGCCCTTCAAGTATCCTTTGCAGCGCGAATTTGTCGAGCCGGACTGGCGCCGTCTCCCCGGCTACAAAGATGTCACCGCCGCCGAATGGGAAACCGCTCTCTGGCAGCGCCGCCACACCGTCAAAAACCTGAAGGAAGTCCAGGCCGTCTTCGGCCCACTGCTTCCGCAAAGCCTCCTCGCAAGCATGGAGCGCGACATCAAAGAGCGCGCCACCATGTCCATCCTCATTCCGCCGCAAATGCTCAACACCATGGAGGAAAAGGATCTCTGGAACGATCCCGTCCGCCGCTACATGCTCCCTGCCTTTGATGATCGCAATCCCGACTGGCCGAGCCATCCCAAGTCCAGCCGCGACAGCCTGCACGAGTCCGAAATGTGGGCTGTCGAGGGGCTCACCCATCGCTATCCGACAAAAGTTCTCGCGGAAATGCTCTCGACTTGCCCACAGTACTGCGGCCACTGCACGCGCATGGATCTGGTCGGCAACGACGTGCCCCAAGTCGTAAAGCTTCGCTTTCAGCTGCCTCAGAAAGACCGCTACGAGCAGATGCTCGACTACCTCCGCAAGACTCCTTCCGTGCGCGACGTGGTCGTTTCCGGGGGCGACATCGCCAACGTGCCCATTGCTCAACTCGAGCAGTTCGTCTCCGCCCTCATGGACATTCCCAACATCAAAGACATTCGCCTTGCCACCAAGGGCCTGATGGGCATCCCCCAGCATTTCCTCCAAGACGAAGTCTTGAAAGGTTTCGAACGCCTCGCGAAAAAAGCGCGCGAGCACGACATCGATTTGGCCCTGCACACCCACGTGAACAACGCCAGCCAGGTCACTCCGCTGGTCGCCAAAGCCACAAAGAAAATTCTCGAAGCCGGATTCCGCGACGTGCGCAATCAAGGCGTGCTGCTGCGCGGTGTCAACACTAACGCCAAGGATTTGCTCGATCTGTGCTTCACCCTCCTCGACCGCGCCAAGATCATGCCCTACTACTTTTACATGTGCGACATGATCCCGAATTCCGAGCACTGGCGGCTCTCGATCCACGAAGCCCAGCAATTGCAGCACGATATCATGGGCTACCTTCCCGGGTTTGCCACGCCCCGAATGATCTGCGATGTGCCTTTCGTCGGCAAGCGCTGGGTCCATCAGCTCAAAGACTACGACCGCGAAAAAGGCATCTCGTACTGGACCAAGAATTACCGCACCGGCATCGAAGCCAACGAACCCGAAGCACTGAACCGTCTCTACGAGTATTACGACCCTGTTTACACGCTGCCGGCCTCCGGCCAGGAATGGTGGCGCCGCCAAAGCCCCGTCTTCACCGAGCATTAGAACGCTCGCAAATCAGGTCTGGCGCGGTCTCCTTATGGCCGCAGGTTTCGTAAATGTGGACGCCCACAAGGAGTGGTTTCCGAAGCCGCCGGAACGAAAAGAAAATGGCCGAGTCGGCTAGCTCAACATCCCTTTATCCGAACGACGACTGGCTCACCGTCTGCGCGATCAGCGTCCTGGCCGGGATGCTAGCCAATGTCGTGCACGAGGGGCTCGGCCACAGTGCCATCGCGCTACTCACCGGCGCAAAATCGGGCGTGTTGTCGACCGTCGCCTGGTCCAGCTCGCAAGACTCGCGCCTTGTCGCGGCTGGCGGAACCCTCGCCAACCTCGCTGCCGCCCTGGTTTTCTGGATGGCGTTACGCGGCGCGAAGAACGCCTCATCCCGGCTGCGCTTTTTTCTGCTGATAGGTCTTGCGTTCAATCTGTTCGACGGTACCGGCTACTTCTTATTTTCCGGCTTCACCAATTTTGGCGACTGGGCGGTGGTAATTGCCGGCTTGCCCGGGCACTGGCTGTGGCAAGGGCTCCTTGTCGTCGTAGGGATCTCGTCCTACTTCGGAGCCGCGATGGTTGTGGGGAACGCACTGGTGCGATACGTTGGTGTTCCCAGGAACGACTCGGGCCGCTTTTGGAAACTCATGTTGATTCCTTATTCCTGCTCGATTCTCCTGGGGTGCGCGAGCGGTCTCCTGAATCCGCTGGGTATCCGGTTGCTGTGGCAATCGGCCTTGCCCGCAACTGCCGGCGGCCACTCCGGCCTTCTATGGCTGAAGTACTACATTCGGAAAGGAACCGTCCCGGAACGAAGCTCCGATCCGATTAGCAGGAACTACGCCTGGATCGTCGCGGCAATCGCGCTTTTGATGCCCTTCATTTTTGTCTTAGGCCGCGGCGTTACGCTGCATCGCTAGACAGCACGCTACCAATCTGACCTACCTGAATCTCAATTCTTCCCGGATGCCCCAAATCGGCGGTAGGCAAAGATTTGTTTTTACAACCCACAACCAATGACTCGTTGGATTTTCTTGGCGCCGAGGCAACTGCCTCCCCCGCCACGCCTCGAGGGGCGGCTGCAATGCCAGAATCAGGCGCACGACCGCGCTCATTTCCCCAAAGGCGCAAACTGTCCCCTTGAGGGGAGCGATAATCGCGTTGACAGCAGGCGAATGCTACTCTAGAATTAACGTTTGTCTCTAAAGGGAAAGGTGTGACTGATTGCGATGAGGACGTACGTAGCTAAAGGAGCCGAAGCCGAAGCCCTGAAAACGGGCACGAATTGGTATGTGGTGGACGCTACCAACGCCGTGTTGGGGCGGCTTGCCACTCGAGTGGCCCGGATGTTGATTGGCAAGGATAAGCCGAGCTTTACTCCATACTTGGATTCTGGCGACCATGTGGTCGTCATCAACGCCGACAAGGTTCGCCTGACAGGAAACAAGATCGAGCAGAAGGTTTATCACTCCCACAGCGGCTACCCCGGCGGATTGAAAACCGTGCCGGTAAAGCGGGTTCGTGAGACTCGGCCGGAGTGGGTCGTGCGCGAAGCGATTCTCGGGATGCTCCCGAAAAATAAATTGCAAGCGCGCCGGGCGAAGAAATTGCGCGTCTATCGTGATGCGGCAGGCCTGGCGAGGCACGCTGGGCAAAAGCCGCAAGCGGTGGCCGTTTAGGACACCGAAGGGGCCAGGACCAGCGAACCCCCTTAGAATGCGCAGTTACGGAAAAAGTGGGGAGCGGTGGCCAGGTTGACGCCTTCTAGGTCCTCCGGTAGCTCGTGGAGAAGGCGGAAGCGGTCGCCCAGTCGTAAACGAGATTCGTAGTTCCGCACGTTGCTGTTCTTTTCTACGCGGGTCCGGTGCAGGCCTTCGCAGGGAATCAGCTAGGCGTGGAGCAGGCCGGTGAGTGGAGTGTCTCAACGGTCTACCTTCGGACGGATAAGGTTTAGAGCAACCCGGATTCAAGGTATTTGAGGTCAGGAGGAACGTTGAGTACAGCAGGTACGCCCGTATCGGGCACGCAAACATGGTTTATGGGGACTGGGCGCCGCAAGGAGTCGATCGCGCGCGTGTTCCTTCGCGCGGGTTCGGGCAAGTTCACCGTGAACGATCGGCCCGTCGATGAGTACTTTCCGAATCATGCCTGGAAGCATGATGCTACCGAGCCGCTGAAGTTCGCGAGCCTTGCCGAGCAGGTGGATGTGGTGGTCACCGCCAACGGCGGAGGGGTAGGCGGGCAGGCTGGTGCGGTGCGCATGGGATTGTCGCGCGCGATTGCGCGGTTCAATCCCGAGCTGCGGCCGTCTTTGCGGACCAACGGATTTTTGACGCGCGATTCCCGGATGAAGGAACGCAAGAAGTACGGCCAGAAGGGCGCGCGCAAGAGATTCCAGTTCACCAAGCGCTAAACGGTGCTTGATGGCTGGTGGTCGGTGACTGGTGAAAACCGGAAGCCGCCCACAATGAACTCCACGCCGACCCGGTCGGGGTGAGATCATGGCCGGCAAGCCGCCGGCAAGAGGCTGTTCTGCAGTCGCAGTGGCGGGTCTTCTTTAGGCTGAGGCGTCTCACCGAAGCCAGACCTGTCAGCGCGACTGCCGCAAGCAGCTATCCTTTTAGGAGGGAACTTGGCAGTAGAAATTACGATGAAAGAATTGCTGGAGGCCGGAGTTCACTTCGGTCACCAGACCCGCCGCTGGAACCCTAAGATGAAGGAATACATTTTCGGGGAACGCAACGGCATCCACATCATTGACCTTCAGAAAACTCTCAAAATGTTCCGTGAAGCAAGCCGCTTCGTAAGCGATATTTCCGCGCAAGGCAGAACGGTTTTGTTCGTAGGCACGAAGCGCCAGGCCCAGGAAGCCGTGGCCGAAGAGGCCAAGCGCTGCGGCGCATATTACGTGAATCACCGCTGGCTCGGCGGAACGCTGACCAACTGGGCGACGCTGCAAAAGTCCATCAAGCGTCTGAAACTGCTCAAAGCCATGACCGAAGATGGCCGCATGGAGCAGCTCTCGAAGAAAGAACGCGCGCGCCTGGACCGCGAGATGAAGCATCTCCAGCAAAATTTGGAAGGCATCGAGAACATGTCGCAGTTGCCGGACGCCATGTTCGTCATCGACTCGAACGCCGAGGAAATTGCGGTGAAGGAAGCGCGCCGCATGGGCGTTCCCGTGGTTTCTGTAGTGGACACGAATTGCGATCCGGATGTAGTGGACTGGATTATCCCCGGGAATGACGACGCGTTGCGCGCGATCCGTCTGTTCACGACCAAGATTTCGGATTCCGTTGCCGAAGGACGAAATGCTTACCAGCAATCGCAGGTAGCGGAGCAAAAATCCGCCGAAGATCAAGCCTTGGTCGAAGGCGTCGAGTACGTGGACACCAGCGCGTACGAACAGTACGAAAAGCAGGAAGGCGACTTCGTCGAGGGTGCCGCGGAAGCGCAGGCGGAAGGCGCGGAAGCCACTGTGCCTCCGGACGAAGAAAAGCACTAAATAGAACGAGGGTGGGAAATTCCAATTGGCCCGCCCCGGATGGCTCGGGGCGGGCCGTTCTGCAAAAGAATCGAGAAATTGTCTAAGAAGCGGATTTTTGTAACATGAGCTTAACGATACAGAGATAGGAAAGAAGGATGAGTACACAACAACCTGCCGTGCAAATTCCAGCCCAACTCGTGAAGGAATTGCGGGAACGGACCAACGCTGGATTCAGTGATTGCCGCGCCGCCCTAATCGAGGCCAACGGCGACATCGAAAAAGCCATCAACGTTCTGCGCAAGAAGGGACAGGCGGCAGCCGCGAAAAAAGCCATGCGCGAAGCAAGTGAAGGACTGGTAGGCAGCTACATCCATGCCGGGGGGAAGATCGGCGTGATGGTGGAGTTGAACTGCGAGTCGGATTTCGTGGCGCGCACGGAAGCCTTTCAGCAGCTTTCGCATGACATCGCCATGCACATTGCCGCGCTCGATCCTCGCTACGTACGGCGCGAAGAAGTCACGCCGGAGATGCTCGATAAGGAGCGCGAAATCTATCGCGCCCAGGCGCTGGCCTCCGGGAAGCCCGAGCCGGTCGTCGAAAAAATCGTCTCAGGCAAAATGGAAAAGTTCTACGAGGAGAACTGCCTCTATGAGCAGCACTACATCAAGGACGAGAGCGTGACCATCGGCGAGATGATCACCCAAGCCATCGCCAAGCTCGGCGAAAATATCTCCATCCGCCGCTTCGTCCGCTTCAAAGTCGGCGAAGTGAGCGGCGGAGCCTCCGCCGGGCCGGAAGCAGCGCCAACGAAAGCCTGAGAGAACTGCAAGCCTAATGACACCATCGAGAGCTCCCCGGATTGACCGGGGAGCTTTTTTGTCGGCAACCCTCCTGAAGTGCGGGGCAGGGGGATAGTTTGTTACAATTCCGGGGATTCACCGCCGCAAAAATCGGAGACTCATGGCCGCAAAAAAAAACGGCAGCACTAAGATTGCGAAGAAGAATAAACCGGCATACAAGCGCATTCTACTGAAGCTATCCGGCGAGTCGTTCCAGGGGCCGCAGGGATTCGGTATCCACGGCGAAACGATTCTGGGCATCGCTCGCGAGCTGAAAGAAGTTCACGAGCTGGGCGTGGAAACGGCCATCATGGTCGGCGGGGGAAATATTTTTCGCGGAGCGCGGCAAAAGGGTTTTGAAATCGACCGCGCCACCGGCGACTATATGGGCATGCTGGCGACGGTGATCAACGCCATGGCTTTGCAGGACACTCTCGAGAAGGAAGGGGTCTTCACGCGCGTGCTGAGTGCGATCGAAATGAAAGAAGTTTGCGAGCCTTTCATCCGTCGCCGCGCCGTGCGCCATTTGGAAAAGGGCCGCGTGGTGATTTTTGGTGCGGGCACGGGGAATCCCTATTTTTCCACGGACACAGCGGCGGCCTTGCGCGCGATGGAAATCAAAGCGGACGCTATTCTCAAAGCGACTCGCGTGGATGGTATTTTTGACGCCGATCCTGAACAGGTTCCCGATGCGCGATTTTTTGCGGCCATTTCTTATCGCGAAGTGCTGAGCCAGAACCTGAAAGTGATGGATTCCACCGCGATTTCGCTGTGCATGGACAACGGGATGCCCATCGTGGTGTTCAACATGAACCGGCCAGGGAATATCAAGCGCGTGGTGCTGGGCGAGCGCGTGGGCTCGAAAGTCACTCCGGCATAAGAGAAGAGATTTTAGGGACTAGCGGCTAGTTGTGAGCGAAGAACCATCGAGCGGAAGCTGCGATTTGTTATCGCCGAGCCTCCGCTTGCGTTGTCCGAATCATTTGCGGTAAGTAATCAAATTTAAGATGAGACCCTTCAGGGGAAGGGTATTTCGATCACCGGCTGGCGCATGTCGACAAATTCCATTGGTTATAATCCTTTGTTTTTCTATTAAGAACTTTTAACTAAGAACTGAGGGCTTGAAAATGACGACGATTGCTACAACGAAAGACGCTATGGGGACGGCCAAAACCCGCATGGAAAAAGCGGTCGACGATTTTCGCAAAGACCTTGCCACGCTGCGCACGGGGCGCGCGAACGCCGCCATCCTGGACTCGATTCGCGTGGACTACCACGGCACGCCGATGCCCGTGAATCAGTTGGGTACGGTGACGGTGCCCGAAGCGACGCTGCTGGTGATTGCGCCGTGGGATCCGAGCGTGGTGCCGATGATTGACAAAGCCATTCGATCCGCTGATCTCGGCCTCAACCCCACAAACGACGGCAAAGTGGTGCGCGTGCCCATGCCCTCGCCGACCGAAGAGCGCCGCAAGGAGATCGTCAAGCAGCTACACAAAATCCTGGAAAATCACCGCACCGCCGTGCGCAACATCCGCCGCGACATCAAAGAAGCCGTCGACAAGCTGGAGAAGGACAAGAAAATCAGCCAGGACGAGCACAAGCGCGCCAGCGAGGACCTGGAAAAGCTCACGCACTCGGAAACCAAGAAGATTGAGGACCTTTCCGCGTCGAAAGAGAAGGAAATTCTCGAAATCAAATAGCTGCGGAGTGCTTAATCACTACTCAACGCCCTGTAGTTGGCGAGGGTGTGCCAGGTGTGGTTCCCAATCCGGCAGCTCGATCAAGGCTTGGGTGCGGCCGGTTTTGGCGGCGTCGGCGTGTTTGGCGCCGCGGAATTTGTTTTTTGCTCGGAAGAATTGTGCTGTTCTAGGGTGAAGTCCTGAGTTTCGTCGTTCTGCACTGCGCGGAGAAAAGCGTTGTAATCGGCGGCACGCGCTGCGGGAACCTCCCTCAAAATGAATTTGATGTGGCGGGTGGCCGTCAGCGTGGACCCGTTCACGGAATATTGTGAAGAGTAAGTGGCGTAGTCGCGATCGACCGAAGTTCCGGCGGGGGCACTGGCGCTCGTTCCCGGCGGCAGTTGAAGCGTCATCTTCGTTTCGACTTCGAGCGGCGTGCCAAGATCAATCGGGGCGGTCGCCGAACCCGAAGCTGGCTTCGCCGGCGGGTCGGGCAAGCCCAATTGCGGCAGCAGCGCGGGAATGCGCACGGTTTTCTTCGACCAGTCCACGAACTTCGGCTGGTCCAATTCGTATTCGACGGTGAAGGGCTCTTTCGTGGCGTAAGGATCGGAAGCGTTCACGCTGATCACTTGCCCTCGAAAGCCGTCCGTAAGCGAGAGAAGTTGCGCCACTTCCTTCCACCTTTCTTTCGGCGTTTTGTGGAACACCTCGCGGAGAACCAGTTCGTTATCTCCGCGTAAGCGATACGCGACGCGGGACGTTAGCGTGCCCTCCGCGCTGATCGCGGAATGAGTCGTGAGTTGTTGGCTTGCGGGAAACGGCAATTCCTGCGGAATCGTAATAAGGCTTTTGTTGCTATCGGCGTCCGTTGACTTTATCTCGAGTGCTTTCTTTCCGCGCAGTTTGGCTGGCAGCATGCCAAACGGAGCGACCTCGAGGCCGGGGTCGAGAAAAAAGGTTTTGTTGCTTTTCGTCGCTTCCAACACGAAACCGCTGAGCAGGCTAGGGCGAGGCAGTTCTTCTTCAATGTCCGAGGATTCACTATAAGCGTACAATTTGGCCTCTGCGTTGGCGATGGTCATCAGAACGGAAAGGAGCCGTGCTTTTTCTTCAGACGTCCCGTATCGTGAGTCAAGGATTTGCTGCGGGCCGCGACTCACGTAATGCTTCAAATCGAACGGCACATCGAGGGTAGGAAGTTTTTGAGCGATCAACGTGTACCAGACTTCCAAAGATGTGCGTCCTTGCGGGCTATTCGCCAAGGCTTCCGCATCGCTATAAATGGTTGTGGCGTAGGCGGTGGGCAAGGTTCTGGCGAGTTGATTGGACAAACGCGACCACGAGGAGAAGGTTGTAAGGGCGATGTCTTCAGCACTCGTTTCAGGATCCCGCGGCTTAAGTTTCGCTGGATTGACGTCCCATCGATACGAAATACGAGCGGATTCTCCTTCGCCAGATTTTTCGGTTAAGGGCGGTGTTTCCGGATTGATTCGTATCTGAATGCGGCCTGCCGGCAGGTCGAGTCGAAAGACTTCGTCGGAAACGACACCCGTCCTGTCAAACGAATGATCGAGCCAAAAGTCCGGCGCCAAGGGCGCGCGCATCGTTGTGGTAAGCACCCGGTATTCCAAGGTGTCTCCGGGTTCGAGACCCAAGATGCGCACGGATTTGACGCGGACGTCCTGATAGGCCGGGGCGTTCACGACCGCGGGATTTGGATGATCGGTGACGGCGCTGGGCAGGATGTCTGACGTGCCGCCATTCGCGTGCGTGATGTGCACCATCGGGATTTCAACGGATTCGAACGAGCGATTGAAGTCAAAGTTGAGCTGGGCGAACTGGCGGACGCCCAGTTCGCTGTTGATTTTCACGAGCGCGTGAACTTCCTTGCGGCTGTCGCCGTTGACCTCAAATCGCACGTTGGTTTCGAGGAGTTCGATCTGCGCGGGATGCGCAGCTGTCTCTTTTTCCGTGGGCTTCGCCGCGGGTTCAACTGCGGGTCTCGGTTGCGCTTCTTGCGCGCTTCGAGCGTGCCACCCCGTGGTGAACAAAAAACACGCCGTGGCCGTACAAAGTAAGAGCGCCGGAGGTTTGCGCGATAGCCTTCTTTCGATCACCAAAGCAGTGTAAAAGGAGCAACCAGGGCGGTAAAGCCGATCGTGCGCGGCAGTTGCGGCATCGGCACTGCAAGGAATCGCGGGAATCGCCGGCGGAGACGTTGCCGGGCTGGCTGCGTCTGACGGCATGGTAGTCTTGATGGGCGCCGAACGGGCGCGAGGAGAGAACTGATGCAAGGTGTGTTCGCGAAACTGGCTGTGCTGATGGGGGCGAGTTTGAGCTTGGCGGCGCTGCCGCTTCGGGCGGACGAAAAGCCGCCCAAGGGACCGGACGAAGATGGCACCAAGCCCGCGCTGACGCGCATCGCCGGCGAAGGAATGATGAACTCCCACGCCATCGGATTCCTGACTGAGTTGAGTGACGACATCGGCGGCCGCGTTACCGGAACTCCCGCGGAGCGCAGAGCGGAGGAATGGGGCGCGGCGAAGATGAAGTCCATCGGCCTGGAAAACGTGCACACCGAGAAATACACCATCTGGCGCGGCTGGACGCGCGGCGTGGCGGAAGGGGAAATCCTCTCCCCGGTCCGCCACAAAATGCACGTGGACGCGATGGGCTGGACGGGCTCGACGCCTGCGGGCGGCGCAGAAGGCGACGTGGTGACCGTCAACTTGTTCGACATCGAAAACGAAATCAAGCATGTCTCGCGGCTCAAAGGGAAAATCGTGCTGGTGATCACAAAGGGGAGGCCCAGCCAGAATGAAATGAATCTTTTCGCGATGTTTGGCGATTTCTTGAAGGCTGCCGGACCTGCGGGCGCGATCGCCATCATCGGGGGCCAAGGCGGAGGAAAATCCACGGGGATGAACCTGACGCACACAGGGATTCTCGGCTTCAACGCGGACTTCGCCGTTCCTGTCGTTTCCATGTCGGCGGAAGATCAGGGGCAGTTGGAGCGCTTCCTCCAGCGCGGAATGACTCCACGCGCGCGCTTCAACGTGCAGAATACGTTCACCAGTGGCCCCGTCGAAACCGCCAACGTCGTGGGGGAAATCCGTGGGACCGAGCACCCGGAACAGGTTTTGGTCGTTGGCGGGCATCTCGATTCCTGGGATCTCGCGGAGGGAACCACGGACAACGGTTCGGGCGTCGCGACGACTCTAGGCGCTGCCGAAGCCATCATGCATTCCGGACAGCGCCCGCGCCGTACGATCCGGTTTGTTTTGTTCACTGGCGAAGAGCAGGGCCTTGACGGGTCGTTTGCGTACGTCAAACAGCACAAAGACGAATTGCCCAATCATCTCGGCGATTTGATCCTGGATTACGGACAGGGACCGGTGAAGGGTTTTCAGATGGGAGGGCGCGACGATTTGGTACCTTCGTTCGAGGCGTTTGTGAGAACGCTTGCCAATTTCCAGGCGCTGCAGGTAGACGACAGAGTAGAATCCGGGACCGATACACTGCCATTTTCCATTGCCGGATTGCCGGGAATTAACATGCTGCAGGAGACCGCCGATTATATGTACACGCATCATTCGGCAGCCGACGCGCTCGAAGCCCAGAAGCCCGACGTGCTGACGCGCAATGCCACGCTGATGGCGCTCGCGGCTTACTGGATTGCCGACCGGCCGGAGCGGTTCGCTTCGCCCTGGCCGGCAGAGCGAACGGCGAAGATGCTGCGCGCTCAGCACGAATATGAGGAGCTGAAAGCGTTCAACCTCTGGCCTTATGGAGACCTGGGCGCGGAAGAGAAAAAAGACAATCCGCAGAATTAGTCTTCCGCATGCCGGACCGTCGGTGGTGGTAGTATGTCTCGCCTATGAGTGACGCATTGCGCGCGTCGGAGTCTACCCCTTCCGAGCCCGGCACGTCGTTGCTTCCGAGAACCTACCCAACCTCGACGGGAAATCGCATTTTCCTTTCGCTCGTTGCCAGCGCCAACATGGTTGGTGGGTTCCTGGGCATGGTTTACTTTGGCTTGGGTCATGAAATGAAAAGCCCAGGGGAGAGACTCTCTTTCGTTCTCTTGTCCTTCCTATTCGTTGTCCTTGGGTCGTACGTTCTCGTCTACACGTTCAAATCGAGAATCGTCCTTTATGCAGACAGAATCGAGTGGCATGGAGTCAAGTCCGTAAGAAGCCTGTGCCGTGACGAGATCGCTGGATGGCGAATCATACCGACGCAATATATTTCGACCCTGGAAGTACGGTCGCAAATCCTTGGGGCAAAGAAACTGAAGGTCAGCCTAATGCTGAACCGAGATGAGGTGTTTGACGGCTGGTTCGCCGGCTTGCCGAATCTTGACACGCGCGAACAGGCGGAATCGCTTGCGCGAGTTGTGGAAGATCAAAGCGTTGCCGCCACGCCGGAAGAGCGCGCCCAGAAGCTCGCAAAAGCTAAGAGGGTCGCGAATGCCCTTTCTTGGGCTGCCGGAGTCACGGCGGCGTGGGGGTGGCTGTACCCACGGCCTTACGAAGCCGCGATGGCCACACTCGGAGTTATCCCCGCAATTGCCGTGATAGCACTTGCCACCGGCCAAGGTCTTTATCAAGTGGAAGGTCGCAGACACGATGCGCGGGCCGATCTTTCCGTGGCATTTCTTGTCCCAGGTGCTGTTTTGGCACTGCGGAGCTTGTGGGATTTTGAGTTCCTGGAATGGATGCCGATTCTGAAAATGGCAATTGTTGCGAGCGTGATTCTAACGATTTTACTTGTGGGTGCAGATCGCGGCATGCGCGAACGGCGTTGGGCCTTTCTGGCATTTCTGTTGCTGTGTTTTCTCTATGCGTTTGGCGCGATGGCACAAGCGAATGCGCTGCTGGATCATTCCGAGGGGCAGGTTTTCCGGACGCTAGTTTTAGCGAAACGCATCTCCAGCGGCAAAAGCACGACATATTATTTTATGGTTGACCCTTGGGGACCCCGGAACAAGCCCAATGAGGTAAGCGTTTCCCGCGCTCTCTATCAAGCAACTCCCATTGGAGACGCAGTTTGCGTGTCCTTGGGGAAAGGGGCGCTCGGAGCGCCTTGGTTCGTCGTTAGAGCGTGCCAGTAATCGAGAAAAACTGCCTGGTCCGCCGGCTCTTGCGAGACCGATGGAGGAACTACGCTGCCACTTTGGTACTCGAACCGCGGTTCCACGATCCACTTAAATCCGCGGTCCGGCCATAGATTCTTGCTAGAATTTATGGGTTGCTCTTTCTGTAGGTGACCGCAGCCAGGGATAGGCTTGACCAAGCAGTGCTGGCTCCCCAGGAGAAGCGGACTCGAGCTTTTCGTAAAAGTTCCGAAACGGTCGGGCCGGTTCGTGCGTCAAAACTGGAAAGACGGGAGAACCTTCTTCGCGTGCCCTTTTGCCAAACGACAAAGCTTGAATCTCGCAGGAACACGGCGAATTTCGTCCTGCTGGCGACGCTTGCCGTCTCGGGCGTGGCGGGCTGCTCGAAGGCACAGCCGACCAGCGTGCTGGGGGATGCTTCGCATCCGGCTCTGGTGCATTTTTATACTGTTGCAGAGGAAACCGCCCGGCGGAGGATTCAAGCGGTCGGCTCGCTTTATGCATTGGAAGAGAGCACGCTGAGTTCGGAAGTGGAAGGGCGCGTGGACGACGTCCTTGCGGATGTCGGCGACAACGTGAGAGAAGGGCAACCGCTGGTGCGGCTCGACCCGAAAGAACTGCAATTTGAAGTGGAACGGCAGCGCGGCATCGTGACGCAGGTCCGGGCGCAATTGGGGATTGGACCCAGTGATCCTCCGCCGAGCGATCCGAAAAGGATTGCTTCGGTGCAGCGCGCGGAGGCAGATTTGTTCGACGCGGATCAGAAATACAAGCGCGCGCAGGAAATGTTTCGCGACAAACTGATTTCGCAGCAGCAACTGGACGAGGCCGCCAGCCGTTTTCAAAGCACGCAAGCAACCTATACCGTGGCATTGCAGGAAGTGGACCGGCTGAAGGCGCTTCTGGTGTCGAGCGAAGCAAGCGAAAAGCTGGCCGAGAAAAAACTGAATGACTCCACCATTCGGGCGCCTTACCCCGGTTCCATCAAAACGCGCAACATACATCCCGGTGAGTATCTAAGAGTCCAAAGCCCAGTGATGGTGCTGGTTCGGACGGACCGCTTGCGCGCGCGCCTGGCGGTGCCGGAGCGCTGGGCTGGCTGGGTGAAGGACGGAGTCACGGTTGATTTGCACGTCGAAGCGTTTCCGGGGCAGACGTTTCAAGGGAAAATCTCGCGCATCAATCCGGCGGTGTCGCAGGACTCGCGCACTTTCGAAACGGAAGCCTTGCTTGCGAATTCGGACGGAAAACTGAAGCCCGGGTTTTTCGTGCAAGCCTCCATTCCCAGCGAGAAGGAAGAGAAAACCATTTTTTTGCCGGAAAGCGCGGTCAATTACCGCTACGGCGTTTACAAAGTTTTTTTGCTGAATGGCAATCACGTGTCGGAGCGGCAAATCCGTCCGGCGGGGCAAACTGAAGACGAGCGCGGGCGGCGGTTTGAAGTCGCGGAAGGTTTGAAGCCGGGAGACCGCGTTGCGGTGTCGGTGTCTGGCGAATTGCACGATGGAGCCATCGTGCAAGAGCAAGCCGGCGGGAATGCGGGCAACCTGCCGGCAATGAGATAAGGGCCGCGAAATCAGGTTCCACGTTTGGTTTTACTGAGCGTAAATCGAGATGAAGCTCGCCGAAACTTGCGTCAAGTATCCCGTCTTCACGGTGATGCTGATTGCTTTTCTCGTGACGCTGGGCGCCTTCTCGTACCGCGGCCTGCCCGTCGACCTCTTTCCTAAAGCGGATCCCGCTACCGTAAACGTGGAAGTGCGCCTGCCGGGTGCGACTCCCGAGGAAGTGGTGACCGGAGTCGTTTTGCCGCTCGAGGATGCCATTTCCTCCGTCAGTGGCATCGACGAAATCGACGTTTATGCGTTTGAGGGACAGGCGTGGATCACCTGCACGTTTGTGCTGGAACGCGACATTGAAGGGGCGGCGCAGGATATTCGCGAAAAAGTTTCCGGGGCAATCGCTCGCCTGCCGCGCGACACCCTGCCGCCTGTCATCACCAAGCAGGATCCGCAATCGGATCCCATCATGACGCTGCTCGTCAGCGGACCAATGAGCCGGCGCGAACTGACGGAAATCGCCGACAAGCAGGTGCGGCGCGCGGTCCAAACTGTGGACGGCGTGGGCAGCGTGAACTTGAATGGAGGGCAGCAGCGGCAGATCCGCGTTTTTCTCGATGCCCAGAGACTTACCGAACACAATTTTACCGTGCTGGACGTGCGCGACGCGCTGCAGCGCGAAAACATAGAAGCGCCAGGCGGGCGGATGATCACGGGCCCGCAGGAGTTGGGTTTACGAACACTAGGGCGAGTCACGTCCGCAGAACAGTTCGGCGAAATTGTGATCGGTACGCGTGCTGGCACGCCGGTTCGGGTCCGCGACGTCGCCAAAGTCGAGGACGGAGCCCAGGAGCTGCGCACCTGGTCCGCGCTTTTCCGAAAAAACTCGGCTCCTCAAGACGTCGTGGCTATTGACGTCCTCCGGCAATCGGGCGTCAACACCGTTCGCGTGGCCGACGACGTAAGAGCCAAAGTGCAAGATCTGCGCTCGCAATTGCCGCCGGGCGTTCAACTGCAAATCGTTCATGACATTTCTGATTTCATCAAAGCGTCTGTCCATTCGCTGCTCGAGCACTTGATTTTGGGCAGCATTCTCGCAAGTTTCATTGTTTGGGTTTTTATCCGCAATTGGCGGGCGGTGCTGATTGCAGCGGTCGCCATTCCTGCGTCGGTCATAGCTACGTTCACGCTGATGCGCGGCATGGACTTTTCCCTGAACAATATGACGCTGCTGGCCTTGACGCTGGCCGTCGGCATCGTCATCGACGACGCGATCATCGTGCTCGAAAATATTTTTCGCTACATGGAAGAAAAGGGAAAAGACCGCGTTGAGGCCGCGATCGAAGCCACCAAAGAGATCGGGCTGGCGGTTATGGCCACCACGCTCTCCCTGGTCATTATTTTCTTGCCCATTGCATTCATGACCGGGTATGCGCGGAAATACGTGAACTCTTTCGGCTGGACCATGGCGATGGCCATTATGGTGTCGCTACTCGTGGCTTTCACCCTTACGCCGATGATGAGTTCGCGAATGCTGAAGCTGGGTCGCGCCGAAAAGAAGGCCCACTCCGAAGGGTTTTTGCATTCTGTCGAGACGTTTTATTTGAAGTCGCTGCAATGGTCCTTGGCGCATCGGCGCGCCATTCTGCTGATTTGCGTGGTGACGTTTCTGTCGACGTTCGGTTTCTATCATTTAGTGGGACGCGACTGGATTCCCGCGGATGACCAGTCCGAACTGATCAGCTCTTACACGCTTCCCGAAGGAACGTCTCTCGAGAAAACGACCCGGCTGGCTTCGGAAATCGCTGGGCGCGTCGTGGCGCTGCCCGAAGTGGCGCTGGTGCAGTCCTTTACGCACGGGCCGACCAACCACGCACATTTTTTCATCGTGCTGGTTCCGCGAAGCGAGCGAAAACGCAGTCACGTTCAGCTGGCCGATGAGGTGCGCAAGATCGAGGCAGGCTACCACAACATGACTTACAACGTTCGCCTGCCATCGGTGCTCGGCGGAGAAATCTATTTTCCAATTTCTGCCATTGTTCGGGGCCCCGAGCTGTCGAAACTGGCGGAAATCAGCAAAGCTGCTGCTGATCGCATGGCGAAGTACCCGGAATTGGTGGACGTCAATCCGAGTCTCAACCTCAACACGCCCGAGTTGCAAGTGAAAGTGGACCGCCAGCGCGCTGCGGACATCGGCGTTCGAATGACCGACGTAAGCGACGCGGTGCGCCTGTTTTATTCGGGCGAAGATGAAATCACTCGCTTCAAGGAAGGTTCGGAGCAGTATCCCGTAACCATGCAACTTTTGCCGGAGCAGCGTGACAATCCCGACGTTCTTGCGCGCATGATGGTTCCTTCCGCGAAATTGGGCCAGGTGCGCCTGGAAAATGTTGCCAGTATCCAACGCGGCGCCGGTCCCGCCACCCTGCAGCGCTACAATCGCGAATTCCAAGTGAGCGTTTATGCGAACGTGGCCGCAGGATACCCGTTGGATCTTGCTGCGGCGCACACCGTCGAGGCCATCAAAGCAGTGGGGCTTCCGGCTGGCTATTCGTATGCTTTTACCGGGCAGGTGAAAGTTCTCGAAGAAACCACCTGGAATCTTTTGTTGGCGATGCTCCTGGCGTCGATCTTCATGTACATGGTACTGGCGGCGCAATTCGAAAGCTTTTCCTATCCCTTCATCATCATGCTCACGCTCCCGTTGAGCGTGCCGTTCGCGCTGTTTTCGCTATGGATCACCGGCCGCGCCCTCAGTTTGTGGAGCGCTCTCGGAATGTTCTTGCTGTTAGGCATTGTGAAGAAGAACGGCATTCTGCAAGTGGATTACACCAATCGCTTGCGCGCCGCGGGAATGCCTCTGCGCGAGGCGATTCTTGAAGCAAATCGCGTACGGCTGCGTCCGATTTTGATGACCACGCTTTCCATCATCGCGGGGCTGATCCCGGTAGCCATCGGCATCGGCGCCGGCTCAGAGCAGCGCGCGTCTATTGCGGTGACCATCATCGGCGGGCAGACGCTGTGTTTGCTGTTGACGCTGCTGGTCGTGCCGGTGGCCTATTCCTATCTTGCTGAGCTAGAAGCAATATCCTGGACGGAATGGGCGGCGCGCATCTTTGACTTCTTCCGGGGCCGCGTGCGGACGGCGCCCGGGCCTTCCGACAACGACTAAGCCGTAAGGATCTCAGCTCTTCGTAGAGCGATTGCCGACAACCTTGTGCCCTCGGCACTTTCGGGAAACGGCGGCGCGCGCTCAAACGCGTTGCCGCCGCAGAAAAAATCAACCGAAGACCGTTAGAGACGATGTGAAGCGGCGTGCTTCGCTCCGGCCGCTCCTGAGAAAACGGAAGGCTCGGAAATGACGCGCGGGGCTCGAAGGACCAGAAACAATTCGCTGGCCCAGAGCAGAATATCGAGCAAACGCGCGCGCTCAAGATTCGTGAGATTTCCGCTATGCAGGCAGACTTCGAGAGCCTTTTGCGAACACTCTTCGACGAAGGCGCGCATGGCGGCGAGATCCACGCGCTGTTCGCGGGATTTTTGGCCGCGCGGGTCAACAGCCTCCAACTGCGAATAACAGCGGAGAAGAAAATGGTTCAGGCAAAGAGCTTGGTGATCCAGGGAAGTAGCCGCGGTGCTGTGACAAGCACTCTCGCAGCAGTTTCGTTCCGCAAGTTTCGTATCCACCGGGCCCATACCTCGTGATTCCGAGCGATCCCCCATTTCATCCGCATCCCTTTCTGAACCCTTGGTCCCGAAAACTCTTCTTTATCAATGAGATGCGTCAGGCAGCGCAGACGTTGGCTTCCTGAGCAACACTCTCCTCGTCGATAAAGCAATTGTCAATAGAACTCGGTTCCGCTTGAAGCTCTTGTGGCTTGGGCAAGTGCGCGAACAAGTTTTGCACGCGCAAGCAGCGGTCCATGTATGGAGCGAGAAGCGCGCGGACGCGGCGCACGCTGCGTTCGCAACCGCGGCGCGCATCGGCTCCGTTCCAGAAAATGATTACGGTGATCAGGCGAGCCTCCTGGTCGGAGACCATTACGAGGCTGCCGGCGAAACCGGGGATGTCTTGCAATCCGGATTGAACTGCCGCGGGGAGAAACGAGGTCGCGCCGGCGGCTTGCTCCGGTTTGGCGACGAATTCAAAGCTGAAAGCGGTGAACCCGTTGCCTGCAAGAGCTATGGGCGCTTCGACTTGGAATCTGGCGTCTGAAACCTTGCGGAATGGAGCGACAAACTTCTCCGAAACGCTGGTACAGCGAACTGGACTTGACACAAACCCTCCCTTGGTTCGGCCTGCCCTCGAAAAGAGGGAAGGCGCATCCTAGCCGTTCAGGGCAGGCTAGGATGCGCCCGCTGGGGCACAGGGGGATCGGGGTGGATCCCCCGGTAAGAATCCCGGGCATCCCGAGATTTCACAGACAGATAGTGCAGGTCGGAGCGATTTCGTTTCATGGTCGTTTCATCTTGGGCAGCAGATTCAAGCAGCGCCATTCTAAATGGAGCATGGGAAGAAAGAAGAATGCCAGGAGGTTTCGTTGCGGGAGGGGCGGGGGGGACGGTATACTCCATGCCCAAGTCGCGCGAGACGGTGCTGGGGTCACGCGAGGCGACATCTTGTATTCCATGGGCGCTCCGTGATTTGGAGCACAAGTCCTCCGAGGGCACGGCGTGGACTTTTTTCAGTTTGATAAATCCTATTTAGACAGGCTCAGGGCAGCCGACCCTGAGACGCAGCGTCACTTTGCTGGCTATTTTGGGAAATTCCTGCGGATTCGCTTTCGGACCCGGAGGCTTTCCCCAGACGCGATCGATGACTTGGTGCAGGACACCTTGTTGAGAGTCATCGTCAAGGTACAAAAAGGCGAAGTGCGGCAGCCGGAGTGTTTCGGGGCCTTCGTAAATTCGGTCAGCAAAAACGTTTTGATGGAGCACTTCCGACGCTCTAAAAACTCGCATGTCGACGAGGAGTCGGTCGAAGTGCCGGATGATAAAGTGTTGGATCTAGAAGGGTTACTGGTCACGCAGGAGACGGTAGAGCGCGTTAGGAAAGTCCTCGGTCAATTGCCTGAAAAGGACCGCCGCATCCTAAGACGGCTGTACTTTGAAGAAGAGGACAAAGATTCGATTTGCAACGAATTTGGCGTAAACCGCGACTATCTCAGAGTGTTGGCGCTGAGAGCCAAGGATAAGTTCCGTGCTCTCTATGAGTAAGGCGCAAAAAGCGAATGGGGGGCGAATGGTCGGCAAGTTAGTGAAACGATTTTGCGGCCTTCCGCACTATCTAAGCGAACGGTCGGAAGGGACCAATGGACCATAAACAGGCAGTAGAGCTTCAACTAGCAGTGAAGTATGTGCTCGGCGAACTACCCCCCGTTCAACGAGATGAATACGAAGACCATTACATAGACTGCCCGGACTGCGCGAAGGACGTATACGCCGCGGCAGCCTTTACAGACACGGCGCGAGAAGTGTTTCGGCAGGAAGGCCGGAGCGAAGCTCCCGAACCGGTACGAGAGCGAGGCGGCTGGTTTGTGTGGCTACGGCCGGCTGTTGCCGCGCCGGCGTTCGCGACGCTGTTGCTGGTTGTCGCGTACCAGAACATAGTTACGATTCCACGGGCCAAACACGAGGCGGTTCAAAGTGCAGGACAGATGTTGACGTCGACATTTTCCCTGCAGATGGCAAACACGCGCGGCGGGGAAGAAGTGAAGATCCGCGTTCATCCTAACGAGAGTTTTGGGCTTAAGTTTGACTTTACGCCGGCAAAATCGTTCGACAGCTATATTTGCGAATTGCGGGACGAGTCTGGCCGGGTTTTGGAGCAGGCAGACCTGCCAGGGGCCAGCGCGAACCAAGAGGTGGAGTTTGCTGTTCGCGGAGGGCTCGTGAAGCCGGGGAAATACAACCTCGTTTTCACAGGAGCGCCGGGAGTGAGTTCGCAGAGAACGCGCGAGGAAGTTCTGCGGCTCGGTTTTTCTGTTGAATTTCTCCGATAATTGAATAGTATATGGGCCTCGCATTAATTGATTGAGGTGTCTAAGATGAGCCCGAAGGAACGAATCCCTTTTCACTTCCATGCGGAAGGGCACGCCCTAAGCGGAGAATTCCGCCATCCAGGCCGAGCATTGATTGAGGCGCAAGCCTCGGCGTCCTTGCCGACGATTGGCGGTCATGCGCGGGCGCATACGGATCATTTCTTTCACTCAGACTTTGTTTCTTTCCGGACGGCCCATACAGAAGTCACTGGAAGGTGGGTTGACGACGAAACCGTCTTGACCACGGCTACGACCACAATTGAAGACTTGGACGTCTTACAGACTGTGACCGCGGACCGCATCGTTTCACGCCTTGTGTCCACTCATAAGCGCCGAGACCCAGAAGGCCATATCGTTTCTGTTGGTAGTGACTTTCACAACCTACGGGTTCAAGGGCATCTCTTGACGGTGACACTGCGTCATAGATTGCTCTCGGACCACGCGACCTTTGAAAAGCTTCTCGCAAGAGTTGAAAGTTCAGAAGAATCAGAGAGAATAAGGGGCTGCAGTCGGGATAGAGGCGTGGCCATATGTTCGTTGGTCGACAGAATCGAGACCGATTTTCCCGGCGTGGACCCACGGAAGCACGTCTTTCGAGTGCCGAATTTTGGCAAGATCGCTCTTGCGGAAGTGTTTGCCGAGCCTGGAAGACGCGTTCTAACTATGCTACGCCTCGAACTGGGCTCTCCGCACGTCGCGGACATTACAGCAGCAGAAGCCAGCACCAACGGGAAACCCTGGCCGCCGAGTCCCTTGACGTCCTAACCCTGTGCTGTTTGCGAGTAATATTAGCCTTAGTAATTCTCATCGCAGGTTTTGGCTGTCAGCGGCCTTCTTCCCCCGAGGCTACACTTCTTCGGATTCGCGAAGCTGGGCGCCGGGGAGAACTCGACTCTGCCCTTCACGAAGCGGACGTCGCATTCGCAAGATTCCAAGCCACCCCTGATTGGGCCGCACGCTTTCGTGTTCAAAAGGCGCATATCCTCATGCTGCGCGGGTCCTACTCGGAATCCCTTCGATTGCTAAGCGAGCCTTTGCCGCCTTCACTGGGCCGTACGGACACTGAGGTGCAAAGGAAAATGGTTCAGGGTCTTGCGAGCGATTTCTTGCAACAATTTGAGGCTGCGGACTCTTCCATCTCCGCAGCGGAAGCCCTTGCCAACAGCATTCACTCCTCGCTCCTCGGAGATGTTGCGCAGGCGCGAGGCACCCTCGAGCTGGACCAGAAGAAATACTCAGAAGCGGGCCGGGCTTTCCGAAGAGTGCTTGCCTTTGCAAACCGCGAGAAACAGAATTCCCTCGAGGTTCTCGCTCTCGGCAGCCTTGGAAACGTGGCAATGGGTGAGGAACACTATGACGAAGCGATCGATTGGTTTACGACAGCGCTGCGCAAAGCACGGACCCTCGGTTCGTTATCTTCCGAGTCGAGAGCTCTTGGCAATATGGGCTGGAACTATTCCGTTGTCGGCGACTTTCAGAGTGCAGAGGAGTCTTTAATAGAGGCCCAAAGCAAGGCTGGGCAGGCGGGGCTTGCAGACAATCAGATTTTCTGGCTGACCTTTCTAGCAGGCGTTTATTCACAACAACGTCGTTACACCGAAGCTGACTCAACTGCAAGGAAGGCTCTCACCCTTGCCAAAGGTCAAGACGACCAATACACGCTAACTGCATGTCTGAACACGCTATCCGAGATTGCGCTTGCCACCGGGCGCTTCGACGACGCCGAAAAATATAATCGTGAGGCGCTACAGATTGAACGAGAGGGGCGCGACCAGTTTGGGATTGCGTCCTCCACGGTCACCGCTGGACGCATTGAGGCAAGGAAGGAACAATATGCCGAGGCGGAAAAGACCTTTCAGAGCGTAATTGCCGATCACGACGTAGAAACGCCCCTACGATGGCAGGCCCAAGCCTATCTTGCCCAAACTCAGGCAAGCGAGGGTAACGCTCGTCTCGCGGAACGAGAATTCACCGAGTCGATCCGCACAATAACTAGAGTCCGAGGCGGTCTCCAGCACGAGGAATTCCGGTTATCTTTTCTGTCGAGCGCCATCGAATTCTACGACGCGTACGTGAATTTTCTCATTGAGCGGAGACGCCCGTTTGACGCATTGAAGGTCGCTGACCTCAGCCGGGCGCGTGCCCTGGAGGAAGGCTTGGCAACGGCGGCGGACAAGGCCAAGCCAAATCCTCCTGCGCTGCGGCCACAGCAACTGGCGCAGCGTTTGAAGGCGACACTTCTTTTTTACTGGATGGGACACGGCCAATCCTACTTGTGGGTAATTACGCCGGCGAAGACTACGTACTTCACGCTGCCGAAGGCGGCGGACATTGAACTGGTGGTTAAGTCCTATCAGAAGACAGTTTTGGGAATGCGCGACGCGCGGGACGCCGGAAGCGGGGACGGGAAGCGGTTGTACGAGATGCTGGTCGAGCCAGCCAAGAAGCTGATTCCTCAAGGATCTCGCGTCATCGTGTTGCCGGACGAGAGTTTGTATGGGTTGAATTTCGAGACGTTGGTGGTGCCCGACCCACAGCCGCATTTCTGGATCGAGGACGTGACACTTACAACGGCCAGCTCGCTAACGCTTTTGGAACATTCCGCAGTGGGATCACCGACAAAGGAAAAGAGTCTCCTTCTTGTCGGAAACACCGAGCAATCGAGCGCGGATTTTCCCGCGCTGCCCCAGGCTCCTTTGGAAATGCAGAAAGTTGAGAGCTATTTCCCGGATCCACAGCGAAAAATCCTGGAGGGGAAGCAAGCGACTGCTTCGGCGTATCTAAGCAGCAGCCCGGAACGGTTCGCGTATCTCCATTTCGTAACGCATGGCACGGCGAGCCACACGCGGCCGCTCGAGTCGGCGGTGATCCTCAGCAAGGAAGGCGATTCCTACAAACTCTATGCGCGGGACATCGTGCAGCATCACCTAAACGCGAATCTGGTAACGATTTCTGCCTGCAACGGCTCCGGCACACGCGCTTATTCTGGAGAGGGACTGGTGGGACTCTCGTGGGCGTTTTTGCGGGCCGGGGCACATAACGTGATTGGGGCGCTGTGGGAGGTAAGCGATGCTTCCACGCCGCAACTGATGGACACCCTTTACGGGGAACTGAGCCGGGGCCAAGATCCCGCCACGGCGCTGCGGGATGCCAAGCTGAGCCTGCTGCATTCGAGCGATCCCCGTTCGGTCTTCAAAAAGCCTTTTTATTGGGCGCCCTTCCAGCTTTATGCCGGGTCCTGAATTTAGCAGATTGGGTCGATAGAAGTTCCGCAATACCGCCTCGATTATTTCCTAGATGGTTGAAACGCTGACGTGATGAGTGTCACTACCTTCACAGAATCACCCATACCTCTGACAGCCGTGGGGGGACTATGCCGCCAGCCGGATTGGATAACCTCAAACACATCGTCGTGCTGATGATGGAGAACCGCTCGTTCGACCACATGCTGGGCGGACTGAGCTTGGTTATGGCTAATGGGAAAAAGCAATACCCCAAGATCAACGGGTTGACGGGGAGCGAAGCCAATCCGGACATGAACGGCACGATGGTAAAAGTCCAGCCGAATGCAAAATTTCAAGGCCAACTGGACCACGACCCCGATCATCATTTTCCTGGCGTGGATTTGCAGATTTTTGGCTCGACCGATCAAGGTCCCGGGCGCATGGCGAACATGCAGGGATTCATCAAAAGCTATGCTACGCAGGACACCAGCATCGACGAATCCCACAGCATCATGGCGTACTTTACGCCCGATCAACTCCCCGTGCTTACACGGCTTGCGACGGAATACGCCACTTTCAATGGATGGTTTTCCTCCATTCCCGGACCGACGATTTGCAACCGGGCGTTCGCACACTATGGGACTTCGTTCGGCAATGTGGACATGAATCTGTTTTACGTTCAGGACCCCATTGTGAGCATTTACGAGCGAATGATTCAGGGCGGGCATACCGCAAAAATCTATTACTACGACCAGCAGAGCTCGACGATGGAGATCGTGAACCTGCTGAAAAATCAGCCCAAGATTTTTGGGAGCTACAGCCAATTCACCGCGGACTGCGAGGGGAACACACTGCCGGATTATTGCTTTATCGAGCCTTGCTACAACGACCACCCGGGACCGGGCGGCGGGCAGATACTCGCTTCGGACCAGCACCCCGATCACAACGTGCAAGAAGGCGAGAGGTTGATCGCAAACACGTACAACGCCATTCGAACAAACCAAGAACTTTGGGAGACCACCGCGATGCTCATCGTGTACGACGAGCATGGCGGAATTTACGACCACGTCGTGCCTCCAAGTCTAGATCCCAACTTTCCAGACGCCAAGACCGCGCCGGCAGACAAGACCGGTACGGGGGTGGCGTTCAACTTCGATCGCTTGGGAATTCGTGTGCCCGCGATTCTTGTTTCTCCCTACATCCCCCGCGGGACAGTGGTTCCCGGAACGGAAGATCCGAATGGCCTTATTTTCGAGCACGCGTGCATTCCCGGCACGGTGACGAATTTCTTCCTGGGAAATTACGACAATCGAACTGCGCGCGAGAAGAATTCAAAAAACTTCCTGACGCCGCTCACCGATACGCTGCGGCCAGATGACGATTGCTGGGTTTTTGACCTGTGAGGACAACGATGCTCAAACGAGAATTCAAGCTGGTTCAGAAGGTTCCCCGGACTCCGAAGAGCGCTTACGATCATGGCCGCTTCATCTCCAGCCTGATCGAACATCAGCTCAAGCATTTTAACGAGTTGGAGAAATCTCTCCTGAAGGCCGGAGAGAAACTTACCGACGTCTCCAAAATTAAGACCGAGCTGCAGGCGAGCAAATACCTGAAGAGAATGACGGCGCTGCTGCATCCGCAAGGCGGGGAGAAACCGAAAAAGACAATCCGCCGCAAGAGAATCCGGCGGGTTCCGGGGGGCGAAGCAAAGGGCAAGACAGCTAGACGTCGGAGAAAGTCATGATGCCCCTGACGAAAAGACTTGTGTTGACGGGGGCGCTTTTGATGAGTTTTGCGACGCTCGCCCAGGAAAATCCGCCTCCACCATCATTGACGCCGCCGAAAATCGATCCAGCTGGAGAATGGGATCGCCTCAAGGAGGGTTGCTCGAGTTTCAAAAGCATCATGGGTTGCGGCGAAGAGCTGTTCACCGGTAAGCCTGTTCACATTGCGGTTGGCAGCATTGCGCCGCAAAACGGATTTGGCTCGGGAATCACCTATGTAGGCCATAAGACAACCGATAACTGGCGCATCAATTGGGACTCCGACGCGGTGGGATCAATCAACGGGTCGTGGCGGGCGGGCTTGTACATCAAGTTTGTCGATACGCATGAGAAACCCGTTGGAGGGCACTTTGGAACCAAGGGCAGAAAAACACGCGTGCTTTCAGAGCTCGAAGAGCACCCGGTTTTCAATATTTACGCGCAAGCAATTTCGCTCAACAAACTGACTTATTTTGGACTAGGGCCGTCGACCACAGAGACGGGCCGCAGTTTCTACGGAATGACGCAAACGATCGTCGGCGGCAACGCCGTTAAGCCGTTTTTCCAGCGACTGAATGCCAGCTTGTTTGGGGAGGTCAACGGCCGATTCGTCGACATACGACCAAGCAACGGGCAGCCGAGCCCGACGATCGGCGCGCTGTACACAGAAGCGACTGCGCCCGGGCTCACAACACATCCGGGCGCGCTGCAGTTTGGCGAGGGGGTGCAGATTCGCCCAACCAGCCCCAATGACTTTCTCCGACTGGACTACCGGGTTGCGTACCAGCAGTTCTTTTCGCCGGGAAACTCGAATTTCACCTTTCAGCGCTTAACCGCGGATCTGACGCATCAGTTCGTGATCTATTACAAGAGCAAGAAGACGGAATATTTTTTGCCGCGCGACAACAATCCAAACGGTCCAGACGATTGCTCCCTCTCAACCGGTCCCAAGCACCCGGAGTGTGCGGCGATTACGCGCGACAAGCAGGGCACCGTTAACTTGGAGTTTTTTCTTGCCGAGTCGATGACGCCGGGCGGGAACCTGGTGCCGTTTTATTCCCAGCCGACCCTGGGAGGAGTCGACATCAACGGGAACCCTTCGCTTTCCAGCTATCAAGACTTTCGGTTTCGCGCGCCGAACGTAATGTTCTTCCGGCAGAGCTTGGAGCACTCTATTTGGGGGCCGCTGGGATTTTCCATCATGGCCGAGGAAGGTAAGGTCGGTTTGAAACGTGGGGATCTCGGTTCAAACCCTTGGCTCCACAGCTTCGCGTCGGGCCTGACGCTGCGGGCAGGAGGATTTCCCCAGGTGTTTTTGCTGTTTGCCTGGGGCGGCCACGAAGGAACTCATACGATAGCCAATGTGAATGCGTCTCTGCTCGGGGGCTCGGAGCGGCCATCGCTTTATTAGTGCCAGAGAACTCCGCTCAAGTCGCGGATTTGGCACCCATCGTGCGAACTTCATATTCGGAGTAGCCCAGGCTGTTCAGGATCTCCGCTGTGTGTTCGCCGAGGAGGGGCGGCGGCAGACGGTAGCTCGCGGGAGTCGCCGAAAAGTGAATGGGATTGGCGATGCTTTTGGCGGCGCCTATCGTTGGATGTTCGAGTTGGATAATCAAGCCTCTTGCTTGAGTTTGCGCGGCGCTGACGGCTTCAGCAACGGTGTTGATGGGCGCCGCGGGAATTTCTGCGGCTGCGAATTTCTCGAGACAGGCCGCGGCGGTCTCTCGCGAAAAAATGTTTTGCAACCGGGGCACGAGGATCGCGCGGTGCTTGATGCGTTCGCCGTTGGTCTTGAATCGCGCATCGGCCCCGATTTCGCTTTGTATACCGAGGGCGCGCATAAACTTCTTCCACAACACGTCGGTTCCCACTCCCACGACGAAATATCGGTCATCGCTGCCACGAAAAACTTCATAAGGGACGATGTTCGGATGAGCATTGCCGCACCGCTGTGGGGAAGCGTCGGCGTTGAGGTAACTGCTGCCGACGTTCGCGAGCCACGTCAATTGCGAGTCAAAAAGCGCCATGTCGAGCGCCTGGCCGCGTCCCGTTTTCTCTCTGTGGAAAAGCGCCGCGAGAATTCCCATGGCCGCGTACATTCCGCAAGTCATGTCTGCAATGGCGATGGGGTAACGCAGCGGCCCGCCGCCCGGCTCGCCAGTGAAACTCATCACGCCGGATTCGGCTTGAGCGAGGATGTCGTAGCCGGGCATTTCGGCTTTGGGACCACTGAAGCCGTACCCTGTAATGCTGCAGTAGATGAGGCGCGGGTGCTTCGCACAGAGCGTTTCCGCGTCGATTCCGCGTTTTTGGAGCGATGCGCGCGAAGGCTGGTTATGAAGGAAAACGTCAACGCTCGCGAGCAGCTTTTGAAAAGCTTCGGCGCCGCGCGGATGGTCATAGCTGAGCGTGATGGAGCGTTTATTCCGATTGGCGGCAAGAAAATAGGCGGATTCGCCGCCAACGAACGGCGGTCCCCAAGACCGCGACTGGTCGCCGGTGCCCGGGCGCTCGACCTTGATCACATCGGCGCCGAGATCGCCCAGCAGCATGGCGCAATAGGGACCGGCGAGAGCTTCCGTTAACTCCACAACGCGGATGCCATCGAGAATATTGTTCACGCGCGGAATTATAGCCGAATCTGGTGCCGGCCTTTTTGTCGACAAGTGGCGGGACGAACGGGATGAGATATGTGCACCAGTAGAAGCAAAGTTTCCACAGGCGCTCCTCTTGTGTTTTCAAAGCGAGTGGGCCTAAACTCGTTCCCTGCATGTTTTCGTGAGCCGCCTCTTACCTAGAGAGTCTCCTTGGCTTGCAAAACAGGGGTGTGAAGTCTGAGGGAGAGAAAAATGAGAAAAATGTTGTGTGCCTGCTTGGCGTTGGCATTTGGGTTGTGCTTTGCCTCGACCGCTTGGGGGCAGGCGACTGGCAGCTTTTCCGGAACGGTTCAGGACAAGTCGGGTTCGCCCGTCGCGGGCGCTTCGGTCACCGCCACAAACCAGGGCACAGGAGTTTCGCGCGAGGCCAAGACCGACGAGACAGGCCACTATCTCATTCCGCTTCTCCCCGCTGCTATCTACACCGTTCGCGCGGCGTTCTCCGGCTTTCAGACCATCGAAACCAAGGATTTGCGGCTTCAGATTGACGAAGCGCGGGAGCTGAACTTCACGCTCGCTCCTTCGACGGTTACGGCGCAAGTCGAGGTTACCGCCTCTGCGGTAGCCGTGGAGACGGCCAACCCTTCTCTCGGACAGGTCATTACCGCGCAGGAGGTCCAGCAGCTTCCGCTGAACGGACGGGACTTTGTGCAATTGGCCACCCTGACTCCCGGCACGGTCCAGGAAACCAATACGAACAGCTTTTTTAACGGTGCGCCCAGCAGCGAGGTTTCCGCCCGCGGCACTTACTCTCTTTCGGTCGGCGGCTCGCGCGCCAATAGCACCGACTGGCTCCTCGATGGCAACGACAACAACGAGCTCACCGCCGGCGGCATTGGTATCTTCTCTTCCATTGACGACATTCAGGAGTTCAAAGTCCTTACTTACAACTACTCTGCCGAATACGGAACGCGTGCGGGACCGACCGTTCTGGTGACCACGAAGTCGGGGACTAACGATTTCCACGGATCGCTCTTTGAGTTTTTCCGGAACACTGCTTTAGATGCGAAAAGCTTTTTTGCCACCAAGGCGGAAAAATTCAATCTGAATCAGTTTGGCGGTTCCATCGGCGGCCCCATTCGCAAAAACAAGACTTTCTTCTTCATAGACGGCGAGCAGAAGGACCAGCTCCGCGGCGTGACCTTTACGGGCCTGGTCCCCACCGATGCCATGAAAGCCGGCGATTTCTCGAAAGATCCTTTCGGCGCGTCCCTCACCCCCGGCACGGTGATCGCCAACCCGAACGTGGGCGGCGCTCCCTTCCAATGCAATGCCTCGGGCAATCCGATGCCATTGAATGGGGCTACCGCCAGCAATCCCGCCGGCAACGGCAGCCAAAACGCGGGAACGCCTTGCGACAAGATTCCCGCGGGCCTCATCAATCCTTTGGCCACAAAGCTAATGGCATTCTACCCCGAGCCAAATGCAAACAACCCTGCCGCTAATGCCAATTTCATCAGCGAACCCGTACATTCTCTCTACGAAACCAAATTCGATATTCGGCTCGATCACACCTTCTCTTCTTCCGACACCGCTTTTGGCCGCTTTAGCTATGACCAGGCAACCTCTTACATTCCCGGCGGCGGCGGCGTCGGGAATTTCACCGAATCCGGCTTCTTCGCCAGCAATCAGGGAATCATCAATCATGCTCGCAACATCGCGCTTTCGGAAACCCACGTTTTCTCCCCCACCACCGTCAACCAGATCACCGGCGGCTACAACCGGATCTTCGACTACATTACTTCTCAAGGCACAGGCACCTGCGAAGCCACAAAACTCGGCATTCCCAACTCGAATCTTGATCCAGGTTGCATTTCGAGCGGCAAGTGCAATCCTTCCGGGGTCAGTTGCGGACTGACGATCTCGGAAGTTCTTGGCAATTACTTCTCAATCGGCGACCGCGGTTTTTCGCCTTTCCAGGGAGGCACCAACGTTTTCTCCATTAATGATTCGTTGGACATGATCCGCGGAAAGCACGATATCAAAGTCGGGGTCGGCATCCGAGCCAATCAAATGAACGTCAAAACCGAGGGTTTCCAGGACGGGTTCTACGAATTTTCAGGTTTGTGGACCAGCAATTTTTCCGCTGCTACGCCAATCGGGGGAAATCCTGAAGCCGATCTTCTTCTCGGCTTATCCAGCCTTGCCATCCACGACCAAACCTTCAAAGGTCCGACTACCGGCCGCCGCTGGAAGATGTTCCGTCCCTTTATTCAAGACGACTGGCGCCTTTCAAAGGATCTGACACTGAACTTAGGGCTGGCTTGGGCGTTGGCCACTCCCATCTCCGAAGTGGACAATCGCGAAGCCGACTTCAATCCAGCCACCGGGCGATTTTTGGTTCCAGGTGTGAATGGTGTCGGCAAATGGGCCGGCATTCAATTTGACAAGACTGCTTTCGAACCCCGCATTGGCCTGGCCTGGAAGCCGCGCGGGAGCGATAAGACCGCGGTCCGCGCAGGCTACGCCATCTATCACGACTCTTCCTGGAATCAGGGGGCGCAGGGTTTGTGGCAGAATCCGCCTTATTACGATGAATCGGACGCCTTCGCCTTCGGCGGTAACTGTACGTTTGCTGCTGCTGCCTGCGCCGGTAAAGGCGGAACTCCTTCGGCCATTAGCATCTTCCCAACCACATTCTCTGGCGGCCTAGGAGGATTCCCGCTTGTCAGTGGACCTCCCAGCGCGCCGAATTTTACTGACTTCACCGGCACAATTCTTGCCCAGAACACCAATTTCAAGCTGGGCATGGTTCAGCAATTCAACGTGAGCGTGGAACATGAGCTCCCCGGCCAGATCGTCGTCACGGCGGGTTATGTTGGCTCGCGGAGCTCGCACATTCTCGTAGATGGAAACAGCATCAACGTGGTTTCTCCTTCCGCTTGCTGGCCCGGCACAGCCGTCTCTGGCTATACGATTGGTTGCCTGCCGGGCGGCGGACCTTATATCAGCCCGTACCTGAACAACTTCCCCTTCTCCGACATTGCCGCAACCGAAGATGTCGGGCGGGCCCACTATAACGGCCTGCAAATCAAGGCCGAAACGAAGAGCGCCCGCCACGGTATCTACGCTCTCATCGGCTACACCTATTCCCGCACTTATGATACGGGGTTCGCAGACGGCCTTGCCACGAACGTCAGCGCTTCTTACTTCCCGTTGCCGAATTGGCAGAATCTGGACTGGGCGCGTTCAGACATCAACCTCGATAATAACTTCACTGCGAGCGTGGTCTATGATCTGCCCTTCGGCACAGGCAAAAAATGGGGCTCTGCCTGGAGCGGTCCCGTCAACAATGTGCTGGGCAATTGGCAAGTCACCGTCATCGAACACATCACTTCGGGCTTCCCCGTCGCCATCGTCGATAGCAACACCTTCACAATCTTTCCGGGTTCGATACCATGCCCAACCGGGCCCGGTGTGTGTTTCATATCCGCCACCTTGCTGAACGGCAACATCACTGACCTCAATCGCCCCGACACGGTTAAAGGCTGCAATCCCAACGCCGGTCCTCACACGGTGGCGGAGTGGTTCAACACAGCGTGTTTCAGCGCGCCAGCCGCCGGCGAACTCGGCAACGCCAACCGCGCACCCGTCATCGGCCCGGACTTCGTCAACACCGACTTCTCGCTCATTAAGCAGTTCAAGCTGCCTTGGGAGAATATGGGGCTGAACTTCCGCGCGGAATTCTTCAACCTCTTCAACCACGCCCAATTTGCGGCGCCTAACAGCACCAGCAGCTTGGCCACGCCGGACTTCGCTGGCGCTGGCTTCGGTTCGATCGGCGCCACCGTGAACAACCCGCGGCTCGTGCAATTCGGGCTCAAGCTGACGTTTTAGCGCCATTGGGGAGGACCGAGCATTTTGCATGGGTTAACCACAGGCAGCCTCGTCGCCAGCAAAGCGAAAGAGGGCCGTGCTGTTCCCCAGGCGGCGAAGAGTTCGTTTCTCTGTTGGGTGCTCTCGCTGCTGTTTTTCGCGGTTTGCGTTTTGCCGCTTCACGCGCAAACGAAGCGCAAAGTCATTATCGATCAAGACGCCGCTGGCCCCGGTGGCACCGACATGCAGGCGATTCTTGCGATCGTGAATTCGCCGGAGACCGACGTTCTCGGCATCACCGTTCTCACCGGTGACGACTGGCGCGACGAAGAAGTCCAGCACACGTTGCGCCTCATGGAAATTATTGGCCGCACGGACATCCCCGTTGTGCCCGGAGCCGTGTTTCCTCTGGTCAACTCCAAGGAATACATTGCGAAGTGGGAAACGCTCTACGGCAAAGTGTCCTATCAGGGAGCATGGAATTTTTCACGGCGCCATGCTCTCCACGGTCCGTATGAAATCCCCTCGCTGCCCGAAGGAACTCCATCGACCAGGCCTTCCACGGAAGATGCCGCTCATTTTATGGTTCGCATGGTCCATCAGTTTCCTCATGATGTGACGATCTATTCCGCCGGCCCCATGACCGATCTGGCCCTGGCCATCGCTCTCGATCCTCATTTCCCGGAGCTGACGAAGGAACTGATCGTGATGGCGGGCAGCATCAATCCCGCGAGCGATGATCCCGAGTTCGCTTTGTCACCGCGCCGGGAATTTAACTTTTGGATGGACCCGGAAGCTTCTCACGCCGTGCTTCATGCGCGCTGGCCGCGGTTCGTTCTCACCACGGTGGACATTTCCGTTAAAACAAAAATGGAAAAAACTCTTATTGAGCAAATCGGCAAGAGTGCCACGCCCGGCGCGCAGTACGTCGCCAAGTACGCCGAACCAAATATTCTTTGGGATGAACTTGCCGCGGCTGCATGGCTTGATCCGAGCATTATCACCAAATGGCAGAAACTCTATGTCGATGTCGAGGTCGGCCACGGCGCTTCCTATGGCGACACGCATGCGTGGGCCCCAGGCCAGCAGCCAGGAATGGGCGAATCGCTCGTTGAAGTCCAGCAGGATCTTGACAGGGAAAAGTTTTATAAGGAGTTCGTTGAGCTAATGTCCCGCGCTACACCTGCGGCGCATGCCCCTTCCACCAAAACAAATTGACACTTAGAAATCAGCGCTTTGCCTCTGAAACAGCGCCGTTCGATCGCAGGATGCGGCGGTTAAGAATCATTTGAAATACCCATGGAAACCTGCGATTTCTACTTACTTGCTAGAGCGGTTCGTTTCCCCGACAATAGAAGTTTTACAGAAGGGTGATTCTTCCTGATAGGGCGCTGGCTTATTCCTGGCCAACTGGCCCCGACCAAAAAGCGAGTGAGATGTCGACTCAGCCGAATTCAGTAAAACGATTCATTGCTTACTTTTCGATGGAAATTGCGCTGGAGAACGCCATGCCCAGCTACAGCGGGGGGCTCGGCGTGCTTGCCGGCGATACCATTCGCGCCGCCGCGGATTTGCACCTTCCCATGGTCGCTGTGTCGCTCCTTTATCGCAGGGGATACTTCACGCAGCGCCTTGCGGAAGACGGCTTGCAAACCGAAGAACCAGTCGACTGGCGCGTGGAAGATTTCCTGGCCGAAGAACCGGCGCGCGCCAGCGTCCCCATTGAAAATCGCCGCCTCGAGCTTCGCTGCTGGCGTTATTCCGTGAAGGGTGTTCACGGATCCGAAGTGCCGGTGTACTTTCTCGACGCCGACGTGCCTTCGAATACGGAGTTCGACCGCAATCTAACAGGTTCCTTGTATGGCGGAGACTCCTATTATCGCCTTTGCCAGGAAGTCGTGCTTGGCGTTGGCGGCGTGCGGATGCTCCGCGCGCTGGGTTACAAAGACCTCACGCGATTCCACATGAACGAAGGCCACGCCGCGCTCCTTTCATTGGAATTGCTTGGGGAAGAAGCTCAGAAGGCCGGACGCACCTCGATTCGCGGCGAAGATATCGAAAAGGTTCGCAGCAAATGCCTCTTTACCACGCATACTCCCGTTCCGGCCGGGCACGACAGGTTCCCGATGGAGTTTTTGACTCGCGCGTTCCCCGCACAGGTCAACTTTTTCGACTTGAGCGATGCTTCAGCCGCCGACCTCGTAAAGCGCATTCTGCAAGCAGAGCAGAATGTTTCCGGCCTGCTGGATGCGGCTCGCAGTGGCGCTTCGCTAAACATGACGCAGCTGGCACTGAACCTGAGCACCTACGTCAACGGCGTTGCCAAACAGCACGGCGAGACTTCTCGTCAGATGTTTCCTGAAGTGCCGATCCACGCCATCACCAATGGCGTTCACGCTGGCACCTGGACGTGCCCCGCGTTCCGGCAGCTTTTCGATCGCTACATCCCGTCGTGGCGCGAAGACAATTTCAGTTTGCGGAGTGCCCTGGGCCTGCCTGCGGAAGACGTCTGGTCCGCGCATCTCATCGCCAAACACGAACTGCTTGAAGAGGTTCGCAAGAAGACCGGCCTGCAACTGGACCCTGAGGTTTTTACGATTGGCTTTGCCCGGCGCGCCACAGGTTACAAGCGCGCCGACCTGATTCTTTCCGACCTCGATCGTCTTCGCCAGATTGCGAAGGACGCCGGCCACTTTCAGATTATCTATGCGGGCAAAGCGCATCCCAATGACGCGGGCGGAAAAGACATCATTCGCCGGATTTACAAAGCGAAAAAAGCGTTGCGAAAAAATGTTCCCACGGTTTTCCTGGATGATTACAACCTGGATTTGGGCGGAAAGATGACTTCCGGAGTGGATCTTTGGCTCAACACTCCGCAATTTCCTCTCGAAGCCTCCGGTACCAGCGGCATGAAAGCGGCGCTCAACGGCGTGCCCAGCCTGAGCATTTTGGACGGCTGGTGGGTCGAAGGCCACATCGAAGGAGTGACGGGCTGGTCGATTGGAGAACCGCGGCGCGGCTCGAGCAACGGTTCGGAGACTGACAACCAGGCGGAAGCCGAATCGCTCTACGCAAAATTGGAAAGCGTCATTCTTCCCTTGTATTACGGCGAGCGCCACAAGTTTCTCGAAGTGATGCAGCACGCCATCGCCATCAACGGCTCATTCTTCAACACCCAGCGCATGGTGCAGCAGTACATTACGGATGCGTATCTTCGCTGACTTGGGGCAGCTACTTACAACCCAAAATCAGCTAACGAAGGCAGTTCTTATACAAAGCCATGCCAACGGCGGCGTCCATGCCGATCCTTTCAAGCGCCGCGATCTCACGTTTCGTTCGAATGCCGCCGGCAGCAATGATGGGATGATCGGTGGCACCACGCAATTTCTCAAACCATTTCAGGTTCGCGCCCGACATAGTGCCTTCGCGGTCCACGTCCGTGCACAAAAAGCCTGAACAAAATGGCTCGAGATGCGCCATCACTTTTTCTGCTTGAACAGCGACTCGTCGCCGCCAGCCGTGAATCGCAATTCGTCCTTGCATCGTGTCCAGCGCGATGATGATGCGCTTGCGGTGCACTTCTCTGGTGAGCAGCCGCAGAAAGCGCAGATTTACTTCTCCGTCGCGGAAAACGCCGCTCCCGACAACGAGCTGGCTTGCTCCCCAGCCAGCGATTTTCCGGGCGCAGGGAACGGTGCGAATCCCGCCCCCCACGCGAACCTTCATTGCGAATTTCGTCCGCGCCTGTGCGCACAGCGCGCGGACCAGTTCGCCGTTCGATCCTTTGCCCATGGCGGCGTCAAGGTCGATGATGTGCAGCCACGGATATTTACTGAATTTTTGAAGGAGGCCGAAAACGTCAGTAACCGCGAGTTCGCGCCTGCGGCCGCGTATCAATTGCACGGCTTGTCCGTCCTGCAAATCGATGCAGGGAATCAGCACGGCAGGCGCACCTCGATTCCGGTCGTCCGAAGAAACTCCTTCAGGGCGCGAATGGGTTGCACGCCATCGTGAAAGATGGAAGCGGCAAGCGCCGCATCAGCAGCCCCTTCCTTGAAAACCTGAACAAAATGCTCGGGCAATTTTGCCCCGCCGGAAGCAATGACCGGCACGGATACGGCTTTTGAAATAGCCGCGGTCAACTCCGTTTCGAATCCCGCCTGCGTTCCGTCGCGGTCCACGGAAGTAAGGAGGATTTCGCCAGCGCCCATTTCGACTCCGCGATTCGCCCATTCAATCGCATCTCGATTCGCGGACTCGCGCCCGCCGCGAACCATTACGTCCCAATGATTCCCATTGCGTTTCGCATCAATGGCCAACACGACAGCTTGCGCGCCAAATTCGCGCGAGAGCTCGGAAATGAGTTCAGGGCGCTCGACGGCCGCAGTGTTAATGGTGACTTTATCTGCGCCGGCTCGCACGACAGCGCGGCCGTCTTCCAACGTGCGAATCCCGCCGCCTGCCGTGAGAGGAATGGAAAGCTCCGCCGCGACGCGCCGGATGGTCTCCAAGAAAGTGGGCCGCCGGTCCCGCGAAGCCGCCACATCGAGCACGACGAGTTCATCCGCTCCTTCCTCGTTGTAGCGCGAAGCAAGAGCTACAGGATCACCCGCATCTCGCAGTCCGGCAAAATGGACACCCTTAACGACGCGCGGTCCGTCGGTATCGAGGCAGGGAATAATGCGGTGCGCGAGACTCATGCCGCGATCCTCAGGAAATTCCCGAGCAAGCGAAATCCGGAGTCGCCGCTTTTTTCCGGATGGAATTGCACGCCATAGATATTGTGATTTTCTACGACCGCCGCAAAACGAGACCCGTGAAAACAAGTGGCCGTAGTTGATCCATTCGAATCCGGCACAGCGTAAGAATGCGCAAAATAAAAGTAGGCGCTGGAGTCGATACCGTCGAGCAATCGAGATTCACCATTTGACGCAATCTGGTTCCAACCCATGTGCGGAAGTTTCACGGTAGACGGCAGCGCGCAGACTTTTCCCGGCATGAGATTCAGGCCGTGTAGTTTTGGGGACTCGGCACTCGATTCAAAAAGCACCTGCAGCCCGAGGCAAATTCCCAGGAACGGAACGCCGCGTTCAAGAGCGCCAACTAAAGGCTCGCGCATCTGTTGTTCGTCGAGTGCGCGAACCAGCGCGGCATAATGCCCTACTCCCGGCAGGAGCAACGCTTCAGCGCTTGCAATGGTCTCTGCCGAATTTGTGCGCTCCGCTTCCGCGCCCAGCCGGCGCAGCGCCCGCTCGACGGAAGGCACATTTCCAGCTCCGTAGTCGATGATGGTGACTTTCATAACAGGCCTTTCGTGCTGGGCAAAACGGTTCGCAGGCGTTTATCCTTCGCGACGGCGAAGCGCAGCGCTCGCGCGAATGCCTTAAACGCCGCCTCCACTTGGTGATGCGAAGAGCGTCCGTACAGAACGCTAAGGTGTACGTTAGCTTTTGCGGTTTGCGCAAAGCCTTGAAAAAAATCCTCCATCAGTTCCACTTGAAAATCGCCAACGCGCTCGGCCGTGATTTTAGCTTTCACAACACAACAAGGGCGACCGCTGAGGTCGACCGCAGCTGCCGCGAGCGTTTCATCCATCGGCATTAGGAAATAGCCCGCGCGCAAAATTCCGCGCTTCGAGCCAACTGCTTTTTGCACGGCCTCGCCGAGAGTGATACCGACATCTTCCACAGTGTGGTGCTGGTCCACTTCTAGGTCGCCCCGCGCACTCACTTCCAAATCGAAAGCTCCATGGCGTGCGACCAAATCGAGCATGTGATCGAAGAATCGGATTCCCGTTGTGATGCGGGCTTTTCCGCGGCCATCCAGATTCAATTTCAGCCGGACATCCGTCTCGCTCGTTTTTCGATGGATTGTCGCCATGCGAGCCATGTTCAATTCGTTTTGCTGGTCCCGGCGCGCGCGGGCTTCCATTCCTTCCGAATGACCTTAAGCAGTTGGCGCATCTCCGCCGCCGTTCCCATGGTGATGCGCACGAACCCTCCGCCCATGTCCTTGCTGCGATCCCGGAGCAAGATGCCCTTTTCTTCCACCTTGCGAAAGAGCGCCGGACCCGTCTCGCCAAAATCTGCCAACAAAAAATTTCCCGCGCTCGGATAGGTCTTGACGCCCAAGTCGCACAATTCCTTGGCCACCCGCACGCGTAAGTGTTTCACCTCAACGACATAAGCGCGCATTCTGGAGCGGTCGCCAATAGCGGCCGCAGCCGCGACCAAGGCCGCGAGATTCACGGGAAAGGGAGGCATCGCGCGTCGCACCAGCCCGAGCGATTCCGCACCTCCGATCACGGCACCAAGCCGCAACGACGCAAGTCCCGCCACTTTTGAAAACGTTCGCGCCACAAAAAGTTGAGGAAATTCGCGAATCCACGGCAGCGCCGTGAAATCGGAGAACTCCGCATAAGCTTCATCCATCACCACGACCGTTTCCGCGGCCGCTTCCAGGATGCAGCGCAGCTCTTTCTCTCCGATTAACGTACCCGTTGGATTGTTGGGATTGGCGATGAACAAGACCCGAGGCTTGCTGCGAAGTTCCGCAAGAACCTCAGCGAGAGGAAACTCCATATTCGGGCCATATCGAAGCGCGCCGACCTGCGCTCCGGCAATCTCCGCCCAATAACGGTACATGGGAAAGGTCGGCTCGCAAATCAGAATGCTGCTGTTCGGTTCGACAAAGGTATCGAAGAAAACGCGCAGCGCATCATCTCCGCCATTCGTAAGCAGTAACTCCTCGGCGCTGACGCCGAAGTGTCGCGCAAGCCGCTCCGACGGCTTCTGATACTCGGGATACATCGCCAGTTGCTTCACCGTAAGTTTTGCCAGCGCGCGGCGAACCGCCGGCGAGCAGCCCGCAGTGTTTTCATTGAAGTCCAAGCGCACTTTGCCCGACCGTCCTTCGGCGGGCGCTTCATAGGTGCGGCGATCCAGAATGGCTCGGCGGACTGGCAGTTGCACTTTCATAGGCGGACTCTCACAGCGTTTCGATGTGCCATCAAGCCTTCCGATTCCGCAAGCGTTTCCACAGTTTCGGCGAGTTGCAGAAATCCCCTGCGAGTGATGGTTTGCACGCTGATGCATTTTACAAAGTCGGCCGCGGAAAGTCCGCCGCGCACGCGAGCCCAGCCTCCTGTCGGCAAAACGTGATTGCTCCCTGTGGCGTAGTCTCCAAGCGGTTGCGCCGCCCACGTTCCCAAAAAGACCGTTCCAGACGCACGAATCTCCCGGAGAAGCTTCTCTGAGTGTTCCGGAAGGCTGAGATGTTCTGCGGCAAATCGGTTGACGAATTCCCAAGCTTGATGGGCTGATTCTGCGAGAAGAATTGCTCCCGAGACTTGCGTTGAGCAATGCGCCATGCTGTTGGGCATCTTTTCGAGTTGAGTGTGGATCTCACATTGAACATCGGAAGCGAGGCTAGGTGAAGTTGTCAAGAAAAAGCTGACCGCATCCTTGGCGTGTTCGGCCTGCGCAAGAACGTCGGCCGCAATCCAGCGCGCATTGCCGCGCTCAGCGAATACCATGGCCTCAGTGGGTCCGGCCGGCAAGTCGATCGCGCATTCATTACTAACGATTTGTTTGGCGGCGGTAACATACTTGTTTCCCGGACCGAAGATTTTGTCGACGCGCGGGACGCTCTTTGTGCCGTAAGCCAAGGCAGCGATCGCTTGCGCTCCGCCGATTCGCGCGACTCGTTTGATACCCAGGATTCCCGCTGCCGCCAGCAGCTCAGGACTGGGTTTAGCGCAAAGGGCCACAATATTCGGCACGCCGGCAACCTTGGCAGGCACGACGGTCATGACCAGCGTTGAAACAAGCGAGAATCGCCCTCCAGGGATGTAGCAGCCAATCGTTTCAATGGGCCTGACCACCTGATGGATCTTCACGCCGGGCGTGGTTTCGACCGTCCAGGGCTGAGGAAGCTGCTTTTCTGCAACACGCCGAATATTCTCCGCAGCTTTTTCAATCGCTTTCCGAAACTTGACACTCGCTGCTTTTCGGGCCGCAAGAATCTCCTTTTCTTCGATCCAAACTCCGCTTTTGACCAAATCCGTGCCGTCGAATTTCTTCGTATACGCAAAGAGCGCCGCGTCGCCCCGCTTGCGCACATCATCCACGATTTCCGCGGCAATTCGGTGCGCCTCAGCGTCTTGCGTCGCCCGGCGAGCGAGCAGCCATTTCTCGGTCTGCGATGTGAGCTTCAGGATTCGCGTCACAGTACGATTTTATTCAGGGGATACTCGACGATCCCCTCAGCTTTCGCTGCTTTCAGTTTTGGAAGAATCTGCCGCACGACCGCTTCTTCAATGATCGTATTCACCGCCACCCACTCCGGATCGCTCAAAGCGGAAACCGTCGGCTTCTTGAGCGCGGGAAGCACTCCTAGAACTCCAGGCAAGTCGTCTCGGTGCACGTTCAGAAGAAGCCCCACCTTGCTCGCAGCGGCTATAGCGCCCTGCAGCATCAAAATCAGATTCTCGGCTTTTTGCCGCTTCCAGCAATCTCCCGCGGCCGCGCGGTTCATGATGAAAACCGTGGCCGATTCGAGGACCGTATCCACAATGCGCAGCCGATTGGCGCGCAGCGACGACCCGGTTTCCGTCACCTCGACGATCGCATCGGCAAGCTGCGGCACTTTTACTTCCGTTGCTCCCCAGGAAAACTCCACTCGCGCCTTTACGCCGTGTTTCGCCAGGTATTTCTCGGTGATTTGCACGACTTCGGTGGCAATCACCTTGCCTTCCAGGTCACGCGGTCCGCGAATCTTCGACTCTTCCGGCGCAGCCAGTACCCAGCGCACGCGCGCTAGGCGTTGTTTGGCGTATACAAGTTCAGACAACTCCTCGACATCCGCTTCGGTCTCCACTACCCAATCGTGTCCCGTGATTCCGCCGTCCAGTGTTCCTGACTCCACGTACCGCGCCATTTCCTGCGCACGCACCAGCAGGCATTCAATCTCGGGGTCATCAATCGTGGGCACATAACTTCGCGAACTCAGCGTAATTTTCCAGCCGGCGCGCGCAAACAGGTCCAGCGTCGCGTCCTGCAGGCTGCCTTTGGGGATCCCCAGCTTCAACAAACTCATCATCTTTTCTCCGATTCGTAGACGGTCTCCGGTGAAAAAGTTCGTTCCGCGATGATTTTCTCTCTGCCATCCGGCTCCATGGTGCGAAAGAAGCAGCTTCGGTATCCCTCATGGCAAACGCCGGGCCCTACTGCTTCCACGAGCACCAGCAACGCGTCCGCGTCGCAATCCACGCGGATTTCGCGGATGCGCAAGACGTGCCCGCTCGATTCGCCCTTTTTCCAAAGTTTGTTGCGGGAGCGGCTGAAAAACACCACTTCGCCGGAGAGTTGCGTCTGGTTCAGAGAATCCGCATTCATAAAGCCGAGCATCAGGACGTCGCCGCTAGGTTCGTCCTGGATGATGGCTGGCACGAGCCCGCCGTTTTTCTGAAAATCGATCTTCATCTCATCCCTCCGAATTTCTCGGCCCTAAAAACAAAAAACCCGCCAGGCTTTGTATCGCCGGCGGGCCGAGGAGTGCTTTGCTTAGCGGTTTGCTATGCACACCTCAGGGGGCGCGGCATGTGGCCGTGATGATGATGGCGATGCGCCCGAGTTGTGTGCGTGCTTTGCATTGCGAAATTCAAAGTTAAAGCAAATTCTTCGGCGTGTCAATCAGCCTTTGTGGCAAAGCGGATTTCAATCAGTTGTTGTACGATTCCATCAGGAGACCCCGCTCCGCTAAAGCTGGCAAAATGATCCAGGAAGGATCCTATGTCGGAAAAAGTTAAGAAAGACGAACAGGTTTGGAAAAAGGAGCTCACAGCGAATCAGTATTACGTAACGCGCCAGAAGGGAACCGAGCCACCTTTCACAGGCGAGTATGAAGCTACGGAAACGCCCGGTACCTACAAGTGCGTCTGCTGCGGGCAGCCGCTTTTCCGTTCGGAGACCAAATATCATTCCGGCTCCGGCTGGCCCAGTTTTTATGCTCCTTCCAGTAAAGAGGCGGTCGATGAGGAATCGGACTCCAGCCACGGGATGAAGCGCGTCGAAGTGAAATGCAGCCGCTGCGACGCCCACCTTGGACACGTATTTGATGATGGCCCGCAACCCACGGGTTTGCGCTACTGCATTAACTCTGCCGCTTTAAACCTCGACAAAGACTAAAAAAGCGCCCCGATTTCGAATCGGGGCGCTCATTCACTTTTTCTCTAAAGGAAACCGAATCAAGCCGCCGGGCAAGAACAGGAGTAAGCGACCATTTCTGCGACCGGGTCGCGTTCCCAAACCGCAATCAACAGCACTTTTGCGCCCGACGGATATTTGAACACATAGTAGGTGTGTGCACGGCCTTGTACTTCATAGAAGCCGGGACGGCGTGGATCGGGGCGCGATGTGGCCCCCGTGGTTAGAAGTTCGCGCAGTTCCGCGACCTGCTCCTGCGAATGGTTTCGCAGGTCTTCCAACAGGGGCGGTTGTTTTGTCACTGGCATCGTCATGATGTTGCTCCGCCACATTGCAGCTTATCTTCTCCTCACCTAGTAAGACGAAAGAAACCGGAAAATGTTTCATGGGTCGCAACAATTTGTTCGCCCGCCAATGGACAGAGACGGGACAAATTGGCCTGTAACCGCTGCCCGACTCCACGAAAATGCTCCATTTTCGAGTGAAAAAACGTTACGGTGAGCTTTTCACCGCTTTGCCATCTCAATCTGCTCAAAACCGGAGCAGCTTCAAAAGCATCCAACGAAATCATTCTCAAGAATCCCCAAGCGCGACCAAATGCTGCCGGAGTCGCCCGCTAGTTGCGCGTCATTCATATTTCCCGTTTCACCTCCGCTCGTTTTTTGGTGTAATAGGTGGCGTGTTAGTATCTCCATCGGCACTTGCGCGGTGACCGATTCCTTGAGATAGTGCCGCGCAGATCCTTCAGAGAGAGAGACGCGCAAAGTGACAAAAGAAGCATCGAGCAAAGATAAGGATTCCTTCACCAGGGACCGCCGCCGCAAACATCACCATTGGCTGGTGAGCGTTTACTACGCCGACGGGGAAAAGTTTGGCCGCGTGTACACCGACAAGGACAAAGCCACGCGCTTCGCCGAGCGCCAGCGCCGGTCCCCCGTGGTAAAAACCGCCCGCGTTACCCAGGTCTCCTGATCCCTTTCTGTCGTATCAGCAGCCGGCCTGCCGCAGTAGGCTTTACGCCGCTCCTTTACCTGGCAGTAGCTGATTCACGGCGTTTCGCAGCGCGGGCTTGTAGCTATTCCCTCAGGCGTGTTATAAAAAGAAGGTAGTCAGGCGTCTTACAAAAGAGTAGTTAAGCGGCCTTAGTATAGTGGTAGTACGGAACCTTGCCAAGGTTCAGGTGTCGGTTCGATTCCGATAGGCCGCTCCATAAAAATCAATCACTTACGCAGCAACCTCCTTTTCCATATTTTTCCAAGCGGTGTTAAATCAACGCGATTTGGCAGGACTACCTTTCCGATCGGAGAGCGAGAGACATCGCTAAGTATGGCCAATTCAGTGTCTTACGTTTTTGGGCGCCGATTACCTAACCTGAACACTGAACTCTGCTAAGGTTCAGGGGTAGTCTCGAGTCCGCGCGTCCACGCGGTCCCGAACCCCGATTTCGGTATTTGGTGAATTCTGTTGAATGTTGTGAAAACGACTGGTTTGATTTGAACGGCTTGGCGCTCCGGTTTGAACGTTCTTGAAGCATTCGGGCGAAAGAAAGCCCGGTCCATTACAAAATCGTCTACACCGGGATCCGCAGTCAACCGGGTATTCATCACCGGGTATTCATCCGCGACCTTCCGAGACTCTCTTGCGTTCCGCGAAAAGGTGCGGTCTTGGAATTATCCGCCCGCCTAGGCGAATCAGCCGCAGTTATCAACTTCGGGATGGCCGACGATTCGCCCAGAATCGGACTGTGGCTTCCAACATCGTCGGTGAGGCATACTGGATTTGTGATCGTCTGATGCGAACGTGGCAGACAATCCGTAGCAAGACTCTGCCCCGTCATAGCCATCAGGAAAGCTACGCAGCTCTTGTTCTCTCAGGCGCCTACGAAGAAGCTGGGGATCACGGACGCTTCCACGCTGAGGCCGGAGATGTAATCCTGCATGAAAAGTTCGAAGCTCACCTGAATCGTTTTTCCCCATCTGGAGCAATGGTGCTCAATCTTCGTTTATCCGCCAGTCACACATTCCTGCCAGGCATAGCAAGCGTCAGGGACGTCGATTCGATTGTCCGTGCTGCCGAAAGGAACGTCGCAGAAGCCGCAGCCCTTCTTCTTGCAACCCATATAATGCGTGATTGCCTGAATTTTGACTGGCCAGACAGATTGGCGGCCGCAATTATTCGAAACCCATGTCTTCGTTTATCGGACTGGAGTGAGGCGGCCGGGTTGACAGCCTGGGCAGTGTCTAGGGGCTTCGCGCAGGTTTTTGGCATTTCGCCATTATCCTTTCGAGCGCAAATTCGTGCGCTACAGGCATGGAAAGCAGCTGAGACAAGCAAGGAGCCTCTCGCAGGGATGGCAACTCGCCTTGGCTTTGCGGACCAGTCCCACATGACCCGTTGTGTGAAGCAGGTCACCGGCCTGCCCCCTCACGCGTGGCGGAGCACTGCAAATAGATTCAAGACATACTGAAAAACACCGCGTAGAAAACGGAATATGTTCCGAGCTGCTCTTCTGTTTTCTTGTCTCGTGTTGTTACGCCTTCCTAATGCCGGTGCCCAAGCGACCTCTGCATCAGGCTCCAACCAAAACGCGGCCAGCCTGCCGCTCTCGATTCCATTCGACTTCTTCAGCAACCAGATAATGATCAAGGTTACCGTGAACGGCTCAGAACCTGTGTGGTTCATCCTCGACAGCGGTGCCAGCGGCTGTGTCGTCGACACCGCTCTCGCGCAGAAGCTGGGGATCAAGACCGAAGGCGAGAAGCAGGGCACTGGTGCGGGCAAGGGTACCGTCAGAGTTCTCTTCGCCCAGCATGTAACGTACGGACTCCCTGGTCTTTCCCTACGGGTGGACGAATCCTACGTCATTGACCTCTCAAGCCAGCCCGCGCTGCTGGGCCGATACGTTGGCGGTGTCCTGGGCTACAGCTTTTTTGCCCCGTATGTCGTGGATGTCGACTATGACGCCCGCATCCTGACCCTCTACGATCCGGAGAGCTACGAACCAGTCGGCCGCAAGGTACCCTTCACGCTCTTCAAGCACACTCCGCATATTCGCGTGAGGCTCGTGGTCGGTGGCCACCGAGCCGTCGAGCGTGAGGTGTTGGTTGACAGCGGATCGCAAGGCGCCGTCGATGACGAGCTGCTGGCGCAGTCCCGTGAGCGCCTTGAGGTGATCGGTGGCGTCGGCCTGGGGCAGGAATTTCGCACCGTCCTTGGCCGAGCAGATACCTTGTCGCTGGACTCGTTCACACTGCCTCGCCCGTTTGGTGCCACGGGCGGTACGGGCCTAATCGGCAACGAGGTGTTGCGTAGATTTCACGTTGCCTTCGACTATGCCCACGCTCGCATCTTCCTGTCCCCAGGACAGCATTTCTCCGACCCGTTCCTTTTCGATGCCAGCGGCCTTGACCTTCGATGTGTGTCTGAAGGGGCGGCTTTCGTCATCCACGATGTTGCGAAAGCCTCTGCCGCTTGGGAGGCTGGCCTTCGAGCTGAGGACACGGTCATCGCCATCAACGGCCAGCCTGCATCGGCGTTTACGATCGACCAGCTTGCCGCCCTGTTCAGCCAGGATGGGCGCGTGCTCTGGCTCACCGTCAAGAAAGACGCCGACACCCGTTCAATTCGCTTGACCCTGCGAAAACGCCTGTAAGAAGCGCTTCATTATGATCCTCCTTTCGGGCACAACACTGCGTCGGCCTATATCGTGATACACGGAAGTTGGGTGAGTTTCCGGTTTGCCGAAGATTCTGGAGTGGATGGCGATAACTGCGTTTCAGGGGAGTTACACATTTACTTCCCGCTGGCCGACCATCCGGGAGCTGGTCGATTTAGTCAACGCTTCTGCGATTTTTAGGATGCCTTCTGGCGTCGTAAGGAACATGACGGTTAGAGTGGCGCGTCCCGAAGGACCATCTCAGATTGAACCTTTCTGACTTGGCCCTCGTACTAAATGCAGCCGTTCAACTTCTCTTTTGACCCGAAAAGGAGTGTCGCGATGAGGCGATCCGCGATGGCTTCGCTTTGCCTGTTTTGGCTTTTCGCGCCTCCACTTCGCGGCCAGCAGCCCCGCGCGGGCGCCATTTCCTTCGAGCCATATTCGCTGAAGACGTACGATCAGCAGGAGCATGCGGCAGAGCTTGGCAAGCTCTGGGTCCCTGAGAATCGCAGCAAGAGTGCCGGCAGATTGATCGAACTAGCGTTCGTAAGGCTGAAAAGCACGGCGGCGAATCCACAGCCACCAATTGTGTTCCTCGCAGGTGGACCGGGCGTGCCGGGGATCGGCATGGCGCGTGTGCCGATCTATTTCCAGCTGTTCGAGCGATTGCAGGGCATCGCCGACGTAATTGTGGTCGACCAAAGAGGAACGGGGCTCTCCACGCCGAACTTGCAATGTCCGAAGACGAACACACCACTACCAGCAGCGATGTGGGAAACACGTGAAAAGACCGCCCAAGCTCTGACGGGCTTGGTCCGTTCGTGCGCGGAGCATTGGAGCACACAAGGCGTTGATCTCACGGCGTACAACACGAGCGCCAGCGCCGACGATCTTGAAGACTTGCGCCGTGCCCTGGGGGTAGAACGCTTGAGCTTGCTAGGACACAGCTACGGTACATCCCTTGCGCTTGCGGCGATTCGACGGCACGGCGAGCATCTCAACCGAGTGATTCTCGCGTCGGTGCAAGGACCGGATCAGGATCTAAAGCTTCCGATTATGGCTGAGTTCGGACTGAAGAGGCTTGCGCGAGTCGTGGCCGACGACGCCTCCGTGAATAAAGAAGTCCCCGACCTCATAAGCGCGCTGCAAAAGGCGCTCGCGCGGCTCGAGCAGCAGCCGGCTGAAATTCCGCTCACTGAGCCAACCACAGGGAAAGCAGAGACACTGCGAGCAGGCAAGTTCGCCTTGCAGCTGTTGGTTGACATGCGGATGAAAGACGGGAGAAGCGTACCTCTCTTGCCAGCGCTCATCTCAACCGCGAGTCGAGGAGACTACGAATTGTTTGGAGCGATGATAAAGCGCCTTCACGAAGCCTTCGGCGATATTTCTTTGATGCAGTTTCCAATGACCTGCTCGGACGGCGCATCGGCGGCGCGGCGCGCACTCGCTGAGTGGCAGTCGTCGCGGACGCTACTCGGGAGCCCAGCTGCCTTCGTGCTCGAACCAAAGCTGTGCGCAGAGGTCGGCAGCCCGGACCTGGGTCAGGAGTTTCGCACCGCAATCTGGAGTCCGGTTCCAGCCTTGTTCTTAAGTGGTTCAATGGACAGTGAAACGCCGCCGAGCAACGCCGAGGAGGTTCGCTGGGGATTTCCAAACAGCACCCACATCATCGTCGAATACGGCTTTCATGAGACCTTACCCG
>DATFSR010000105.1:0-42623 GCA_035262505.1 Candidatus Acidiferrum sp. | reverse complement strand
AGCGAAGAAGCGGCATTAGATAGTTTCCCGGAGGCCCGCATACCGGGAAAGACTTGAAGCGGAGAAATTAGCTTGTAGAAGGAGAGAAGCGGTTAGGGGCAAGCCCTAACCGCTTCCCGGGGTGTGTCCTCGAAGTGGTTTTGTAGTATTAGATGTACGGGCGCGAAAAAGGTTTCCTTGATAGAGAAAAAAAATCTGAAAAAATCGATTTAGTAAGGGCAAATCTCAATAAAACAGGTACTTACGCCAGCGATCGTCGCGATGGCCGATCAGGCGCATAAGCTGGCGGGAAGTATGCAATGTGAAAGGCCGGGGTTTGCGAGCCAGTTTCAGGCCGGCCTCTTCCGGGGTGCGGTCCCCCTTCGCGTTGTTGCAGCGGTAGCAGCAGGCGACTAGATTTTCCCAGGAAGAACGCCCCCCGCGAGACCGAGGCAATACATGGTCCAGAGTCAGCTCGGAACTGGGGAACACACGTCCGCAAAACTGACAGGTGTTGCGGTCGCGGAGCAAAATATTTTTGCGCGAGAGCGCGCGGCTCTGCTGAGGTATATGCCTGTAGGCAAGCAGGCGAATCACCGAAGGAACCTGGTGGGCGTGCGCGGCGGAGTGGACCTCCGCGCTGTGCAACTCTTCGGCCTGCGCCACACCCTTCAGCATCAACACCATCGCGCGGCGTACGGCGGTTACGTTGATGGGCTCGTAGGTGGCATTCAGCACCAGGACGGGTTCCTGCATCAAGGATGCCCGGCGCGAAATCGAGTTGTGGATTCTACTGCCGGCGGGAGCATCGGAAGCGGGCGCAGCCACGCGAGCCGCAGCATCGGGGGTATGAGCCCCCCGGGAATCGGCCACCATATGCCGGTTTGATCCCATAGAGCTTCCTGAAACTATTCTACCATTCTAGGGAGCTTGGCAGTAGATTTCTTAATGCGCGGGCCGCGGTAAGCCCAACTACTGACTTTGCGCCTGCTTCCCGTAAGGCTCGCACAAAGGCATCCAAGGTTGCTCCGGTCGTAAACACCATCTACCAATAGGAAGCGAAGATTGTCAACCTGGCTGCCAGGACGCGTGGCAAAAGCGCCACGTACCGAGTCCCAGCGCTCTTCGAGAGATCCGCGCTCTCGCCGGCGCTGCCGATATAGCGGCACGGGCACGATGGCACCGGCCGCGAGTTTGTCGCGCCCGCTTACGACTGCTTCAACAAGTCTCTCGAGCGAACCGCTGAGGGCCCGCTTCTGCCACAGCAGGGGAATGTGCACCATTCCCTGTGGTCATTAAAGATTAAAAATAAGATGGGGTAACGGAATCGCGGAAGCGCCAAGTTGACGCGGAAGGCTAGAGCAGTCCCTGCTCCATTTTCTCCTGGCAGGAGATGCAGTGCTTGGCCCAGGGCACGGCTTCCAACCGCTTCTGCTGCATCTCTTCCTGGCAGTTGGCGCAAACCCCGTATTCGTCTTCCTGGATGCGTTTAAGAGCGTTATCAATCAAATTCAGAAGCGACCGGTCGGTATTGGTCATGCCAAAGAGAAACTCCTTGGTATAGGAGTTGGCCGCCTTGTCCGCCAGGTCCACGGTGGGGTCTTCGTCCGCCGTTCTTCCTTCTTCTTGAGTGCGCGCGATGGTTTTGGTGAGCTCTTCGCGACGCGCCAGCAGTTTTTTCTTGTAGTAATCGAGTCGTTTCTTGTCCATGTAAGTCCCGCCCCTCTGCATGCTATTTGGGGCCATCTAAAAACTCCGTATTTTAGGATGCCTTTGAAATGAAGTCAAGAAAGGGGCTGCGTCCGGCATCGGCCGGGCTCCGGAACCGCATATTCGATGCAGGAAGTTCGTCGCGGGGTGCGCGGAGTCCCGGGCGCAACGGGGGGCACACGCACGGTCGTATTAAGATAGAGGTTATGACCGCCACGAATTTGTCCTCCGTACGCGCCTTGATCTTCGATTTGGACGGCACACTGATTGACTCGAAGCAGGATTTGATCCGTTCCGTCAATGCGATGCTGGTGGAGACCGGCCGCGAGCCGCTCCATGAAGACACGGTTTCGAGCTACATCGGGCACGGGGCGCCGCGGCTGGTGGCCCGAGCCCTGGGAAATGGAGCCACCGAAGAGGAATGCGAGCGAGCGCTGAGGTTTTTTCTGGCGCATTACGACGCTCACAAGTTGGATTCGACACGCGACTATCCGGGGGTCACCGAGGCGTTGCTAGAATTGCGCGACTTCCCCATGGCCGTGCTGACCAATAAGCCGGTGCGAGCAAGCAGGAAGATCCTGGAAGGATTGGGGCTGGCGAGCTTTTTCCGCGCGGCGTATGGCGGAAACAGTTTTGAAACGAAGAAGCCGGACCCGCTGGGCGCGAAGAAAATTCTTGAAGAACTCGGCGTCGCTCCAGCCCAGGCCCTCATGGTGGGGGATTCCGACGTGGACGTGCAAACGGCGCGAAACACCGGGACGCTGGCGGCGGCGGTGAATTATGGATTCGGGACGCACGACCGCGCAGCGTATCCCGCGGACATTTATTTAGACAGGCTGACGGAACTGGCGGCGATGCTTCGTGATGGACATAAATAGCAGCTTGCTGTGGTCCGCTTTGCAAACGCCTGCTTCCTAGGCAGGACTAATTTACCGGTGAAACTGAGGGAGGGTGTGGAACCGTACTTACGTCCAGAACAAATGCCACGAGACGCTCGGTGAGTACAAAAAGACGCTTTCCGTCCTCGGAGAAGTGCGAGTAGGCGATATCATCTGGAAATAAAAGCTGGTCGAGTTTTGCGCCCGTATTGGCATCGTACAGCGCCAGCTTGCCCGCACCCTCATTCAAGGCGAGCAAATTGCTCATGCCGTTTGCAGCCGGTTTATCTCCTACAAGTTTTGCCTTGAGTGTGCCATCGCTCAAGGAGTAGAGGGAAACTCGCATTCCATCCTTGAGGAGGAAAAAGGTGCTGCCCTCGGAGAAGGCCGCGTCAAAGCTGGATGCATGGCTTCCCACCTGGACCAGCACCCCGCCTAGCGATTTGCCGCTGCGAGCTTCGAGTACTTCAAAAAAAGTGTCGTGTTCGTCGAGTTTGGCTTTTTTGAGGATTTGCTTGGCGGTGGGAAAGCGTCGGGCAGCGTCTCTCGCCCCAGCGCTTTGAGCCCGCCAGCCCAGCGCGAGACGCGTACCTTGTGGGTCCGGGAACGGCACGGGAGTGTCTCGAAAAAAGGAGCGCTTCCAAAGCACTGCTCCGGATTGTGGATCGAGGGCGCGCAGCTTATAGGGGACGTCGCCCGCCATGTTAAACATCATCCCTTTGCCCATGGGACTCTCGAAGGAATACTCGAGAAGCACGGAGCCGCCGGAACGTAAAAACTCGCTGCCGAGAGATGCTATGGCGGACGATGTTCGCAGAGTGGTATCAAGGCGAAGAATTTTGGCCGGATCCAGCGGAGTCTGGGGCATGGTCAGAAAGCTGGCGGAACCCTCCCCGCCATAAGCGGCGAGAAATCTTTGAAAATCTCCAATCCGGCCGCCGGCGGTGGTGGAAAAAACAGCGCCTCGGCCTTCAACGGCGAGGTTAATGATTTTAAGGCCAGAATCAACCGAAGCGACGCGCAATTCCGGTAAGTTGGCCGGCGGAAGGTGGGCCATCCGATAGGGAAGCTTATCGCCAACATGATAGAGATAAAGCTCGCCGTCCTCGATGAGCAGAGCCATGATCGGGCCGAACACGTCAACGCCGATGTTCTCAGGAATGTCCAAGAGGCGGTTCTCCTGCAGATCAAAAATACGCCCACCGGAGGCCCCGAAGTCATGGAGGAGTAGATATCGCGGGTTGCTGCAGGCTTGAAACGAACTCGCAGTGAACGGAAGAGTAGACAGGGTCGCGCCATTTTCCAGCGAAAAAATCTTGGGCGTATGCGGTTTTTCCCGCTCAGAAGCCACGACGCGGTTTCCATCGAGCCAGGCCACCGAAGAGTGCAGTCGGTCCTTGATGGAGCCGGGAAGATTCAGGTTTTTCTGGGTTTGAAGATCGATGCGGGAACCGACTCCACGAGGACTCCCGACGATTAGTTCCTGGGCGTTTGGAGAAAAAAGCATGGGAACAATCTGCACATCGCGATCGGCCATGGGCGCCCAGGAATTGACCAGGATGAACCCGATGGGACCTGCATAGACGCCATTGGTGTCCAAGCGCAAAAGGGCCCCGGGATTTTCGGTCAGCATCTTATCTGCGGGACTGGCATAAATCTCTTGTGCGGTCGCCAGGTCAAAAGCCTTGAGCGAGAAGTCGGGCTGGGCGCATGCGAGGCGCGTGCCGTTCGGCGAGACGGCAACACTCAGGCAGCCCTCCTTTATCGGCAGGGCTTTGAGATCAAGTCGTTCGAGGTTTTCGAGATTTCTAGTAGCCACACGCAGATCGCGAGCAACCATCCGGATGGCTTGCGAATCCGGAGTGAAGGAAGCGTCATAGAGCTTATCCGCCACGATGTGCACGACAAACTTCAATGGGTCAGCGGAAAAGACAAAGACTCCTGTGGAGTCCTTTGCCAGCAGGTGTCGGCCGTCCGAGCTGAACCGCACGTCGAACGAGCCGCTGCGCAAGGGTGGCGTTAACTGGGCGCGTGAGAGAATGCCGTGAAGGCTTTCTCGCGGTCTGGTCGCTTGGGGAAGAGCCAGGGAGGGGAGCTGCGCAAGCAGCAAGGCGAAAGCTAGAAAGAAAAACGCAAATGCCGGGAAGAACCGGGGAGGCGAATTCACCTGTTTCATAGGAGAAGATCGAAACGGAGTCTAGCATCCTGAAGCAGGCGCGGCAAAGAAATGTGGCTAAGCTTCTGTCGCCGGGGAAATCAGGGATATCGCGGCGTTACGCCATTTACTAATGGGCTTTGGGCCACTTTCTATATGAGATGGGCTTGCCAATCCACGCGGCAGTTGGCAGACTCAGCGCGTGGTTATAGGTCTGTTCTCGGAATTGGATGCACCCGGCGGGGTGCAGCGGGCAGGGCGCCATCTGGCGGCGGTGCTGACCGAATTTGCTTCCAGCCGCGGATGGGACTGCCGACTGCTCAGCTTGAACGATTCCCCCGAACTGCACCGCGCCACAGTAGGCGGACGAGAATTTGTGTTTACTGGTTGCCAGAGGGCCAAGACGCGCCTCACGGTGACGGCGCTGCGCGCTGCGAAACGAGACGCGAAGCTGGTGCTGGCGGGACACCCGAACCTCGCACCAATTGTGCAGGCGATGCGCGTGGTTGCCCCAAGGATGAAAAGCATTGTTTGCACGCACGGTGTCGAGGTGTGGGAACCGCTGGGGCGAATGCGGCGGGCCGCGCTGCAGCGGACAAATCTCGTACTGGCGCCGAGCCGGGATACGGCGGAGCAAGTAGCTACGCAACAGGAAGTTGCACGCGAGCGAATTCGCGTGCTGCCCTGGGCGCTCGACCCGCAATTCGAAGCGCTGCTCGGGAATTCGGCCTCGAAACCACCGAGAGAATTTCCGAGCGGGCGGGTCATCTTAACAACCGGCCGCTGGGTGGCGGCGGAACGCTACAAGGGCATGGATACGCTGATTACGGCCCTGCCGCGGTTGCTGACGACGTGGCCGGAGTTGCAGCTGGTGCTGGCTGGCTCCGGAGATGACCGGGCCTGGCTCGAAGACTTCGCGGAGAAAAACGGCGTCGAGCGGCACGTACATTTTCTGACTGGGATCAGCAATGAGGAATTGGCGGCGTGCTATAAGGGCTGCGAGGTTTTCGCTTTGCCCAGCCGCGGGGAAGGATTTGGTCTGGTTTACCTAGAGGCCATGGCGTGCGGCAAACCGGTGATCGGCGGGACCCACGGGGGCGCGCCGGAACTGATTCAGGACGGTGTTACCGGCTATCTCGTGCCACACGGGGATCCCATGCAATTGGCCACGGCCTTACAAACCTTGCTGGCGGACCCGCAACACGCCAGAGAAATGGGCGCACGCGGCCGTCAAACCGTTGACCACGAATACCGCTTCCAGAATTTTGTGAAAGCCCTGAAGAAAATCCTGCGCGATCAATGCGAATCCTGAAGGTTACGGAAACCTACGCTCCATTTCTGGAATTTGGAGGGCCGCCCGTGAAAGTGCGGGCGCTTGCCGAAGGCCTGGCGCGAAGGGGACATCAGGTAACGGTGCTTACGGCGGACTGGGGATTGAAGGAACGCGCGGCGGAGACGAAAGAGAAAGCCATCGAGGAACGATCGCCCTTCGGATGGCGGCGCAACGAGAATAATGTCGAAGCGGTCTATCTGCCAAAGTGGCTGCATTACCGGCAAGTGAGCTGGAACCCCGCCGTGAACCGGTATTGCAAGGCGCATCTGCAGGATTTCGATGTCGCGCATATTTTTGGATTGTACGATCTACTCGGTCCCGCGGTGGCGAAGGCTTGCCGGAAACGCGCGATCCCTTACGTGGTCGAACCCATTGGGATGTTTGTTCCGATTGTGCGAAACGTCTGGTTGAAGCGCATTTATCACCTCTTGTTGGGGACCAGGATGCTCCAGGGAGCAAGCGCCGTTGTGGCTACTTCGGAGCAGGAGATCGAAGAGCTGGCTTCCGGGGGCATCCCGCCAGCGAAGATCGCCATGCGGAGAAACGGAGTGGAATCGCCGCTATCGTTTCCGGAACAGGGAGCGTTTCGGAGTTTGTTCGAGATTCCAACAGACACGAAACTTGTGCTCTTTCTCGGACGTCTATCTGTGAAAAAGAGTCCAGAGTTGTTGCTGCGGGCTTTTGCCGAGGTGAAAAGGCGGCTGGTAGGGGTCCAACTGCAACTGCTTTTTGCCGGACCGGACGAGGGTGGGATGAAGGCGCACTTACAGCAAGTCGCGGAGCAACTGGGTGTGAGCCAGCCCGTACAGTTTGCCGGGCCGCTGTTTGGCAAGGATAAGTGGGCGGCTTACCGCGACGCTGATGTTTTTGTTCTTCCGTCACAAAACGAGAATTTTGGAAACACGGCGGCGGAGGCGGTTGCGGCGGGCACCCCAGCCATTGTGACCGGGCAGTGCGGAATCGCGCCGCGGCTTGTAAATCAAGCCGGGCTGGTGGTGAAACACAACGTCAGTGAGCTGGCGGAGGCGCTTTATCAAGTTTTAAACGATGACAAACTCCGTAGACATCTCCAGTCCGGATGCGCTAAAGTCACGTTGGACCTGGGATGGGGAGGTCCTATCCGCGAAATGGAGTCCTTGTACCAGGAGTGTGTCTCCCGCAGGGAACACGGGGAGAAAACCAGCGCGTAGGATAGGTTTTCGGTGCCCAAACCAAAACATAACGTTTTTCGCGCGGTCTGGTGGAGTTGCAACCTCCTCTTAGCATTGGCGCTTGTTGCGGTGGTGTACGCGGGATATCGCGAATTTGCGATCCGCTGGTATCTCGACGGCTTCTCGGATGCCATTGTTCCCGGCATCATGCCGGCAGAGCCGAAAGTTCAAGCCCTCCTCGATTGGATGCGTGCCGAACCATCGCGTGCGCCGGGCAATCCGGACGGGCTGTCAACACGCGATCCGCAAGTCACGCTCAACTATCAAAAACTATTGCAGGTGTGCGGCACGGCGACGAATGCATTTTTGAATCTCGCGCGAGAAGACGATTTGCGTGTGCGCCGACTGCTACTGCTGTCGCCTGATGGAAGTGCCAAACACGTTGTCGCCGAGGTGCTGATCGACGGGCGCTGGATCGTTGTCGATCCCACGTACCATGTGATCATGCGCGATAAGAGCGGACGGATGCTGGCCCGCACCGATTTGCAACGGCAAGACCTGTTCGCGCAGGCGACCAGCACCATCCCCAAATATCCGCCTGAGTACACCTACGATCGTGTCGCGCACGTGCGAATGGCCCGGCTGCCAATCGCAGGGCGGTATTTGGGAAGGTTTTTCGATGCAATCTATCCGGGGTGGGAAGAAGCCGTGGACTGGAGCCTGCTCCTCGAGCGCGAGTCGTTCTTTTATTTCGTGTTAGCCTTAACGGCTTTTCTCCTCCTATTCGCGTTTCGCCAAATCCTCGGGTGGTACGCTGACAGCATGTTGCGTATTTCCCGCTTCCACCTTCGGGAAAACCTGGTACGCGCGAGCGTGACCTTCTTCTCGACGCCGGAGATCAAAGAATAGCGTGTGCGGAATCTGCGGAGTCGCCTTCACTTCGCGCGGTGCCGAGGCAGAATCGCGAGTGAGGGCCATGGCTGCGGCGCTGGGTCACCGCGGCCCGGATGAAGAGGGATTCCTCCTGGGCGAAGCCCGCGCCCCAGGCCTCGCCCTAGGCATGCGCCGGCTGAGTATCATCGACCTCGCCGGCGGCCACCAACCCATCTGGAACGAAACGAAGGACGTCGCGGTCGTTTTCAACGGTGAGTTGTACGGCTACCGCGATTTGCGCGAGCGGCTGATCCTCTGCGGACACCGCTTTGCGACGCAATCCGATACGGAGATCCTCGTCCACGCGTGGGAAGAGTGGGGCGAAGACGCTCTCAACGAGCTGCGCGGAATGTTTGCGTTTGCGTTGCTTGACCTGCGCGAGCGTTACGCCACTGCGCCAATCCTTTTTCTGGCCCGCGATCCGCTGGGAATCAAGCCGCTCTATTACACGCAGACGCCGGAAGGATTTGCCTTTGCTTCGGAAGTGCGGGCGTTGCTGGCGGCTGGCGCGGCGCCAAAAAATCTGTCGCGGGACGCGCTGACCTCTTACCTATTATTCGGCAGCGTCAGCGAGCCCGTGACGCTGGTCGAAGGAGTGTTCAGCCTGCCTCCCGGCCACCGCATGCTGCTGCACGTTCCAGAACGCCGGCGAACGCCGCGGGCTCGGCAGTGGTGGGATCCGGCCGCGTCTCCTGCCGCAAGAGACACGAAAAAACCAAGGGACCTCGCCTCCGCGGCCAAGAAGTTGCGGCCCATGCTCGAAGATGCCGTAAAGACGCACCTGATCGCGGATGTGCCCGTGGGATTGTTCCTTTCTAGCGGGCTGGACTCGGGCGCCATTGCGGGGCTGGCCGCAAAGGCGCAAGCGGGAATCCAGAGCTTCACGCTCACGTTTCCCGGAACAGCGTTTGATGAGGCAGCGGCAGCCCGCGTGATTGCCGAGCATTGCCGCACAAAGCACACCGCAGTGGCGCTCGATGGCGGATCCGTGTTGGAGCGCGTCGACGAAGCCATCGCCGCGCTGGACGAGCCCACGATGGATGCGGTGAACACCTATTTTGTATCGTGGGCTGCGAGGAAAGTCGGGCTGAAGGTCGCGCTCTCCGGTCTGGGAGGCGATGAGCTTTTTGCCGGATACCGCACGTTTCGGGACACGCCCCGATTTACAAGGCTGATTCGCACCGCCTGGTTTGTCCCTGCCGTCGCAAGGAAATTGACAAAACCACTTGTTGCGGCGCTCGTCGGAAGCGGCGGTTCGCCTGATGCGGGGCGCAAAGCCGTCGCGGCGTGGGTTTCTCCCGACGCTCTCCCGCACCCGTATTTCTTCACTCGAACGCTTTTTCCGCCAGGAAAGCTGGAACAAATTATCGAGCCGCGGTTCCGGCCCAGCACCATTGGGCCGGATGGCGTGACGCTCGAGCCGACCTGGCTCGGCTGGCTCCAGCGGGCCGCTGACGAATCGCGAAAACTGGAACCCGTGGCCGGTATTTCCTGGTTGGAGATGCGCAGTTATATGGCGAACACGCTGCTGCGCGACACGGACTCGGTGAGCATGGCAGAGTCGCTTGAAGTGCGGGTTCCTTTGCTGGACACGCCGCTAGTGGAATTTGTACACGCTTTGCCGGACGCGGCGCGCCGCCGGCCGGGCGTGCCAAAAGCGTTGTTTGTGGAAGCCATCCGCGACTTGCTGCCTGGAGAAATTCTCGGACAGAAAAAGCGCACGTTTACGCTGCCTTGGGAAGAATGGTTGCGCGGGCCGCTTCACCAAAAAATAGAAACCAGCTTCGCGAATCCTGCGGCAGCGCTGACGCCGGTGTTGCGGCCCGGCGGCATGAAAAGCGTTTGGAACGATTTTCTCGCCGGCAAAACCACCTGGTCTCGTCCATGGTCCTTGTTCGTGCTGAATGAGTGGTGCCGCCGGCATCTGGCTGCGTAAGCCCGCGCCTGAGGTAAACTGGCTCATCACGCCATGAACATTCTGGGGATCAATGCGTATCACGGAAACGCTTCCGCGGCGATGGTGTGCGACGGGCGGTTGATTGCGGCTGTGGAAGAGGAGCGCTTCAACCGCGTCAAATATGCGGCAGGATTTCCTTCTCAAGCGATCGGTTATTGCCTGAAGGCTGCCGGTCTCACGCTGAAGGACATCGACCACGTCGGTGTTCCGCGAAATCCCTACGCGCGTCTTGCAACCAAGATTTTTTACGCGCTGCGCATGCCTTCCTTTGCACGCGAACGCGCAAAAGTATTGGTGAAGTTCCAAGGCATTCCCGAAGCGCTGGCGCAGGCGTTCGATGCTGATCCCAGGATGATCCGCGCGAAGTTTCATCGCATTGAGCATCACCAGGCGCACCTGGCCAGCAGTTTTTATTGCTCGCCTTTTGAACGCGCAGCGCTGCTTTCCGCCGACGGCCTCGGCGATTTTGCCAGTACTATGTGGGGAACCGGCAGCGGCAGCCGCATGAAAATTGAAGGGGCCATTGCGTTTCCTCATTCATTGGGGCTTTTTTACAGTGCGGTCACACAATATCTGGGTTTTCTGAAATTTGGAGACGAATACAAAGTCATGGGTCTGGCCGCCTACGGGCAGCCCGGACAACGGGAATTTTTTCGTGACATCGTACGTTTCGAGAATGGTTCCAGCCGAAACGGGTTCCGGCTGGGGCTGGATTACTTTTCTCACCATCGCACCGGGCCGGAAATGTCCTGGGCGGAAGCGGGCCAAACGCCCACGCTTGGCAAATTGTTTTCCGAAGGGATGGAAATGCGCCTCGGTCCGGCGCGCTCGGCGGACCAGGCGTTAGAACAGCGGCATCGCAACTTGGCGGCCTCGCTACAGCTGCGGCTGGAAGAAGTCTATCTCGGCATGTTGAAAAAATTAGCCGGCCGCACGGGATTGAAAGCCGCCTGCCTGGCGGGAGGAGTGGCGTTCAACTGCGTAGCCAACGGGAAAATGTTTGACGCGACGCCATTCGAGCAGATTTACGTTCATCCGGCCGCGGGAGATGGCGGGCTCTCCGTCGGAGCAGCGTTCTTCGTGTGGCACCAGATTCTTGGCAAGCCTCGGTCGTTTGTGATGAATCACGCCTACTGGGGCCCTGAGTACTCGCGTGAAGACATTCGCCGCGCTGTCGATTCGCATGGCCTCGCGCAAAAAGGCTGCGTCATTTCGGAACCTGGCGAAGGAGAATTGATGCGTCGCGCGGCGGCCATCATCGCCGATGGCAAAATTCTTGGCTGGTTTCAGGGAAGAGCGGAATGGGGTCCGCGCGCGCTGGGCAACCGCAGCATCGTTGCCGATCCGCGCCGGCCAGAAATGAAGGAGATCCTCAACCAACGCATCAAACACCGCGAAATCTTCCGCCCCTTTGCTCCTTCGATTCTCGCCGAAGCCACTTCAGAGTACTTCGAGAAATCGCATCCCTCGCCGTTTATGACGCTGGCCTATACCGTTCGCCCGGACAAGCGCGACAAAATTCCCGCACCCACGCACGTGGACGGCACGGGGCGCCTGCAAACCGTCACTCGAGAAGCGAACCCTCGCTACCACGCCCTCATTTCGGAGTTTCGCGATCTCACCGGCGTGCCCGTCGTTTTGAACACTTCTTTCAACGACAACGAACCGATTGTATGCTGCCCGGAAGAAGCCATTGACTGCTTCGAGCGCACACAAATGGACGGGCTCGTCCTGGGCGACCTCTTGATCACGCGTCAGTGAGCAAAACGAGCGCCGTGATTGTTGTGCCGAACCCCGTGCTTCTCATAGTTTGATGCGAATACAATACCAGGCCTGCGCAGTCGTGGGCTCGTTCAGGCGCGAGGAGTTCTCATGAGACGTCGTCGTTTTCTGCAAGATCTTGCTGCCGGCGCTGCCGGGATGTCCTATCTCCCATCAGCTTTGCGCGCGGATGGGACGCCGCCGGAGGAAAGCTCGACCCATGCGCCGCTGGCTGAGGCTACCGGTTCTTTGGCGGACGTTGAAGGGCACACCCTTCTGTGCGAGTTCCAACTTTCCGGCAAGAACTGGAAGGTTTACGAAGACCTGCGAACGCGAGACGGCGCCATCATTTTTCTTTCAGATCGGGCCACCAAGCGCGTCCTGCCAAAATCCGCCGAACCCGTCTTCGCGGAAACGGAGCCGCCTTACCTCGGGCTGAATCTGGACGAAATTGGTTTGTCGGGCCCGGATCTGCTTGCCGACCGGCTTTTGCAAGGTGGAGATGACCCGGACCCCGCGGCCGTGAAGTCGGCTGCTCCGCCGCAAGGGTCCAATGTGAAAGAACGCGAGAGTTTTCGGCTGCCCTGGAACACTTTCGTAGGAACCAAAGAGTGTTTCGACACCATGCCGGTTTTCACGACCGGCAGAACGCGGACCTATCACCCGGAACAATACTTTTCCGAAATTACGCAAGAACTCGCGGCAAAGCGGTTTGAAGGTCTCCTTGGCGGTTGGATGCCGGCGGTTCGGAAGGTCCTGCCGCTCTCCGATTCAGCGTACCTGGAAGTTGTGGTCTTCGGCGATGTGGAGGCCAAAGACAAGTTCATCGTGCAAACCTGGCATCGCACGGCGCGCATTGAAAACGGAAAGATAACCAAGGTCGTCTACGGATACAGCTACCCAGCCTTTCCGCCACGGCGGAAGGATCCCGCCCCGCAAGGGTTCTATCGGGCGCTGCTCGTCTTTGCAGAATACTGGGAGCGGCAATTGCAAGATGCTTCGTCCGTTTCTCTTCCCGACGAAACCTACGGGAACATGTCCCGGCACGCCGTCGCGCGCGAACTGATGGTGCGTCCCGGCGGCGTATATCCTAAATATGGAGCCGTGGATCGCGATTATTACGGTTCGGAGTACGACGGCTTCCAGGATATTTTCACGAGCGCCGTCTACACGAATCTGGAATGGGGCCGGTTCAACGAAACGCGGCAAATCATCGACAATTACTTCAGTGATTTTGTCGATCAAAAGGGGATGATCAATATGCGCGGCCCGGAGACCGCGCAATTCGGAATGACGCTTTCCTTGCTCGCGCGATATTACAGCTACACCCGCGACGCGGCGCTTCTCCGGAAGCACCTCCCCAAAATCGAAGCGACGGCCGCTTTACTCGAAGAACTGCACGAGGAAAGCTTGCGCCTAAATAAAGATGACCCCGGCTACGGTCTGATTCACGGGTGGAGTGAGTCCGATTCCTGTCTTTCCTCCAAGCCCGTGACCTGGTGGCTGCCTTATTTTGCGAACAGCGCATTCGCCTCGCGTGGACTGAAAGACATCGCGCGCGTTTGGCCGGCGATCGGCGGTTCAAAAGCAGCCGCTTCGGAACACCCGGCAAAAGAATGGCTGAGCCGCAGCAAAACTCTCGAAGACGCTGTGGTTGCCGCCATGCGAAGAGACGTTCGCCACGACATCACCCCGCCCTATATCGGCCCCTTTCCTGGCACTTCAATGACTTTCCGCGATTCCCTCGCAAACGAGCGCCCCAGTCCGCAACAGTGGCCGCATCGTCCTTACGCCGAGCTGCTTCAGGCCGACGTTCTCCCACCTGATCTGGCCAACCTGGTCGTCGATTGCATGCGCGCGTACGGAGCAACGACCCTTGGTGTGGTTGCCAACGTCAGCCGGGCCCGTCCGGGCGACCGGGCCATCCTAGGTTTCATCTCTTATGGTTACGCGCAGATGTTGTTGCGGCTTGACCGCGTGGAAGAGTTTCTGTTGTTCCTCTACTCGCACCATTACCACGACCACACCCGCGGTAGCTGGACCGCGGGAGAAGTTTCAGCCATCAACGGAGGCACTGCTCTGTTCTGCATACCCGCACAGCAGACGATTCCATTGCTGGTCCGTTGGATGCTGGTTCTCGAAGATTCCGACAAGGAGGTTCTTTATCTTGGGAAGGGTGTCCCACGTTCCTGGCTCGCATCCGGAAAACCAATTCGCATGGAAAACGCGCCAACCCGCTGGGGACGCGTCAGTTTCGAACTTCGAGCGGACAAGTCCGCGCGAAACATCGCTGGCAAAATCCTTCTTGCCGCGGCCGGAAAACCGGCGCAAATCCAGCTCAAGCTGCGCTTGCCACGGCAATCTTCTCTGACGCGAGTCACCGTCAATGGACACGAAGCCAAAGTCACGGGAACACGAAACGACACAGTTCTGATTTCCACTAGCCAGCAGAAAGAATTCGACATCCATGCGCTGTACGACGCATCATAGGTCGTCTCGAATTTCCGTGACTGGCAAGATCGGTTTTTTTTCTTCCTACTGAATCGTCAGTGTGAGCGCTGTTACGCGGATTCTTCCGCCCCCGCTCCGCGTCAGCACCAGCGTATAGGTCCGAGGTGGCGTCCCTCGCGGGGCGGATACCCTATCGGTGTTCGAGGCCGACCGGCGTGCTAAGTCCACTTGAGTTAATGCGTCGAACCCGCTGCTTTCGACTTGCCGGTAGTTTCCGTGTGCCACGCCAAGGCAGTTTCGATTTTGGTGCGAGCTTCAGCCAGGGTGTTGTCAAAAGTCTTTGACTGCAAAGTCTGTGCAGCAACTCGCAGGGCGCACAAAGGATCTCCACAGGGTTGGGGGCTGACCGTAAGTCCTACCGAATCGAGTCCGGCCGTATGCGCTTTCTCGACGGCCCTGTCTACCAACGATCGCAGATCGAGCAAGGCCAAGTAAGCTTCACGCGTGATCAGAGCGCCCTTGCACTTACCGCTTGAAAGCATGCCTTTCCTCCTGACTAATTAACGGGGGAGAGAGGCTAACCCAAAGGAGTGGTCAGGGCAATGGTGTTTTCTGATCAGGTTAACGACGGCTTGCTGAGATACTAGTACCTCACCAAAAAAGCGGGGAAACCGCGCGTTTTCAGGCGCTCTGAAGCTAGGTGCAGAAATCTTTGCCAAGAGTCCGCAATTTGTGTATTCCATCTGGCAGCTCTCCAAAGCCAAGCGTTTCAACGTACGAACTCGACCCAAGTTGTTCCGGTTCCAAGGGGAACGACGTAAGCGCCGCGCTCTTGCGTCCAAGTTTTGGCCGGATGATAGGTTGGCGCGCCTGCAACCTTAGCCGTTTGCTCAATCCGGAGACGGGCGGCGTGCAGATATTGTGTCGCCGGCGCCAGACCCACGCGAATCGCTCGCGTCTGCTCGTTTAGTTCGAGAGCTTCAAACTGTCCCGCATCCAGCGTAAGCCACAGACCCGCGGACGCCAGATACGCTCGCATTCGAAAAGAGTCGAGGGGCTTCACGTTAACGGTTTGACGTTCCTCGTGAAGGTTTCCCCCAAACGCGACCCAACCAAATTCCGGATGATGCATTACGTAGGTTGCTGTGTTCCAGGCGTGACCAAAGAGATTTGGCCCGTCATCACCCGTAATTCCGTCTGGCCGAAGCAGATCCGGAAAGGCATGAAAGGCGGCGGCCAGGAAGCCTTCTTGATCGATGTCTGTCAGCGTACCCATGGTGCCGCCGTAGCCTACTCGCAAAAGATAAAAGTCATCGGGATGCTCGCGATATTCGGCAAGAAGGGGGATGGCGTTCAAACTCGAACCGTAGTGGTGCAACTGGCGTTCGAGCTGTCGCAGCTTGCCGGCAAAAATGAAATCCCAATAGCGTCGCGCGCTGCCGTTGTATCCCCAATGCGGGATCGCGGGGTCGTAGCCGAGAATGGCGTTCAGCGTCACGTCCGCTTTCTCTTGAAAACCAAAATGCTTCATCCAGGCGTAGACTTCTTCCTGCCCGGTCGAGTCCCAAGGCATTTCGCTGCCGAACGGATAGGCTTCTTCTTTCCAGCGATTGGCGCGGATGCGCATCTTGGCTTCCAAGTCATCCGCCTGCGCGTTCCATCCCTCGCGCCGCAGATCTTCGAGCACTTGAAGGAATATGTCCCCCTCCATCTGGCCGAAAACGGCATACCCCGGCGCGAGTTTCACCATCGCCACGGAGGTTTCGTACGCGTTGCTCAGATACCAGTCCCACCGATGATTTGTCACCAAGCCGTCGTAGTTGCGCGCTAACCGGTACAAAACCCAGTACGCAGCAACCGCGTGAGGATAATCGTAAGAGCGGTCCACGCGTTCGGAGTCCGCTTGGTTCCAGCTGGTCCAGGACTTCCAGTCGAAGTCGTTTCGGTAATAGTCCGGCGGCATTTGATCCGGCTGGTAGTAGAAAAGGCTTTTGCGCACCCCGAACTTGTTGGCGCCATCCTTGTACTGCAACCCGCCCCAAAGCACGCCGTCCACAAATTGCTGAAATTTGTCGAGTTCGTCCTTGTTCGGCTCACCAAGCTGTTTCATGATCGCCGAGATCCACGCGCCTCCGCCGCCCTCATCGCCGAGTCCGGCGATCCACGCGCGGCTGTCTTGCGTAACGATCTGGTTCTCCTCGCGGTCGTAGGTCATGAAGGAAGGGCTTCGGTGAAAACGATCCTGGGGGTCCGCAAACCATTGTTTGGTCGCGAGGAAATGGCCCAGGTCTGCCAGGGCTTGGGATTCGGGCTTGATCACAAAATAGTGAATGGTCTGGACTAAGCCGTCTTTGTAAGTGACCGTCAGCCGCGCGCGCCCCCATGCTTTTCCGTGCACCGAGTATTTTTTCCAACCCGAAACCGCACCTGCTTCTTTGATGGTCAGCGCCTCGGCGGGCTCGATGACAGCGGACTTGACCGGCTCAGGATAGTTCAAGAAAAGCTCTGCGTCGGTGCCCATCGGCAGAATGTAACCTGGGATTCCCACAGCAACAGGCCGATGATTTTCGGCAAGAGTCTTCTCGATGTGGCGAATCGAGTCGGCCAGCACGAATTTCACGCCGTATGTTTTCGATTCGCCCGGGGCAAGCGTGACTTGCGTTGGCCGATTCCAGGGACTTGCTTTCTTCCATTCGTTTTCCGCAAACGCGGCGCTATGCACCATCCAGTCGTAGAAGCCTTCAAAGGTAATTCCGCGAGGCGTGAGGTCGCGGAAAATGGCGGCGCCTGTCGAGCGCCGTGCGCCGAGAATCGGGTTGTAAGCTTGGAAAGGGGTCTTTCCATCTGGCAGAACCAGCAACGCAGGGCCGTGCCCGCTCAAGCGTGTCACTTGCAGATACCCGGCATCCTCGCCGATGTAAGGATCGTAAAACGAGCAAACCGCGTGGGCTTGTTCGAGCGAGCGGTCGTTCAGCACGTTGTTAAAGATCATGGGGATGCCCAGGGCTCCCACCTGCACGCTTTCTGCGGTTTTATTTTTCAGACTAAAACGCAGGGCAAGCCTTCCATCTTCAAGCGCCCAGGTCCTGGTAATCTGCAGCGGAATATCTGTTGGCAATGTGGGTGCAAGGTCGGCTGCTGCCAGGGTCGGCGACATTGAGGGTAGAGCCGCCACGGGTTTGCGGGCGAGCGCGGTCGAGTAGCTTTGCCACTCTCCTGAAGCGCCGCTGCGCAAGCGCAGGTCAATGTCGCCCAGGTGATAGTAGCCGTCCCTGGACCGCGCCACGAGCAAGTCCGCCGGGGTAAAGTCGAAGTCTCCTGCACCTTTCGGTTTCAGAGCCGCAACCGTCTGCGAGGACCGGACCAGGCGCAGAGAAAATGCGGGAGTGTCGAGATCCAAATAGCCTGGTTCCAGCATGGGCCCCGGTGTCGGGGCCGCTTTCTGCTGCTGGTGTGCCAGTACGGTCCAAAGGGTTACCGAGCCAAACAGAACAACCGCCACCACCAACTCGAGGAATCTCGATCGCGCCGTGCGCCTGATGTAGCTCATTTTGCTGCCCTCATGGTCTCCGTTCGCCAGTGGAGTGCTCCTGATGCCAAATCCTGCAAGCGCTATCATTGCCAAGCAGGTTGCCTGGGCCCTGCAAATGCGACCTTATTTCGATTGCATAATACACGGGCTATGCTACATTGCAAGCGCTTGCTCTCGACTTCCGGAGGATGTTCCGTGCGCTGGTTCCCCGCCTTGGCCCTTTCCGCCGCACTTTCCCTGGCCTCTTTGACGGCGGCGCAGTCATTTCAAGACGCTCAGTTTCAGCTGGCCTATTCGTCCTCCGGCATCACGAGTCTCAAACGCGTTCACGACAAGTACGACACCGACTACATCGCCCCCGGCCGCACCTTTGGTGATGTACTCATCGGCTACCGCGCGGTTGGTGCAAAGGATTGGAAGAAGGCGTCGGCAGCCGCATTAGACACCAATGCGCCCGCAAATTCACAAGGAGTGTCGTTCACCATTGGTGAGCTTGTCCCCACGCTCGCTTCGCTCTCCCACGCCTCGGCGTCCACACGCGGGCCCCTGTTTGCCCTCAACGATCAACTCCTTCCCCGCAATTCTCATGACCAAGCCCTGCCGCGCATGGTTTGGTTCGGGAAAAAAGGCACGACCGAGTGGGTTCAGTACGATTTTCCTGAAGCGAGAGAGGTTCGTTCTGTCGAGGTCTATTGGGCGGTCCAGGAAGACGATAGTAACCCCGCCAAGCTGCCGAAGGGCTGGCATGTCCTCTACCGTGACGGGGAAAACTGGAAGGAAGTGAGTTCGCCATCCGGTTATCCGATTGCAGCAGACAAGATGAATCAAGCCTCGTTTGCGCCTGTCACCACCTCCGCTCTACGTCTCGAAGTTCAATTGCAGGAAGGGGCCACCGCTGGTCTTTTCGAATGGACCCTAAACGGCGAAGGAAGAACGGTTTCCCCGATTCACGACTTGCAAGCTCAGGAAAACTTCCAGCTCCAGGACCACGCACTGGTGTGGACAATTTCCTTAAAGAATGTGTCTGGCTCTGCACTCGAGATCGGTGACCTTGGCCTGCCTCTCCCGTTCAATACCCAATACGTTTGGGACAAAACGGAAACGTACACCAAGCGGCTCATCCCGCATTGGCTCATCGCCGGCAACGGCTCTTTTCTTTTCTGGATGCGAACCAATACGGAAGGCCCGTATCTGGTGATGACGCCAGCGGGTCATTCCAAATTGGAGTACTTCGAACCGCAAGGCTTTGGGCGGGGCGTCGCGTTTTACGTCCACTCCGAAGCGAGCGCCGAGGAGCTGCGAGCGAAAGGCGGCACGTGGCGGCTGCCAAATACCAAGCTGGTTCTTCCGCCGAACGGGCAGTCGGGAGATTCCGCAACGTACCAGTTTCGGTTCCGTTGGGCTCAAGACTACAACGGCGTACGAGATGTGCTGTACGACGAAGGCCTGTTCGACATCAACGTGGTTCCGGGGATGACGATTCCCACGGATTTGACCGCGATGTTTTCTCTCCGCACGCACAACGCAATTCGCGCCGTCGTAGCGGAGCATCCCCATGAGACGAAAATCGAGTACGCCGGTGAGAGCGGCAAAGACACCCATGTTTACAAGGCCCAGTTCTCCAAGCTGGGGGAGAATTTGTTGAAGGTCGAATATGGCGACGGACAATATCTTTCGCTGGAATGTTTTGTCACTGAGCCGCTTGAAACGCTTTTCAAGAGGCGTGCGACGTTTCTAGTGACGCACGAACAGGTCCGCGATCGGTCGAAGTGGTATACCACCGTTTTTTCGCAGTGGGACATGAAACACGAAATCCTGCGCAGCCCGGAGGACTTGGACGGTTTGCAATCCTACGCCGTCGCATCGGATGATCCAGCGCTTGGGAAAGCCCCGTACGTCGCAGGAAAGAATATTTTCTTTCCAGTGCAGTCCGAGATCGACGCCGTTGAAAGCTACATCAAAGATTTCGTTTGGGGCGGTTTGCAGCAAACCGACAAAGAACCGTATCCCTACGCGATTTACGGCATCCCCAACTGGAAAGTGAATCGCGACAGTCCCAAGGACGACAACTCAGGAAAGAAGCATATCTGGCGGATTTACGACTACCCGCACGTCATCCTCCTTTATTACAACATGTACCGGCTCGCGAAACTTTACCCGGGTATGACCAACTACCTCCACAAGGATGGATACCTAGAGCGCGCTTTCGGCACGGCAAAGGCCTTTTTCACCGTTCCACTAGAGATCGCGAAATGGTCGGCGTATGAGACGGGAACCTACAATGAACTGGTCATTCCTGAGCTTGTCGACGCTCTGGAACAGAACGGGCACAAGGATCAGGCGGATTGGCTGAGAGCGGCCTGGGAAAAGAAGGTAAAGCATTTCATCAACGATCATCCCTATCTTTTTGGCTCGGAATATCCATTCGATTCAACGGGATTTGAGTCCACCCACGCGTTTGCCAAATACGCGATGAAGCATGTCCCCAAGCCCGGCGAAAATCCGCCAGCGGATGCCCCGGCGGACGATTTCCGCCGCGCGGTGAAATACGACGACGCCGAAGCCTTTCTGGAAGAGCAGATGAAACTGAATCTTGCATGCCGCGGTTGGCTCGAGACGGCTTACTACTATCTTGGAAGCGATTATCGGGGCTCCGGTCCCTCCAACTACACGTTGAGCTACATGGCGCAAATGGGGGGCTGGGCGGTTGAGGATTACGGCTTGTACTTCGCCCAGGATCCCTTCCCGTATTTGCGCTTGGGCTATGCGTCCTATTTGAGTTCCTGGGCGCTCTTGAACTCGGGAACGGTGGAATCCCATTACGGCTACTGGTACCCCGGCAAAAACAACGACGGGGGAGCCGGTGGAGGCTTTGAGCCGCGGCCTTGGGGGCGCGCTTGGCTGGGCAACAAGGAAACGGGACGAGGCTCCTGGTGGTATTCCGGCGAAATTGATTTGGGATATGGCGGGGCATTGCGTTCTGCCGCTACGGTTTTCGTCAATGACCCGATTTTCGGAGCCTTTGCCTACGGTGGCGAGGTTGTCCGCGGGAAGAACCTTACAGAGGTGATTCCCAAGGACGGACTGCGGGCCCGATTCCATATTGTGAGAGGCCAGCAACGAGTTCACATTCTGCTGGACCGCGACGGTTTCGCGAAGGACCAGCCCGTTTCGTTTGACGATTCTCTGTCGGTTCTCAAGTTCACTTTGGAAAATCGCGCCGCAGCCGCTCACGAAACGGAGGTTCGGGTTACCGGTTTGCCTCCCGGGAATTACACCGTGATATCCGGGAAGGGCGGAGACGCCGAAAGGCAAAAGGTCTCCGCTGGGGAACGTGAAGCAACGTCTTTCCGGGTTCTACTGCCAGCAGCAGGAGCTTCGGTTGAGATCAAGCGATGGGCCTCCGCGAGATGACCACACGGGATGCACGAAGTTAAACTCCAGGCTTAAAAAGAGGGATTATTCCCACCGGATGCGAACCAGCGAGACAGCCTGCCGGGGAAGCGTGAAAGTTAAATGCGCGGTGCCTTTTTCGATGCGTATCCACGCAGGTGAATCCAGGAGTTGCAGCTCCCCGGCCGTCTGGAGTTTTTCGTATTGTTCGGGAGAGGGAGATTGGAGTGAACCTATCTGGTTCCATGCCGCAAAAGAATTGCTGTGGCTCGAATCGACGCGGAAATGTTCGAGCAAGCCGCTGGTTGACGCCGAAGGCAACCCGGTGATGGTCAAGTCGATGGGGGAGGCAGGGACGGGAAGATCCTCGTCGTGATAATTCCAAAGCAGGATTTCCACCTCATGATCCCGGCGGGTGGCGATGGCATTGACTTCTGGATGACGACGCACGCCGTCGCGGACAATGTCTTCCGTTGATAACCCACCCGACGACGCAACTGCTACACGCTCCCGTGCCAGCAAGCCGAACATTCGAAACGCGTTCAAGACGGGCTTGTCCAGTCCGTTGGTGGCGAGTTCGCGAAAGCCTTCGAAATAAGGCTGATCTTCGAATTCAAACGCCCAGGTCACGGAGCCGAGAAGATCGACGTTCTCCATGCGGGCAAGCGCGAGAGTGTGGAAGAGGGCCTCGGCCTCGTAAGCGGCATAGAGAGGTCCGTTTCGGTAGGAGTTTTGCGGATGGGTTCGCGCGGAACACGCAGCGCAACCTTCAGGATCTGATTCTCCGAGGATCATCGGGGTGTTGCGCCACTCCTTGAAAGAGGAGACGATTCTGAATCCCGCTTCGACGGATGCAAGCTGGCGGGCGATACCCATTTGCACGTGATCGCCCATCCACTTTGGCGAACCTTTTGGGTGAAAACTGATGAAATCCAGACGTGTGCCGGTCTTGCCCGTAGCGTAGTTCTTTTGGTGCGCGCAGTGCTCCAGAAACTGACGCAGGAACTCAGCTGCCTTTGGGTAAGCAGGGCCGGTCGAATCGGGTCCGCCAATGCGAGCCTCAGGCAGGGCGCGGAGAACGGCGTCGACACTCATGTCGTAAAGCTTGAAGAACTCTTCAGGGGTTCCTTTCCAGTATTCGATGTCGGGTTCGTTCCAAACCTCCCAAAGCCACGTTTTCACCTCGGCATCACCATAGCGTGTTCGAAGGTGACCGACGAATTGAAAGACAAGGTCCGACCACTTCTGATAGTCCATCGGCGGATAGGCCCAGCCTGTGTAAATCGAACCTTGAGGGAAATTATGCCGGTAAGGATCGGGATGAGTGGAAAGGGCTTTGGGCATGAAGCCGATTTCCACCAGTGGTTTGACGCCAGCCAAATGAAAAGTGTCAAAAATGCGGTCCAGAATGGTCCAACTGTAGATAGGCTTTCCTGCGGCGTCCTCGCTGTAAACGTTCGTCGAGCCCCATTTGAGCGAGGCGGAACCGTCTCCGGACGTCAACAGATTGTGAGTGCGGATATATACCGGCTCGGGGCTTAGCGCTCCCAGTTCGCGGAGGAGTTTCTGGCCGTTTGGTGCATAGCTATAGTTGGGCTCGTCATAACCAAAGTAGTTCCAGATGCGCGGGAGAGTTCCATCGGAGCGATCGGCGAAGACTTGAGCCTGCACACTTTGAGGAACTTGTTGTGCTGGGCACGATGCTCCAGTCGAAAGAAGCGGGGCTAGGAAAGCAACCAAGGTCTGAAAGGCGGGCACGCTAATGAATGACCTGAAAATGGTGCGGGCCAATCTCACGAGACTGTTATCACCTAACACCGAGATATTTCAAACCCGAGCAGCAACGATCATAGCCGCTCATCACGCGCTTACAACTGGCGTCCAAACCTGCATCGGTGTGGCCGCGCGGTTGGCCCAGGCATAGTATGGAATGAAGGTAAGCGTAGTCGAATTTCTCTGAGAAGTGGCTGGCCGATAGTGGAAGTATAGTCCTGCCTGAGAAGCTAGCCTGTCGTCAAAGGCGTTTGCGCACTTCAGGACTACGATGCCTCCCAGCAGGCCCTCGCGAAACTCCTCCTGAAATTGAGATGACGATTTCTGATTTACATCAAGGCGCACATCCGCGAGCGCAACTCCCTCCGGCTGGTCGAGTTGTTCCAGGCAATAAATGATCGGTCCGCGCTGCACGGCCACGCGGCCGTAGTCGTCCACGACCCTCGGATTTGCCTCGATGGTGCGCGTTGTAAGATCGAATTTCACGCTCACGGCATCGCCGGGTTCCCACCGGCGCCGCAGCGCAAGATATTGGCCTGCTGTGACTCCCGAAACGGCCTTACCGTTGACCATCACCTGCGTGCGCTCCGACCATCCGGGAATCCGCAAGTACAGCGTGAATTCGGTTGGTTTCTCGGGTGTGATGGTGAGGTCTGCTCCGTCCTTCCACGGATAACTCGTTTTCTGTTGCACTTTCAATGCCGCCCCATTTTCGAGATGCCAATCGAGGACCGAGTTGTCGTAAAGATGGAGGTACAAACCGTCAGCGCTGGTGCTGTAGAAATAGCCCGGCAGCGAAGCAAATGTGCGCTCAAGGTTTGGCGGGCAACATGTCGTGTCGTACCAAGGGTTGCGGATCTGGTCGCCATTCGACGGATCGAAACCCAGCGGATTCCGGTAGCAATACAGCGTTCCATCCAGAGACATGCCCGAGTTGATCCCGTTGTATAGGGCGCGCTCAATGACATCCGCATATTTCGCTTCGCCGGTTGCCGCGAGCATGCGCCAGTTCCACATCATGTTGCCGATGGCGGCGCAGCTCTCGCCGTAGGCGGTGAAATTGGGCAGCTCATAGGGCTCGCCAAAAGCTTCGCCACTGCTGCGCGCCCCGACCCCGCCGGTCACATACATTTGATGGCTGACAAGATCGTCCCAGAGCGTGTTCAGCGTCTTCCAGTAGGTTGGGTCGCCGGTTTCGAGATAGTAGTCGGTCGCGCCACAGCATGCGTACATGCAGCGCACGGCGTGTCCTTCAAGATGCGTGCGGGAAGTAAATGGAATTCCACAAAAATGGTACACGTATCCGCGACCGGGCACTTTGATTCGGTCATCGCCTTGAAGAAGGTAGCCCGCCAGCTCCAGGTGACGTTTATCTCCGGTGGTTCGATACAGTTCAATGAGTGCAAGCTCGATTTCCGGATGGCCGGAGAAGAGTGGTTTCTTGTCCGGCCCCGGACCGAAATTAGGGAGCAGGAAGCCATCGACAAAATGGATTCCCGCGTCCAATAAGGTCGTATCCCCCGTGGCGCGATAGTAAGCAATCGCACCCTGGATCAGGTGGCCGATGTTGTACAACTCATGGCCCCAGCGTTGAACTTCGGGCGTCATGCGATCCTTGGCATGTTCTCCAACGTAATAGGTGTTCAGGTACCCGCTTGGCTCCTGAGCCGCAACAATTTCCTTGATGATTTTGTCTGTGAGCCTGCGCAACTCGGGACGATCGCCAGACTGCATCGCGAAGCCCGCTGCTTCGGTCCATTTGTAGACATCAGAATCCGAATACACCGGGCCGCGCTGCTGGGCGTCGCTCTTGCCAGCCAGTCGCAGGAAGTTGTCCATGCGGCCATTGGCCTCGAGCAACTTTTCCATCGAGGGGATGCTCTTGTCCACGTTGGTCTGGCGTCGCGCGGCCCAAAAGCCGGAAGTGATGGTCACCGCGTGTACCGGGACATTCCGCAGCTTGGCGTGGGGGGACTTAGTCAGATTTAGCACGCCTTCGTCTTTCCAATCGGGACCTGCGGAGGAACGTGCAGCCGGGGAGGGGGCTGTCGGCTTGCCTTCGCCAGATCGCGAGAGGTTTCCGAGCGGCAGCGAAGCCACCGTCCCTGCGGAAATGGCCGAGCCGACGAATTGGCGGCGTGAAATCTCGGATCGTCTTGTCATGCTAACCTCCCAGAAGAGCTGCGGACCCACCGGGAAACGCTGATAGATCCCGAGAAACGAAGCGGTTCAGAGGCCTTCAGGTGCGCCGGATTGGCGCAAAGCGCCCGTTTCTGCAACCGCTTGCAGAAAATGTTGATATCATCCGAAGTTTTCGTTGTCAATTGCGAATCCTTCTCTACCGCGCTTTTTAGACTTTCAGCCATCAGCAAGCACCATGAAGGCGGAACTGCTCCCCAAAAAGACCACTTGGACTCGGGGCTTTCGGCAGAGGGCTTCGGGGCGAAGCGGCCATCTAGTTGGAGTGAGAAAGAGCCTGCTAGAGCGCGGACTTTTCATGGCTGGTCATGGGTACCATACGTCCCTTTTGAATCGCATATTCGATGGAACCCCAGCGAATGCGGTTTGACCAGAAGCTCGCCAGCCACACCACAAAGTAAATGGCGTCGCGCACCGGGACAAGCCAGAAGTTCCTTCGGAGCACCTCGTCTCTTAGCCCCCACACGCCCACGGTCCAGGCCATGGCAAATCTCAGCACGAGGTAAGCAGCCAGATAGGCGCCGGCAATCCACGACGCGGGCGCAAGCAAAATCGCGAGCAACGTCCAGGGCAAACCCTGGGTGAACAGCAGCCCCAAATACGAAAACGGCCTGCACAAGCGAACCGTGCGCGCCCACCGCAATTGGTGGTCCCAGAATCCTCGAAAGGTCTCAGCGGGATACATGGTCCAGACCGGCTCGTGCGATAGAACAATTTCTCCGCCCGCACTGGCAATGCGCAGGGCCAATTCGTAATCATCCGCGAGCGCATCCACAATGGTCTCGAAACCGCCCATTTTTTGCACCCATTGTTTTGTCGTAGCGATCGAGGCGCCCAGCGCAAAGCGAATGCCTTCCTTCCATCGAGCCATCAGCACACCAGCAAAGAAATCGCTAGCAGCGCCGATGGCCTCCAACTTGGCGGCTAAGTGATCTTGAGCGATGGCACGATAAAACGACGTCACCGCGCCGATTTTCTTGTTGCGCAAAGGCGCAACCACTTCGCGAAGATAACCTGGGTCAACGCGCACATCCCCGTCGGTCAGTACGAGCAAGTCATATTGGGCCTCGCGCGCCAGCATCGCCAGTTTGTTCACTTTGCGGTTCGCGCCTAGCTCTTCCGCACTGGTGAACAACCGAATTCGCTTTTGCGGAAACTCCGCCATGATCTTGCGGATGAGGGGGACCGCCGGATCGTCTTCGTCATTCACCGCGAACAGGATTTCGTACTCGGGATAGTCTTGTTTGCAGAAGCTCGCGAAGTTTTCGTAGGAGCCGAAATCCACGCCGCGGACAGGTTTGAGGAGGCTCGCAGAAGGAGGGTTGTCCTCCCGCGATTGTGTTTGGCTTCGCCCGAAAAATCGAAAGGCCGCAAGGATTGCAAGGAGGTAATAAACAAGCGGAGCCGCCGCCACAAGCAACAAAACTTCGCGCCACAGGCCGTTGTGCAAGATCATGAAAGCCAACTCGCCATGAAGGTTTCAGGGATTGGTGCTTCAGCCCGCCGCCACGAGCGCGACGCCAATGCAAACAAGGATAACTCCCGCCCACCGTGCAGCGCTTACGTCCTCACCCAGAATAAACTTCGCTCCAAACGTCCCGGCGACATAGCTGAGTGCGGACGCAGGAATCACCAGGCTAATCGGTTCCCAGGACAACACAACCAGCAGTGCGTAGAACGACAGCGCCATCAGGGGAACTCCAGCCCAAAACCACCCGTTGCGCACGGCGCGGCCCAGAAACTGAAGCACAGCGAGCGGCCGCAACCGCGCTGGTTCGCCGACCGACTTCATTCCGTAGGTGATGGCGATTTCGCCGCCGGTGCTGCCCAGGATCAGGATTGCCAGGCCTATGATGAACCGCATCAGGCGACTACCTCAGTGGGAACCTCAGTCGTCCTCGGTTTTGTTTGCCCCACAAGAAGAACTCCAACACAGATGAGCACGACGCCGAACCACCGGCGCGGAGAAACCGATTCATGCAGAAAAACAACCGCCAGGAGAGTGAGCACGGCGTATCCGAATGCTCCCGCCGGCATGACGTAGCTGTAGTCGGCCCAGCTCAGCACCATCATGTAGCTGACCATGAATCCGATGAGGAAAAGAATAGCCAGCCAAACGGTCGCGTTTGTGACGGTCAGGCGAAACGCGTGCGCAACTCCTTGCGCCGTCAGCTCGACCGCGCCGATTTGCGTCATTCCGCGCTTCAGCAACAGGTCTCCTACGTTCGCGCACACGACCATGGCCAAGACCATCACCAGCGTCTTGACTCGCAGCCTTGCCTCGCTTGGCATTTTGGGGAAGCTAATCGTTTCCGGAGGCGGAACTCGCGCCGGGGACGGAAACCATGGGCTTATTGTATTCGTCGCCGCCTTTGCGGGCCCAATTCAAGCGCTCTGCGCGGAGCTTTAGAAATTCCGTCGCTTCGGCATAAAGCCGCTTGCGCTCGTGGCTGTCCCACAATGCTTCTTTGACGATGCGCCAGACCACTCGTGGCCGGAAATAATACTCGTCATAGAAGCGGTTCACTCCGTTCATCATTTCCACTTTCGACAGATGCGGGTACTCGATGTGGGGAAGCTGGTGGCCGCCCGAATCTGCGAGCGCCTCCACCTTGAGGAAACCTTGCGCTGCCATGCTGTCATGAAGTTCAGTTCCTGGCATGGCATGCGCCAGGGAAACCTGAATGGTCTCGCAATCCAGTTCCTTGGCGAAGTCGATGGTCTTCTGAATGGTTTCTTTCGTCTCGCCCGGAAGTCCGATGATAAAGTCGCCATGCACCTTGATTCCGTATTTGCGACAGTGTTTGCGGAAGTTGCGCGCCATCTCGAGCGTGGCGCCCTTCTTGATATTCTTCAGGATCTGCGCGTCGCCGGATTCAAATCCCACGATGAACAGGCGAGCTCCGGACTCCGCCATCGCCCGGACGGTTTCTTCATCACTATGCACACGCGCCGTCGAAGACCAGCGAAACTTCAGCGGCTTGAACTTGGCGCACAACTCGATCACGCGGTCCTTGCGGATGTTGAACGTGTCGTCGTCGAAGAAAATCTCTTTCATCTGCGGGAAATATTCGAGCGCCTGGTGAACCTCCCGCGCTACGTTGTCAGTGGAACGCGTCCGCCAGGCATGGCCGGAAATCGTCTGCGGCCACATGCAGAAGGTGCAAAGAGCCGGACAACCGCGGGTCGTGTAAAACGAAATGAAGGGGTGCAAAAGGAAGGGCACGTTGTAGCGCTCAATTTCTAAATCGCGCTTGTAGATATCCGACGCAAACGGCAACGCGTCCAATTCTTCGGTGTGCAGTTGCGGGCGTTCGGGGTTGTGCACGATCTTTCCGTCTTTGCAGTAGCTCGCGCCGGGAATCTCGCTGAGCGGCCGACCGTGTGCGTACTCGGTCACCGAGTGGTCGAATTCACCGCGCGTAACGAAATCGATGTCTTCGCTGGATTTCAGCGTTTCGTCCGGTTTGATGTGCCCGTGCGGCCCCACAAAGGCAATTTTCATTCCCGGATTGGCTTCTTTGATTTTTCGAATGAGCTTGATGTCGCTTTGCAGACCCACCGTCGAAGTGAAAAGAACCAGGAACTCGTAGTTTTTGCAGATTTCAACCGTTTGCTGCCAGTTCACTTTGTGGGGGGAGGCATCGAGCAAGCGGCTTCCCGGAATCATGCCGGCGGGATAGGTCAGCCAAACGGGATACCAGTAGGATTCAATCTCGCGCGTCGCGGGCCACCGCGAGCTGGCCCCGCCGTCGAAGTTCTCAAAACTTGGCGGGTTCAGCAACAAAGTCTTCATCACTTCCGGCATTCATCACCCTCAGTGTTCCCAAGTCAATTTGTCGGTGCAGATCTTCTGGGCTAGCATCCAGGCCATAGCCCGCCAGGGCTTCGATAACACACGACCGAGCGCCCGATGCTTCGATACCAGTGTACCCGACTTTGTTGCATGGCCTCAAATGTTTCTCGGAACACGTGTTAACCGGAGGTGCAACTCCAACTCCCATACCAAGTATGAGTTACAGGCGCGCTCTCGCGCCTCGCTTGAAGCTGGACTTGGCATTTCGCTTCTACTCTGGGGCCGCGGTTTTGCCCGCGAGGACCTCCGAAGTTGCCTCAGCGAGTAATTCCCAGATGCGGTCCACCCACTCGAGATGCTCTGGTTTCATTAACACGGAACGGAGACAGGTAAGCGTTTCGCGGTCGGGCTTCATCCCGGCGAGGTTGGACTCCCAGAAATAAATGGGCAACTCCGCCACGGCTAGATGTAAATCGTGCCTGGCCGCGGCTTCAAAGATCTTCCGGCTCAGCGCGGAAGATTCACGCACGCTGCTTGCGCGGGGAGCGAAAACAAGAATGTCCAATTCGGGAGCAAACGCTGTCACAAAGCGAGAATCCTTCCTCAGCCTTTCGAAGAGCGCCATCGCCGCCTTCCTTCCACGCTCCAGGCCTTGGGCAAACGGTCCGCCCCTGGTAAGCGGCAGGAGCTTTTGTGTCGCCCAAAGGGCGGCGGCCGAGGCACCGGGTCTCGAACATTCCAAACTGATCTCTCCCAGATGCAGCTCCGCCGAACTGAAATACGTGTAAGGCGAATCGTGCTTATAGAGCCGCCCCACACCTGGATCGCGAAACAAGACACATCCGCACCCGTAAGGCTGTAAGCCATGCTTGTGCGGATCGATGACCAGAGAATCTGCTTCGCCAATCTGGGTAAATGCGTGTTTGGTCTCCGCGCCGAGGTTTTCTGTCAGGACAAAATATCCGCCATAGGCAGCGTCGGCATGAATGCGGAATCCGTGTTTCTCGCGCAAAGCGAGAATGTGGGGAAGCGGATCCACCGAACCGGTTGCCGTTGTCCCCATGGTTGCCACCACGGTTCCAACATCCCCACGCTCCAGCCGTTTCTCGAGCGCGTCCGGGTCCATGCGGCCCAGCGTGTCGGCCGGCACGGCTTCAAATGGCAATTGCAGCACTCCGCTGATTCTTCCGTGCGTGTAATGTGCCTGCTCGCTAGCCAATATCTTTTTTCCGGGATGGAGTTGCCCGGCAACCCAGATGGCCTCGAGATTGGCCATCGTGCCGCCGCCGCAGAGGTGCCCTAGAAAATCCGTCCAGCCGAACATACCGGCAATTCCAGCGACGGCTTCTTTTTCCATTGCGGAAGTTGCGCGGCCGCCATCCAAGGCATGGTTATTGGGATTGATCCACATCGCAAGCGCGTAGGCCAGCCGCGCGACGGGATGTGGCGGCTTCAGCATTTGTCCTGCATAGAGAGGATGAAAATAAGGATAGTTGTCCTGCAGGCGTTCCGCCGTGGCGGTCAGCACTTCAGCAAGACGTTCTATTCCGGAAGCATTGGACTCAAATTCCGGAAGCTTGGCAAATCCCGCATCCAGCTTCGGCACCGCTTGCAGAAGCACTCCCAAGCTCTCGGAATCCAGCATTCCGCGGTCTTGCGCTTTTAATGCTGCTGGCTTGCCGTCTGCCAACGCCTTTTCCTTACTGCCACACCTTGTCTAGTTGTCCGGCTGTTTTGAGGAGCTCCAGTTGTGCCTGTTGTTTCTGAAAAGTGGCGTCCAGGTAGGCCATCCATTTGTCGTTCTCGTCCAGCCTTGCCTTTTCCATGTCGCGCAGGTTCAGTTTTCCTTCGCCGAACTGCGCCTGCAGAACGGCAACATTTTCCTGTGCGAGCTGCAGTTCCAGCCGGGCCACCTCTTTTGCCGCATCCATCTCACGCACCCGGCGTGTCTTCTGCCTCACGTCCGCGGCCAATTCCGTTCTTTTGCTGGAGAGGCTGGCCCTTGCGGCATCCAGATTGACCTGCGCCAGCCCGATGTTTGCTCTTATTTGTGCGCTGAAGATCGGTACGTGCATATCGATGCCGGCATTGAAATTATTCCTTTGAAAACCGTTGAAGAACTGGGAGTAGTTGTTGAACTTTGCCAAGACACTGTAAATGCTAACCAGCTCGAGCGTTGGAAAATATCCGCGCCGCTCTCCTTTGAGCCGGAATTCCTTGGCGCGCACGTCGGATTCCGCGAGCCGCAACCCGGTATTGCCTGTGAGCGCCGCAGCGACCAGGTTTTCGCCAGCCTGCTCTGCTTCGCCCGGCAAGTCTTCCGGGGTAACTTCGATCGCCTGAGTCTCCGGCAATCCTAGTTGGTATCTCAAAAAGACTTCCAGCTCGTCTTCCCGCTCTTCCAATTGCAGGATGCGCTGAACCACACGAGCTTTGGTCAACTGACCCTTTGTGACTTCCACTGGCAATTCAAATCCCTGGCTTTCCCGCTCTTGCGTAATCTGAAGAATCTTTTCCGCGCTGTCTTGTTCGGAGCGCAACAGTTCGAGCGAATGCCGCACCTTCCCGAGTTCCAGGTAGGCCATGGCCGTCCGCGTAATCACGCTGTTCTTTGCTTCCTCCAGGGCGATTTTCTGCGCTCTTGCTTCCTCTTGTTGCTCCTTCGATTGTCCGCGCAACGGCTCGTTGAAAACCTGTTCGCTATACGTCACGTTGAATACCGAAGGTGCGCGTCCTCCAGGTGTTTCCGGGATGCCGTTCGTGTAGCCTGCTCCGGAACCTGCGTAAAGGTTTGGCATGAATTGTGCCTTGGTGATTTGGGCGGCGTGATCGGCAACGCTAGCCTGAATCTTCGCCACTTGAATTTCCTTGCTGTTCTCGAGCGCCAGCTCGATGGCGTGCTTCAGGGTCATCGCAACCGGCGTGCGGCTGGCGGCCTGCGAGCCCGCTTCGGCGGGCTTAGGCACCGGGTTCTCTTGTGCCCGGGCAGCTCCGCAAAAGGTCGCGAGCATTGCAACACCGACAAAAGTTGGAAGCAGTCGCATCTTCAGGCTCCTTGTTCAGCTAGGAAATTCCTTGTCCGCGGATGTCCAATGCCTTTGCTCACTCATACCGCAGGGACTCGACGGGCTGCAGGCTCGCCGCCTGGCTTGCCGGTAAATAGCCGAAGAACAAGCCCGTGGAGCAAGACACGACAAAAGAGATCACCACGCTCAGGCCGGGTACCGGGACCCTCAAATTCCCCGGCAAAAAAGACTGTGCCACTACCGGTACCGCGATTCCCAGCAGAATCCCAATCACTGCGCCGCCGCCACTAATCAAGAACGACTCCACCAAGAATTGGTACAGGATTTCCCGTCGCGCCGCGCCAATGGCCTTGCGGATGCCGATTTCGCGAGTCCGTTCCGTCACCGTCACCAGCATAATGTTCATGATCCCGATCCCGCTGATGAGCAGCGCGATGGCGGCAATAATAATCAGTACAATGGTCAAGGCGAGCGAAATATTGCGGGCCGCCCCCAGAATCGCCGTTAGCGTTTGTACTTTGTATTCCGCTTCCGGCGGATGGCGGCTATCCAGTAATCGAGCCAACTGACGCTGGACGGATGGAACTTCTTCCGCCTTGTCTGCTTGCACGTCCAGCAGGCCCAGGTATTCCGTGCCGGTGTAGTACTTCATCAGCGTAAAGGGGATCAACACGGAATTTTCTTGAATTTCGGACAGGCCAAAGGTCTCCACGCGTTCGCGAAAAACGCCGATGACCGTAAACGTCAGCTCGCCCATGCGAATCGGTCTTGCAATCGGGTTTTCCTGGCCGAAAATCCTTTCCGCGAGTTGTGTGGTGACGAGGCAGACCTTGCTGCGCATCTCCATGTCGCCAATGTCAAAATACCGCCCGCGAACAATGAGCAGACGCCGAATGGTTTGGTAACCATCTGTTACACCGACCAGGTTGACTGCGCGATCGACGCCATCCACGGTCATGGTCATCGGGTTTTCGCGCGTTCCTGCCACGGCAATGACGTCAGGAATAGACTTGGCGGCCTCCATGTCCTCCAGTGTCATTTGATAGCTGAGCGGCGGCGCTTTGTCCGGCCTTTGCACCAATTCCACCCACACCAGGTTGGATCCCACCGCTTCGATCTGGGACAGCACGAACTTGCGGCTCGTCAGGGCAACCGTGACCACCAAAACGATTGAGGCGCTTCCGATGATGACCCCCAGCGAGGTCAGCATCGCGCGCAGTTTGTTCGCACGCAGCGCGTCGATTGCCACCGTGAAGGTCTCTCGAATATCCATCGCCGCCCATTGCCGCAAAAACAACTTGGGAATCCGAATGAGAGTGATGCAGGAAAGCGCTTAGCCCTTCTTGGTTTTCTTCAACTCTTCCTGCGCCATTTTGTTCTTTGGATCCAGCCGGAGCGCGTCTTCAAGTTCTTTCTTCGCCGCTTCAGCGTCGTCCCGGTTCTCATACAGTCGTCCCAGCCAAACGTGCGCCGTGGCAGGAGAAGGGTAGCCATTGCGCTTGGGCGCCCGTTTCGCGTATTCGTGCAACAAGCGCTCAGCCTCTTCTGGTTTTTCCTTCTTCAAGACCAGTCCGACTCCACGATAAAATTTGGCTCGCAGATCGTTGGGGGCTGCGCGCGCTCCTGCCTCTACTACGGTGAACAGTTGCTCTGACTGCCCCCGCTTTACGGCGTAGTCGCCAATGTCGTAAATAAGCTCCGCCGATTTTGGCCGGTTCTCCAAAGCTTTCGTGAACTCCTCGTCGGCAACGGCAAAGTCTTTCTTTTGCCTGCGGCAATTCCCGGCGGCGTAATGGCCCTCAGCGGCATCCAGCTGCAGTAGTTCCCTGATGTGAGGCTGGGCCTTGTCTTCTCCTCCGCCCACCATTCCGGGAGCGCTGCAATCAAACTCAATCAGCGCCTGGCGCGCCGAAAAATTCCTCCCGTCGAGGTTTACGGCAGCTTCAAACTCCTTGTGGGTTTTCTTGGCCAGGGAAATCGCCGAAAACCACCCGGCGTGGTCGGCCTTCTCGCCGTAAGCCCTGCCGAGCCACTCGTGATAGGTGGAACTTTGGGGATCGAGCGACACTGCCTTTTCCGCGCTGCGAATGGCCGCGTCGTGTTCTTGCAGCTCCAGGTAACTCTTCGCGAGCAACAACTGGATGTCGCCGTTGTTGGGCTCTTTGGCCGCGGCTTTCTGGAGCGCCTGGATGGCTTTTGTGTACTCGCTGGCCTCGAAAGCCTGGCGCGCCTCGTCCAGGCTTGCGTCCTGCTTGACGTTTGGCGCGGCAAACGTCGCGCTCCCCAGCAACAACGCCGCAAACGCTAATTTGCTCCTTTTCACCATTCGCTCTTTCTAGGAATTCGAAACCGAAGTGCTTACGACAATCACATCCATACCGTCGCGCAGATCCACGTCGCCGGGCAAGGCCACCAATTCGTTTTCTTGCAGGCCGCTTGTGACTTCATAGTTCGTGGCATCTGCAATCCCCACGTGGATTTCGCGCTTTTCCAGTGTGGATTTGCCCACGCCAAGCTGGCCCAGTTGGTTCGGTTTCACTACGTACACATAGCGCCGCCCGCCTTCGGCCTCGACCGCCCCTCGCGGCACGGACAGCACCCCGAGCCGCTCTTTCGAATTGATCCTGACGTTCACGTTGATATTTGGCAGCAGCTCCAGCTTGTCGTTGTTGATCGAACACAGCAATTCGCCCACGCTCCGCGTATTTCGCTGTACCACTTGTTTGGGAACGCTCTCGGTCTTCCCCAGCCAGGTTTTGTTTGGCAGCGCATCCCAGGTGATTTTTACGGGCTCATTTTCTTCGAGGCCGCCCAGATCCGGCTCATCGATGAACGCGCGCACGCGCACCTTGTGCAGATCCGCCATTTCCGCCAGTAAGTCACCCACTTTCACGTAGTCGCCGGCCTTCAGCGGCTCCGATTTCTCGTTTCGCCCCAGCGAATATACGGTCTCATCGGCGGGGGCGACGACTCGCCCTTGGCGGACTTTTTCCTCCAGCGCGGCCACTTCGTTTTTCAGCTGGTCCACTTTCAGCGCCGAGCTGTCTGCGTCCAGCTTCACGTTGCGCTCGAATTCCAGCTTGGCGGCGGTGAGGCGCGTCACTTCCGCCTGCGCGTCCGTCAACTTCAAATCGTTGGCGGCTAATTCCTCGCGCGTCGCGGCTTGTTTCTCGATCAGATGCATCAGTGCGTCGTGATTCTTCTGCAATTGGTCGCGGCTCGCCTGGGCCTTCGCTAAGTCGCCTAACACCTTCGCCACCTCATCGGGCCTACCGCCGCCTCTGGCTGCGCGAAAATCGTCCTCGGCTTGCAGCAATTTCGCGCGCGTCCCGGCAAGCTGGGCCGCGGCGTCCTTTACATCCAACTCCATCAGCAACTGGCCTTTTTTCACTTGCTGTCCTTCGCTGACATTCACCTTCTCAACGAGCGTATCCAATTGCGCGCGCATGACGGACGGGAAGATCGGCTCGACCTTGCCATTGCTGCTGATGGACGAGATCAGATTTTCACGTACCGGGGTTACCGCCGAGATCTTCGGCGCCGGCTTGCGCTCGCTCAACCGGATCCCCGCATACGCCAGCACTCCCGCCAGAAGCAGGTAGAGCAGAATCCGGTTTCGCAGCTTTCGATCCATCAGTCCTTATCCCGTGCATCCACGCCCCTGACACTCCCGGGCGTAGAACTCTTTCCCCCTCGGAAAACAATCCCCAATTGTTGGTGGCTAGCCCTGGCCCTTACCTGGAAGGTTCCAAGATACTTCATTTCTAGCAAGGCCTGCGCGGCTTTCTCCATGCTTCATGCCCTAGGTAAACATACCTTCCATTCTGATGAACACGAGAACCCGCACGTATGTCGCATCCCACATATAGGCAGATGCCTCGGTCCAGGACAGGGATGCCGACAGTTTGGATGACCGTTTCCCGCATGCTACTATGGGGCTATGGCCGCCGAGACGGTTAGCCCCAAAGGCAGTCCTTCCGTTTCCAAGGGTTCGCCCAAGCTGAAGCCCGTCTCGAGTTCGGTTCTCCACCGGGTCTGCATCCAGTGCAACAACATGTTCCGAGTAACTCCCGATAAATTTGATGCCAAGCAGTGCCCCGCCTGTCACAAAGGTTAATCGCCCTAGTTCCTAGCTTTCGTCCTGCAATATTCCTGGGTCTCTTGCGTAGTACAGTCTGAACGCTCTGTGGCCTGCAATTCGATCTTCTAAAACGGGGATGCCAATGATTGAAGCTCGTGGCCTGTCCAAACGGTTTCAAGACAAAAAGCGCGGCGAAATCCGCGCGGTGGATCACGTCAGTTTCACCTGCCAACCGGGCAAAATCTATGGCTTGCTCGGCGCCAACGGGGCTGGCAAAACCACCACCCTTCGCATGCTCGCGACCATCCTGGAGCCAACCGACGGCACTGCCGTGGTCTGCGGGTACGACGTCGTTGACCAACCCGAAAAAGTGCGTGCCAATGTGGGCTTCCTCTCGACCGCCACTGCCCTGTACCCGCGCCTATCGGCACAGGAACTCGTCGAGTATTTCGGCCGCCTGAACGGGCTCGATGAGCCCACCCTCAAAAGGCGCGTTGACGACATTTTCAGCCGCCTGGACATGAACGGTTTCCGCGACCGCCGCTGTGACAAGCTCTCCACGGGAATGAAGCAGAAAACCTCGATTGCCCGCACTTTGGTGCACGATCCGCCCGTCATGATTTTCGACGAGCCCACGCTTGGCCTCGATGTGATGACCGCACGCACCATCACGGCCTTCATCCGCGAATGTCGCGACCGCGGAAAGACGGTCATCTTTTCGACCCATGTCATGAGCGAAGTCGAGAAGCTCTGTGACACGATCGGCATCATCCAGTCCGGAAAACTGCTCGCGGAAGGCTCGCTCGGTGAGCTTCGCCAAAAATATTCTGAAAACGATCTCGAGGAAATCTTCGTCAAGGTCGTCGCACCTCATTACGTTCCCGCGGAGGCCCACTGAAATGTCTGTGCGTAACATTGGCATCGTCTATAGGAAAGAACTGACCGAAGCGCTCCGCGACCGCCGCACGCTTATCACCATGATCGTCGTACCCCTGCTGATTTTCCCTGTGTTTAGCGTAGGGTTTGGCGCGGCCATTGCCGCGCTGATTGGAAAAGCCAAAGAAGAAACTCCAAAAGTCATGGTCATCGGGGGTGAAAACTCGCCTGTCGTTCTCGAGGGGTTGAAAAAAGTGCCGAAGATCCAAATTGTTTCCCTGGAGCCGGATTGGAAAGAGCAGGTTGTTAACAAGCAGGTACCCGTGGTCGTCGAAATTCCCGCAGACTTTGAGAAAAACCTTGCGGAACAGAAAGAACAAAGTGTCCTGATCCACGACTACGAAGGCGACCTTAAGTCGGAGACTGCCAAGGACAAAGTGGAAAAATTCTTCACCGATTATCGCGACTCCGTCGTGAAAGACCGGCTGGCTGCGAGGAACCTGCCCGTCACCGTCCTGAAACCATTCGAAATCAAGCCTCACAACGTTGCTCCACCGGAGAAGTCCGGTGGCGCTCTCTTCTTCGGCGGGTTCATCGCCTACATTGTCGTGTTTTTGTGCTTCAACGGCGGAATGCATCCGGCGATGGACCTTACCGCCGGCGAGAAAGAACGCGGCACTATGGAGACCATTCTCTCCAGCCCCGTTTCGCGCGCGCATCTCGTGCTCGGAAAATTCTTGCTGGTCCTTACCACCGCGCTTGTTACCGCAGCGCTTTCCGTTGTTTCCATGGGAGTTTCGTTTGCGTTGGTCAATGCGCTGCATACCAAACCCATTCAGGCCAGCGAGTCTGACACCGCCCTGCACATCGGATTCGGGGCGGCTCTATCCGTCTTTATCATGGCGGTTCCACTCGCGGTTCTTTTCGCTTCCGTCCTCCTTACCATCGCCTCTTTCGCGAAAAGCTACAAGGAAGCTCAGAGCTACATCACGCCTCTCATTTTTATCATTATTCTTCCAGCGATAGCCGCGATGCTCCCCGGAGTCGAGCTCAACCTAAAGCTCGCGCTCGTCCCCGTCCTCAACGTGAGCCTGCTTTGTAAGGAACTGGTCATCGGCACATATCACTGGAACTACATCGCAATCATTTTTGCGTCCACATGTGCCTACGCCGCAGTCGCGCTCTTCATGGCTATCAAGATGTTTCAGCGCGAATCCGTCCTGTTCCGCTCCTGACACCAATCGTTCCTGACGAGAAAGTTTCTCGGTTCTGCTCTATCTTCAGGACTCGGATACAATGCTTCCGCTTCTTCCCGGAGGGCTCATGCCAAATCCCCGCAGGCAATTCCTCGCGCAAATGTCGCTTGGATTTCTTGGAGCCGCGGTTTCGCGAAACGCCGAGGCCCAGGAACCTTCGCAGCTTCCGCCCGGAGCGCCTTCGGCGTTCGGTACCGGCCCGGCCGTCGGGCCTGAGGTTACTCCGGCCACTTTTGCTGAAGCCGAGAAACTTGCGCGCGCTCAATTCACTCCCGCCGAGCGCACCCAGGCCGCCCATTCCTGGCGCGTGGACATGGCCGCTCTGCTTGAGAGGCGCACCGGTCCTCGCAACGTCGCGCTGGAATCCACGCTGGCTCCTTTTTCACGTTACGATTCCGTGCTCCCCGGGCAGCAAGCCGCCGCGCAACAAGACCGGTTCGTCCGCACGAACTCCGATCCCGGCGCGCTTCCTTCGAGCGATGCCGAAATCGCCTATGCCCCAGTAACCAAGCTCTCCCGCTGGATCGAGCAGCGCCAGCTCACCTCCGAGCGACTCACGCACATCTACCTCAATCGCATTGAGCAATTCGATTCGAAGCTCCGTTGCGTCATTACCCTGACGCGCGATCTCGCCCTGACACAAGCAAAAAAGGCCGACGCCGAAATCGCTGCCGGAAAATATCGCGGCCCTCTCCACGGCATTCCCTGGGGCGGCAAAGATCTTCTAGACACGGCGGGCATTCCCACCACTTACGGCGCCGAGCCTTTTCGCAATCGCATTCCCGCGCGAGACGCTACCGTTGTCCAGCGTCTTCACGATGCAGGTGCCGTTCTCATCGCGAAATTAAGCCTCGGCGCCCTCGCGCTCAACGACATTTGGTTCGGCGGGCAAACCATGAATCCCTGGCTGCTCGAAGAAGGCGCTTCCGGCTCGAGCGCTGGCCCCGGCGCTGCCACTGCCGCTGGGCTCGTAGGTTTTTCCATTGGAAGCGAAACGGGTGGCAGCATCGTCAGTCCCAGCATGCGCTGCGGCGTCACGGGCCTTCGCCCTACCTACGGCCGCGTCCCGCGTACTGGTGCGATGACGCTTTGCTGGTCGCTTGACAAACTCGGCCCCATGACTCGCTCCGTCGAAGACGCCATCCTCGTTCTACAAGCTATCACCGGCCCGGACGCTCGAGATGTTTCCAGCGTTTCGAGCCACCTCGACTTCGACTCCGACGCTTCCACCAAAGGGCTTCGCGTCGGGTACTTTTCCAACTGGATGAAGCAGCCTCCCGCCACGGACGTCGACCGCGCCGCCCTCGAAACCGTAGAAAAACTCGGCATGCGGCCCGTCGAGGTTTTTCTGCCGGACTGGCCGTACGGCACACTCAATCTCAATCTCTTCGCCGAAGGCGCCGCTTCTTTTGAGGAAATCACTCTGAATCACGCCGTCGATCAGCTCAAAATGCAGACGCACGATTCCTGGCCCAACCTTTTCCGCCAGGCCCGCTTTCTATCGGCGGTGGATTTTGTTCAGACCGATCGCTTTCGCCGCAAAGTTTGCCAGGAAATGGCTCGTATTTTCTCGGACGTGGATTTGCTCCTCGTGCCTTCACTGCGCGACGAAATGCTCACCATCAGCAACAACACCGGACACCCTTCACTCACGCTTCGCGCCGGTTTCGTTGAAGTCAGTGAGGCGCGCTCGGACTGGGCGCCGGACCCAAGGAATCCCTTGCCGAAATTCTCTCCGCCGCGCCGCGTTCCCCACGGGGTCACTTTGATTGGCCGTCTGTTCGACGAGGGCACGGTCTGCCGCGTTGGCATCGCGCTCGAGCGCGCCTTCGCCGCTGCCTCGTATCACCCCCCAGGCTTCTAATCAACGGGCGCTTTGCCCTCGGAACCCCTGGCATAAGAACTGGAAGCTGGCCCGCAGAAGACTTCGAGGTTGCGATATTGCTCCATGTCCCGTGTCCTTGCGATACTATGGGCACTCCATGAGTTCGCAGCCCCCCAATGAAGTGCTCAAGGATTTGCGCGCACGCCTCGGCATCACCACGCGCGACGTCGCCGAACTGAGCCAGAAAATTGCGGAAACGCAGGAAAATCCCGAATTCCAGATTTCCAACGCCTGGCTCACGCAAATTGAAAATTCCAATTCCGTGCCCAGTATTTTCAAGCTTTACAGCTTAAGCGCGATCTACCGGCTGAAATTTACCGACCTTCTCTGCCTTTATGGTCTCGACTTGCAAAAACTGAGCCTTCATCAAATCACTTCCCGCTTGCCGCAAACGCACTTGACCACCCTCGAAGTGTACGACGCCGACCGCACTGTTTCGTTCCCCGTCCGCTTCGACAGGTCTTTCGACGTCGACAACACCAATCTTCTGGCGCGCATGGTCGAACTTTGGGGAGAAGTTCCGATTGCCTTGATCCAGCATCTGGATATCCGGCACAGCCAGTACGGTTACATCGGGCTCCAGGACTTCACGCTCTATCCTCTTCTGCGGCCAGGTTCCTTCGTCCAGATTGATTCACGCGTGCGAAGAGTCCAGCCCCTTCGCTGGCGCACAGAATTTGACCGCCCCATTTATTTCATTGAGTTGCGCGACGGATATGCCTGTTCTTGGTGTGACCTGCTGGACGACCAGCTGCTTTTGCTGCCTCACCCGCTGTCGCCAGTGAGTGCCCGCAAATTCAGGTATGGGAAAGAAGCCGAGATTGTCGGGCAGGTAACAGCTGTGGCCATGCGGCTTACCGAGTCTGTCGATTCTGGCCCTGCCGGAAACGCAAAATTGCCAAAGCGAGTCTGAGGTTGGAAGTGAACAGGCGCGCTACGGTCCCGTTGACATCTGCGGGGACGGCGATGCGGTACGGTTCCAGCTTTTGCCAGGCGTTCAAGCACTCTAGCGGCTCTTCCTTCGTGGATGCGAGATACCTTTCAAGTTCCTCGACCAAGTCCTCCAGTGCGCACGCCGAAACCTTGTAAAACGTTTGCCGGTGCGCGATCTCCAGGGCTTTTTGCGCGGCCTCCGGGCCAAATCGGTCCGCCAGGCCTTGGTGGTAATAATGTCCCGTGTTGTATTCCCGTGTGGACGCGAGGTAGATCAGACGCCCAAGTTCGGAGGGAATCCGCGACAGGCTGCGGTTCAGTAGATCGTCGTAAGCTTGTTGGAGCGGCATCAGTTTGACTTCTGCGCTCACAATCCGCTCCTCCCGCTACCCTCAGGCGCGCCTGGCACCTTTACGACGGTCGCGCGTCTTTCATCTCTCTCGCGCGCAAGCCCGCATCGAATTCTCTTGCAACTTGGCTGATGCGCTGCGTTAGCTGGTCGGCATACAACGCCACGCCCCGCACCCGCTGTGCGCCCGCCAACCCAATGCCAGCAAACATAAGCGCGCAGGCTGCCCGGAGCCGGGCATACTGAAGAAAAATCCTGGCTTCGGTCATGAAGTCGATGTCTCGGCTCCGCCGGCTCGCTTCTACATGACGTCGCATGATTCGCTGAACCGCAGCCGACGTTTGCCGCACCCAGAGCAGCGCCACTCCATCCCTTTCGTGGTGAAACTGTCGCTCCAGTTCCCGGGAATCAAGCCGCTCAACGTAGGCCAAGTCTCCGCTTGAGAAGATCTGCGACACAAATTCCGGAGGGCACGCTTCCAGCTCCGCACCTTCCTCAAGACCGGATGTCCACGCTTCTGAACCAAAGGGCAAATCGCGCAGAGCTTTGTCCGCACGAGTCCATGCAATGAGCAACAGCAGCAGCGCTGCCGCCGCGACGAGAGCGCCCGTCGTGCCGATCACGGCCGTGCCGCCTTGGCCAGATAGCCGCGCGCTTCCTGCAGCTTTCGGCTCGTGGACGCTGCCATTCTTTGATACTGCTCTTCCAGGCGTACCGCAGTTTTTGGCTCAGGGTTGGGAACGTACGACCACAGATGCAACGCCCAAACCAGGAGAACCACGGAATAGAACCCCGCATGGATGGGCGACCAGAAGGCCCGAAAGTTCGCCCAGTTTCTGGGCGCAAAGGATAGCCACACCACGCTTTCTCCCAAGAACAGCCCGTACCCCAGCAAAATGCCGCGAAGATTTTTTCCAAACGGAATCGAGTAGAACAGAAACAAAACCACCAGGGCTAGCAGAGCGAGCGCTTGAACCACGCGCAAAGCAAGTTCCAAGTCCAGCGTCGAGGCCGTGGACCACCACAGCGGGTTGTTTCCGGTTTCAATGGCGGCTTTTGCGACCGCAAGTAGAAAAACAAATCCGAGTAGGTTGCGCGCCAAACGGGCTGTCCCGGGATAGGCGCGCAGCCCTACTCGATAAATCTCAAACACAACGGCGCAGCCCGCTAACACACCGAGCCACTCGGTGATCCAGAAAACCCTCGCATACAGAGG
>DATFSR010000104.1:0-12150 GCA_035262505.1 Candidatus Acidiferrum sp. | reverse complement strand
CAGGGACTGTAGGTCCCTTGCATCATCTGTTGCATAAGGTCCTGAGTGTGCCTGGGTGGGACAGCGGGTCTCATAAATGGCCTAGGAACGCCAACCTTGGGGTGGGAGGCTTGCATGTATCGCTCCAGCTTTGCTTTTTATAGTTCCTCAGCGCGCGAATTGTCGCTTTCAAAATGGCCTTGGCGGCTGATCCTCAGTCTCCTTTTAGGAATCGCCCTTTTGCCGCCGGCACTGCGCGCACAGACCACGTCTACGCTTGAGGGAACCATTACAGACCATCAAGGCCTGGCGATTTCCGGCGCGGAGGTCAGAGTCACGGCAGACACGCTGGCCGTCAGCAAGAAGACCACTACAGATGCGAACGGAAACTATCAGATGGCCCTGTTACCACCGGGCATTTATACCGTAACGGTTTCTCACGACGGGTTTAGCACGCAAGTTTTCAGGGGCCTCGAAATCACCTTGAATCGTACCGTCAAGTTCAACGCGTCTCTCGAAGTCGGCACCGTTCAGCAAAGGGTGGAAGTCTCCGCGGAAATCCCTCTTCTTGAGACGACCTCCTCCTCGGAAGGCACAACAATTGTTCCCAGCCAGATCGTGGACATGCCGCTCAACGGACGAAACTATCTCGACTTGATGCAACTTGTTCCTGGTGTGGCGATCAACCGCCAGGAAGACATTGGAAGCGATAACGCCACGCCGGTGCTCGGCGAGCGTGCCAACAACACGGGCTTCTTAATCGATGGTCACTCGAACCAAAACGAGCTCGCGGGCGGCCCCGCCGCGCAGTTCAATCAGGACACCATCGCCGAATTCCAAGTCATCACCACCGGCTACAAAGCGGAGTTCGGGCATGCTTCCGGCGGCGTAGTCAATGTCATCACCAAATCCGGGACCAATAGCCCGCACGGTCTTGCTTCCGTCTTCCACCGCAATAGCGCCTTCGACAGTTCGGACATTCCGAACAACAGCAATGTCCCTTATCTCTTGCGTTGGGACTACGACCTTGCCGGCGGCGGCGCTATGGTACACGACAAAGCGTTCTGGTTCGGCTCCGCGGAAGGCATTCACGAAAATCGCCAACTAAATTTCATTCCTCCGCAAAATACCCCGCAGTTCCTCATCAACAGCGAGGAAAGCTACAACGAACCCACCACCGACCGCGAAGCCCGCGCGTTTGTGAAATTTGACCAGATTCTCGGCAATCACCATATCACCGAGCAAATGAATTACACCAACGTCCACGTCAACAGCACGAATCCGCTTTCTGCCTACACGGCGCTCCCTTCCACGCGCACCAATCTCGGCGACCGCAATCTTTTTCTTGGCTTCAGCGACACTGTGACGTTTGGCTCCGCCAGCCCCTTCATTCTCAGCCTCCGCGGCCAGTATCGCGACGAGCCAACTCTAGCTAGTCCGGCACATCCGCAAGCCGGGCCCAACACGCTCTTTAATCTCTTCAGCGGGTATAGCAGTTCCACCGCTGGCGTGCCTAGTGGGCCCTACGGTATCTTCGGCGACCAAGGGCAATTCAGTTACGGCGCCACCTTTACCCCCTCTAACGTTGAGCAAAAGTACGGCATCTTTGGCGCCAGCCTCGCCAAAACAGTCGGTCGGCACGCCGTCAAGACTGGCTGGGACTTTGAACGCACTCACGTGGATGGGGTGGAAGCCAGCGGCGTGAATGACCAGCTCTTTGCCACCCAGCCGGACTATCAACAGTTCGGTCCCATTAATTCCGGCTTTTTTCTCCTGCTTACCATCGGCGGTCTCGCTCCTCAAGCGAACCAGATCAAATTGCGCAACAACTTCGATGGTTTGTGGCTGCAGGACGATTGGAAAGTGCTTCGTAACCTGACGATCAATGGCGGCGTGCGCTGGGACTACGACTCGGCTTTCAAGAAAACAGACAATGTCTCACCGCGCGTTGGCTTTGCCTGGTCGGCGACGCCGAAAACGGTTGTCCGGGGCAGCTTTGGCCTGTTCTACGACCATTTCCGCATGGGCCTCGTTCGGGATATTCCGGGCTTTGGTGGCGCCGATATCCGTGAGAGTCAACCGCTTTCTTTCCCGCGCCTCTTTTATGGCGTTCCGACCATCGCGCCCGCGCTCTTTGGCTTGTGCCTTTCGCAAACCAGAACCGACGCGCAGCTCGTGACCCAGCCCGACTTTTGCATTCCACCAGGTGCTTTTTTCAAGGGGTTCCCGGGCGAACCTTCCCAATTCGGCGTAGATCACCTCAGCAACGTCGGAACCACACCGATTCCCGCGAATTCCGTCGTAAACGTGGGGAATGTCCAACAATTGTCCGGCCTGAGTCCAAGCGCTTTCTTAACCGCTGCGGATGCGGCCATTGGCGCGCCTAACAACTTCTGGTTCTGGGGACCCTTTGGCACTCTTTCGTTCAACGTTTCCCAGCCCGGCAACTTCCCGGTGACCGTCGATCCCAGTTTTTCGACCCCTTACACCCGCAGCTACACTCTCGGTGTTCAGCGCCAGCTTAGCAATGATTGGGTCGTCTCCCTGGACTACTACCACAAGGACATCATCAACATCCTGGGCGTTCGCGAAACGAATCTGCCGTTTGCTGCGCGGCTCGACAACAGTGGCGGGAACCTCGTACAGACGAACGGCTTCGGACCGTGGTATGGCGGCAGATACGATGCCGGAGTCCTCTCTTTCCAAAAGCGAATGAGTAAGCGGTTTACGTTGGGTGGCAGCTACGCCTATGTGTCCGAGAACGATGACGCGCTTAACTCCAATCTCGGCACAAGCGCCATCGGTGGCGGAAACGGCTTTCCCACAGATAGTTTTCGCGGCACGCCTCCGGTAGTCACCGATCCGGGGATTACGGATCCCACCACCGGCAAGGTGATTTGCGCCGGCGGCGCTACGAATGCCACATCTTCCTTCACCGCTTGCAATGGCAACTACGTGCCCAAGGCGGGCGTCTTTTACAATGGCGCCTTGCTCGATAAGGGTTCTTCAGACTTTGCCTTGCGCAATACTTTTGAGGCCCATGGGCTCTTGGATCTTCCCTGGAAGATTCAGTTCAGCAGTCTCTTCCGCGGCCAAAGCGGCTTCCGCTACACGCAAAGCGCGCTCGTGCCTCTCGATCAGGACGGCAACAATAACTTTAACGGTCGCGACCTGAAAACGGGCCGCAACGCATTCCAGGCGCCTCGTTTCGTGAACATGGATATGCGCATCGCGAAGACTTTTCGCATCAACGAACGCGTGAATCTTCAAGGCATGTTTGAATTCTTCAACCTCTTTAACAGCGCCAATCCGGCGGCCATAAACATCAACCAGAATCACACGCCGCTGAACCCCGGAGAACCCATTTTCGGCAGCGTTGCAGAATATCTGCCGGGCCGCGAAGGACAGTTCGGCCTGCGTCTCGAATTCTAAACATAATCGGCATGACGGAAAGGAAGACCATGCGGAAACCAGCCCTGGTAGTGTTTTTGTCTGTGGCATTCCTGGCTTCGTCCAGCTTTGCCCAGAATTCCAAGAAGAAGTCTGCGGCATCCGCATCAGCAACCCCACCCGCTTCCAGGCTGCAAGGGCTTGACGACCTAGCCGGCGACGCCATGAAGCAATGGAAAGTTCCGGGCGTAGCCGTCGCCGTGGTGCAAAATGGAAAAGTCATCTACGCCAAGGGCTATGGATATCGCGACGTGGAGAACAAGCTTCCTGTCACCACCGCCACGCTTTTCCCGATCGGCTCCATCTCCAAATCCTTCACGGCTCTCACCTTTGCCATTCTCAAAAACGAAGGCAAAGTGGATTGGGACCAGCCGGTCCGCAGCTATCTTCCCGAATTTCAGATGAACGATCCCGTCGCGAGCCAGGAGGCCACTCCGCGCGACCTTTTCTCGCATCGCACCGGACTCCCGCGCCACGACCTCGTCTGGTATTCCTCGGACTTCAGCCGTCAAGACCTGGTCGGCCGCGTCCGCTATCTCAAGCCCAACAAAGGCTTTCGCAGCGCCTACCAGTACAACAATCTCACGGTCATGACCATGGGCTACCTCGAAGGAAAGCTCACCGGCCTCGGTTGGGAAGGCGCCATTCGCCAAAAGATCTTCGCGCCGCTGGGAATGTCTCATTCCAATCTATCCGTCACCGACATCGAAAAAACCGACGACCACGCGCTTCCTTACGAATTGAAAAAAGACGTGGTCACTAAGGTTCCGTACCACAACATCGACGCGATTGGACCCGCGGGCTCCATCAATTCCAGCGTTGACGACATGTCACACTATTTGGTTTTTCAGCTCGGCGACGGCAAGTACGAAGGCAAACAAATCATCGCCGAAAGCGACCTGCGCGAAATGCACAGCCCGCAAACCGCCGTTCCCGACCTGCCGCCTGCCTTCAGCCTGCCCGGGCTGGGGCATTTCAGTTACGGCCTGGCCTGGGTGGCCACCTCATATCGCGGGCACAATCTGGTCTGGCATAACGGAGGCGTCGACGGTTTTTACGCGCTGCTCTCCATGCTTCCCGACGATCACATGGGCGTCGTGATTCTCACGAATCTTCCTAACGGACAAACGCCGGAGGTCCTTGCGTACAACGTATACGACCGGCTGCTGGGGCTCGATCCCATGCCCTGGTTTGATCGCTTCAAGGACCTCGAAGCGAAGGGCAAGAAACAGGAAGAGGAAGCCAAGAAGAACAAGCCCACGGACCGCAAAACCGGCACGCACCCCTCGCACAGTCTTGCGGACTACGCCGGTGAATATCAGAACCCGGGTTATGGGAGCATCAAAGTCGCCGTAAAGGGCGACGCGCTCGAACTGAGCCTCAACAAACTCGGCCCTTATCCCCTCGAGCACTATCACTACGACGTGTTTCAAGTTCCGGAAGAGAGCGACAGCGTCGCAGCTGGCGAAAAATTCCAATTTGAGATGAACAAAAAGGGAGATATCGATCACGTCGCCGCCGCGCTTGAGCCCTCGCTTGACGAAGACATTACTTTCGCCCGGGCGCCCGAAAAAATCTCCAAGGATGCGTTGCAGAAACTTGCCGGAGATTACCTTCTCAACGAGTTAACCGTTACGTTTGCGGTGGTTGGCGACGTTCTGCGCCTGACCGTGCCCGGCCAGCCTCAGTATGAGCTGATTCCTCGGAAGGAATTGTCGTTTGACCTGAAGGGCATGCCGGGTTTCAGCGTGGACTTTCAAATGGACTCATCCGGCAAAGTCACGGAAGCCGTTTTCAACCAGCCCAACGGCGTCTTCCACGCCAAACACAAGTAGCGCTTTTTGCGGGAATTGCTGCTGGTCAGGACCTCACCAGCCCGATTCGGCGACGAAGATCATTTCTGGGGAATTGTCGCGGATAGGCGAGTGATCGAAATCACCATACTCGGCGGAGATACGGAACCCCGAGCGCGCGAGCAGGTGCTCGACCTCGTAGCGGAAGAAATAGCGCAAAGCCCAGGCAAACACAAGACGCTCCTTCTTTCCGCCGGGATGCTCGATGGTGTAAATCATTTCCACGTCGTTGCGTTGCTCCGCGCGGTGAAACGCGGCCACGCGCTCGCTGATTCGTACCAGCTTGCCGTCATGGCTTTTGTATTCGATGAGCGGCGATTCGCGCATGTGCACCGGATCATGCATGCGCTCGGCGTCAGTTTGGAACACGTCGAGGATCAGCCGCCCGCCCGGCCGCAGGTGATTGCGGCAGCGTTCGAGGCACGCGACTTGGTCGCGTACTTCGAGCAAGTGTTGAAACGGGCGGAACGGAATGATGATGAGCTGAAATTTCTCGCCCAGTTCAAACTGGGTCATGTCGGCCTGCACAAGATGCACGCGCTCGCGTTCTTCCTTGTTGAGAGCGGAGCGCTTTCGCGCAGCGCGCTCCAGCATGCGCTCGGAGAGGTCTAGCCCGGTGACGCGCTTGCCAGTTTGCGCGAGCGCCATGGTGATACGTCCTGTGCCACAGCCGAGTTCCAGCACGGGATCGCCAAATTCACGCGCGGCGTCACGATAGAAGGTCACGTCCTGCGTACGCTGCCGCACGATCGGCGATTCGTCGTAATAGTCCGCGATGAACGAATCGTACAAGGCGGGCGACAGTTTCTTTTCGTTGACGGACAAGGGCGATCCTCAATCGAAACCAAAGAATAGCGAAAAGCAAAGCCTCGGAGCCCGCGAAGAAGAGCCTTACCCGATGACCGCGTCGGCCTCGATTTCGACGAGCATTTCGGGCGAAATCAGCTTGCTCACTTCAACCATGCTCGTCGCGGGCCGGATTTCTCCAAAGAATTCTCCATGGGCGCGCCCGACCTTTTCCCATTCGGAGATGTTGGTCACATAGACCCGTGTGCGGACCACATCTTTCAAGGTCGCGCCTGCCTTGGCGAGCGCCGCTTCGATATTACGGATGGTTTGGATGGTTTGCGCGCGTGCATCGCCCACTCCGACGATTTTCCCGTCGGGCCCCGTTGCGGTCGTGCCAGAAACCGTGACGGCATTGCCGATGCGCACGGCGCGCGAGTAGCCGACAATCGGCTCCCACGGGGCTCCACTCGAAATGTTCTGACGGTCCATTGGTGCGATTCTCCTTGGGTTCGATCCGCTTTCCGCTCCGATGTTCCCAGGCGTGCCAGAAAGCATAATGCATCCGCGCTTGTTTCGACACTCGCCGCGGCAAGTATCCGCGGATTTGGCTATGATGCTAAACTGAATGCACTTTCGCGAAGAACTCGACACCATCGAAAGAGACCGGGACAAGGGATGAAGTGCAACAACATTCTGGAAGCCGTGGGGCGCACACCCCTGGTGCGGCTGAACCGCATTAACAAAGACCTCCGGCCCCAGATGTACGTGAAAGCGGAATTCACGAACCCCGGCGGCTCGGTGAAGGACCGCATTGGCATCACCATGGTCGATGATGCGGAGAAGCGCGGCCTGCTCAAACCAGGCGGCACGATCATCGAAGGCACTTCCGGCAACACCGGCATGGGGCTCGCGCTGGTCGCGGCGGTGCGCGGCTACAAATGCGTGTTCACCACCACGGACAAGCAGTCGAAAGAAAAAGTGGATTTGCTGAAAGCGCTGGGCGCGGAAGTGATTGTATGCCCGACCGCGGTCGAGCCGGAAGACCCGCGCAGCTATTATTCCGTCGCAAAAAAACTTGCGCGCGAAATTCCCAATTCCTACTATCCCAATCAATACGACAATCCCATGAACCCGGAAGCGCACTATCAGACGACCGGCCCGGAGATTTGGGAAGACACCGAAGGCAAGATTACCCATTTCGTGTGCGGGTTGGGCACCGGCGGGACCATCAGCGGCGCCGGGAAATACTTAAAAGAGAAAAACCCAGCCGTGAAAATCGTCGGCGTTGATCCGTATGGATCGCTCTACTACGACTACGTCAAGTCCGGGACGACCATCAAGGCGCAGACCTATGTCGTGGAAGGCATCGGCGAGGACTTTTTTCCGACCACCATGAACCTGAAGATTCTCGACGACATTATTCAGGTGAACGACGAAGAGTGCTTCGTCGTGGCTCGGCGGTTGGCCAAACTTGAAGGTCTGTTCACCGGTGGGTCGGGCGGCGGATGCATGTCCGGAGCGTTGCGGCTGGCGAAAAACCTCGGGTCCGGCGATTTCGTGGTTGCGTTGCTGCCGGACACCGGGATGCGTTATCTCAGCAAGGTCTATAACGACGAGTGGATGCGCGAGCGCGGCTACGTGGACGCCGCGATGCAAATCACCGCGGCCGAAGTTGTCAAAGCCAAGCACGCTGCGGGAAAAGTCCGCGAGCTGGTCATTGCGCGACCGTATCAAACGGTGTTTCACGCGCTGAAAAGCATGCAGGACCAGGACATCTCGCAGATCCCGGTTTTCGAGGAAAACACACCCATCGGCACGATTTACGAAGACCAAATTTTGAATCTGGCGCTGCAAGGCAAGGATTTGCGCAAACTCGTGGTCCGCGAAGTGATGAGCAATCCGCTGCCGCAGGTGCAGAAGACAGCGCCAGTCGAGCGCGTGACGCACATTTTGAGCCACGAAAATCCCGCGGTTTTCGTGGACATGGGCAATTCGCATTTTGAAATTCTCACCAAATACGACCTCATGAGCACCGTCGCCTCACTCATGGAACAGAAGCGCTGAGTGTGATTCGCGGCGGTGCAATCTCATCCGACAGGGCGGGTTAAGTTTGAAGATTCATGATTTCAATCAGCGGCTAAAAGACGCGATTCTCGTCGCGGATGGAGCGATGGGCTCGATGCTGCACGAAGCGGTGGGCCCGCAGCGGTGCTTCGATGAACTGAACACCACTGAGCCGGAAGCCGTGTTTCGCGTACATCAGGCCTACATTGAAGCCGGCGCGCAAATTATCGAGACGAATACATTCGGCGCGAATCGCTTCAAGCTTGCCCCGCTGGGGCTCGGCGACGAAGTCCAGCGGTTGAACAGCCGCGGCGTGAAGATCGCGCGCGAGGCCCGCGAATCGGCGGCGCGCGAAGTGCTGATCGCCGGTTCCATTGGGCCGCTGGGGCTTGGCGTCCAGGCGCGTCATCCAGACGACAAAGAAATTCTGGACGTTTTTTACGAGCAAGCCCTGGCGCTCGAAGAGCGCGGGGTGGATTTCTATATCCTGGAAACGTTTTCCTACATCGAAGAAGTTCTTCTGGCGGTGGACGCCATCCGCTCGTTTTCCGGTTTGCCGATTGTCGCCCAGCTTACGTACTCGGAAGAAGGCACGACGCATGGTGATCTTCGCCCCTCGGACGCGGCGGCCCAGCTAAAGAATAAGAATGTCCAGGTGATTGGCGCGAATTGCACGCTAGGTCCACAGGCGCTGCTGCCGATTCTCCAGGAACTTGCAGCGGTGGATGATCTTCGCATCAGCGGCATGCCCAATGCCGGTTTTCCGAAGCGCGAAGGCGACCGCATCGTGTATCCAAAATCTTCGCCGGAATACTTCGCGCTGTTTGCGCGCGAAGCCGCGGCGCTCGGCGTGCGTATCCTCGGGGGCTGCTGCGGGACGACGCCTGCGCATATTCGCGCGATGGCGGAGGCCGTCAAATCGCTGCGTCCGGCGAAGGCCCATCCGGGGTCTTCGGTTGTGGAGGCGGTTGTAAAGCCGGCTCCGGTTTCGCAACGCGAGCCGGAGAGCCAATTCTGGAAGAAGCTGAAGGAAAAGGAATTTGTGGTTTGTGTGGAAATCGATCCGCCCAAGGGCCTTGCACTCGATCGCATCTTTGAGCAGGTGGACAAGGTGATGGCATCGCAAAAGGTGGACGCCATCGACATTAACAGCGGGGCCATGGCGCGGGTGGGGATGGATGCGCTCGTGGTCGCTGGCGCGCTCGAAGCCCGCGGGGTGGAAACCGTTCCACATCTGACCACGCGCGACCAGAACATTATTGGATTGCAAGCTGGGTTGCTCGGTGCCTGGACCGTCGGTGGCGTACGCAACGTTTTGGCGATCACTGGCGACCCTCCGTCGGTCGGCGATTACCCGGAAACCAGCGGCGTGTACGAAGTGGATTCCGTAGGGCTGGTAAAAGTCCTCAGCCGCTTGAATCAGGGTACGGACTGGGCGGGCAAGACGCTTGGCGGTGCGACGAATTTTGCCATTGGAGTCGCGCTGAATCCTGTCGCCGACGATCTCGACAACGAAATCGCGCGGTTCCATTCGAAAGTGGAGGCCGGCGCGCACTTCGCGATGACGCAGCCACTGTTCGACCCTGAGCACTGGCACGCTTTTTTGAAAAAACTCGGAAGCCAGCCTCCGATCCCCGTGATGATTGGAGTTTGGCCGTTGAACAGTTACAAGCAAGCTTTGCGGCTGAACAATGAAGTTCCCGGCATCGTGATCCCCGAACCCCTGCTGAAGTCCATGGAGGCTGCGGGAGCCTCGGCGCGCGACTGCGGCTTCCAAGTTGCCCGGCAGATGCTTCGATGGGCGCGCACCGAACTCGCTGGCGCCTATCTGATTCCCCCGTTCAAGCGCTATGAGGAAATTCTGGAGATTCTCTGAGCACGGGCTTTACGGATTCGGTTCCGGGAAGGCAACCGTGCTGGTGTGGTCGTGAATAATCTTCCAGCCCTCAGGGAACTTCTGCCAGACCAGGCTGAACACGCCGCCGATGTCGCCCATCTCCCGCTTCAAATGCCACTTGCCTAAGACCAGCGCCGCATTGGGACCCAAGAAGCGAAACTCCAACTCCGAAAAATTCAGCTCCCCCATAGCCTCGCGATTCGGATAATTCCTCTTATAGCGGGCAAGCACCCCGTCCCAGCCGCGCGAAACTCCATTGCTGCCCGAGAAAGTCAATTCCGGCGACTGCCAGTAGCCAACCAGGAAGGCATCAACTTCCCCACGATTCCATGCCGCTTGCTGCGACGTCAACACGTTGTTGATGGCCGCCCGGTCGGTGTCATGCGTGTCGGGAGGCTTGCCAAAAAGAGACTGCCGCGCAAGCCACCAACAAATGGCCATGGACGCAGTTGCAATGGCCACGAAGACCGTCATCCGATTGCGAGCCATAGTCAACACTCCTTCCAACCGATCCTCTGACATCAAAGCCGTATGCGCTTTGTAAGTTGCTGATAACTGGGAGGATAGGCGGGATGACCTCGGGAAGGCAAGCCCTCTCTGAGGCGGCGCTCGCGATTCGGGGAAAGGCTTTATTTCCAAGCGGATACGGCCAATCGTTCTACTACACTAGTACTTCGGAGCTATTGGACGCCGTTTTTCGCCCTGGCACAATCCCTTGCGAGGCTGAGGGTAATGTTTGCTGCCATGCTATTCATGATCTCGGTTGTGGCCCTATCTCAGTTCGCTCTCTACTACTGGAGAGCCGTGCTGACAGGCGTCGCTGCGCTGCCGGTGTCGGACCGCGTGCTCGCCGCCGCTCAGGTCCAAGACGGGCGCCTCTTGCCTCAGGACTTTGAAACGCTCGCGGAGCTTCACGAGTTGACTCCGGATCTGAAACCGAATCAGGGCGGCTTGGGTCTTGTGCGCGTTTATTACCGGCTGGTGCAAGGTCTGGGTATGCTTCCTGTGCTGGCTGCGTGGAGCGAGCGCGAGCGCGTGGTTTGCGCGCGCTATGCCGCGGTCCAGGTCGATCGCCGTTTGCAGGCGAATCTCGAACTCGCTGCTTCCTTGCGCTCCTGCTAAGTTCTGCCGGCTCACCTATTCCAATTCTTCAAAAGAGCCACGGCCCGTGGCTCTTTCATGTTTTTGCTTTCCATCATGTTTACCGGCCCGTGCCGCGGCCTCTTCCAACATCTTCGTGATTCGTCGTTCGCGCGACTCGGGATTGCGGTAGTGGAAGATGCTCAGCAAGCTGAGCCGACGTTGTGTGGGCGTCATCGTTTGCCAGCCTGCAAAAGCGCGGGGATCGCGCGCGAACGCAGCTCTCAGGATGGGCGGCAGCTCCCGTTCAGCTTCCATGGTGGCGAATAGTTGCTCCGCAATTCGCTCCGCGCGCCGCGCTCGCGCCTCCGCGCCCTTCGGCTGAGCAACCTGATCACAGATCCATTTCCGAATCGAAAAACTCAAAGCGTCGAACCATCGTTTCACAGAGCGGTCCTGCGAAAGTGAGCGCTTTAATTCCGCAGGCAAGATGGCTTTTGGCGCTTCCAGGTCGGGCTCGAGTCGGAATTGTGCAGTGCTTCCGGCGCGTGTGAGGCCCCCGGTTTGCATGCGCTTGGTGACGAGGAGCATGTGAAAGCTTCTGGCGGTAGGAAGGAGGGCGCGGATCGAGGAATAATGCGAAGGGAAGAGCGTCGTGCCAAACGCAAAGCCGTTGATTTCGCCTTTGACGCGTAGCCGCCCGCGCGCTCCCCAAACTTTCTCGACATCAAATGGGATCCGAATAATCACCCAGCCAAGATTCCCCTGCAAGCGCTCAAGAGTGGCTTTGAACGTTTTTGTGACCACTTTAGGTTTCGTTTTCATGCAGGAACCTGCTACCCGCGCAACGATGAAGACAAAAAGAGGGCACGCGGAAACGTGCCCTGCTTCCTGAAAGAGTTTCAGTTCGAAACAGAAGCGCTACTTCGAAAAGCTGGCCACTGCCTCCGCTTCGGTGTTGTAAACATCGAAGACGGTCATCAACTTCGTGATTTGCAAAACTTCCTGGAACTTGCTGCCCAGATGGCAGAGCCGCAA
>DATFSR010000103.1:0-22981 GCA_035262505.1 Candidatus Acidiferrum sp. | reverse complement strand
CGCGATTCCCCTTGGCCTGAACGTTGCCCGCTGGCCCAAGGATGTACCCTACAATTATTCCGAGCATCCCGAAATCCTCGAACGTGCCTGGAAAAATGCCGTCAATTCTTATTTGCCTGATCAAGAAGTGCTTTGGACCGTTGGCCTGCGCGGACTTTCTGACGTGACTTACGCGTCCATGGATCCCCAAGTTCGTGACAACAACAAGGCATTGGGCGCGCTCATCAGCAAAGCCATTGCCGACCAGATGAAGATTGTTCGCTCAGCGCGCCCGGAGGCGAAGTTCGTTACCAATTTGTGGCAAGAAGGAGCAAGGCTCGTCCAGCAAGGCGACCTGAAGATTCCGCCCGAGGTGTCCACAGTTTGGGCCGACGACGGTTATGGTTATTTGCAGGACCACGGCGCAGTCTCAACTGGGCAAGGAATTTATGATCATGTGGCGATGATGAACGGGCGCGCCAACCAACTCACGGAAATGGTGCCAGTGGAGCGCAGCTACTCCGAGATGGCCCGCTACGTGAAAGCGGGCGCTACTACGTATTTTCTAGTGAACACCAGCGACATTCGTCCCGTAACCATGTCCATCCGCGCCGTTATGGATGCCGTGTGGAAAGGAGTTCCCTCTGGCGCGGATGCGGAACAGGAATTCTACAGGCATTGGGCAAAGGAGCAGTTCGGCGAGAAAGTCGCGGGGAAACTCGCCGAGCTCTACAAGGAATACTTCCATGCACCCGCTCATTTCGGCGATTCGCTTCATGAATACGGCGACCAGCTCTATCACACCGAAGCGCGTCGCATGCTGCTGACCTACATGATTGATTCCCCGCTCTATGCCATTCCGAGCCAGGCGCCGAAGTGGTCGTCAGCTCGCCTCCTGGACGGCCCCATTGGCCCGGATCATCTGACTCCAAAAGAATGGCTGAGCCAGAGCATCACCAAAGAGATTAAGCAATGTGGAGATGCGCAGCCGCGATGGGACGCAGCCTGGAAGAAGGCGGTTACCATCGAGGCGCTGGTCCCAGTGGCTCGGCGTGATTTCTATAGAGAGCAAGTCTTAGCCATGATAGCCATCAATCGCGAAAGCAATCGAATCTTGTTTCTGATATCGAAAGCCTTGCAAAACGCGGCGGACGGCAACAAGACACAAGCTCATCAGGAGATTGACCAGGCGCTGGCCTCGTTCGACGAAATTCAGCACGCGGAAGAAGCCGCGGAATATGGCAAATGGAAAAATTGGTATCGAGGAGATTGGCTCGCAGGCATTTATCGCACGCGCCAGTTGGTCGAGACATTCTCGAAATTCCTTGACGATCCTGAGACGCACATTACCCCGCCAGTCTTATGGGACGGCTGGGAGGCGTACTACCACATCATGCACTATGAAAAGGACCGTTCTGCAGACGTGAACTAAGTAAGCAGACGAAATCCAGGAACTGGTCGCTCGGGTCGCCGCGGCTTCGCCTCCCACGATAGACCGAAAGGGCTTTGAAGTTCGCAACTTACCCTGCACTCGCAACATGCTTGAAGCGCCGCGTACCGCTCGAATATTCCGCGACGATGTGTCCGTCTCCAAACAGCTTGTACTTGTAGGTCGTCAATCCTTCCAGTCCTACCGGCCCGCGTGCGTGAAGCTTGCTCGTGCTAATCCCGAGTTCGGCCCCCAGGCCATAGCGAAAACCGTCGGCAAATCGCGTGGACGCGTTGTGAAAAACTCCGGCTGCGTCCACTTCTTCCATGAATTTCCTCGCGGCCTCAGCATCTTCGGTGACAATTGTTTCCGTGTGGCTCGAACCATAGCGCTGAATGTGAGCAATGGCCTCGTTGAAGTCGGAAACCACCTTGATGGACAGGATTCGATCGGAGTATTCGGTTACCCAATCCTCTTCCTTTGCTGGTCGAATATCCTGGATCCCAAGGAGGGCTACCGTTTTCGAACACCCTCGGACTTCCACCCCTGCCGCCTTCAACTCCGCAACGACACTCGGCAGAAATCGCTGCGCGATTCCCTCATGAACCAGCAAAGTCTCAGCCGCATTGCACGCTGCTGGATATTGCGTTTTTGAATCCAAAGTGATTCTGAGGGCCTTCACCACATCCGCCGCGCGGTCCACGTACACATGGCAGATTCCTTCGCCGTGCCCGAGAACAGGAACTCGGCTGTTTCGCGCCACAAACTCGACGAATTCACGCGAGCCCCGCGGAATAACCAGGTCCACGTCGCGTTCCAAAGTCAAAAGTTCCATCACGTCAGAGCGCGTGTGCAGGAGCTGCACGGCATCCGTTTGTGCGGATGAAAAGTCTTTCAGGCAGCCGCGCCAGAGCCCCACAAGCGTTTCGTTGGTGTGCCGAGCTTCGGCGCCTCCTTTCAAGAGCAAGGCGTTTCCCGATTTCAACGCCAGCGACGCCACCTGGGGCACCACATCCGGCCGCGACTCAAACACAATGCCAACGACACCGAGAGGACAAGTCTCCTTCGAAAGAACGAGATCGTCGTCGAGTTCTGTCGTCTTTAGCCTGCGCCCCAGAGGGTCGGGCAAACGAGCTACGTCGCGCACACGCGCCGCCATGTCCTCGATGCCTTTGGCGGTCACCCGCAAACGCGCGAACATGGCTGCGGACATTTTTCTCGATGCCAGCAAGGGTTCGGCCGCGCGGCAATCACGTTCGTTGGAGTCCAGGATGCTTTGCGCTCCACTTTCAATGGCCTTCGCGGCCGCCGCCAAGACTTCGTTCCTGCCGTCGTTCGAAAGCCGGGCGAGGTGGCGCGAGCTTGCCCTCGCGCGTTTGGCCATCTCCGCTACAGAAATCTGGGAGTTATCCATCGAATTGGAACTCACGGCTGCTCCAGTAGAAATATGTTGTCGCGCCTGACAAGAATATGCGGCGCGGAGGCGGGCCGCGTCCTACCCGAAGCCGTATTTTTCTTTCTCACCATTTCCTCGGCTTTGTTGCTGGCGCAGGTCACGATGCCGCGCGCAATTTCCTGCCCATTGGTATCCACAATGCTCACCACATCCATCGGAGAGAAATAACCGTCGACGCGCTCTACGCCCGAGGTCAGGAGGCTAGCCTTGCTCTGGGTGATGGCCCGCCGCGCTCCCGCATCCACAGTAACGCGTCCGCGCACGCCTGCGGCATAGGCAATCCAGCGCCGCTTGCCCCGGATGCGCCTGGCTTGCAGGAAAGCCGTTCCCACCGCTTCGCCGGCAAAAATCCTTTCCAGGATATCGGCCCTGGTTCCATTCGCAATCACCGCGATCCGCCCGCAATTCATTGCGATTTCCCCGGCCTCGAGTTTTGTCAACATTCCTCCGCGCCCTCCTGCGGCAGGGCCTGAAGCCAGCGCCTTCAGTTCTGGGGTCACTTTCGCGATCAAAGGAATTGTTTTCCGTTCTGGAAGCTCCTCTGAACCCGCCGGCCGCTTCTGAAGAAATCCATCCACATTCGTCAGGAGAACGAGAACATCGCCATCCAAGCCGCTCATGACCAGCGCAGCCAGGCGGTCATTGTCGCTGAAAGCCGCGGTTCGGCCCTCACCGCCAGGCGATTCAATCTCCGCCGTAGACACTGTATCGTTCTCATTGACGATGGGAAGCACCCTCAGATTCAACAACTTCTCCATGGTGCGGCGAAGCTTGGTGTAGCGCCCCCAGTTGCTGAAGTCTTCTCCCGTCAGAAGAACTTGCGCAACCTTGATGTCCCAGGCAGAGAACATGTCCTTGTACGCGTTCATCAGCAGACTCTGGCCGACCGCGGCGCACGCTTGTTTCGTTGCCAGGTCGTCGAGCCGCGAACGATGCAGCCCGAGCCAGCCTCTTCCAAGGCCAATGGCTCCCGAAGACACCACCACCACTTGTTTGCCGGCGCCATGCAGGCGCGCAACGGATTGCATAAGGGGCGCAACACGTTCCGCGCACAGAGCTCCGTCGGGCGCGGTCACGATGCTCGTGCCCAGCTTAATGACAATCCGAGAAGCCGCTTTGAGAAGCTTCTGCCGTTCCGCCTCTAACTTGGAATAATCTCCTTGCATACGTTCCTCTGGAACCTGGGCTTGTTTGCCTTTCACAATTTTAGCCGAATCTGTCCAGCGGTTATGCTCCGAAGCTCTTACATCCGGCCGCAATACCCGTCGACTGACGTGTCCACGCCGCTACGCTCGTGCCTTCCTCTCTCCGCGTTTTCCTCAGCCTTCAAAAAATTCTCAGTGAAAATTTGTGTAGACTGCCGTTACAATCGTGCGACCGCCCAGGCAAAGGATGCCCAAAATCGTCATCGCGATTGGCAGCAAGCGCGGCCCGAAGCTCAGCGCCGTCAAGCAAGCCTTGGAAGTTTTCTCTCCCGCCTTTCCTCCCGGTTCCGAATTTGAATTGGTGGGCATGGAAGTGGACAGCGGTGTCAGCCATACACCTTCCTCTCAGGAAGAGCTTATGCGCGGCGCCCGTCAGCGCGCCGAAACGCTCGCGCAAATCGCGACAAAGAACAGCTTGCAATGGCATTACTTTGTCGGCCTCGAGGGCGGCCTAGACGTGGTCCACGAAACCTCTTCGCCTTCACCAAAGCGCCGGCATTCCGATTCCCCGCGCAATGGTCGCCGCCGTGTCTTCCTTGAAAGCTGGGCTTACGTCTCCGACGGCACGCACGGCCACTACGGCCGATCGGGCGGCATTGAGTTGCCGGAGTCGCTCATTCGCGAAGTTCTTGAAAATGGCACCGAGCTCGCCGTGGCCATCGACCGCTTCGCCGGAATCGAGGGTATTCGCGATGGGCGCGGCGCCTGGGGCGTTCTTTCGGGCGATCTGATCAGCCGGCAGGAAGCCTTCCGCGTCGCCGTGATCGCGGCTTTCGCTCCATTCTATAATGCGAAGATGTACCGCGCCGCGGCCGTCGGCGCCTCGGCGTCAGCTTCATGAGCGCGCGTCGGCATCGTCAGATCAGATTCCTTTGCTTAAGCATCAAATCAATGAGGACTGCAAGTCGGTTCTTGGCTGGTGATTGAAGACCAGGGATTGAATACGGGCAACGGATTAGAACCAAGAACTAAAGATTCTTCACAGGAGCGACCGTGGACATCGTCAAAGGCAATATGGGCTGGATCGAAGTCATCGTAGGCCCCATGTTTTCCGGCAAAAGCGAGGAGCTGATCCGCCGCCTTCGCCGCGCAGAGATTGCGCGCCAGCGCGTGCAGATCTTCAAGCCCGCCATTGACGAGCGCTACGCTGCCAACGAAATCGTTTCGCACTCCGGACTCGGCATTTCCTCGGACAACATCGGCAAGGCCGCCGAAATCATGGAGAAATTGTCTCCGCGCACGGAAGTTGTCGGCATTGACGAAGCGCAGTTTCTTGGAGACGAAGTCGTGGACGTGTGCACCAAACTTGCCAATCTCGGCAAGCGCGTCATAGTCGCGGGCCTCGACACCGACTATCGTGGCCGCCCCTTCGAGCCGATGCCGCGCCTTCTGGCGATCGCCGAAGAAATCACCAAGCTCCTGGCCATCTGCGTTCGCTGCGGCAATCCCGCTGTCCACACGCAGCGCCTTGTCGAAAGCGAAGAGCTCATCGTTGTGGGAGCGATGGGTGCCTATGAAGCCCGCTGCCGCCGCTGTTTCGAGCCGAACCCCGCCCTGGCGGTAAAAAAGTCCGACGGCCCGCAGCTCATCGCTCGCAATCGCGCCGCTTCGGCCGGAAGCTAGCTCGTTCATCGGTTTCCGTCTTGGCCTTCTGCGCCAACCATTGCCTTTCTGCTGACACTCCCGGTTTCCCTTCTTGAGCTTGCCCTTTGCTTCCGTCAAACTACCTCGTCCGAAAAATCCAAAAGTTAGGGCCGCTCATCGATGATCATCGAATCCAAGGCGCCAACCCGGGTGGACTTTGCCGGTAGCACCCTCGACATCTGGCCCCTTTATCTTTTTCATCCTGGCTCGGTCACTCTCAACGCGGCCATTTCCCTTTACGCTTCCTGCCGCATCGAGACCAACAGCGGCGAATCCATCCGCCTCATGTCGCGCGATATCCAGCGGGAGGAAAGCTTTGCTTCCTTCGCTGCGCTCATGAAGACCAAGCGCTACCGCCTGCCGCTTCTCGCCGAGATCACCAAATTCTTTCGCCCTCATGGCGGCTTCACGTTGATGACCGATTCGGAAGCCCCCGCCGGGGCAGGCATCGGGGGTTCCAGCGCTATGGCTGTGGCCATTTGTGCTGCGCTCGACCGCTACACGGGAGCAGGGAAGAGCAAAGAGGATTGGATCCATATCAGCCGCGACGCAGAGGCGATCGTCATTAACGTCCCCACCGGCACTCAGGATCACTATCCGCCCGCTTTTGGCGGTGCTGCTGCCATCGAACTGCCTCCCGGTGGCGAACATCGCGTCGAGTTGCGCGTTAATCTCGATGAACTCGAGCGCCGAGTGGTGGTCTGCTACACCGGCAAGCCGCGCCAGCATGGCATCAACAACTGGGAAGTCTTCAAGGCGCAAATCGGCGGCAAGCGTTCGGTGCAGCAAAGCCTCGAGCGTATCTCCGAGGTTGCCCAGCACATGCGTGTCGCGCTGGAGAAGCCCGATTGGAAGGAAGCCGGCCGCTTGATGCGCGAGGAATGGTCCTTCCGCAAGCGCAACCTTCCTACCATCTCGACGAAAACCATTGACCGCGTCATTGAAAATGCGCGCCGCAACGGCGCTCTAGCGGGTAAGGTCTGTGGCGCTGGCGGCGGTGGCTGCGTGGTTCTCCTCATCGAACCCGAGGCCCGGGATCGCGTCGAAAAAGCCATAGTTGATTCAGGCGGCGAGGTTTTGCGCGCGACGATAGACCGCCAGGGCGTTAGCGTCATCTTCCGGTAGCCGCCAGAACAAGGACCTTGCGCGGTAGGTATGAAAACCCTCAAGGGCTTTCCCGTCCCCTCGCACAGGACTGCCCCTCGGAGGTCCAGTTAAGCGGCTCGCCCCTCCCTCCGTCTTGGCCACTGTTCAGCCGCATCCTTGCATCATAGAATAGGGTATGCGGGTTCCTAGGCTGGCGCCCGCCCTTGATATGTCGAACTGGTTGGCCATTCCTCTGGCGTTCTTGCTTTTAGCGGACGCGGATGTTCCCCGCGTGAACAGCCTTCGTGCGCCCGAAAGGCCTGCGCTCAGCTTTCCGTCAGTTGAAGAAATCCCCATTTTCCCGGTTGCGGGAGAACCTTCCGATAATGCCCAGGCGCAGCCCAAGCCCGCCGGCCCGCCCAACCAGCCGCTTTCGGAGACCTCCAAGCTCACACTAATTCGCTTTGTCTCCGGTGAATTCGCCAAGGCCATCAAGGCTTTGCCCGCCGGGAAAGAAGGCTTCAACCTTATTGTGGGCAAGCCGCTCAACCCCGAGCTTCTGGACCGCGCCGTCGCCACGCATGGCGCCGCGGTCAACACCGGCGATAACGTCCAGATTACGGGGCTCACGTTTCGCGGCAAGCAGATTATTGTTGACGTGAATGGCGGAGGCCGCGGCAAGCATCACTGGCGCGATCACCTGCAGATCAGCATGGGTGGCCCCATTCCCACTATGCAGCCCTCGCAGGAAACTGGCCCTCCAGGCTTGCAGCCCGGCATGGGCAGCACCATTTTTCTGGAGTGGAGCAAGTTCGTTCCGGACATGAGCCCTGACGAATTGAAGCAGGTTCTCTCGCCCTTCCTCAATTTTCAGAAGGAGCGTTCCGCCTCCGTCCAGTGGATTGACACTTTACCGCCGGAGATGAAGAAAGCCATTCAGGAACGCCGCCCCGTTGTTGGCATGGACCGCGAAGAGCTTGTTGCCGCCATCGGCAAGCCCGACCACAAAGTCCGCGAGCGCGATTCGGATGGCAACGAAATCGAGGATTGGATCTACGGCCAGCCGCCGTCCAAGACCGTGTTTGTCCGCTTCCAGGGCGACCACGTCACCCGAATCGAGCAGTTCCCGAAATAAGCAACGGACGCTTACTCGAATCCTTTGATACCACGATAACCGCATAAACGCCCTTGACTTTAAAGAGTTCTTGGAGCTTACGGCGGGTAGGTTGTGCGCCGCCCGTCTCTCCCAGGCTGTTATTCGCCGGGTAAAACTGTCGAAGAAGCGCTCGCAAACATCCGCGAGGCCATAGAGCTCTACGTTGAAGGCATGCAGAGCCGCGGCGAAACAGAGTCCGACCCCAACAATGTCCTCATTTTTTGATTCGCGATGAATCTAGACGCGATCTTTACTCATGCGGCTCGGTCAGCTGTGGCCATTCGAGAACCTCAATTCTTCCGTCGCTCTCTCGCTCGAGCGTCGGCGCATAAAGACCTAATTGTTCCCGCCGCCACCACATCCCTGTCGCGCGCTTCTCTTCCGGTGTTGTGAACCAGTATTGCCAAAGTATTGCCCTTATCATCTTTGGTGGCTGCTTCGGAAACGGGTTGGCCTGGAACAACTGCAGCGCATCAGGTGAGCCGCGCAGCAACGCCTGTTCGGTTCGCGGGACAATCGGCTCTTCCCGCCACGTACTCAACGAAGCAAACCACAGATTCCAGTCAAACCGCGGTTGATACGGCGCATAAATCCCGGGGGGCTTCGCCGGATCTTGCGGTTTGAACCGGAACGGATATACCTGCCAATTCTGTCCATCATCCGATCCCTGAAACTCAATCTCATAACGGCCGCGCGTCATGAGGGCGAATAACCCATAACGGTTCGCGATGCGAAACGGTTCCAGTGCGGACACCGGCGTCGTCGGCAGCCCCACCGGTTTCACCATCCAAATCATTTGCACGGTCGTGGCGTAAAAAATCCACGCCAGCATCACCGCGGTCACCGCGAGTTTCACGGCAGCCCACTGCTTGTGCAGGATCGCGCCGTAGGGGCGCGCTTCAGCTGGCCCTGAGGAACGAAGGGCGCGTCCCAACTCCTCCGGCGGGTCACTCTTAAGTGGTACTGGAGTGCTTAACGAGTGTTTTTCCGAGCCTGCTTCTCCTGCGGGTCTCGCCTCCCCGGTAGCGCCGAACGTGCTCTTCCATGGCCCTGGCAGAAAGCGTTCGAGGATCCTGTCATCCAGCAGCAAGAATCCCAGCACCAGCACCAAGTAATTCAGAAAGGTGTAATTCGCCGAAAGAATGATCCCGATCTGCCATGGAGTTACGATGCAAAAGCACCCGATGCGGAACCGCCGCGGCAGGAACATCATCCATACCAGCACAAGTTCGAGCGCTAGCGTTCCAAACGCCGTCCCCCAATGAAACCAGTGCGGCCAATGCTGCATGTACCACCCGATCCATGTTGGCAGCGGGCCGTTCTGGTAGTAATCGTCGAGCGCTGTGAAATTTCTCCACTCCGGGTCCCCTCCCAGGACTTTTGCCACGCCCGACTCGAAATAGATGCGGAAGCATTCCCACACCAGCAAAAACCAGCTCATTCGCGACGGCGGACTCGCCTCGCCCCATGCTGGCCGCCATCCCCGCGGCGCAAAAAACAGCGAAATGAATCCCGCCTCCAGGAGCATGCCATCCGATTGATACGCCGAAAAATCCTGCGCCGCTCCGATGAACGAAACAAAGCACACCAAGCAAATCCCCAGCATCCCCCGAGGCCACAAATTCAAAACCAGCAGCACCGAAGCAATCATCCCCACCCAGCAAAGCCCCGCGAGCGCGTGCCGTCCGCTCGAAAACCACAGCAAGGTAGGCGCGTACCAATAGCTTACGCGGCCAAACTGCTCCCACACGGCCCGTAAATAGTCACTTGCGGGCAAAATCCCTTGCGGTCCGATCAACCCTTTGATTTGAAAAGCTAGGGAGAAAAACGCGGAGTAATAAATCAGGCCCAGCGCCCGTAGAAAAATCCAGCGGGGAAGCAGACCTTCAGGTTTGCCCGATTTTGAGGCAAACAGCCAGCGCACCGCCGACGCCGGTGACCAGTCTCTCATCGCGCGCCAATTATAGCCTTGAGCTGTAGTGGTGGGTCTTCAACACGTGACGTTTTGTCCGGTCTCGTGGTATTGGCCTTAGAACAAGTGAGGAGTTCGCCGACGAAACGGGGGCAGAGCGCGTTGACTTTTCTTCCGGCAGCCCCTACGATTTTAGGTTCCGCTCGCGGCTGCGTCCCGCACCATCGCCGCTGCAAACCCAAAGTTACCGCGCTGCGGTCAACTATTCATCTTCGGAGGAAGGTAATGCCCATTAAGGTCGGCATCAACGGCTTCGGCCGCATCGGACGCAACATCATGCGCACGGCAATCGACGATAAGGAGATCCAGTTCGTCGCCGTCAACGATGTCACGGACGCAAAAACGCTCGCGCATCTGCTGAAGTACGACTCCGTGCTGGGCAATCTGCCCCACAAAGTGACCCACACCGAAGATAGCATCTCGGTCGAGGGCAAGAGCTTCAAAGTATTCCGCACGAAAGATCCGGCTGAACTCGACTGGGCTTCGGTTGGCGCGGAAATCGTTGTCGAATCCACCGGCCTCTTCACCAAGGGGCCCGACGCGAAGAAGCACCTTCGCGCTCCGGTGAAGAAAGTCATTATCTCGGCTCCCGCGGACGGTCCCGACGCCACTTTCGTGCTTGGTGTGAACGACAAAACCTACGACCCGGCGAAGCATCATGTGATCTCTAACGCCTCCTGCACCACGAACTGCCTTGCGCCGGTCGCCAAAGTCATTCAAGACGCTTTCGGCATTAACAGCGGCACCATGACCACCATCCATTCCTACACCAACGATCAGCGCCTGCTCGATTTGCCTCACAAAGATCTTCGGCGCGCGCGCGCCGCCGCAATCAACATGATTCCGAGTTCCACGGGCGCCGCAAAAGCGTTACACCTGGTCATTCCCGAATTGAAGGGCAAGCTCGACGGCTACGCCATGCGCGTCCCCACGCCCAATGTCAGCGTCGTGGACCTCACGGTGTTCGTCGACAAGCCAGCGACCAAAGAATCCGTCAACGCCGCGCTGAAAGCCGCCGCGAATGGCCCGATGAAAGGGGTTCTCGCCTATACAGAAGAGGAGCTGGTTTCCGCCGACTTCAAAGGAAACTCGAATTCGTCCATCGTGGACGCGGAATACACCAAGGTGGTCGGCGACCGCTGCGTGAAAGTTTTGGCCTGGTACGACAACGAATGGGGCTACTCCTGCCGCTGCCGTGACCTGATTAAACTCCTAGCGTCCAAGTTCTAATCGTCGGGGCGGGCCTTGGCCTGCCCGTTCTTCTGGCACGAATCACGAGTCACGAACTCATGTCCAAGCTCACGATCAACGACCTCGACCTGAAAGGCAAACGCGTTTTCATCCGCGTGGATTTCAACGTTCCTCTGAAGGACGGTGTGGTCCGGGACGACACGCGCATCCGCGAAACGCTTCCGACGTTGCGCCTTGCAATCCAGAAGGGGGGTCGCCTTGTGCTTGCTTCGCATCTCGGCCGCCCCAAGGGCGGACCGGATCCGAAATATTCTTTGCGTCCGGCCGCCAAGAAGCTGGAAGAGCTGCTGGGAAAGCCGGTGGCGTTCGCGCTCGATTGCGTCGGCCCTGGCGCGGAGCAGCAAAGTAAAGCGTTGCGCGACGGCGAAGTCCTGGTTCTGGAAAACGTCCGCTTCCATCCTGAAGAAGAAAAAAACGACGAGACTTTTTCGAAACAACTTGCCGCTCTTTGCGACGGGATTTTTATTTGCGATGCATTTGGCTCCGCACACCGCGCGCACGCTTCCGTTGTAGGTATCACGCGCTTTGTTCAACAAGCTGCCGCGGGCCTGCTCATGGAAAAAGAGCTGGCCTATCTAGGAAAAGCGGTCACAAATCCGGCTCATCCTTTCGTGGCGATTCTGGGCGGCGCGAAAGTCAGCGACAAAATTGAAGTCGTCGAAAATCTGATGAAAATTGCGGATGCCATGCTCATCGGAGGTGGCATGGCGTATACGTTTCTCAAAGCGGATGGCCACCCGATCGGCAAATCGCTTGTGGAGGACGACAAGCTTGATCTTGCAAAGCGGCTTCGCGAACAAGCACAGCAAAAGAAGTTCGCCCTGCTTCTGCCCGTAGATCACGTCGTCGGCGCAGAATTCAAGGCCGACACCGCCACGAAGACGGTTTCCGTGCACGACACTCCGGACGGTTGGATGGGATTGGACATCGGCCCAAAGACCATCGAAACTTACAAGCAAAAAATCGCCGGCGCGAAGACCATCGTTTGGAACGGCCCGATGGGCGTTTTTGAGATGCCCGCATTTGCAAAGGGCACTCTGGCAATCGCCAAAGCTGTCGCCGAAGCCACGACTCACGGGGCAACTTCGATCATCGGGGGCGGAGATTCCGTGGCCGCCGCCCAGCAGTCCGGTGTATCCGATAAAATCTCGCACATTTCGACCGGGGGCGGGGCCTCGCTCGAATTTCTCGGCGGGCGCAAGCTTCCCGGCGTCGAAGCCCTCACCAACAAATAAATGAACGCGATTTTTCTCCACGAGCCCTCTGCGTTTTCCGCGCCGCTGGGTTATGTTTTTCTTCTGTCCTTCCGTTGGGTTTGGAGGTGTTCATGCGGCGACGCGTGATTGCTGGGAACTGGAAAATGTACAAGACTCTTGCGGAGACTCGGGCATTCTTCTCTGCCTTTGCGCCGCTGGTCGCAAATTCCAAACACTGCGACATCGTTATTGGCCCGCCATTTACAGCCATTTCGACTGCGGTCGAAGCCGCGAAGAACACCAATATCGCCATCTCGGGGCAGAATGTTTCCTGGAGCAAAGAAGGCGCCTTCACCGGCGAAGTCTCGGCCCCCATGCTGGCCGAGGGCGGGTGCCGCTACGTCATCATCGGGCACTCGGAGCGCCGCCAGCTCTTTCGCGAGAGCGACGACAATGTGGCCAAAAAGACTTTGATGGCTTTGGAAGCAGATCTGATTCCCATCGTCTGCCTCGGGGAAACCGGCGAAGAGCGCGACGCTGGGCTTACCGAAGAAGTCCTTCGCCGGCAGTTCAGTGGCGGGCCGGGCGCGCTGAACGCCGAAGAATTCTCACGGATCTTGATTGCGTACGAACCCGTTTGGGCGATTGGCACGGGCAAGACGGCGACGCCGGAAATTGCCGCCGATGCCCATAGCTTGCTTCGCCGTTGCGCGGGGGAAAGGTTTTCGGTCCATCTTGCGTCCGCTTTGCAGATTCTTTACGGCGGCAGCGTCAAACCCGACAACATCAAGGGGTTGATGGCGCAGGAAGAACTGGATGGTGCGCTGGTTGGCGGAGCGAGCTTGGATCCGAAATCCTTTGCTTCCATTGTTAATTTTCCGTAGTTCCAAAGAGCCGGAAAGCTTTTTAGCGAGAGGCGCCCAAAGCCGCAAAAATACAGGCGGAAATAGACTTGCGCCAGGCTGGGCAATCTAAGAAAATCTATGGAGACGGATTTTGCCGGGAATTAGGAGATAGAAATGCCAAGTTGGATGAAGTGGGCCATAGCTCTTGCGATCGGCGCCGGAATTATTGGCTTGGGTTTTCGCCTCTCATGGGGAAGCACGTGGATTCTAAAGCCTTTTTTTATTATGAATTGCCTTGTTTTGGTGATCGTGGTGCTCCTGCAAAGCGGCAAGGCCGCTGATCTTGCGGGCGCCTTCGGAGGCGCAGGCAGCCAAACGGCCTTCGGTCCGCGAGGCGCGGCGAACGTTTTGTCCAAAGCCACCACCTGGTGCGCGGTGATGTTCATGCTTTGCGCCTTTGCCATGACCCTGCGCACCGATGAGCGCGTTAAGGAGAGCGGCTCGGTGCTCCAAAACGTTTCCAAGCCCGCGTCCAAGCCGACTCCGGCTACGACTCCGGTCATCCCGCCTAATACGCACGACTCACTGCCAGCCGGGCAGCAGCCCGCCACGCAGCCTCCGGCCACGCCGCCGCCGTCGAGTAATCCGCCAGCTTCCCAAACTCCGGCCGGGCAGCAACCGGGGTCATCGGTCCCTGCGAAGTCTCAGCCGGTGTCACAGCCGCCCGCCGCGCAGCCGCCGGCAAGTTCGCAGCCGGCTCCAGCGCCGACGAAAAAGCCTTAGCGAGAGCCTAGCGGTTGCGAGGTTCAGGGTTCCACGGTTAGAATGGCTTATCACCCAAGTGCGGTAGTGGCGGAACTGGCAGACGCACCAGCTTGAGGGGCTGGCGGTAGCAATACCGTGGAGGTTCGAGTCCTCTCTACCGCACCAAGATTCTCATCACATCATAATTTTCACTCCCCTTCGCGAAGCAGCAGTCACGGGGCAACGATGGGCAAAGGCTTGGCGACTGTCATTTTTGCGCTGATGTTCACGGGGATCGATTCGCCTCCGCGTTGTTTCGCCCAGAGTCCTACGCAGCCGGCATCGCCTCAAACTACGCCCCCTGAAAAAGTCATCATGGATACCGACATCGGCGATGACATTGACGATGCTTTCGCGGTGGCGCTGGCGCTGCGAAGTCCCGAGCTGAGGATTCTCGGCATTACTACGGCGTTTGGCGATACAGAGAAACGCGCCCAGCTTCTCGACCGCCTGCTCGGAGAAGTCGGACGCTCGGATATCCCGGTTGCCGCGGGCGTAGCCACGCCTCCAAAAACGAGCTTCACGCAGCTCAAGTACGCCGAGGGCGGGCACTTTGCCAAGGCGTCGCATCCCGACGCGGTCACGTTTTTGCTGGATCAGATTCGAAAGAACCCGGGCGAAATCACGCTTGTGGCCATCGGGCCGCTGGTGAACGTTGGCGCTGCCATCGACAAGGATGCCGAGACGTTTCGCAAACTGAAGCGCGTTGTGCTGATGGGCGGTTCGATTTACCGCGGGTATGGTGACGTCAGTTCCGGAACTCCGCGCGGTCCCGAGCCGGAGTGGAATATTAAGAACGACATTCCCGGGGCGCAGAAACTATTTGCCGTGGGAGTCCCGCTATTTGTGATGCCGCTTGATTCCACGCAACTGAAAATGGATGCGGCGAGCCGCAATTCTCTGTTTCGGCAAGGGACGCCGATTACCGACGCACTTACCTTGCTTTATCACGAATGGGGGCAGGAAACCCCTACGTTGTTCGATCCTATGACCATCGCCTTCATGATTAAGCCGGAGCTTTGCCCCATCGTGCCGATGAACATTCGCGTGGATGATGCAGGATTCACGCGCCCCGTTGATGCGGGGCCTTCGGCTGATGCTAAAAACGTTCCTGCCGCGTCGAACGCGCAGGTGTGCCTCAAATCCAACTCCGATGACTTCTTTCGCTTCCTGATCCCGCGTCTCGCGAACCCATAAAAACCAAAGCTCCTAGAATCTGAACGAATCCCCTAATCATCAGGAGCCTCCACTTTTCCGGTCGGTGTCACTTTCCAAAAGCAAATCTGCCCATAGGTGCCACGATCGCGCCCGGCGTAATATTCGCCGGTCAAATGACGGGCATCGTCTTTGAACATTCTGAGCATGCCTGTGCCAAAGTGCATGTGCATGGACTTTCGCGCATTGGCAAGCGGCTGACACTGGTATTGGTAAACGAGCCCTGCACCGTTCAGGTCTGAAACTTGAATCACCGCCACGCAACTCTTGGAAATGGAGCTGGGAGTCGTCAGGTAGATGGAAATTTGCGTCCAGCTCTGAAAAATCTGGAGCATCACATCATGCTGTTTTTCAAAGTTATCGAAGGAAGTGACCAGGAAGCCGCTCCAGCGGCCTGCGAGATTCGGAATTTTCGAAAGGCCCAGTTTGCGAATCCATCGGGTCCGCCAGAGGTATTTGTCAAAAAGCGTGTAAAGCGAGCCGTATAGTCCAAGCGTGGAGGGCGCGTCGAGCCACCACGGGAGGGACACGTGCACAGCAACCAGAAGCTTGGACGAGCACCAAGCGAGCACTATGGCAAGCGCTGCCAGCAGGAGAGGGACAAATCTCCTCTCGTCGGAGTCGGTGGTGTAGCTGTGCATGTTTCTTATCCGCTCGGCATGCGCGGCCTCCTGAATGCTTTCCTGCGAATTGTCTGAAGCACTACAGCTGGGAGTGACGGGGAGAGAGGAGATTCTGCTGGATGATGGGTTTCCTGAAGTTGTGTGCCTGCGCACCTGCCAGGCGATTGTACTGGTAAGTTATCTCCCTCCATCAGAACGCGATGGTCCTACCCACAGATTAGACGGGGGATAGGGCATTTTGGTGGCCTTGGCCGGTGCAAAAGTTTCTCGATCTTAGTCTATGGGTAACTATGTATGTATATTGTCTGGACGGTCGGCAATCGCGCAGGCACTTGCGATGGAAGTTCGCCAGTCAGCTGGGTGCCTTTCGCCGCAGCCGGAGCGAGGCCTGCTCTAGCGCCGTGCGGCGGGCTGAGCCGCTCCACAGGCACTGCAGAAACGCGCGCCGACAGGGCAGGGTCTTCCGCAAGCCGTGCAGTAAAAGCTCGCTCCGGGCGCTGGCGCAGTTTGCGCCGTCGCCACGACTGGCCGTTGAGAATCTGAGGATATGGCCCAAACCAGCGCGATGATCCAGCCAATGAAAGTCCAGCCACCAAGAATGTTCAAGATCAGGATCGAGGTGAAGTTAGGCTTGTTGCGGGCTAGAAACGCCGGCAGAAAATACATGAAAAGCGGCACCAGCCAGAAGATGGGGCCAAAGTGAAAGAAGGGAAAGAACCACAAAGAAAGCCGCAACATGAAAGTTCCCTCCGTCAAGAACGTGTTCTATCACGGATCGAACCTATTTGGCACCTCAAAACGCGGGAGGCAAATTTCTTCCGCTGTGAAGCATCTCAGTCGAAGTACACTAGTTCTTGTCCCGGCCTGGTACGACAGGTGGTGTTCCGTGCATTTCCGCCCGTTACTACTCTGGCTGCTCGTGTTCAGCCCTTTCGGATCGTTCGAAGCAGCCTGGCAGCTGCAACCGGCCGAGCCGAAGGCGTTTAACGTTCGAGGCAAGGTCGTTAATTCCACCACAGGTGAGCCTATTCACGGAGCGCTGGTGCAGCTCTTTGCCGGGCGGCCGCGTTCCCGGCTCACGGGGCCCGACGGGCAATTTGTGTTCGAGGACGTTCCGGCCGGAACGTTTGCGGTACAAGTTCGAAAACCTGGCTTTTTCTTTGCGCCGCAGCTCCCTTTCTCTGCAGCCTCACCTCCCATGATCATTGCCGGGCCCGACGAACCGCCGCCGGCTACGTTAAAGCTCATTCCCGAGGGAATCATCTATGGGCATCTCTTTGGAGATAGCGGGGAGCCCCTGGAGTCCCTGCCGGTACAGGTCTTCTGCGAACGGACGGAAAACGGCAGGAAAGCGCGGACTGAATTCCGAAGCACGAACACCGATCAACAAGGGGAGTTTCGGCTGGCTGAGCTTCCGCCCGGAAGATATTTCGTGCTTGCAGGGCCAAGCCGAGTTCCATCATCTTTTTCCGCGAGACCGTCCCAAGGAGGCGCACGCGGTTATGCTGCGGCCTTTTATCCCTCCGGGCCCGACTTAGCCTCGGCGGCTCCAATCGAAATCGCGCCTGGTAAACACCTGGAAATTAATTGGACGCTCAGTTCGCAGCCGTTCTACCGCATCTCTGGTACTGTGAATGCCGATCTGCGGCATCAAAGTCTCAGCTTACAGCTCACCCGCGGCGGCCAAGCTCTAGCCTCAGGATTCCAAATCGATCCGGAAATAGGAACGTTTCGGACGCAATGGCTGCCGGCGGGCCTCTATAAGCTCACCGGGAGAATGCACGATCCCTCGACCGGGCAGGAACTCTTCGCGATGCAAAATCTGAACCTGACCTCCAACGTAACGGTGCGTCTGATGATGGTTCCGAGCCTGAACATTCCGGTGACCTTCCAAGTGCAGACCACGCGGAGCGATTCCCAACCCGGGCCAGCTCTCTTTGGCGGCTCGGGGCTTAACGCGACTCGCAACAGGCAAACATATGTTCCCGCACGCGTGGTGCTGACTCTGCAGGAGCAGGCGTTATCGCCGCGGCAGTTTTATGCGGAGGCAGTCGACGGTGATGAGGCCGCCGTGATCCACAACCTGCTGCCAGGAGCGTATTCGATAGAGGCTTTTCCCAACGGACCGTATTACGTGCAGGCGGTGCGATCGGGCGCGCTCAATTTGCTCGAACAGAATCTGATGGTTGGCGCCGGCGGTTCTCTGCAGCCGATCGAAGTCGTTTTGCGAGACGATTTCGCGACTCTAGATGGCAGCGTTGCTTTGCAGGGAGAAGGACAATCGGGCATGGTTGTAGTCATCCCCGAAGATTCTCCACAGCGCGCACGCAACGCTAACTTGTTCTGGCAGCCTGGGGTGCCTGGCGCGGACCGGCAGACGGCCGGGTTTGAGATTTCGCAGCTTGCGCCAGGCAGCTATCGAGTGCTGGTCGTAGACGACCCGAGCTTTGAATACGAGAATCCCGATGTTTTGCAGAAATATCTGTCACAAGCGCAAGAGATTTTATTGGGTCCCAACCAGCGAACCAAGGTAACCCTTGGAGTCGTTCACGTAGGAGACTAGGCCCATGATTCTTTCAGGGTTCGCTCCCTTGCTTCTTGCTCTGAGTGCGTTCGCGCAGCAGGATCAACCCAGGGCGACTGCGGATGCGCAAGCCAATTTTGCAATCGCTGGCGTCGTCGTGGATGGTGTTAGTGGTCAACTTCTTTCACAGGCCGAGGTCTTTATCCAGGCGCAAGGGATACCGGATAGCGGCCAATCCATGATGACAAACGACGATGGGAGCTTTGCTTTTTACAATCTCGCTTCCGGTCATTACACGCTTTCGGCTCGGCGGAGGGGATACCTAGAGCAAGCGTACAAACAACATGAAGGGTTTTCAACTGCGATCATCGTTGGGGCCGGCCAAGACACCTCCCATTTACGTTTTCCTTTGCCCCCGGAAGCGTCCATTTCCGGCGAAGTCACGGATGAAATGAACGATCCTGTGCGACAAGCAAACGTCATTCTGTTTCAGCGGGGATTGCGGTCGGGCCGAAGCGCCACCTGGCGACGGGCAGGCGCGTCCACCGACGATCGAGGCCATTACAGCTTCACACATCTGCTTCCAGGAACCTATTTTGTGGCGGTCTCCGCTCAGCCTTGGTATGCCCAGCATGATGTGGAGATCATGCGTCGGGCTTCAAATCCCGGAGAAGTTCAAACCGAAGAGCTGATCATTCCTCCGGACCCCGCTCTTGACGTCGTCTATCCAGTGACCTTTTTCTCCAATGCCCCTAACATGGCGGACGCCGCTCCTATCACCGTGCGTCCCGGAGAGGCCGAAACCGCTGATTTTGCCTTGCATCCTATTTCCGCATTACATCTGACCGTCATTTGTGATCCCCCCGGAGGACCTGACGGGCCTGGCAATGTCTGGGCCGAAGTGAGAGAGGCCGTGGGGGAGGGCTGGCACGAAGGCGTTTCGGTACATAGCGCTCAAATTCGCCCGGGCCTCCTCGAGATCACCGGTCTGCCTCCGGGCGGGTTCGACCTCACCTTGCATACTTCCCACGGGAAGGAGTCCTCAGTTCGCTCGGTCTCTGTTCACCTTGCAGAGGATTCAAAAATCGACTTCTCCGGCGCAGCGGTAAACGCAACCGTAAGCGGCGTGATAAGGATGGATGATGGGGTTCTGCCCGCGCGCTCTTTTATCCAGTTCCGCAATCGGAATACAGGAGAGCAAGTTGGCGCGCAAGTCGAGGAGAACGGGCAATTTGTCCTTCGGGGCCGGTCGCTTGACCCCGGGAATTACGACGTTTCCGCAAACGGTTCGGGCGGGATGGCCGTCAGGAGCTTGTCCGCGACAGGAGGGAAAGTTTCCGGACGCAGCCTGGAGGTTGCCGCAGGTCAGGACGTAAAGCTGACAGTCGTTGTTTCCAAAGGAACGGGCCGAGTCAGCGGCGTGGCATTGAAAGATGACCAACCTGTGGATGAGGTCATGGTCGTGCTCGTTCCCGAAGTTCTAGAGAATAACCTTGACCTATTCCGCCGCGACCAGAGCGACTCCGACGGCTCCTTTAACCTCGCAGGCATTCTTCCGGGAAAATATACGATCATTGCTCTTGAGAGCGGCTGGGATCTCAATTGGTACGACCCAACCGTCCTCCAAAAATATCTCCCTTCCGGCGAACACGTAGAAGTCGCACCGAACGCCAAGCTGCAGGTCAAAGTGAAGGTCCAGACCTCCTTCCAGAAGTAACTTAAAGATCCGCTCTAGAGGATCTTGACCTTCTTGCGGTTGCCGCCTCTTGCCTTTTTCACACGGTTGTATTCTATTTAGCTCGGCCTTGTCGCGGGCAGGTTTTGCGCTAAGACGTTGCCGGACAAGAGGGTTAGAACCGCAAAGCGAGAGCGCATGGTCACTTACGACGGCGGCGCAAATCAGCCTGGGGCACCACGAGGTGGCTTCGTCTCCCGCTACCTCTTAAGAAGCGATCACAAGATCATTGGCCTTGGATACTTGTGGCTTGCGCTGTTTAGCGTTTTTCTGGGGATGGGCATGTCTCTGGTCATGCGCATCCATTTGGTTTGGCCGGGTGCGCATATCCTGTTCTTTTCGACGCTGGGGGATACGTCGGAACGCTACGCCACGCTGCCGCTGCTCCATGGGTCGCTGATGATTTTCTTTGTCCTGACCGCGGCGCCGCAGTTGGGATTCGGGAATTATCTTCTTCCATTGCAGATTGGCGCTCGCGAAATGGCGTTTCCCGCCCTGAATCTTTGCTCGTTTTGGGGAAGCGTTATTTCACTCGTGGGCATGACCGCTGCGTTTTTAGCCGCGCCGCAGGATGGGGTCACGATTTGGATTATCAGCATAAGCATTTTTCTCGCGTCGGCGCTATGCAGTGCGATTAATTTTTCCGTAACCGCGATTGATATGCGCGCGAAGGGAATGACGCTCCCGCGGCTGCCGCTGACCGTTTGGGCCTGGTTGGTCAACGCCATTTTGGGCATGCTCATTTTCAGCATTCTGCTCGCCGCTTGCGCGGGGTTGCTTTCAGACCGCTTTTTCGACACCCATTTTTTTTCTGCGGCAAGTTTTCTTGCGTCGCAGCCTTCGAACATCGCGGCCGATCCCTTACCGGCGCTCTGGCAAAGGCTGTTCTGGTTTTTTGCGCAAGCGGAAGTTTATGTCGCGATGCTTCCGTGTTTCGGGTTCGTTTCGCATCTCATCGCGACTTTTTCGCGCAAGCCGGTTTGGAGGGAGAGGCTGGTGGTCCTAGCCCTCTGCGCGGTGGGCCTGGTCGGATTTTGCGTCTGGGGCCAGCACATGTTTTCGAGCGGTTTGAATCCGTTTTCTCCTCTGGTGTTTTCTGTTCTTGCGGCCTCGCTGGGGGTGCCCGCGGCAATTCTTGTGGTGAGTTGGTTGGCCACTCTCTGGAAGGCGCGCATTCAGCTGAACACCTCTTTGCTGTTTGCGCTTGGGTTTGTTTCGCTCTTTTTGTCGGGGGGGATTTCAGGGATTTTTCTCGCGCGCCATGGAATTGCTTCCTGGGCCGTTAGCGAAGACTTCGTGGCGGGGCATTTTCATCTGGTGATGGGAGTCGCGGCTACGTTCGCGATTCTCGCGGCGTTGTTTTTTTGGTTCCCGACCTTATTCGGCCGCCGGCTGAATGAATCGTTGGGAAGAACGCACTTCTGGCTGACGTTTGCAGGAGTTTACTGCGTCTTCATGCCCATGCACTGGATGGGCCTCGTCTCGCAGTCCGCCAAAAACGCCGGTGCGAAGCTCTCTTTCATTGCCGCGTGGATTGGCCCTGCGCGCTCGTTCATCACGGCCGGCATTCTCGTCACCATTTTTGCTCAGGGAATCTTCTTGTTCAACTTTCTCTGGACCCTTTTGCGGCGAGAGCGAGTCGAAGAAGGCAACCCGTGGCGTGCCACAACGCTCGAATGGACGGAGGCTTCACCTCCACCGCCGGGTGAGCATGGCAACCGCGAGCCGGCCGTCTATCGAGGCGCCTATGAGTTTGGCGTACCCGGCGTGTCCGACGATTTTATTCCCCAGCACGTTGCCCCGGATCGCGTGGCCAAGGCAAACTAGAAGAGAAGGGAAACGAGCAGAAGCTTCAACATGCCGGGCACAATCGCACCTCCGGACATCGAACTCATCCTCGAGGATTCCCGCGGCGGCGGGGGAGGCGGGGAAAGGCCCCCGGATGGCGGCGATGACGGCGACCATGGCGATTTCGACCGGCAACGACGTAGGCGACCGGCTTCGCCGCGGCGATTCTCTACGGCCATGGCCATCGCGATCGTCTCCATCCTGATGTTCTTCATGGCGCTAGCCAGCGCCTTTCTTGTTCTGCATCACAGCAGTCACGTGTGGGTGGCGGTGCAACTGCCGCGTATTCTGTGGGTGAATACCGCTGTTCTGGTGGGAAGCAGCTTCATGCTGGAGCGGGCTCGCGTGCGGCTTTCTCTTGGAGACGACCGCGGGTTTCGCAAGTTGTGGCTGGTTACCACCGTCATGGGATTCCTCTTCGTCGCGGGACAACTCGTTGCCTGGCGTCAGCTTGCCAGGCAAGGGGTTTTCATTGCGAGCAATCAGGCCAGCAGTTTCTTTTACATTTTCACGGGAGCGCACGGTGTGCACCTGCTGGGAGGCGTGGTCGCCCTGTTGTTTGTTGGGGTGCGCAATTTTGAAAAGTCGCAGATTTCAAGGCCGCTGGCCGCGGAAATCACCTCGTATTATTGGCACTTCATGGATGGGTTGTGGATTTTCTTGTTCGTGCTTTTGTATTTGGGAAAATAGATCCGAGTCGGCACGAATCTGGCTAGCCCTTCATGAATTCCGCAATCGCTTCCACCACACGCGCGATTTGATCCTTTCGCAATTCAGGAAACATTGGCAGAGAGAGAACTTCCTGCGCGGCACGCTCCGCATGAGGAAAATCACCTGCTTTGTGACCCAAGTGCGCGTAGAGCGGTTGCAAGTGAAGCGGATGAGGGTAGTAAACGGTGCTGCCAATTTTTCGCGCAGCCAGGTGGTGCTGCAGAGCGTCGCGCCGCTCCGAGCGAATCGTGTATTGATGGTAGACGTGCCCGCAACCTTCAGGTTCATGCGGCGGCATGACA
>DATFSR010000102.1:0-17126 GCA_035262505.1 Candidatus Acidiferrum sp. | reverse complement strand
CAGATGGCGCTTGAACCAGCGCTTCTGGTTGAGCGCCTCGCGAATGGCGATGCGATAGAGCCAGGTCTTCAAAGAACTGCCTTGGCGGAATTGCCGAATGCCGCGAAAAGCCTTCAAGAAAACTTCCTGCGTGCCGTCGGCGGCGTCCGAGGTATCGCCCAACATGCCGAGGATCAGATTGTAGACCGGCGCGTGATAGTGGGTGACGAGCCAGTCGAATGCCGTCTCCGAGCCCGCCTGGAGCTCTTGGACGAGTTCGGCTTCACCGCCGCCCCAACTCAGGGCACTAGCCCAATCGGACACTGCCGGCCTTTCCGACTTGAGTCGATTTTCTGCCCGGAACCTCTTGGGTTGACCGGTCTAAAGACCGACCACTCCATTTACGCCCAATGAAGTCCAGCTGAAAACTCAGGTCTCCCTACATCCCTACCCTAGGATCGACCGCCTGCTGGTCCCTGGCGTCGAGCAATTTGCCGGACCCGCTGTCCGCTCTCCTTCTCTTAGACACCAGGGGAAGCGGCTTTGTTTCCCAAGTACTTCCGCATTGTCGCACTCGGCGATGACGCGAGCAATAGGACGAAAGATAGTGGCGCGCTCCGGTGTGCGAGCTAACAGCCGACAGCGCACAGCTAACCGCAAAGCGCCACAGTCTGTGCGGGAATGGGCGCACTCCGGGCAATTTGCATCGTTATCAAAACAAAAGGGTTACAAGATTCGGTTGGTTGGAAGTTGTTGAAAACATTGCAGGATCGAAGCGCCGGTGGGCGTGCCGCACGAATTTATCGTGCGCGAGGGCAACGAGAAAGAATTGCGAGCGATCATCCGCGAGAAGAAAGTGGGTTTGGTGGTTGTGGGAAAGCACGGAAGACACGGCTTTCAAAGGCTCGTGATGGGCTCGGTGGCCGAGCAGGCGTTCCGCGAAGCGGATGGACTGGTGGTCACCGTAAGACCGCACGCGCTACCCCACGCACTGCTGGAAAGGACGACATCGAGCAAATGCGGGAAGACGCCCGGCAAAAAGTTATGGAGAGAATGCGGGAATTTGTTTCGCCCCATGCGCTTTGTCGCTGGCGCCGGAGCTTCCGGGGGAGTTGGGAAACACGGCAAAAGCATTCCTGCACGTGGCGCGAGCTGAAGGCGGATTTAATCATCAATGGGCCTGGATCCCTCAAAGCATGGCCCCGCCATTTCGCGTGGCCGGGACGACTGCGTACAAAATCGCCGTGGGAGCGCATTGTTCCGCTCACGGTTCGACATTGAAGCGAGCGGACGGCCGCAGAGGGCTGTCCCTAAGAAAACGTAGATCCCTGCCTGCGACGAGCAGGACTTACGCCGCTGGCTTTGCAGGATTGGGTTGGTCACCGTCGCGGCTGAGGATGTTCAGCCCTACGACGAATTTCTTGGGACCGAGGGCTTTGCAATGGACGACGCGGGCCCTGGCGCTTAGGTCGCCCGCTACGGATTTCAGGTCCACATGCAAGCCTAATTCCCAGGACTGTTCGGTGGCCAGCCGTACGCCCTTGGGGCTCAGGTCTTCCACGGAAGCAAGCTCCGTCAAGAGTGGGTCATTCACGGAAGTAAGCAGGACGAGGAATCGTTCGCCCGTGCGGGACTGGTTGCGACCATCGAATAACATCTGGCCCGCCGATGCCGCAGGAGAAAAAACCTTAGGGTGGGAACCTTAACTGTAGCAAGGAAGTTCTGGAGAGCGTCAATCAGGTGAAACCCTGAAAAGTCGAAAGAAGTGCTGTTCCCCATGGTGCTCGGAGCCTCTACAGAGGAAAGTACCGTGCCGTGCTGAAGCACGGCGCTACCGATAAACCTTAGAAGGTCAGCTGGTGGCGGCGGCGAGCAGCGAGAGCCACTCGTCCCAGTCGTTCAAGACGATATTGTAATCGGCGCGGGGGACCTGGCGGCCGACGGAGGGAATCAGGGCAACAATCTTTACCTTGGGGAAATTTGTTTTCAGCCAGTCGACCATTTCTTTGCGCGTTTGTTCGGTCGCGTTGGGGCCGACGACGAACACATCCACACTCTGAGCGGAAGTCAAAGCGGCTTTGGCGGCTTCGTTATCCACGACCGAAATGACGTGATGGCCGCAGCGGCGAAAGAGTTCGGCGCGTGCATTCAAGTCTTTTTCGTCGTAGCCGATCTGAAAGACAATTTGCTTCACGTGGGTCTTGATGGAGACTTTTTCGCCGGTTTGCTGGTTAGCGATGACGTATTCGCCGGGCGAGAAAGCGGCAAGTTTCTTGACGCGGTCGCGGGCGCGCTCGAGGTCGTCCGCCTGTTCGATCAGACGAAGGCCACCGTCGCTCTCCACCTTGGAGATGTGAAATTGCTGCGACATCGGTTGTTAGCAACCCTGTACGAATGGCCAGGCACTGAAAATTGAATCACAGGGCTGGCCCCGGTGTCCATCCCTGAAATCAAGCGGATTTCTACATTTTATATGGTGTTTCGGCTCGGTGGAGCGCGAATCCAGTGCGAGAGTAGTATCATTCCCGCAGTCCGGTACGCTTTCGAGGAAGAAAAAGGCGGAAGGAGAAGCCCCCCATGAAAGTTCGGAAGTCCCTTTCATTCGTTGCGATTGGTGGAGCGCTCGGCAGTGCCGCACTTTTGTTCGGTTTTGCGCGGGCGGAAACGCAGCAACAGAAGGCGGCGGCGCGGATTTACAACACAGCGAAGCAGAAGTTGCGCGAGGGGAAAACACTGGTGGGTGCAACAGTTTTCTCACCCGACCCGAACATTTATTGCGCGGTGGCCAACGGGGGATACGACTACACCTGGATCGAGATGCAGCATAGCCCCCTGACCTACGAGGACGTGGCCAAAATGATCTGGGCGTGCCGGGGGTCTTCGGCGATGCCGTTTATTCGCGTGCCGGATGCGACGGAGAGCGATATTCAGAAAGCGACCGATATTGGCGCGATGGGAATCATCGTTCCGACCGTGGACACGGTCGAGAAGGCGCAGGCGGCGGTAAAGTGGTCAAAGTATCCGCCTGAGGGTCGACGCAGCCAAGGCAACGGACAATACGGCGCGCTGTGGGGCAGCGACTACCGGCAAACCGCGAACGACAACATGGTGGTGGTGATTATGATCGAGACTCCGATCGGCGTGGAGAACGCTGAGAAGATTGCGTCGGTTCCGGGGATTGACGTGATTTTTGCGGCGAGCACGGATTTGGGAAATTTTTCCGGACATAAGCAGGGCGAGATGGAATATGAGGCGCTGGTGACGCGCATTCACGACGTGACACTGCAGCATGGGATCCGGTTGGGCGGGCCGCAGGCGTGGAAGGGCCGGCCGGGGTTCACGTTCTTTCAGGCTCCGGGGGAGACGGAATTGATTCGCGCCGGGGCGCGCGTGAACCTTACGGGAAATGCAGCCGGTGAGGCGAAGCCGGGCGTCGCGCCGGTCGAAGGCCAGAAGCCGAGGTAAGAAGAGATCGGAGATCGGGGACTGAATGAACGCAATCGAAAGACTCCTTGCAGTGCCTGCATCTCGACGTTTGAAGCCTTGAGAATGGCCGCCGAGTGACGCCAGGCCAGAAAGAGCACCGGCTGGAAGCCAGCGCTACAAAATAAATTCCCCTCCCTAAAAACCGAAATGCACCCCGGCAAAAAAGTTGAAAAAAGGGCTTGACAACCACTACTGTGTGGCGTACAGTGTGTGGCGTACACTATATGACGCCCGGTACGAACAACCACGACATGTTTGAGAACCTGCGGTTGGAGCTGCGCCGCGGCTCCCTGGTGCTGGCCGTGCTCGCGGCACTGCGCAAGGAGCAATACGGCTACACGCTTCGCAAGACGCTCGAGGAACAGGGCATGGCCATTGACGAGGGAACGCTGTACCCGCTGCTGCGGAGGCTGGAGAGCCAGGGGCTGCTGCTCAGCGAATGGCGCGAAGAAGAGAAGCGCAACAAGCGGTTTTATCGGCTCTCCGGGGACGGCAAGGTGATCCTGAAACAACTGTTGGCGGAGTGGCAGAGAATCAATTCTTCCTTGGACGGAATGGTTAAGGGGTAATGTCATGGAACTTCTAGAACGCTACTTACGAGCCGTGAAATTCTTCCTGCCGCGGCGGGAACAGGACGACATCCTGCGCGAACTTTCGGAAAACATCCTGTCTCAAATGGATGACAAGGCCGCCGAGTTTGGCCGTCCGCTGAACGAAAACGAGCAGGTGGCAATTCTCAAACAGCACGGCCATCCTTTTGTAGTAGCCAGCCGCTTTCGGAACACTCCGGTTCAATACCTGATTGGTCCCGTCGTGTTTCCGTTTTACTGGTTCGTGTTGAAGATCCTTTTTTGGATCGGTTTGGGGGTCAACGCGTTAAACAGCATCGCGCTGCTTACCAGCGGCGAGCCCATGCGGCAACTCCTCGGGGGGCTTCTCGACTTCGCTCATACGGCCCTACCGGTGTTTGGATGGGTGACCTTCGTGTTTGCGTTGCAGGATTTCTTCATAGCCAAATTTCATCTTGTCGATAAATTGAATCAGCGATGGGATCCTCGTTCGCTGCCGGCGACCCCGGCACCGCAGCAGAACGTCCGGCGCTCCCAATCCATTTTTGGATTGATTGCCGGCGCGGTTTACGTTGCCTGGCTCCTGGCAGTGCCTTACTACCCCTATTTGATCTTCGGGCCGGCCGCTTCAGCCCTGAGGCTGGCACCCGAGTGGCATCGGTTCTATTTGCCGGTCGTCGTGCTGGCGATTGCCGGGTTGGCGCAGGCGGCGATAAACCTGGTTCGTCCGCAATGGACGTGGTTGCCTCCGGCGACGCGCCTCGCCTGCAACGTCGGGGCGCTGGTCATTTTGCGTTTCATCTTTAAGACGAATTCTTATGTCTTCGTCTTAGTCGCGGATTCGGCCCGCGGCGCGCACTACGAAACCGTGGCGCAAATCGCCAACATCACCATTATTGCCACGCTGGCATCGGTCGCGCTCGGATTGTCAATCGCCGTGATTATCGAGGCTCTGCGATGCTTGAAGGAAATATGGCAATGGATTCGCCGGCGCGGCAATCCCCTGCCATCGCGGATTTCTTAGATGGAAGGCACTCGAAGGGACTTAATCGAATTTCGGAGAGGTGATGTCATGAAATTTCTCTTTCGCAGTTCACGGGCAGAGCAGCCCGAAAAATCAAAAGGCAAGCTGGCGCAAATCGGGGCTGTTGCCGGCTTGACGCTCCTAAGTTTTGAGGCTCTGCATATGATTGCGCCGGTGAGTCTCGTATTGCTGCAGCTCTTTCTCGACGTTTGCCAAGCCTGCGTCACCATCCTAAGAATTCGCGGAGTATGAGGAGTCGTTATGGAAACTGTGGATCGTTACCTCAAAGCGGTAGCCAAGGCACTGCCCGAATCGCAGCGCGAGGACATTATTCGCGAGTTGTCGGAAGACATTCGCAGCGAGATGGAAGACAAGCAGGACGAACTAGGGCGGCCGTTGACCGAAGCAGAGCAGAAAGCGCTGCTCAAACAGCGCGGAAACCCGCTGCTGCTGGCGGGGCGCTATCACCAGGACAATCGCAGGGTGGCATTTGGCTGGGAACTGATTGGGCCGGTCCTGTATCCGTTTTACATCAAAGTGCTGTCTTTTAACCTTGGACTTGCGTTTGTGGTGATTGGGACTATTTTTCTGGCGCTGAGCGTGAGCGGGCAGAGGATCAGTTTCAACGACATTCTTAACACGTGCCTGCTGCAATTCTTCATTCAGTTGGGCGCAGTGACGCTGATTTTCTCGCTGATTGAAAGGCACCTGACCAAACACCCGGACCGCTGGAAACTGAGCAGCAAGCTTGGCGGAGTTCAGCTTGATATAGGGACGGGAAAAGACGTTAGCTTGCCCATCGAAAACCGGCAGCAGGTCTCGCGTTTCGACTCCGTGTCCATCATTATCGCTTCCGCGGTGGCGCTGGTCTGGATGACCGAAGTCCAAACCTACCAGTTCCTGATTCTGGGTCCAGCAGTGGCATTTCTGAAGCTCGCGCCCATTTGGTATCAGGTGTACTTCCCCATCGTGTTGCTGACGGTGGGGGAGATCGTGCGCGCGACCATCAATCTGGTTCGTCCGGACTGGACGCTTTTTCGCTCTGTTTATGGCGTGTTTGTGCATTTCGGTGGATTGGCGGTTGTGTATTTCCTGATCCGGGCCGGGAGTTGGGTCACCGCAGCGGATTCGGTTGCGGGCGGCGCCGGCGAGTATGCGCATGCGGCGCAGATCGTAAACCAATGGATTTACTACGGTCTGTTGGTGACCGCCATCTTTTCCGTGGTTATGCTAATTGTTCGAGTCATGCGACTGATACGGCGGCATCAGAGCGGCCGTGCGACCCGCGTTGGCGAGCCGGCGAAGGAAGGAAATTAAGGATAAGGACGAACCATCCTGCACGCCTTCATGCTTCTTTTTTCTTACATGGCGGATTGCGACCCATTCGGGAACTCGTTCGCGGCGCATATCCGGCGGGACTCGCGCGTATGAGCGTCTTCTGCCGCCTCGGGGCGATCCTAGCCCCCGCCGAAAGTTGTTCGGGCGATAATGGCTTCAGGGAAGATACCTAATTTACTACTCCTACCGCGGTGTTGTAGGCTGATCGTATGCTGATCGGCCAGAAGTTGAGGGAAATTCGCGAAGCAAAAAAAATGAGCCAAGTCGAAATCGCCGAGGCCACCGGGCTGGTGCAGCCTTACGTATCCCGCGTGGAGAATGGCCACACGATTCCAGGCGTGGAAACCCTCGAAAAGTGGGCCAGCGCGCTGCGAGTTCCCCTCTATCAGATTCTCTATGACGGCGAAGAGCCGCCCAAGCCGCTAAGACTTTCGGGAAATCATCACGAGCTATGGGGAAATTCGGGCCGGCAATTGCACGACCTCAAACGGCTGCGGCAATACTTAGCGAAGATGAACGAGAAAGAGCGAGAGTTGTTGATGTCGCTGGCAGGACGGATGGCGACACGAACGCGTCATAGCACGGAGGAATCGGAAGGGTCTTAGCACGGCCTCGAATTACAAGAAAGATGCGGATTCTTGAGAGCTACTTGGAGTCGGCGTCGGAGTCGTCTTCTGATTCAATGCCTCCGCGGGCAATGAGCCTGCGAAGCGCTTCTTCCCCGCCTGCGCCGCGCTGCGTGCCAACGATAAAGCCCTCGCGGTCAATCACGACATAAATTGGATAAGCATTGGCCTGATACATAGCGGCGAGATTGGTGTCTTCCATCAACACGATCTTGCAGTCGCGGGGATGCTGCTCGAGGTATTTCTTCACGGTCTTCTTCGATTCGCCCACGTCAATGGCGAGAAGGATGAGGCCTTTCGGAGCTAGTTCTTTGCCGATTTTGTCTACAAAGGCGGCCTCGTCGGCGCAGAAGCCGCACCAAGTGGTCCAGAACTCGAAGAGCGCGACCTTGCCCTTGATGGATGCGTTGGTGAATTTTTCACCGGAGGTGGTGGTTGCGGAGAAATGCGGGGCGGGTTCCTTGTCCTTGGAGCCGGCGGCAAGGCCGATGGCGGAGGTAAGCAGGGCGGCGGAAAGTGCGCCGCGGAGGAGGATGGTTCGCACGCGCATGGCGAGGAGATAGCACAAATCGCGTGCGCGGGATTAGGAGATAGGGACTGGGGATTAAGCACCGAAACGCTCCTCCCACGCTCACGCTCGAAAGTCAAGGAAAGCCTGTGGCAAGCAAGCGAGTCCTTGGCCGCAAGAAACAGCAGAGACGGGAACACGAGTTGCGGTCCAGATTGGAAGAAGGGCTTTCGCGGCGTGGAGTTTGCGTGGTTTATTTCGAAGCCGATGACAATTGCCTGTACATGGACGCCGTTTATGCCATAGCTACGATTCAATGTTTAGGGGCCAAAATGATTTGGATTACGCCGAAGACGCGTGAAGAGTGGAAGAGTCAGGCGCCTACACCCTCAACCAAGCAGGTCGCATACCATAGAGACAGCAGCTGCTCATTAGTTCACCTCTACTGACGATCCGATGCTGACCGCCACAATGAAGCGAGTCCGCAGGAGTAGTATTCGGGCGGCGGGTGTGTTAATAGAGGGCGCGGAAGCGGTAGGAGGAAACATGCGGCGAGACCTGAAACGCGCGCTTTTCCTGGTGATAGCAACCTCTGTTCTTCTCGTGGGAATCTGCGCGGCAAATGTGGGCTCGGTGTACGCGCAGGCGCCTACACCGCCGGCGGACAAAACGATCGCTGTGTTTGGGCAAGCGATTCATTACTGGGATGTCGGTTCGGGGCCGGTGGTGGTGCTGGTACACGGACTGGGAAGCCGCAAGGAAGATTGGACCCCGGTGCTGGCGCCCCTGGCTCAGAAGTACCGACTGCTGGTGCCGGACCAGATTGGTTTTGGGAAGTCGGAGAAGCCGCTGCTCGATTACAGTGTGCAGACGTATGTGGATTTTCTAGACGAGTTTTTACGTCAACTGAAAGTGGAAAAGGCAAGCTTGGTGGGCGAATCGCTGGGCGGGTGGATTTCCGCGTTGTACACCGTGGAACTGGGAAATGGGGCGCATCTGACGCCCGTGGAAAAATTGGTGCTGGTGGACGCGGCTGGGTTGAGACAAGACGCGCCGATTCCTAACTTGAATCCGAGTTCGCTTGCGACAATGCGGGGAGTGATGGAATCGGTGTTTTACGACACGAGCTGGCTGAATGACGACGCGCTCCGAAGGATTTTTACGGATAAGCTGTCGGTACACGACAGCTTTACCGTGCGGAGTTTTTTGGGAAATCCGATGATCGCGGCTGAAAGACTAGACGATCGAATGGCAAAGATCAAAACCCCCACGCTGGTCGTTTGGGGCAAACAGGACAAGTTGATTCCGGTGGCGATGGGCGAGCGCTACGCGGCGGGAATTGCCGGGGCGAAATTGGTGAGCTTCGACAAATGCGGGCACGTGCCGCCGACTGAGAAGACGGAAGAATTTCTCGCGGCGGTGACGGCATTTCTGGGCGGAGGAGCAGCACACTAGGAATAAATCCGCGCTTCCGCGAGTTTGGGGAGCAGAAAGAGCAGGATGACCCGTGGGGTCATGGTAAAGTCTAATTGCACGAAGATGCGACGAATTCTTGGCTCATTGATCGCTCTCGGTCTGGCAGGCTTTGGGTCGGTGCCTGTTTCGGCTTGCGCTCTGGTGCATTCGCGAACCAGTGAATGCGCCAGCCCGCAGACAAAGACCGAGTGCGGACATATGGGAATGGGGCAGGCGGAAAAGCCGCCGGTTTCCGTTTCGCATTTGAGCAGGGGCTGCTGCGCGATCTCAGAAGCCCCCCAGCCTCAGGCCCAAACCTGGGCGGGAAGTTTCGCCGTGGCTGCTCCCCCGGCTTTGACTTCCGAGGTAGTTGGCGCGTCTCCGCCGCTTGCGAGCACATGGTTTCCTGATATTTCGTGTGATTCCTCTCCCCCGCCCCGGCAGTCTCTGCTCTGCACTTTCCTGATCTGATTCTTTGCTGAGCCGAGTTCGCGTGGACGTGTGTCTGTGCGCAAATGGCTGAGGCCGGGCGATCCGGACGCCTATTGCGCAACTCGATTCCGAAGCTGAAACCGGATCCCTCGGCCAGGAGACAGTTGGGGTCGCGCGTTACGGGGAAGGATTTCGTATGAAGTTCGGGTATAAGTGGATTGTTGCAATCGTTGTGGCAGCGTCAATTGCCAGCGTGGCGCAAACGCAGGAGATCCCTTCACCAGACCGGGCCGAAGAGGTCGCTGATCAGCACCAAGGGTGCATGGCGGGAATGAAAATGCCGGGATGTCCCGGAACAAAGACTCAGGGCAAGCAACACGACGACAGCGACTCGATGGGCATGCAGCCGGAAGATTTTGTGCAATCCATTCTGAGCCACACCGGTTCGGGCACGAGCGTCGAGCCGGTCTCGACTCCCGTGCCAATGCTCATGAGCATGAAAGGCTCGTGGATGCTCATGTTCCACGCGAACATATTCGTTCTCGATGAGCAACAATCCAGCGCGAGAGGCGGAGATAAGTTCTTTTCGACGAACTGGTTCATGACGATGGCGCAGCGAAAGCTCGGCCCAGGCGTTTTCACTGCACGCGCGATGTTGAGCCTGGAACCGGCGAGCGTGACCAACAGACGGTATCCGTTGCTCTTCCAACAGGGCGAGTCGGCTTTCGGAGTTCCGATTGCCGATGGGCAACACCCGCACGACTTCATTATGGAATTGGCAGCGCTTTATGACCTGAAGCTCGGAGAGAAGAGCCTTCTGTCTTTCTACTTCGCGGCGACGGGCGATCCAGCCATTGGGCCGGCGGCTTACGCGCACCGGGCTTCGGCATTTGAGAATCCTGTAGGGACGCTCGGGCACCATCAGGAGGATTCCACGCACATCGCCGCCGACGTTGTTACTGTCGGATTCACTCACGGCATTGCGCGAATCGAGGCTTCAGGCTTCCACGGCCGGGAGCCAGATGAGTTCCGGTGGGAAATCGACCAAGGAAAGATTGATTCGTGGTCAACGCGGCTGACCGTGGAACCGCGTAAGAATTGGAGCGGGCAATATTCCTATGCGCGGATCGCCAGCCCGGAAGCGGTCTTTTCCAGCGAAAATCAAGAGCGGATGACAGCGTCGGTCATGTACAACCGCCCGTTCCATGAAGGAAACTGGGCCAACACGCTGCTTTGGGGACGCACTCGTTCACTGCAAGACAACTCTATTTTCAACAGTTATCTTTTTGAGTCCACCGCGCGTTTCCGCGTCAGAAATTACGCTTGGACGCGCATCGAGAGCGCCGAAAGATCCAATGAGCTGATTCTCGGAGAGAATCCGTTGCCTCCCGGTTTTCAGGAGCAACCCATCGGACAGGTTCAGGCTTACACACTTGGGTATGACCGCGACATTGATTTGGTCCAACACCTGGCTTCCGCAATTGGCGCGCAGGTTACAACCTATGGCGTGCCAGGAAGTCTGAAGACCATTTACGGCGCGCGTCCTGTAGGCGTTGCCGTGTTCGTGCGATTGCGTCCGTTCTCTGGCCGAGCGAGATAGCCAGCATCAGTAAACCGATGGGCGCAGGGGCACAAGGACTCTCGCGCGCGCAGGCCGGACGGTGAACCCGGTTGAGCGAATGACGGTTTGGTTGGTGAGCAGATCGATGGCGGTGACTTCAATGGTGTAATGACCAGGACTGAACGAGCTCACTGGGATAAGGCGTTCGATCGTGAGCTGCTCGCCGCCTTGATGCAAGTGGTCCGCACCTTCTACTTCACGCCAAACTTCCTTTTGATCTTTGGTCTGCGAAACGCGATAGGCCACGGAAACCTTGGTTTTATGGGTGGTTTCGTCAACCTTGAGGTTGTAAAGCTGGAGATAAATTCCCAGCCTGTCGGAGACGGAAAACTCCTGACTCAGCCGCGGCCTGACTTTGTAAGCGCCCAGAACGAACTGACCGATGCCCATTTGCTGAGTGGACACGGGCTCAACCTGGTCGGCGAGAATCAGGGAGCTGGCGTCCAGCTTGTCCTCTTCAAAATGCGGCACGCGAAGAGCCGTGCCCAAAGTGCCGATGTTGCCGCTATGCGTGTCCTTGATGACCAAATCCAAGCGATAGAGGCCGGAACGGAGCGGAACTGATTTTTGATAGATCGAGGAAAGGTCGAGCGACTCCTGGAAAAGTGACTCCGGAAAATCGCGCGAGATGACGTCTTCGAAGGTCTTGATGACGCGGCCGCCCGGATCGGTGACCTGGCCATAAAGATCGAGGACTGCGGAGTACAAGCCCTGTTTGCTTTGGAAGCTTAGATCGCGATTGCGCAGCTGCAGCGTGATGGGAACAAGGACGGTGTTTGTAGTTACGCGAAGAAAATCGGCGCGGTACTGGAAGGGGATCTGGTTGGCGACGAGGTGGCTGATTACCTTTTCCTCCAGATCGCGGAAATGCTGCGGGGGACGTTGGACGAGGAAATTGCGTTCCTGCATCTCGAATTCATTGTTGTTTGCGGTTATCCCACCTAGAGGCATTGGGCAAGTGGTGCCGTTGCTGTTGGTGAAACGACCCGCTTTCGACCCGCCATTCAGCATTTCTGACAGGCTCAGCCCGGCGCCTGGGACATGCGCGAGCGCGTCTTTTTCACAGGGATCGTAGGCAATGTGATATTCGCCGGAACCCGAAGGGTCTACAAACTCGATTTCGATGTTCTCGCCAATCCCTTCCAGATGGCGATAGCGCCACTGTTCCCAAGGGTAGGCGCTGGATTCGCCACCACCTTGGCCCATGGAGCGTTGATAGGCTCCACCGGTGGGATGAGATTCAATTTCATCCGGCGGACCCCAGATGATGTAGATGTGGCCCCGATCAGTTTTCCTTCCGGGAATTCCGGAAGAAAAGTGCTCGTCGGCATAGGCAAGTCGGCGATAGTGCTCTTCCTTGGCAGTGTTAATCGGTGATTCCGGATCGGGGTTGCGCTTGTCCCAGAAGATCTCGATGAACTGCTCGCGCTCTTCATTCGTTGAGAGTTCGAGGAACGCCCGCCGCTCTTCCGGAGTGATGATGTCCGGAACATCTTTCTCCAGCCAGTCTTTGTCGGGAGCGCTTAGTTCCCTGAAGAAATCCTTTTGCCGCTTTTTGAGTTCTTTGGGAGAGGGCGGCTTCGCAGAATGATCCCGCGAGGCGGCCTGCTCCTGCGCCAACAAGGGCGCCCCGAAAAGACCTATTGAAACGGCGAGAAGCGCCAAGTGGCGTTGCCAGATTGATTTCATGAGGACACCTCACTCGCAGCGAGCAGTCTAGCCACTCAGAACCAGAAACTGTCCGAGTGGTTGCCCCGCAAGGCGATGGCTGCCCGTCCTGCGGCGTTCCGGCGTGGCCGGCGCCGTTGCTGCTTTGTGAACTCATAACCGGGATATTCTTCGAAACAAAGGCAAATCGACGTACTCTTGAAAAAGGGGATGCCGGTCCAAAAGCCCCTAATGGCGGTTGTTCAGCCCGAGGAAGACGTGGACTATAAAGAAAGACGACGTGGCCCCAGGTATCCGTTTATTGCAAGCGCAGAGCTGATCGAGCAGAAGGCCGATGTGCGCATCGCTTCGCGTGTGAGCGAACTGAGCCTCAATGGCTGTTATCTGGACATGATGAACCCGTTCCCGCAGGGAACGATGGTGCTAGTGAAGATTTCGGCGGGCGAAGACTTTTTTCAGTCCAAAGGGAAAGTCGTCTATTCGCAAATGAACATGGGCGCGGGCGTGGGTTTCCTGGAAATCGACAAAGCCTCGCAGACCGTTCTGGAACGCTGGATGGACGAGGCAAAAAAAGAAGCGGTTAAGAACGCCTAGCTCACTCGCAAGTTGCAATCTTCCATTCTCCAGGATAAAGCGCTTCTTCGTGCGGCGCGACGCTAGAACGCGTTGCGCTTGAATTCCGACATCAAGTAATCGCAGGAGCGCACGCACAGCGCCATGATGGTAAGCGTCGGGTTCTGGCAGGGATTCGAGACAAATCCGGAAGCATCCATGACAAACAAATTCTTGATGTCGTGGGTCTGCTGAAACTGATTGAGCACGGATTTCTTCGGGTCGGAGCCCATCCGCGCGATGCCTGCCTCATGCAGCGCCCAGCGCGGCGCGGAGGGATGCGCATAGGTGCGAATGTTCTTTGCGCCGGCGGCTTCGAGCATTTCACCGGCGGCGTCACCGATGTCCTGAATCATGGCGCGCTCGTTTTCCCCGTCGGACATGTGAATTTTCAGCACGGGAATTCCATAGATGTCTTTCACGCCGGGATCAAGCTCCACACAATTTTCCCAGCGCGACAAAACCTCGCCAAAGCCAGTGAGGTCAATTGTCGTGCGCGGCACGCGAACTGCTTTTTTGTAAGCAATGCCGAATCCGGGAGCACTCCAATCGAAATCAGTGGATGACTCGCCTTCATACCCATAGCCGCGTAGAAATTTCTTGTATGGCGAGGCATTCGGTATGTTGCGAAATCGCGCAACGTACACGCCTGTAGGTTTGTGAGGGCCACCGCCCTCCAAAGAAGGTTTCGATCCCATGGACGGAAATTCGCCGCTGCCGCCGGCGCTGCGAACATGCGCGGTAAGGTAATGTCCCAGCACGCCGCTCGAATTGGCCAAACCGTTCGAATACTCTCGCGTTGCGGAGTTAAGAAGGATGCGCACGGACTCTTGCGCCTGCGCGCACAGAATGACCACGCGCGAAAGCAGCTCCCGCGTCTCGCGCGTAACCCGATCGATGTACAAAACGCCGTTCGCGCGATTGTGCGCCGAGTCCACCAGAACTTTGTAAACCATGGCGTTCGAAATCAGCGTGCAGTTACCCGATCTAAGTGCATCTGCGACAGTCGTGAACGCCGAGTTAAAATAAGAGTGCGTCATGCAGCCGCGTTCGCACGGCCCGCAATAATGGCAAGGGCCGCGGCCGTTCAGCGGTTGTGTCAAATTCGCCGAGCGCGCAGGCATCACCACGCGGCCAAGTTTCTCGCGGACACGTTCGCGGAGAAGTGTTTCCTGGCAGGTCAGGGGAATTGGCGGCTGGAAAAAACTGTCCGGAAGATGCTCGATTTCTTCCTCGCTGCCGCTGATACCCACGTATCTCTCGACGAGATCGTAGTACGACTGAAGCTCCCGGTAACTGAGTGGCCAGTCTTCGCCGTAGCCATCGCGCGACGCGGCCTTGAAATCCCAATCGCTAAAGCGCAGGCAAACGCGCCCCCAAACGTTGGTGCGCCCGCCGGTAACACGCAGCCGGCCCATCCAGTCAAACGGCTTGTCGGCCGGAGTCGTGTAAGGTTCTTCATGATCGTTCACAAACCAGTCGGCGTTGTATTCGTCGCAGGCGAATTTGGATTGAATGGGCCGCGTCTTGCGCAAAATCTCCGGCGCCATATTGCGATACTTCAGCTCAAAGGGAGGCTTGTGTTCGGTGAAATTCTCGTCCGATTGCGGCTTGCCCGCTTCGAGCAGCGCGACTTTCAATCCGGCTTCCGTGAGACGCTTGCAGGCCCAGCCGCCCGAGGCGCCAGAGCCCACAACGATGACGTCGTAAAGGTGATGTTGTCTTTGTGGCATGCGTTCTCAGCGAAAAAATGGATGCTAACAATTGCGCCGCGCCCGGTCAATCGAGCGCTGCACAATGCCTCCTTAGGTGGTTGTGAACCATCGAAGGCGAGTGATACCATCGGCGCGAAGACGGAAAAGAATCTAGCGATGCGTGGCGAAAAAAACCCGGTAGTGATCGAGGGCGCGACAACGGAGGAGGTGCGCCTGACTCGCCGCGCGATAGTGAAGTGCGTGCTCGCGGGATTGAGCGCTGGCGCGGCTTGGCCGCTGGCGGCAAGGTCTCATCCTGCTTTCGAGCTGTTGAAGAGCGAAGCACTCCTAGAGAATGACGCCGTCTTGGATCGAGCGGAGCAACTCGGCAAGGCCAACTGGAAACCCGCGTTTCTGACCGAGCAGCAACATGAACTCTTAGCCGCCCTTGCAGACAGCATCGTGCCTGGTTCGACGCGCGCGCACGTGAGCCGCTTTATTGATCTCCTGCTCAGCGTGGATAAGCCCGGGGGGCAGCGCAAATTCCTGGGGGCTCTCGCTGCGCTGGACGCGGACGTTCAAATGCGATTCAAGAAAGGCTTCGCTGCCCTCGACGAAGAGAAAAAGAACACTTTCCTGACCGACGCCTCGACAAAACCGAAAAATCCAGAAGCCGTGCAAACGGAAACGGGAAAAAAACAATCCGCGCTTTACGGTCACTTCGAAAATCTAAAAGGCTGGATCAGCGCCGCGTATTATTCTTCGGAAGTGGGCATGCGCGAGCTTGGCTGGGCAAACGATTTTGCCTTCGCATCGTTTCCCGGTTGCACGCATCTCGAAGGCCACCACTGAGGGTACATTCATGAGCAAAACGATGCATTCAGCAGCAGGACGCAGGGAGTTTCTTCGCGCCGCAGCAGTGACAGGCGCCGGATTGACGTTGGCGAAACACCTGCTCGCCGCGCCACAAAAGTCAGTGCTGGTATTTACGAAGTCCTCCGGTTTTGAGCACGACGTCGTGAAGCGCATCGACGGCAAGCCGAGCATCATGGACGACGCGGTGACCGCTCTCGGCGACAAGCACGGATTCCATGTTGGCGTCACCAAGGACGGCCGGATTTTCGACGACTCACAATTCCATAAATACGACGCTGTCATTTTTTTCACTACCGGTGACTTGACCACACTGGGCACCGACGGCAAACCACCTATGTCCGCCGAGGGCAAGAAAAAGTTGCTTGAGGCTGTCCACAAAGGGATGGGCTTTGTGGGCGTTCACGCTGCCAGCGACACGTTCCATCCGGAGCCCGACCCGAAAGATCTTTCCAACCGTTACATCGCACATGGTGACCAGCAGGATCCCTACCTGAAAATGCTCGGCGGCGAATTCATCATTCACGGCAGCACGCCCCGCCTGCAGGACACTAACCTCATCGTGAACGACCCGAAGTTCCCGGGCCTCGAAGGCGCGACCTCGCCCGTCAAGTTTAACGACGAGTGGTATTCGCTGAAAGACTTTGCGACGGACATGCATGTGATCCTGACGCTGGACACGCAAGGCATGAAGGGCGCGCCTTACGAACGCCCGCCGTATCCCGCAACGTGGGCGCGCATGCATGGCAAAGGACGCGTTTTCTACACCGCCATCGGCGACCGCCCGGACAATTGGAAGAATGAATTCTTCCTGAATCTGCTTGGTGGAGGAATCCGCTGGGCCATTAGCGACGCCAGCGCGAACGTAGAACCCAACCTGAAAGAGGCCGCGCCCGGCTATGCGGAGATTCCTCCCAAAGAGCCAGCCAAAAGCTAATCGAGCAGGACCTCTATAAGAGCGCAATTTTTGCACTCTGCTGAGGCGAGCGCATGGCCTTAGCCGGCACAGGTTCTGTTGAACTCTTGGACTTTTCGACCGTTGGACTCTCGACCTGCCACCAGGCACCGCCATTACATCGGAATCGGCTGATTCAGCCGTGGCTTCACATACCAACAGGGACGGTAACCCGCATGTGGAAACCAAGAGTGCGCACAGGTGACTGTTTGCTCGGGATTCTGCTGGTCGATCTCGTAGCTGGTTTTATTGCCTTTTTCCGGAATGGCCAGCAGACGTGGGCCGG
>DATFSR010000101.1:0-63176 GCA_035262505.1 Candidatus Acidiferrum sp. | reverse complement strand
GGTACGGACCGGAGCATCGGTCTCAATCGCCCAGAAAATGCAGCCGGTTTCTGCGCTGAGAGAATAGACTTTTCGTTCAAAGCTCCCCACAAAAACGCGCCCACCTGCGACGGTCGCCTGCGCCTGCGCGCGAAAGGCTCCAGGATAACCGAACGCCCACTTCAGCTTGAGTTTCGGCACTTGCTCCGCAGTGAGTTGCGCCATCTCGGGAGGCTGAAAGCGATGCTGCTCGAGATTCACCCCCCAGCCGTTCCAGTGTGGTTTGGTGAGCGGATCGGTAAACGCTTGCCCTGCGTCCGCTCCACACAACGATGCGGCAGGAATCTGTTCCTTGCCGGGCAGCTTGCCGGTGGGGAATTCAGCAAGGTCGGCGATCTGCCCGGAAGTCAACCCGAGCCCCTGGACCGCCATACTCCCGCTCAGTAAAGCAAATCGAACGCTTTCCGGAGACATCTGCTTCAACGCCACTTGGGCTCGGCGCCCTGGAGACTGCTCCCTCATGGCACGCCGCGCAGCGCTGTTTGTAGAGCGCCTCGCCCGCCTTGTTTGTAGCTCCTTCTTGCTGCTGGCGCGCGGCCAAGCAGAGCCCCATTGCCAAAAGCGAAGGCAAGCTAAGTCCCAGAAGCCTCGAAGGGAATTTCACCGCCGATTTACCTCCTGGAAGTGATTTCCGAAACTTTTCCAACAAGCTCAGTCGCCGAAGTCTCACAAAGACTTGCGAAAAAGCACAGAACGCTCGACTTCCTGAAATCCCAGACGCTGGTGGACTCTTTGAGAGAGCTCATTATCGATCACAGCATCCGAAGCTATTTCCGTGCATCCCTGGCTTCGCGCCCACTCCTCGGCCGCCTTCAAAAGGCTCTTGCCGATTCCCCGCCGGCGATGCTCCTCAGCAACGTACCAGCCTTCGACGTACCCGACAGGGCGGGACGGGTTGCAGCTTTCGGCGTGGGAGCGAAGGCCGCATTCCAGAAAGGCGACGGGCGATCCTTCCCGGTTTTCAGCGACGAAAATTACCAGCGGCAGCGTTCCCGGCGACTTTCCGGCCAGGATGAGCTCCAACTCCCGAGCATGTTCTTCGGCGGTCGATTCTGGCCAGAGAGCTGCAAGAAGTCGAGTTAACGCTTCGCGATCCGCGGGTCGCGCAAGCCGCACATGGAAATCCCGCACCATGCACGTGACTTCACTTCGATGGCTCGGAGACGAAGATAGATTTGGGAATCATCATGTGCACGCCCTTGTTGCCATCAACCAACTCCGTGATGTGCAAATCCGCGGCGACGCTAGCGAGCATATACGCGTCGTCGCGGGAAAGATGCTTCTCAGCAACAAGGAAATCGATCATTTCGCGCACCGCGAGCGTCGTGCAAGCATTCAAATTATCGTCCAGGCCCATCGTGATGTAATGCGTCGGCGTTTCGGCGCGTGGCCACTTCAGGTGCATGTCTTTGCGTACGATAAATTGAAACGTTCCGACAAGCGAAGTTTCGAGCGCGGTGATGTCCACTTCCCCGTCGCCTTGACCAGCATGGCCGTCGCCGACCTCGAAGAGCGCTCCCGGCGCATGCACCGGAATGTATAGTGTCGTGCCGGCAACGAGATCTTTGTTATCGAGATTACCCGCCATGATCCACGGCGGCGCGCTGTTCCACTTGCCCACGCTTTCTGGCGGCGCGTCCCCCATGCTGCCAAAAAACGGATGCAGCGGAATTTCAACGCCCGGCGCGAATTTCGCCACCATGCGCTTTTCATCCAGCGGAATGATTTTGATCTTCGCGTACGGAAAATCGTCCGGCAAATACCCGCGTCCCGGCCCAAAGGCGTTGTACGCATAAGGAATCGCGAGTTTAATCGCCAGAATTCTTACTTCGAGCACATCGCCGGGCTGCGCGTCTTCGATGTAAATCGGCCCCGTCAAAATGTGCCCGCCGGGGCCTTTGTCCTTCACTTGTTCGGTGATGTCGCGCAGCGATTGCTCCACCTGGTCGTTCGGCACGCCCGCTTTCTCCAGCCGTTCAGGGCTGTTGGTGATGAGCGTCTGAATTTCCACGGTGTTGCCCGACTTAACACGCAGCACAGGCGCAGCCTTCGCGTCGTAGTAGCCCCACGCCACCGTCTTGGGCGTCGCTTTCAGAGTGTAAGTTGTCTGGGCAGTGGCTTGGGGGGCAGAGAACAACAGCAGAGATGTCGTAATTCCTAGGCTAACGAGGCGGGCACGGGTCATTTGATCTCCTGGTGCTCAGAAGTCGCGGCCGACGCGGAGCCCGTTTCTAGGTTCGGCTTATCGGCGTCTCGCCGCCGATAGTACAGGCGAACGAGCGCGTAAACAACAAGCGGCGGAGTCACCGTCACCCCCATATCCCCGCCAGCAGACAACTCGTGGGTCGACTCCATTCGCCTGCGCCAAGCAGCATGGCAGCGACCACTGCGAGGAACAACGCCAAAAGCGGATTCAAAACGTGTTCACCTCTCGCATGGGGAATTAGGGCGACCGAACTGGTCAGCAGCAGCAAGAATCCGCCGACGCCGCATACGATGAATCGCAGCGCGACCCAAGCGTTTCGCCAGTTCCTGCGGTTTCCCATTTTAGGCAGCCCCAGTTGCACTTTGTCTGAAGCGGTGGTGCCAGACCTGCGCTGCGCCGATCAGGTTTGCGTCTTCGCCGAGTGATGCCAGCGCGAGTTCTGTCTTTTCAAACGGAACGAAGCGGCAACCCTTCGCGATCACTTTGCGTATCTGTTCGAGGCTCATGCTTTTCATGATGCTGCCGCCCATTACGATGCGGTCCGGCACAAACAAATTGATCAAGTTGGCCAGGCCGAAACCGAGATAGAGCGCTTCGCGCGCAACAGCCTCTTGCGCCAACAGGTGGCCTTGTTTAGCAAGCTGAAAAATCTCCCTCGCCGTCAGCGCTTGTGGATGCCGGGAAGTTGCCTGCGCGTTGGCGTTAAACCACGCCGCCATCGCCGGACCTGTCGCCAGCGCTTCCCAGCAGCCGCGGAAGCCGCAGGTGCATTCCGGGCCGAAGGCGTCAATCACATGATGGCCGACTTCGGGATGCGCCCGGTCCACGCCGCGATACAGTTCGCCATCGAGAACAATTCCGCCGCCAATTCCTGTGCCTACCGTGACGTAAATCAGCCGCGACTTCTCTTTTCCCGCTCCCCACGCCGCTTCTCCCAACGCCGAAGCGTCGCCGTCGTTCTCCAGCGCCACTCGCACGCCAAACTCGCTCGCCAAATCGTTTACTGGATTGCACCCCTTCCATCCGGGCAGAAAATCTACGTCGCCGAATTCGCCCGTGAAGGGATAGACCCAGCCTGTCGAGCCGATGCCGATGCCTGAAAGCCGGGTGTTGGCCTGTTTCGCCGCTTCACGCAGCAGGCGCACCATATGCTTCAGCCCATCGGGATACGCGCGCGCAGCCTCGGTTGGCGTCTCAAGCCGCGCCAGCACCTTGCCAGCCTCGTCCACGATGCCCGCGGCAATTTTCGTTCCTCCTATGTCCACCGCCCCAATCATTTCTTCTCCCTTTGCCGGGTTGTGTAGGGGCGCGCTTCAACGCGACCTCTAACTCTGTCGGTCATTCCGAGGCCGCGTCTTTTGCGGCCGAGTCTTCGCTGTTTTTCGCTTCCTTCGGCAACAAGCCGCCCTCGTCTTCCACAATGAACGACGACAGCCGGAACGTATCGCAATCCACCGCGGAGAGCCCAGCCAGCCGCTCGGCCACAAGCTGCGCCGGAATAATATCAATCAGGGATTGCCACCCCGCCGGAATCGCGGGAAGCTGAAACACCAAATCCCCCGCATCCTCGGGAAGTTTTTGCCCAATCAGCATCACGCTCGCGCCAAGCTTTCGCAGATCGCGCGCCAAAGCGAAATCCTGTTCGCGCATCTGCGTGCCATCAATCCAGATTCCAAAGCGCACGCCTTTGTTGACGATTTCCTGCGGGCCATGCCGGAAGCTGCCGGTGCCCATAGAGCTTGCGGGCGATTTCACGCCTTCTTCCCACATCAGCCGCGCCTCGCAGGCGCTGCCAAGGCTCGACCCGCGCGCCAAAAAGTAAGCTGCGCTGTGCGGCTTGAGCCAAACCGACTTGGCAATTAGCTCCTGCCAAGCGGGAATCGCTCGCCCTGCTTCCGCGAAGGCATGCGAAAGCGACTCCGCAAGCTGCGAATCTTTACCAGGCCGGAGCTTTAGCTCCGGTGCACCAGTTCCCTTTTCACTGGGCTTTAGCCCCTGAAGGGAGCTTCCCTCCTGAACAACACTACTCGCCAGCATCCCCATCGCCAGCGCTAGCGTAGTGTACGTGTTCACCGAAATGGCGTGATCGAGCGTGATGGGCACGACGATGGCATGATTCGCTTCTTTCCCCAGCGGACTCTCGGGAACATTGGTGATCCCGATGACTTTCACGCCAGCCTTGCTCGCCTTGCGTGCCAACTGCACAATTTCCGTGCTCTTGCCGCTCCGCGAAATAATGATCATCGCGGAGTTTCTGGGAAACGCTCCAAATCGCAGCAACTCGTCAGCGTCGAGCAAGTAAACCGGATGCGCATGCTGATAAAACATCGCGCCAACGTTTAACGCCGCATGCCAACTGCTCCCGATTCCCGTCAAATAAACATGCCGCGCGGAGCGAATCGCTGCAGCCGCCGCTTCGAGCGTGGCCCGTCCAGCCCCATTCGTTCCCGCAAACAGCTCGATGGTACGCTGCAACTCCACCGGCTGCCGCAGTATGTCTTTGAGAAAATGTGTCATCGCTAGCTCAAGTCCAGTACGGTGGCGCCAGAATGCGTTCTTAGATTCGATTTCATGCGTCTTTAGCCTCTCGCGAGAATGTCGAAATAAATCCAACCGATACCTTCATCGACAGCGACTCGGCGAGCAAAGTCCCCGCTTATCCACGGCGGCAAATCGAACTTCATGCCAGAGCTTCAAACGCCCGGACAGATGCATACGCCGCGCGAGTCGGCGTTCGGTTCGCTCGCCTAGGAGTTTTCGGATCCATGCGTATGGAATCGAAACCAATCCACCCACGAGAAGGACCGGCAGAAAGAGCAAGGCACCGAAGACCTCTAGGGCGCCTTTCAGTCCACGCGCGCCATGACCACGTCCATAACCGGTCGTGACGGGCCTCGGGCCGAGCAGATTCAAATGGGATTCTCGCGTGTGTCTTCCAACCACATACGCCGACGTAACAAAAACTGCGCAGCCGATGACGATGAAAAACGTTATAAAAGCAAACGTGCTCAACGATTTCTCTCCGGTTGCCCTGCGGCTGATGCGGCGAGCCAACTCTTGACTGAAAGATATTTCATGGGTGGGTCATGTCCTCGGGCTTGACGAGGGCGTCGAATTCGGCGGGGGTGACGAAGCCGAGCTTGATGGCGGCCTCGCGCAGGCTGGTGTGCTCCTTGTGCGCGGTCTTGGCGACCTTGGCTGCGTTGTCGTAGCCGATTTTGGGAGCGAGTGCGGTGACCAGCATCAGCGAATTGTGGACGTAGCGGTCGATGGTGTTCTTGTTCGCTTCGATGCCGCGGACTGCGTGCTCGGTGAAGCTGTTGCAAGCGTCGGCAAGCAGCTCGACGGAATGCAAGTAATTGAAAATCATCGCCGGTTTGAAGACGTTCAGCTCGAAATTGCCTTGCGAGCCAGCGAAGCCGATGGCCGCGTCATTGCCCATTACCTGCACGGCCACCATGGTGAGCGCTTCGGACTGCGTGGGATTCACTTTCCCCGGCATGATGGAGGAGCCGGGCTCGTTTTCCGGCAACGTCAGCTCGCCCAAGCCGCAGCGCGGACCGGAAGCGAGCCAGCGAATATCATTCGCGATTTTCATCAGCGACGCGGCCAGCGTCTTCAGCGCGCCTGAGGCGAACACGATTTCGTCGTGCGCCGAGAGGGCAGCGAACTTGTTGGGATGCGAGCGGAACGGCAGGCCGGTCAGGTCGGCGATTTTGGCCGCAGCGCGCTCGGCAAATTCTGGATGCGCGTTGAGCCCGGTACCGACAGCGGTGCCGCCAATGGCCAGGTCGTAGAGGCCGTCAAGCGCGACGGCCACGCGCCCGCCGCCGCGGTCGAGCAGGCTGACGTAGCCGGAAAATTCCTGGCCTAAGGTAAGCGGCGTGGCGTCCTGCAAATGCGTGCGGCCGATCTTGACGATGCCGGCGAACTCCTTGGCTTTGGCGTCAAGCTCATCGCGCATCACCTTGATCGCCGGCAGCAGCCGCCGCGCGGTTTCCGTAGCCGCAGCAATGTGCATGGCCGCAGGAAACGTATCGTTCGAGGATTGCGACATGTTGACGTCGTCGTTCGGATGGATAGGCTTCTTGCTGCCCATCACGCCGCCTGCGATTTCAATGGCGCGGTTTGAGATCACCTCGTTGACGTTCATGTTCGTCTGCGTGCCGCTGCCGGTCTGCCAAATGCGCAAGGGAAAATGGTCGTTCAATTTTCCAGCAATCACTTCGTCAGCCGCCAGGCCGATGAGGGAAGCTTTTTCGACCGAGAGCTTGCCGAGACCTTCATTCACCAACGCGCACGCTTTTTTCAGGATGCCGAAGGCGCGAATCAGCTCAGGCGGCATCGTGTCCTTGCCGATGGCGAAGTGGATGAGCGAGCGCGCCGTCTGCGCGCCGTAGTAGCGGTCGGCAGGGACTTCGATCTTCCCCATGGAGTCCGATTCGGTGCGAGTGGCGCCCTTGGCGGCAGCTCCCGCCGTCATAGTCGATTTCGCAGCTTCAGACATAGCTGGCTCCTCAGTTTCTAACCGTGAGTTTATCAGGCCAGACCGTGCCGCGTGCAATCCTGTGAAGAGCGGGCAGGCCTCCGGCACCCAATCTTCAAAGTCGGTCTGATCCAAATTCGTGGAAGGTGTGGACAACGGGAGAAGATACTCGGGCTCGGCAGGGAAAATCGTCATGCACCCGAACGAGGTCGAGTGAAACGTGAGAAATGGCGCGCTTCACGGCGATGTGCCCGCGAAACGACCAGACCGCTCCCAAACCTGCCGCAGAATCGGCTTCGAGACTGGCGACGGTGTGTTCCCCGCCCCAGCCGGGGCCATACCTCGTTTTCCGGGACCAATGCGGTACTTTGTTTGATACTCGCACGATCAAACGGCTCTAAGCCGCAACTTTTTTCTTGCCTTCTTGCCGGAGCGGCCTTATCGAAAAGAATTTGTTCCGGCATGGCACGCAACGATACGCGGGCACTCCAAGGAGCCGGCCGATGGGGGACGTCTGGCCGGTGACATGTTCTGCCGCGATGCGTTGCAATTCCAGGTTGCCGCAGATTCCGCAGTGGGCATACAGCAAAACCCGAAGTGGAGTGCGGCGTCCGCGGAATCTTGCTTCGCAATACTCGCACCGCCACGGCAAGATGCCGCCGATGCTCAGTAGATAGTCGACTATTGTGCGGCGCCGGGAGCGCCGGAATTTCGAACTGCGGCACGCTGGACAAACAAGCTGCGTCGCCTGGATGTTCGATCTCCCCTGAGCTGGGACCACGGAAAGAAACAAACGCTATGCGAGGCAAGATACAATGAAAATCCCAAGGAGTAAACATGCCCGACTACACCGCCGAACACGCCCGCGCTGGAATCAATGCAAAATTGCCGGCGCTGGAGACTTGGCCGAACCAATTCCCGCGCTACGTTATTACGACGCGGTTTCCGGAGTATTCCTCGGTTTGTCCCAAGACGGGCATGCCCGACTCCGGCACTCTTACTATCCAGTACATGCCTAGAAGAGAGTGCCTGGAGCTGAAGGCGCTGAAAATGTACCTGCTGGCGTACCGAAACCTGGGCATCTTCTACGAGAACGCGGTCAACAAAATCCTTCAAGACATCGTCGCTGCCGTTCAACCGGAATGGTGCGTCGTTCGCGGCGAATTTACACCGCGAGGCGGATTGACCACCACGGTCTTTGCGCGCTGGCCCGAGCTGAGCGCCAGGAAAAAGGCACGGAAACGCTAGCCGCGCTGAATGCATCTAATGGTTACTCGCTCCTAGGCGACAGAAGATAGACAGAAGGCTTTTTGCAAGCCATAATTTCGAAATAGGGCCATTTGGGTTGATACCTATCACAGAGAGGGAAGAATGAGCATTTCTCCAAACATACCAAGCCCGCAAGAATCTTACGGATACGAAGCGCCGGGAACGCCACGGTGGATCTCGGTCCTGTTCGGGTTGGTGATTGCCGGGTTGGCCGTAGTGGTCTATTTCGGTTATACGACACAGGCGAAGCTGAGCGACGACCTGGGGAGACAGCGGGAGCAGAACAAGATTCTCAGCGCGCAATTGGATCAGGCCAACTCGCGAATCGCGGACTTGAAAAGCCAGGTGGAGATCACCACGCAAAGAATGGGCTTGACGCAGTCGGAACTCGCGAAAGCCAAGAGCCGCGCGGAAGACATCCGCAAGGAGCAGCAAGCATCCGACCAGGAGCTCACGACTCAAATCAAGGCGAGCCAGGAACAAATTGGTGCGGTGGCCACGGAAGTCGGCGGCACGAAGAAAGACCTCGAGGCAACCAAGACCGATCTTGAGGCTACCAAGGGCAAACTCGACCGAAGCATGGGCGATATGAACGTGATGAGCGGGTTGATCGCCCACAATCGCGATGACCTCGAGGAGTTGCGCCGTCGGGGTGATCGCAACTACTACGAATTTACCGTTCAAAAGTCCAAGCACTCGGAACGCGTCGGACCGGTACAGATTTCCCTGAACAGGACCGATCCCAAGAGGTCCAAGTACACCATCACCGTCATCGCCGATGACAAGACCATCGAAAAGAGGGACAAAACCTCGGGCGAACCTGTGCAGTTTTACGTGAAAGGCAGTTCGCGGATGGCGCCGTACGAAATCGTGGTCTTCGACGTGGGCAAGAACCAGATTAACGGCTACCTGGCAACACCCAAGGATTCCAGCGCGCCCACTCCGGCCGCTGCGCCGGCTCCGGCCGCCGCGGCAACGCCGACAACGCCTGCGACCGACAAGCCCTAGCACGTTTTCTATTCAAGCCTTAAAGGAAGCCCTGTCACTGCGCTCTGGAAACAACGCACGGGCAGGGCTTCTTCCTTTTTAAGAGAACGATTAGTATCAAATGCGAGACCGGATCGAGCACACCGGTCGACCAACCAATAGCCTGACGATGAAACCAGATCGCTTTTTAGTTGCCAGTTTGCCGCTCCATGCTTTGCTGCTGCTTTGCGCAGTCACGTTTGCTCAAACAGTTCCTCAAGAGGCAGCTCCCAAACTTCGGGTGACGGTGGATCGCGTAAACGTAGGGGTGATTGTTACCGGCAGCGACGGACATTTTGTCGATGGCTTGCGCCGGGAAGACTTTCGCGTCCTCGACAACGGTGTGGAACAGCCGATCACGGACTTCCTTCCGGTGACAGAGCCTGCGCAAGTTCTCTTCTTTATTGAATCCGGCCCAGCGGTCGTCTTGCTTGGAAAAGAGCATTTCCATGCTCCAGATACGTTGCTGAACAAACTGGCGAGCGACGACCGGGTGGCGATTGCCAGTTATTCAAATGAGCCGGAGCTGTTGCTCGACTTCACGACCGACAAACGCACGACGCGACTGGCCCTGGAGAATTTGAACTTCATGCTGGGCTTCGCTCAGTTGAACTTGTCTTCGAGCCTTGCTTCGGCCATCCATTGGCTCGACACGTTGGGCGGGAAGAAGACCATCGTGGTTTTTTCCACGGGCGTGGACACTTCTCCTGCAGGCCAGTGGCAAGGCATCCAGCAAAAGCTGGAAACTTCCGACGTTCGGATCCTCGCAGTTTCGCTTTTGAGCGATTTTCACAAACCCATCAAACACAGAATGCCTTCCCGCGAGGAAAAGAAGGATCTCACCTCCTTGCAGGAAGGCTTTGCGGCGGCACATCAGAACTTGCGCGAGCTCACCCGCATTACCGGCGGGCGTGCGTACTTTCCGAAGAGTCAGAAGGACCTGGACCGCACGTACACGGAGATTGCGCAGCTGATTCGCCACGAATACAGCCTGGCATTTACGCCGCCTGAACGCGATGGCCAGATGCACAACGTCACCGTCAAAGTAAAAGGGTTCGACCGAAGGGTGGATCACCGGCAGGCTTACCTGGCGGCCGCCCCGGCGGGCTCCTAAAGAGATTCCTCTCGCGCCGTTCCAAGTGCGGTCATATTCAGGGTAGCCCCGGCTTGCTGCAGTCGTGAGCTGGACCAATGAAAACAAGGGGCTTACGAGTCTTGGACAAAATGCTCATTCGAATTCCTTCAAGGTCTTGGCCATTTCGCGTAGCCGTTCATCTACAAGTGAGAAAACGGTTCCCGCCTCAAAACGCCCCGTGCCATTTCTGCTTCCGGCGCTTACGTTGGTGAGAATTTCAATTCCCTGCTCGATTTTTCCCACGGGCCAGACGTGAAAGTTTCCAGAGGCAACCGCATCCAGGACGTCTTCCCGCAACATCAGGTCCTCGACGTTGGCCTCGGGAATCATCACCCCTTGCGTGCCTGTTAGACCGTTAATGCGGCACACGTCGAAATAGCCCTCAATCTTTTCGTTCACGCCACCGATCGCCTGAATATCGCCTTGCTGGTTGATGGATCCCGTCACGGCGATGTCTTGCCGCAGAGGCAACCCGGAGAGTGCGGAGACCAGCGCATAAACCTCTGTGGAGCTGGCGCTGTCGCCATCTACTCCCGAATACGACTGCTCAAAGCAAATGCTGGCGGCTAACGAGAGCGGCTTGTCCTGCGCAAACTGGCCGCGCAAATATCCGGCGATGATTTGCACGCCTTTGTCGTGAAAGCGCCCGCTCAAGTTAGCTTCGCGTTCGACGTTGATCAACCCCGCTTTTCCCAGAGCCGCGGTTGCGGTGATTCGCACCGGCTTGCCAAACGAGTAGCCGCCGATCTCCAAAACGCTTAACCCGTTCACCTGGCCAACGCGCGTGCCGGAAACGTCCACGAGCAACGTACCTTCTTCAATCATTTCGCGGATGCGCGTTTCGATCAGGTTGTGGCGCTCGATCTTGGAAAACAAAGCGAGACGCACATGATGGGCGCGGACTACGGTTTCGTCCGTAGCGGCCGCGTTGTAGTGCGCTTCCCGCGCTAAATCGGCGATGTCCACGAAACGCGCGGTTACTTTGTTTCTGCGGCCGGCCTGGCGCACGCCGTACTCGAGCATGGCCGCAAACGCGCCGCGGTCGAAGGGATACAGCTTTTCTCGTTCCGACAGCGCGCGCAACCGCCCCGCATATTCGGCAATCACGCCGTCGCTCATAGCCATTTCTTCATCGAACTCCACGCGCACCTTAAAAATCTTCCGAAAATCTTCCTCATATTCGTAAAGGAGTTCGTAGAGTTGCCGGTCGCCGATGAGGATGACTTTGACGTTGATATCGACGGCTTCCGGCTTCAGCGCGCTTCCGCCAAAGGGATAAAACATTTCGAGCGGCTGAATTTCAAGCCGGTTGTGATTCAGAGTGCGTTTCAGGGCGCGCCACACGCCGGTCTCCGACAGCGCTTCCATCGAATACATAATCAGGAAGCCGCCATCGGCACGAAGCAGCGAACCACCGCGCAAGTCCATAAAGTCGCTGCTCCAGCCGCCGCGCGTGTCATAGGCCCGTTGAATGGTGCCGAAGAGATTTGCGTAAGTCGGAGTGGTCTCGAAAATCACCGGAGAAGCTTCTTCGTGGTTGTGCGCGAGGATGACGTTGACTCCGTACACGCGGAAGGGGTCGCGTTCCGGCCCGCCGGGCGCTTTCGGTGAGCCGTCCGGTGTCGCGTCTTCGTCCTGCTCGCCTTCTCCCTCGCGCTCCTTGAAGGGGTCCAGATTATCCAGCAAATGATGCCGCACCTCTTCGAGATACTCCGCGACATTCGCGCCGGGATATTTTTCTTTCAACTCTTCAATGACACCGTCCACCAGCACAGAAGCCGCTTCCTGTTCCAGGTAACTCAATTCGCTGGCCAGTTCGCGGGATAGAGTGAGCGTTTTGCGGTAAACAACCGTGAACTCCTGCCGGAATTGCTCGTACTTCCGTTCAATTTCTTCCGCAACCGTGCCTTCCAGTTTCCCTTCGTGCACCATCTTGGAGATGTCTTCGATGGGAACCATCTGCCCTTCGAGCACCGGAAAAATTTCTGGTAGCGCGACCGCGCCGACCTGCATGTGCCCCAGGGCAAACTGATCGCGCGCAATGCGCCGAGTGAAATCGTCCATCAATTCTTTTTCGCGAACTGTAAAACGCTCGACAATTCTTCCCTTCTGCCGCTGGAACGGTTCGCCTTCGAAAACCTGGGGAATCCGTCGCCGCAAGAAGTCGATTCCCGCTTGCATGTCTTTCTTGAAGGGATCGGCTTGCCCGCGGGGAAGGGTCAGCAATCTCGGCCGGTCGGTAATCTTGAAATTGTTGACGTAGCAACGATCCAGCGACTCTTTGGTGGGCGGATGAAGCTCTTCGATCATGTGCGCGATGGTCCCGCCGCGGCTGGTACCCGCCAATCCGCAAACAAAAACGTTGTAACCGGGGGCGGAAAGTTCCACGCCCATCTTCAAAGCGCGCAAAGCGCGCTCTTGCCCGATAAAACCTTCGCGGGGGTCGGCCTGCGCCGTCGTTTCGAACGGAATCCGCGAGAGCTCACACCTCCAACGCAGCTTATCCGTTGGAAGCTCGGCTGGTTTCGGAGCAGGCTTCGTGGCCATGAAATCCTTTCGAGCGGGTTACTCTAGCACACTCGCGACGCTCACTCTCCGCTGGGCCGGACAAGTGTTACCCAGCGGTTATCGGCGGGCTCTCCGCGCTCTCGCGGTAGACGTTCAGAATTCCAGCCGCTATGGCAATCAGAATCGGCCCCAGCACAAGCCCGAGCAAGCCAAACAGATTTACGCCGCCCACAACACTGATAAAGATCAGTAACGCGCTCAATTCAGTCCGGCCGCCCAGCAACAATGGCCGCAGTACATTGTCCACAACCGTCGATACGCCGGCACAGATCGCAAGGAGCAAAACCGCGCGTCCCCAGTGTCCCGTAAAGCCCAGCCAAACAGAGGCAGGGACAAATATCAAGCCCGACCCGACGACAGGGACGAGAGAGAAGAAGGCCATTACGACGCCCCAAAAAACCGGCGCCGGCAACCGCACCAGGGCGAAGCCCAGTCCTCCGAGCGCTCCCTGAATGGCTGCGACCGCCAGGCTGGTGATGACACTCGCAGAAATCAGTTCCTGAACCTGGGTGATCATGGCGTCCTTGTGCGCAGCATCGAACGGCAAAATGCTCCGTACCGCGCCAAGAATTTTCCCCGCGTCGCGAAAAAAGTAAAACATGGCAAAAATCATCACAAACAAATCAAAAATAAACGCAGCAATGTTCTTCAGAATCGTCCCAATCCGCTCCGCCAGAAATCCCGCTTGTTTTTCAATTCCCTTCTCGAGGGTGTCGAAAATGTCAGCGTTGGGATCGATACCCGGAACGTGTGATGCAATCCAGGACCAGCTCCTGGTAATCATGGGGGCATGCTGCTCGACGAAGGAATGTTGCACACCGCGCGAGATTGCAATGGCTTGCCGTACGAAGAGTGTGGTCAACAAGATTGCCGGAGCGATCAACAGAACAGTAACTGCCACCGTGCTGATCACCGAGGCCTGCACGGAAGAGAGACGCCTGGCGATCCGCTTGTGCATCGGGTAGAAAAAAGTCACTAGGATGGCGGCCCACGCTAACGCGCTCAAAAATGGCTCGGAGATGAGGAATACGAGGTAGATTAGAAGCAACAACACGCCATAAGAAACGACCACCGTCAGGCGTGACGTTGTAGCATCCGTTGAAGGGGCGGCATTCATGTTCGTACTATAATCTGTACAGGTCGAGCGGACACGAACCGTTTCGTGTTCGAGCCAGTTTTTGGCAGCTTCTCTCCGCTCCACCAGGTCGCGTGCGGGTCACCCGGCAAACTTGGCATGTCAACAAAGCCCATTCCGCTCAATGCAAAACAGATTCGTCTCCTTGCTGTACTTGCTTTGGTTAATTTTGTCAACTTTGCCGCCCGCCAGGTGATCGCTCCCCTCATTCCTCTCTTGCGCGATCACTTTCACGCCACCGACGCACAACTCGGAGCCCTGCAAATGTGGCTTCTCGTCGTGCTCGCGGTCTTCAGCATTCCTTTTGGATTCTTTGCCGATCGCTTCAATCGCGTCACCATCATTGTGATCGGTGTGGCGTGCTGGAGCGTGGCAACCGTGGTTAGTGGCCTGGCGTCCACTTTCATTTTCCTGCTGTTTGCGCGAGCTGCGGTGGGCCTTGGTGAAGCTGCCTACGCGCCTGCCGCCCAATCCATGATTTCGGGCGCCTTTCCGCAAGAGGACCGGGCTCGCGCTCAAGCCATCTTCGCCGCAGGAATGTTGTTGGGTGGGGTCGGAGGCCAGGCGCTCGGAGGAGTCGTTGGGCAACATTACGGCTGGCAGTACGCCCTGTTCCTGGTGGGGCTGCTGGGTATTCTTCCCGGCATTGCCGTCTTTTCCCTCCAGGAACCCGCTCGCGGCCCTCGGTCCGACGTTGTGCCCTTTTGGCGTCTGTTAAGCGTCCCAGCCTTCGTGGCCATGATCGCTGCAGGCACGTGCATCACGTTCGCCAGCGTCTCGCTTCTGTTTTGGGGCGTGGACTTTGCCGTCAGCTATAAAGAGTTTAGCCAGAGTCAGGCATCGGTTGATCTTTCCCTAATTGCGTTAATCGCGTCGGTGTTGGGCGTCCTGGTTGGCGGTTACGTCGCGGACTGTCTCCAGAAGCGTTTCAGCTACGGGCGGCTGCTGGCCATTGGGGGCGCGTTCCTGATTGCAGCCCCCTTTCTTATCGTTGCCATTCAATCCGACGACCAATGGATGGTTCTTGTGGGAATGTGCATCGCCGGTTTCTTCATGTCGTGGTATCACGGGCCGGTCACCGCGGTGATTCACGACATGATGCCGCGTCGCGCACATGCCACTTCGATCGGAGTGTACATGTTTGTCACGCAGCTTCTCGGGGGCTGGGGACCACATCTGCTTGGCCAAATATCGGACTTCCACGACCTGCAATTCAGCCTTCAGATCGCAGTTGGAGTCATGGTTTTCGGGGCGCTGTTGATGTTTCTGGTGATTTACTTCATCCGGCGGGACGGGATTCGCCATCCCATTCTAGAGGCCTTTCACGCTGAGCCGGGCGACTAGAGGCAGCAACCAGCGAGGCAAGCACTCGCTTGCTTTCCGATAGTCCAACAGATTACTTGATGCCGATTTGGCTAATCAGACGGAGGACTTCGCTCTCGGGAACGTCGTAAAGCGGGCGGATATCTTCTTCTTCGAGGCGCTCGCGCAAATACTCCGCGGATACAAAACTGGCCTCGCGATCCGTCAAGTCACGACGAGACTTGTCGCGGAACTTCACAAATGCGGTGTGCGCCAGGCCCACGACATGAGCTTCGCCATCGACAAAAAGCTTCGTGTCAATGGTGTCCGCATGCCGCGTGGCGATCCCGTTCCACATGTGCGAGAAGCGGACCTGATAAGTCTGTCCACTCAGTTTGGAGGTCACTTCGAACGGACCGACGAACTGGCTCATCGCGCCAGCGTTCGCCAATACGGGGCTGGTTGTCATCGGCTCGCCACCACGGCCGCCTCTGCGTGCGAATAGTTTTTCACGGCTGCGCCGACTCCTGCCCCGCTTGCGACGCGGAATCCCTGATCGATCAAGCACTTTTCCAGCGCTGCGAGGAACAGCAGCACGTTGGGTTTCTGGCTGCAATAGCCCATCAAGCCCACGCGCCAAATTTTGCCTTTGATGGGGCCAAATCCACCGGCAATTTCGATGTTGAATTCGTCCAACAACTGATTCCGCACCTTCTCGTCGCTCACGCCACTGGGAATCATCACGGCGGTTACAGTGGGCAGCCGGTCCGAAGGATTTTCCACGAGCAGCTTGAGTCCCATCGCCTCAATGCCTGTGATGAGAGCGAGCTGATTCGCGCGATGCCGTTCCCAGCGTGTTTCCAAGCCTTCTTCGACAACCAGACGCATCGCCTCGCGCAACGCGTAAATGAGCGAAATCGGCGGCGTGTGATGATACAGGCGGTCTTTGCCCCAATAATTCATGGCCGTAGTCAGGTCGAAATACCAGCTCTGCACCTTCGTCTTGCGCTTGCGGAACACTTCTTCTGCGGCGGGGCTCACGGTGATGGGCGACATTCCCGGCGGCGCGCTGATGGCTTTCTGGGAGCCGCTGAAGCAAATGTCCACACGCTCGCGATCCACATGCAGCGGCACGGCGGCGAGAGAAGCAACCGTGTCCACCACCAGCAAGGCGCCCAACTCGTCTGCTACTTGACGAAAAGCATCCAGTTTGGTGACCACCCCCGTGGAGGTTTCCCCCTGTGCCAGGCCGATCATTTTGATCTTCTTGCCCCTGCCCGCGTGGCGGACGTCCTCAGGATCAACGGGCTTTCCATAGGGAGCTTCGACTTTCACCACTTTGGAAGAGGCGCGTGTAGCAATCTCGTACATGCGTTCAGAGAACACTCCATTCACGGCAACAATCGCTTCGTCGCCCTCTTCGAGGACGTTCAACACCGAAGCTTCAATGCCCCCCGATCCCGAGGCGGAGAGCGGTAAAGTAATTCGGTTTTCCGTCTGGAAAATCTGCCGGAGAAGAATCTGGACGTCGTCCATGCAGCCGCGGAACCATGGATCCATGTGGCCCACTAGCGGCGTCGCCATTGCGCGGTATACGCGCGGGTCGATGGAAGACGGCCCCGGCGTCAGCATCAGCCGGACGGGGGGATTGAGTTCTCCAATGGGTTGAGTCATACGATTGCCCTTCTTTTCTTGCGTGCTGCTTTCCCGCTGTTAGGAGCGAACCGCCTACGGTGTCTGTCAGGGGACTTTCCTGCCACGGCGGAAGCCCAATTTTCGCGCAATCCCTTGCTGGCGCGCAACCGACAATTTGGCTCTAAGGCCACTCAGGTAAGTTCCATGTTGTGATTTGAGCCCGAAGCGCTTTGCGGCCCATTCATTGCTTGACAAGCATGCGGCTGTAACGAACTATCTCAGGACTCCCAAGCAAGCACGTCAGGCCCGGAGGTCTCCCGTTGCCTTGGACACAGCACTACGACCCAACCGGACGTTGGTGGTTTTCCACCCTCATCGCCGCGATCCCGGTTGTCATTCTCCTTGGGGCCCTGGCGTTGGTGAGAATGAAGGCACATTGGGCGGCGCTGGTGGGACTCGCTTCAAGCCTCATCATCGCGATCGGCGTTTTCAAAATGCCCGCAGCCATGGGCGCTCGTACGACCGTGTACGGGGCGTGTTACGGCTTGTTCCCGATCGGCTGGATCATCCTGAATGTGATTTTTTTGTATGACATGAATTGTGTCACGGGGCGGTTCAAGGTTCTGCAGGAAAGCCTGATGGGCATTACCCAAGACCGGCGCTTGCAGCTTTTGTTGATTGCTTTCTCTTTTGGCGCTTTTTTTGAAGGCGCGGCGGGATTTGGAACCCCGGTGGCGGTAACGGCAGCCATTCTGATTGGCCTGGGATTCAAGCCGCTGCAAGCTTCTGGACTTTCCCTCATCGCCAATACGGCCCCCGTAGCGTTTGGGGCGTTAGGCACTCCTTTGATTGCGCTTCAAGGAGTGACGGGGCTCGATCTCCTGCAACTCAGCGCCATGGCCGGAAGAATCCTGCCCGTCTTCTCAATGCTGGTTCCCTTCTGGCTGCTGTGGACCTTCGCAGGATTCAACGGAATGATGGAGATATGGCCGGCGGTGCTGGCCGCCGGGGCGTTCTTTGCGATTCCACAGTACCTGTTATCCAACTATCACGGACCCTGGTTGGTCGATGTCGTCTCGGCTATGTGCTCTTTAATTGCGGTCGTCGCGTTGCTTCTCCTATGGCATCCAAAGAAGATTTGGGGTTTCGAAGGATACGAAGCCGGCCGCACCGCTCGCGCGAGTCACGGTCACAGCTCGGCAGAAGTTGCCAAAGCCTGGACTCCGTGGGCCATTCTTACCGTGATCGTGTTCCTTTGGGGACTTCCAGCGGTAAAAATGTTTTTGGACAATCTCTCCATTTTCAAGATTCCCGTGGCTGGCCTGCACAATTTGATTTTGCGCGTTCCTCCCGTCGTCGCAAAACCCACCCCGGAGGGCGCGGTATTTAATTTGAACTGGCTCTCGGCCAGCGGCACCGGGATTCTGGTCGCCGCCATCATCTCCGGATTCGTCATGGGCTTCGGCCCGATGGCCATGCTTCGCCAGTACGCAAAGACTTTCTATCGAGTGCGTTTTTCGTTGATCACGATTGCCGCCATGATGGCCATCGGGTTCATGACGCGGTATTCCGGTCTGGACGCGACCATGGGGCTGGCGTTCGCGCGCACGGGTCCGCTCTATCCATTCTTTGGCACGCTCCTGGGCTGGTTAGGCGTCGCGTTGACAGGATCCGATACTGCCTCCAACGTGCTTTTCGGCAGCTTGCAGAAAATCTCCGCCGCGCAGGTGGGCCTCTCCCCCAATTTGATGGCGGCTGCAAACAGCTGCGGTGGGGTAATGGGCAAAATGATTGACGCGCAGAGCATCGTGGTCGCCAGCACCGCCACGGAATGGTATGGCCATGAAGGTACCATCCTGCGCTACGTCTTCTTCCACAGTATCGCGCTGGCATGTTTGGTGGGCCTCTTTGTGTTTTTGCAGGCTTACGTGTTCCCGTTCACAAAGCTTGTAGTGCACTAGGCTCGCCGGCGGCGCTGAACCGTACTATCCTTGACCCGCACGCCATGGACGCTAGGATCTTCAAAGAGTTTCGCGCCATCGTCGGCGAACGCGGCCTCATCTCCTCGCCCGAGGAATTACACACCTACGAATGCGATGGCCTCACGAATTTCCGCGTAATGCCTCGCGCGGTACTGCTCCCTACTTCCACCGAGCAGGTTCAGTCCATCGTGCGAATCTGCCATCGCGAAAAAATTCCTTTCGTTGCCCGCGGCTCCGGCACTGGCCTGAGCGGCGGTGCGCTGCCGGTTGAGAATGGTATCGTCCTCAGCCTGGCGCGGATGAATCGCATCCTCGAAGTTGACATTCCCAACGCACGCATGGTCGTCCAACCGGGCGTGATCAATCTTGACGTCACCGGGCGCGTTCAGCCTTACGAATACTTCTACGCGCCTGATCCTTCTTCGCAATCCGTTTGCAGCATCGGCGGTAACGTCGCTGAGAATGCGGGCGGCGCGCATTGTCTGAAGTACGGCTTCACCACGACGCATGTCCTTGGCCTCGATGTCGTTCTTCCCGATGGCTCGCTGGTCCATCTCGGCGGGAAAACGCTCGACACGCCTGGCTACGATCTCGCAGGTGTTTTTGTTGGCTCCGAAGGCACTCTCGGCGTCGCGACAAGAATCATTCTGCGCATTGTTAAACGGCCAGAATGCGTCCGCACGCTGCTTGCCGCCTTCCCCTCCACTAACGAAGCTGGAGCCGCCGTGAGCGGCATCGTGGCGGCTGGCATGCTTCCGGCCGCGATCGAAATGATGGATAACCTCGCAATTCAAGCTGCAGAAGCGGCCGTGCACGCCAACTATCCCAATTGTGGCGGGCTGCTACTGGTCGAACTCGATGGTCCGCTAGCTGAAGTTGAAGATCTCCTGACGCATGCTGATGAAATCTGCCGGTCGAGTGGCGCGTGGGAAATTCGGGTGGCGCAGTCTGAAGCCGAGCGCGCACTTGTCTGGAAAGGGCGGAAAGCCGCCTTCGCTGCCGTCGGCCGCATTTCCCCGAACTACATCGTACAGGATGGCGTGATTCCCCGCACGGCGCTTCCTCAGGTGATGAGCGAAATCGCGCGCCTCAGCAAGGAAAACGGCTTGCGTGTCGCCAACGTGTTTCATGCGGGCGATGGCAATTTGCATCCCCTGGTGCTCTACGATCGTCGCATTCCAGGACAGGAAGACGCTGCGCTCGGGCTCTCGATGAAGATCCTGGAACTTTGCATCGCTGCCGGAGGATCCATCACCGGCGAGCATGGTGTAGGTGAAGAAAAAAAGTGCATGATGTCCAAAATGTTTGCTGAACCGGATCTCGCCACCATGCAGCGCGTCCGCTGCGCCTTCGATCCCTTGCAACTTTCTAATCCCACAAAGGTTTTCCCCACGCCGCGACTCTGCGGCGAAAAGCCCGGCGAATACGTTGCTCATCCCCTCGAAACCGCCGGCCTCGCGGAGCGTTTCTGATGTTTCCGCGTCTCTGTAGCGGCCGCTTTCTGAAGCGGGCGCTTTTCTCTTTCCAGTCCATGGCGTGAGATATGGACGCTGCAACTCAATCCTTACACGCGGCAATCGATTCCTCACTTCGTCAAAAGTTCATAGACATTCTCGGAGCCGAGCATGTCCGTCCCGGCGCGCCTGCTGATAACGTCTCCGGTGTGCAGCCGCAACTCATTCTCGAACCTGCTAGCGAATCACAGCTTGCCGCCGTGCTTCACCTCGCCAACGGATCGAAACTTGCAGTAATTCCGCGCGGGGGTGGCACAAAACTCGGCTGGGGCAATCCGCCGTCGCGTGGCGACATCATTCTGTCTACAGCGGGCCTCAACAAAATCATCGAACACGCCTGGGCGGATCTCACCGTCACCGTCGAGGCCGGGTGCACGATTCAGACTTTGCAGGAAACGCTCGCCCCGCATGGCCAGCGCCTGGCTCTCGATCCGCTCTGGCCGGAGAGAGCCACGGTCGGCGGCAGTCTCGCCACCAACGACAGCGGCGCGCTTCGTTTGCGATTTGGCGCGTTGCGCGACCTCGTCATAGGCGTCACCATCGCACTTCCCGATGGCACGCTTGCATCGAGCGGCGGCAAAGTCGTCAAGAACGTGGCTGGTTACGATCTCCCTAAGCTCGTCATCGGCGCACTCGGCACGCTCGGAGTTATTACCCGTGCCGTCTTCCGGCTTCATCCGCTCCCCCGCAATGCTCGCTCGTTTTCTATCTTCGCGGCCAACGCCGAAGATACGCAAAAGTTCGTCCTTGCCATCCAGGATTCCAAACTCGCCCACGTCGCTCTTCAGTCGCACCTCACTGCCGGATCTACTCCGGTAATCGACATCCTGTTTGAAGGCACCGAAGCCGGCCTCGCCGCACAAGCGGCTCGCTTACCCACGCTCTGCGGCCGCGCACAAATTTCTGAAGCCTCTCCAGCAACGTGGAACGCGCGGCGAGATCTTTGGTCGTTCTCCAACCCCGAAGAAACCGCCGTTGCCAAAATCAGCGCTCTCCCCACCGGCTTCGCGCGCTCGATTGAACTCTTACGACGCGCCGCGGACTCTGCAGGTGTCCATTGGAAATCCTTGACGTACGCAACTGGTCTGGGCTGGCTTCGCCTCGAGGGCCCCTCTGCCGATCTTCATCGAGCCCTCGCAACCTCGCGGGTCGAATTCGAAAAAATGGGCGGCTCGCTCGTCCTTCTTCACCGTCCGGCTGCGTTTCCCGCTTTCGACGCCTGGGGCACTCCAGGCGATTCCCTGTCATTGATGAGATCCATCAAGCGTCGGCTGGATCCCGCGAACACGTTAAATGCCGGCCGCTTCCTCGGCGGCATCTGAATTCTCCCACAGTCCGGCAGTGGGTCTGTTTGAGTCGACCCAGCCACTCTTGGCTGTGGGCCCGATATTCGCTGCCTTTGAAAGGCCGCACCGGCAAGCCTGCCTGCGCTACCAAAACCGATCTGCTCAGGCAAACTGACCCACTACCTAAGCTCTCGTTAAATTGACTTGCCGTTCCCTGCCGCATACCATGAAACTCTCACAAAGTTCATCGCATGATCGGCACTCTTGTATCAAACTACCGGATTGTTGAAAGAGTGGGCGGCGGCGGAATGGGTGTCGTTTATAAGGCTGAAGACACCCGCCTGGGCCGCTTCGTCGCTCTGAAATTCCTTCCCGACGAACTCGCCAAGGATCCCATGGCCCTCGAGCGGTTCCAGCGCGAAGCGCGCGCCGCGTCTTCGCTGAATCACCCGAGCATCTGCACCATCTACGACATTGGCGAATCCGGCGGCCGCAATTTCCTGGTCATGGAGTTTCTCGAGGGCCAAACGCTTCGCGATCGCATTGCCGGCATCCCTCTGCCATTAGAGTTACTTCTCGACCTCGGCATCCTAATTGCCGATGGCCTCGATGCCGCTCATTCGAAAGGCATCGTCCATCGCGATATCAAGCCGGCCAACATTTTCGTAACCACACGCAACCAGGCCAAGATTCTCGATTTTGGCCTTGCCAAGATCGGCCCGCGCGCCGCTTCCCCGGCGACGGTCGCCATGACTGCCTGGGGAGCGACGGTGCTCGACGATAACTTGACCAGTCCCGGGACCGCCCTCGGCACCATTGCCTATATGTCTCCGGAGCAGGTGCGCGGCGAAGATCTCGATGCTCGTACCGATCTCTTTTCCTTCGGTGTCGTTCTTTATGAAATGGCAACAGGGAAACAAGCTTTTGCTGGCTCCACATCCGGTTTGGTTTTTGATGGAATCCTAAATCGTCAGCCCGCTGAGCCTCTTACCCTCAATCCTATTCTTCCACTCGAACTCGATCGCATTTTGAACAAAGCGTTGGAAAAGGATCGCGGCCTCCGTTACCAAACAGCTTCCGACCTGCGCGCCGACCTTCAGCGCGAACAGCGCAACTCCACTTCCGGCAAAGTCAAGGCCTGGCAGTCCACCGCCGCTGTCGCCGCGCAACAAACACGAGCCACTTCGCCGGGGCCTTCGGCGCAGACGAGCGGCGAGAAGAAATTGACGCGATCTTCGATGAACAAAAAAATTGCGGGCATTTGCGGGGGTATGGCCAGCTATTTCCAAGTGGATGCCACACTCGTCCGAGTACTCTGGCTTATTGCTGCCTTGGGTTTGGGGTTCCCTTTTATCGCCTATCTCGTTCTCTGGATGGTTCTGCCCCAAGCACCGAGCGCTTTGATTCCCACATCTATGTCTTCGGGCACCGTCTCATCAGAGACCGCGGTGGCCTCATCGCGGTCGGGCGCCAAAACCTTCATGGTTGTCACTGCAGTGCTTGTTCTCGCCGTTCTCGCGGTTGGCGCTTTTTACTTCTTGTCAAGCGACGGTCACCACACGGATTTCTCCTCGATCCGCATGGAGCGAGTCACGACGAACGGCCAAGCCTTTTCTACGGGACTTTCTCCCGATGGCCGCTATGTAATCTACAGCCAGGACGATAATGGGAAGAAAAGCCTCTGGCTCCGTCAACTGGCCGCCGCAAACAGCGTCCAACTCCTGCCTCCCGCCCAACGCGCCGTTCTTATTCCTGCATTCACCCCGGATGGGAACTCCATTGACTATCTGGAGAGAGTCAATCTGACCGACAGACACGGGACGCTTTATCAGATTCCGCTCCTCGGAGGTACGCCGCGCAAGCTGGTGGAGCAGGTTGACAGTCCGGTCACTTTCTCTCCCGATGGCTCAAAAATCGCTTTTGCCCGCAACGATGCAATCAAAGTGGAGTCTTCCCTCATTGTCGCCGATGCTTCCGGCGCTCATGAAACCACGCTCACCACACGCCGCACTGGCAAGGGCACCGTCTCGTTTATCGACCCTTCCTGGGCGCCGGATGGCAAAACCATTACTGCCGTAATTTCCGACCCCGCCGACGACGGACTGTACTTTCATCTTGTGAATGTCTCCCTGAACGATGGCTCCATCAAACCCTTTTCTCCCGTGCATTGGAGGTCTTTGAACGACATTCAGTGGCTTCCCGATGGCAGCGGCATCCTCATCGCCGCTCAGGAGAAGACTGGGGCTCCACAACAGATCTATTGGAACGCGGAAGGCAACGCCGAAGCGCGAAAGCTGACGGGGGACGTTGACGGTTATACGTCCCTCGGTGTGGCCTCCAACTCCCGTTCTTTCGTGGCGGTTCAGATGGATATCAACATCAACCTTTGGGTTGGCCCCTCTAATGATCCCGACGCCTCCGTGCAAATCACATCCGGCCGCGCGGATGGCATGGGCGGCCTGGCCTGGACCGCGGACGGCCGCATCGTCTACCAAGGGAACGTAGGCGACACCTATCAAATCTGGATGGTCAATCCCGATGGCTCCAATGCCCACCAGGTGACCAACGATCGCTATTTTCATACGCAGCCGGCTGTCTGCGAATCCGGGCGCTCCATTGTTTTTGAGTCTGATCCCTCCGGCACCCACCATCTTTTCAAAACGGATCTCGACGGGAACAATCTGACGCAAATTACGAACGGAGCCGGAGAAAGCGCGCCGAACTGCCGCGCTCAAACGAACGACCTCTTGTTTGCGGGGACCAGCCCCGATGGCCGCGTGCTTCTTTACAGGATGGATCTCGGTGGATCCCCGCCAGCGCCGGTTTCCGATCTGTTGTTCGTAGGGGACGCGGCGTATTCCCCGGATGGGACGCGCATCATGGGAGCCTTCTTGGATCCAAAGACAGGGAAAATCAGGGGCTATGTTCTTCCCTCGTCGGGTGGCCCTCCACTCTTCTCACACGATGCTCCATCCACACTCGACCCCATGGGAGTCATGGGCTGGATGGCCGACGGCCGCGGCCTGGTCGCCTTGGACAACCGAAGCGGCATCCCGAACCTCTGGACTTTTCCTTATGACGACAGCCCCGGACGACAGCTCACGCATTTTCACAAATCAGAAATCCATGGCTTTGCCTGGTCTCCGGATGGCAAGCGCATCGCCCTCTCGCGGGGCTCCGTGGAGCAAAACGTCGTGCTCATCACAACCGCCGGTCAATAATCCGCCCGGGGAGTCTTCCAGCAATAGTCGGATGCAGGGATTGCATCCTTCAGCGGTTCTCAGTTTGCGCTTCTGCGGCGAAGTTGCCGCGTTTGCCCTCAGCGACGAGCATCATCCAATGCGGATAGGTCTTCTTAAAATCCGCGATGATCGTGTCATACGGCACATCCGCAAAACTGCCCCGCTCCCGGACATATTCCATGTGCCTTCGGCCTTCTCGATCGAACTCATGAAAGAGCGAATCGTTCCGCCCATCGAATTCCAGTGGATGCACACCGAACCTCTGGCACAGGCTTAGGTTGAATGCGGGCGTCGCTTTCACCCACCGCCCCTCGAGACAGAGTTCCGTGAAGCTGTGCCAGATGAACAGATCTCCGCCCATTAGCTCGAGCAGTTTCTTTGTCGACAAATGGTTACGCACATCCGCATATCCCACGCGGGTCGGAATGCCCATCGAGCGCGCCGACGCAGCAAGCAGAGCCGCTTTGGGGATGCAGAACCCGCGTTTGGCGCGCAGGCAATCGCTCGCCCGGAAGTACCGAGGTTCCTCGCCTCCGTAGTAGGGATCGTAGAGAATTTCGTCCCGCACTGCGTAGTACAGTTTCACCGCGCGCGAAACATCGTCACGCGCACTTGCTGCCGCTTTCTTCGCAAACTGACACACATCTGCGTCGGCGCTATCAATAAATTTTTCGGCCGCCAGGTATCGCTCAAGTTCCATGGCGCGCCATCCTTACTGCGGCCTTGAATAATTCCGGATATTTGCCGGCGCAGGTATCGCAGGATTGCCGCGCGGGTCAGCCAGGGGAGCCTGCGAGACCCACTTCATTGGAATGACGCCAGTCCAGGCCTGCGCAGCATAGTCTTTGTCGTCATTCACCGCAAAGCCCGTGCGCACCTTCGCGGAAGCCTCGACCAAGGGAACGGAAAGGACCATAGTGCCTTTTAACTCCTGCTCAGTGGGAGGCAGAACAGTGGCCCAGCGGCCCCGAATCACGTATTCAACAAAGTCGCGCATGGCCGCGAGCTTCGCAGCTTCGCCTTCGACGATTTCCGCCTTGCCCATCACAACGACAGACCGGTAATTGACCGAGTGCCCCGTGGCGCTGGGCGCGCAGACGATGCCGTCGAGCAGCGTGACGTTCAAGCAGAAAGGCGCGCCGCTGGCAAGCGTCTTCATGAGGCGGCTGGCCGTCGAGCCGTGCAGAAACAATTTATCGCCCACGCGCACATAGTTGGTCGGCACGACAATCGGCATACCATTGTCAATGAATGCCACCTGGCAAACGAACGCTTCATCCAGGATGCGGTACATCAAGTCGCGGTCGTAACTTCCGCGGTCCGGCCTGCGCCGGACTTTGGTTCTTTCAGTCGGAGCGAAATTGCTCATGCGCGAAGAGTAGCCGTTGTGAGTGCTTTGCGGCAAGCGCCAATCTGGACGCCCAAGAATTGACGCCGCTTGGAAATCGTGTAGGCTGGGAATCTCCGTTCCTCCCGGAAATAAGGATTGGTACCCACATGGCGAAGCCCACAGTGGTTTTTACACGCGAGACGTTTCGATTCTTCAAAGAGCTGGGCCGCAACAACAGCAAACTGTGGATGGATGCCAATCGCGAACGCTACCAGACCAGCATCGTCCAGCCGTTTCGCAGCCTGCTTGAAGAACTTTCGAACGACGTGCTCAAGCTCGACTCGCGCTTCGACGTTTCCGGCCAGACGGGTCCCAACTTTTCGCGCATCAATCGCGATATTCGCTTCGCGAAAGACAAGACGCCCTACAAAACTCAGATGTATCTGAAGTTCTCTGTTCGTGTGCCGGACAACGGAGAAACCGGGCAGCTCTACATGGGGCTTTCCGCAGATACGGTTACGGCAGGCTTTCGCATCTATTCAAGGGGAAAACGCAAAGCATCCATTCTCGCGTTGATCGGTCAAGTCCGCGTACAGGCGGCCCCCGGCTGGGTCAATAAACAGAAAAAACGCCTGGGCCGCCGCTACAAAAGCTACTGGTACACGACGGAGGGAGGCGAGTGGACGAAGCATTCCGGCTGGCCGGTGGCCCCTGAAAACTGGAACAAGATTCTCGCTTGGATCGTCCGCCGCAAACTACGCCCCGGGGCCCCCATGCGAGCCTCTTTCCCCCGCGAACTTGCAAAGATTTTCCGCGACCTGTATCCACTGCTGCGCTACACTTCGCTGCCAAACTAAGGAACCACGCAGGAGGGAAGAGTGCGTATGAGCCACACGCCCGATCAGTCCAAGACTCGCAGAAGATTTCTTAGGATGCTCGGCGCAAGCCCTTTGATTGCAGGCTCAAGCATTCTTTCTGGCAGTCTTGCAGACCTTCTCCACGCCGCGCCAAGTCGAGAAAAACAGTTTTTGAGCTGGCTTGAAGACCTCCAGCAAAGTGATGACGTCATCTCCTCTCCTGATCAGGCCCTCGATGTGATGGATTTTGAACCCGCGGCGCGGAAAGCGATTCCGCCGGCGCATTGGGGTTATCTCGCGACGGGAGTAGACGACGACGGCACCGTACGCGCGAATCGCGATGGCTATTCACACAGGCAGATTCGCGCGCGCCGCCTTGTGGACGTCACGAACCTGGACATGTCGCGGTCTATCTTTGGCGTGAAGTGGAACACGCCGATCGTCCTGTCACCGGTGAGCGCGCAAAAGGCTTTTCATGCTGACGGCGAACTCGGAGTTGCCAGAGCCGCAAAGACGAAAGGTCACCTGATGTTGCTTTCCACGGTGGCTACGGCGTCGATCGAAGACGCCATCGCCGCCCGCGGCGGGCCGGTCTGGCAGCAACTCTATCCAACGAATGTTTGGGAAGTCACGCGCGCCATCATCAAGCGCGCGGAAACAGCCGGCGCACCAGCGATTGTTCTCACCGTGGATTTGCAGGATGGCAGCAATCGCGAAACGCTCTTTCGTTCCCAGCGCGTGGACAACAGGCAATGTTCCGTGTGCCACGCGGACGGTTATACTCCCTTCGCGCGGGGCAAGACGGGAGCGGTCAAATCGACAGGAAGTTTCGGAAGCTACGTTGCGCGAAAACCAATGTTTAGTGGACTCGACGTGTCCAAGGTAACGCAAATGTACCCGCTTGCCATGAATTGGGATTTTGTGAAACGGCTGCGGGACACGGTCACCGTCAAATTGCTGATTAAAGGCATTGTCACACGCGAGGACGCGCAGCTTTCAGTCGAGCAAGGTGTGGACGGATTGATCGTTTCAAACCACGGCGGGCGGGCGGAAAACACTTTGCGGGCAACCATTGAGAGCTTGCCAGAGGTTCTGGACGGAGTTGGCGGTAAAGTGCCTGTGATCGTAGACGGCGGCGTGCGCCGCGGCACGGACATCTTCAAAGCATTGGCGCTCGGAGCCACGGCGGTGGGGATTGGCAGGCCGCATTGCTGGGGCCTCGGAGCGTTTGGCCAGGCTGGTGTGGAGGCCGTTCTCGAGATTCTTCAACGCGAATTGCGCACCATCATGCGGCAGGCGGGAACAACCTCGGTCGACAAAATCACGCGCGATTATTTAGTCACTCGTCCATCCTGATTTCAGGAATCAACACGCATCATGGCTTCCAAACGCGCAAGCCTATGAGATGCCACGATGAAAGAAACAGTGTGATTAGGCAGCAAGCGCTCGACACCAGCAGCGCGTAAATGCGCTCCACGTTATGCATTTCTGCCTTCGGCACACTTACGGCCAGAACAAGCCCCGCGAGCGACAACACCACAAACGCGATGGTCATCACCCAAATTAGGAACGACCAGAAGTTGAATGTCCCGATGTTGCCCATCGCCTTGGTGAACGCAAAGAGCACCAAGAGAAGACTAAGCACGGCAAGCAATGGGACAGCTCGCACGCGCACATGTTTCACTTCCTTTACTTTCTTAATAAATCTAGCGAGAAGCAGCCACCCTCCCCAAAACAATGCATACGGCAGTGCGGCTGCCATGAGCACCGCCGATACCGTCAGAAGCAGGAGCCGCGCAAAGATCCAAATAGGGAAGACTCTTTCTCCGTAGGCCTCCCCGTTTTCGCCGGAGCTGACATAAATCATTCGGCCGCTTGCGTCAGGAAAGAAAGTCGCGGTGGCCTCAGGTTCTTTTTCTCCCCGAAAAAGATTCTTGCCCACCGGCAACAACGGTTCACGGCTTTTTCCGAAAAGCGATGAAGATTCCAACCTGCCGTCTTTCGCGCGAATCCACGTACCTCCGGTCAACTCCTCAAGAAACGCAAGTAACTGGTTTCTAGGAGCGCGCGGCGCGTAATAGCCCGAGAATTTCTTGAGTTCGGCCGATGTCAGCGAAATCACGGGCTGCTGCGGCTTCGGAAAATCCTTGGAAAGAAAATCGATAGCCAAATGATTCAGGTCTACCAGAGCCTTGTACGAGACCGTGCTGTTCAACAGAACCACGTAACCCCAGTTTTGCTCCGGCATGTACCGGTAAGTGGAAATGAAACCGTCGATTCCTCCGTCATGACCATGCGTGATGACGCCGCCTTCGTTCTCCGTGTAATTTGCCAGGCCGTAACCCAACCGCAGGCCATTCTTCGCGGAAGAAATCGTCTCGGGAAATTCCATGCGCGCAATGGTCTCAGGTTTCAATAATTGAACGTCGCCGGCCCTGCCGCGCCGCAGAAAAAATTGCACCAGCTTCGCTAATTCACCCGGAGAAGCCTTCATGTCACCGGCAGGGCGCAGGTAAATATTCTTGTAAGGTATCGCGCGAGGCGGATTCCCTTCATAACCTTGCGCGAGGGCCGCGCGATTGGCATCGGTGATCCGGAAGTCGCCGACACGAATCTCCAGAGGCGCAAGAACGTTTTGCTGGATGTAAGCATCGAAAGGCTGGCCGCTTACTTTCTCAATCAAATAGCCAACGATTCCGAAACCGGGATTCGAATAGGAAAACCGAGTGCCTGGCGGCCAGCGCACATCCTCGGGCTCCTGAAAACGCTTGAAGACTTCAAGCAGCGGATAATCCCAGCGGTCGTGGCGATTGTAGACTTCGCTAAACTCCATATCGTCAAACCCGGCGGAATGTTCCAGGAGATTCACAACCCGAACCGGATTGGTGCTTGCCCAGCGGTTCTTCACCGGGATTTCCGGAGCGACATCCTGCAAGCGCGAATACAGGTTGATTCTTCCGTCATCCTGCAATTTCAGCAGCGCGAGCGCCACAAATGTCTTGCTGATCGAACCCACTCGAAATTCCGTATCACAAATAACATCGCGATTCGCTGGCACATCGGCTTTGCCGATTCCGCCGCACCAAAGCAATTGTCCATTGGAAACCAGCGCCACACCCGCTCCGGTGACGTGCTCTTTCTCAACAACATCCTTCATGGCCTTTTGCAATTCCTCGAGCGTTTTGGGGTGCGGCTCTTGCTTCTTCTGGTCCGCTTGAGGAGCGGCACAGAGCGTGAAGCCGGACACGAGCAAACTGAAAATAGTCGCTGGCAAAAGAATGCGCCGCATGAAACGCTCCTAAGAAAGTTCTTCGTTCGCGGCATTCTATCTGTGAATTTGAGGAGTTCCAAAGGAATTCCCTGGTATTCACTGTTTATCCCCGGTCTGCTCGCACCGATTGACGCTGCCTTGCCTCTCGCTTACCATGCCGCACGTCGCAGTTTTGAATAGGGTATGGTTCGTTTGGACGTCAGGATCTACACGATGAAACGCATGCTCAAATTTGTGGCTTGGCTAGCCGTTGGGTTACTTGGCGCCGGGGCGCTCGGGGCCATTGCCATTCACCGAGGCGAGCCGCTCAACGCCATGTGGTTTGTCATCGCGGCGCTTTGCTGTTACCTAGTGGCGTTCAGGCTCTATTCCGCCTTTATTGCCGCGAAGGTTCTTGCGCTGGACGATACGCGCGCCACACCCGCGGAACGTCACGAGGACGGACGCGACTTTGTGCCTACCAACAAATGGGTGCTTTTCGGCCACCATTTTGCGGCCATCGCCGGACCCGGCCCCCTTGTCGGCCCCACGCTGGCCGCTCAGTTCGGCTATCTGCCAGGAACCCTTTGGCTGATTGTCGGCGCTGCGTTTGGCGGCTGCGTGCAGGATTTCGTGATTCTGTTTTGCTCGATCCGCCGCGATGGAAAATCCCTTGGCCAGATGGCGCGCGAGGAAGTGAGCAAGCGCGGTGGTTTCATCGCTCAGCTCGCCGTTCTCGCCATTGTCATCATTCTTCTCGGGGTCATAGCCTTGGTCGTGGTGAACGCGCTGAAAGCTTCGCCATGGGCCACTTTCACCATTTCCATGACGCTTCCGATTGCGCTGCTGCTCGGCGTCTACCTGCGATTCTTGCGGCCTGGCAGGGTTGTCGAAGCCTCCATCATCGGTCTTGGCCTGGTGCTGTTTGTGGTCGTTGCAGGGCGATGGGTAGCGGAGTCCCCGTCGTGGGCGCATGTGTTCACGCTCGGAGGCGTATCGCTCGCAATTGCAATCATCGTTTACGGTTTCATCGCTTCCGTACTGCCGGTTTGGCTGTTGCTAGCGCCGCGCGATTATTTGATCGCGTTTATCAAAGCCGGAGCGATCTTTTCGCTCGCCGCGGGCATCCTGTTCGTCCGGCCGGACGTCTTAATGCCGCCGCTCACGCGCTTCATCGACGGCACCGGACCTGTTTTTGCGGGGAAGATCTTCCCCTTCTGTTTCATCACTATCGCGTGTGGCGCCATCAGCGGATTCCATTCGCTGATCTCCTCAGGCACCACGCCGAAAATGATCTTGCGCGAAAGCCAGGCCCGCTTTATCGGCTATGGCGCGATGCTGCTGGAATCGTTCGTCGGAGTGATGGCCATGGTGGCGGCTTGCGCGATGACCCCCGGCGTGTATTTCGCCATTAACAGCCCCGCTGGCATCGTCGGTTCGACCCCGGACGCAGTTGCGGCAATGACCACCAGTTGGGGCTACCCACTTACTGCCCAAACTATGGTTGACACGGCACACGCGGTCGGCGAACAAACGCTGTTGAACCGCACCGGCGGGGCGCCATCGCTCGCCGTCGGCATGGCCCAGATTTTCTCGAGCACCATCGGCGGCGGACGTCTCCTCGGCATCTGGTATCACTTTGCCATCATGTTTGAAGCACTCTTCGTGCTTACCGTGTTGGATGCAGGCACTCGGGTGGGGCGCTTCATGATTCATGAAATGGGCGGTCGCGTGTGGAAGCCGCTCGCCCGCACCAATTGGTTGCCAGCAGTTTTGCTTTGCAGCGCCCTCATCGTCGGCTCCTGGGGATACTTCCTCTACCAGGGGGTGATCGATCCCCTGGGCGGAATCAATTCCCTCTGGCCGCTTTTTGGCATCGCCAATCAGCTGCTCGCCGCGGTCGCGCTCGTGGTAGCCACCACGATTTTGATGAAGATGGGACGCTTGCGATGGATCTGGGTTACCGTGATTCCGATGGTGGCCCTCATCATAATTACGCTAACTTCAAGCTATCAAAAGATTTTGAGTCCCAACCCGCGCATTGGATTTCTCTCCAATGCGAATGCTTTAGCGGCCCAAATCGTTAGCGGCGCCATACCTGCCGCCAAAGTCACTGAGACTCATCGGCTCATGTTCAACCTGAGGCTCGATGCCGTGGTGACGTCCGTGCTTGTTCTGATGATCGTGCTTCTCATCCTCGAAGCGCTCGTTCAGTGGTATGGAATTCTCAGCCGTCGAAGAGAAGCACTGCTGCACGAATCGCCCTACATCGCGACGCGCTGGGCGAAAGATTTTGCGGGCGCCGGTCATGGCGTGGCTGTAGGCGACGCTATCGGAGATGATTGATGCGCAAAGCAGCTAAACGAACTAAGCGCCTCCTTCGCCGCTTTTGGCGCGGGCTGCGCGAATGGTGTGGGGACGCCGCTTACGAAACCTATTTGCGTTCGAACACCCCCCGGGTCGGCTCTTGCCGCACCCTGACCCAGGCCGAGTTTTACGTCGACCAGCTGAATCGCCGTTATTCCCGGCCCAACCGCTGCTGTTGAATAGCACGACACTCGAACCTTGCCTCCCGCATTCCCAGGCGTTAGACTCTCCGCAATTCCCGTTAGGGCCCATTTTGGAAAAATCTTTGTGGAGGAATCATGCGACTACTTCACCGTTTGCTCTTGCTTCCTCTCCTCGTCCTTGCGGCCGGGCTTCTCTTCTTGAACTCGGCAGCACAGGACAAAGCGAAACCCGATTTCGACTTTAACGCCAGCTACATTGAAGCTTGCAGTTGCGACATGTTCTGTCCCTGCTACTTCAACACCCATTCCACGAATCACATGGAGATGGGCGGCCACGACACGGAACAACACTTCTGCCGCGCCAACCTCGTTCTTAAGGTCGGCAAAGACTCTTACTACAAGGACGTGAAGCTAGCAGGCGCAAAGGTTTGGATCGCCACGGATCTTGGAAGCGACTGGAGCACCGGCAAGGATTCCTGGCTGGTGGTGAACTTTGATCCCACGGTTACCAAGGAACAGCAGGCCGCACTTGCGGACATTCTGGGCCAGCTCTATCCGATTCCCTGGCAGAAAAAGGCCGTGCAAACGGGCGCGTTTTCATGGAATGTGGACACCAAGACTGGCGTAGCGCACGCCAAGATGAATGATGGCAAGGGCGAAGTCGTCCTGGAGCGCGTCGGCGGCAACAGCCCCGACCACGAAGTCGTCATGAGCAACCTGAAATACTGGGGCGCCCAGTCCAACAACGGCTTCCGCATGTGGAAGACCAAGCACGAAGCGTTCGAAGGCGACGGCCATAAGTTTTCATACGACGGCACCAACGGCTTCTTAATTACCATTCATTTCTCAGGGAATGCCAAGGCCGCATCAGCGGACTAAACCTCGGCCAAGTCTATCGCAGGCGCTTGCGAGTCGCTCTTTTGCAAAACGCAGGCGCCTGCCTAGCTAGAACTCCTCGTCGTCTTCCACGCTGTCCTTCAACACGCTGGTTTTGTGCGTGATTCGAACGCTGTCAGTGCGAATCCCGGCGAGGATTGCTCGCCTCGTTTCCTCCGGCAGCATCTCTGGAGCAAAGACCCCCGCGGGCTCTCTCGGAAAAAACTTGACGAATAGCGCCGCGACGTGAGCCGTGGCATAAGCCACAGGCGTAGTGAGCCGGCCCTGCTGCCGAATTTGGTACAAGGTCGGAAACACGCAGTCGCTGCGAATCAACAAGCGCTCATCCTGTTTCTTGCCACGTTTTGTTCCTTCGACTAACACGGCTGCGGCGAACCGCGCGTTTTGCAAGATACCTTGACGAATCAACCTTGCGATCCTCTTTGGTGAAAACGTTTGGGGAAAGCGCTGCCGCGCCATGCCGCGGGATTTTGTCAAGATCCCAAGTTTGTGCCAGCGCCGTAGCCGATCGATTTCGTTCCCACCGATTTTCACATCCAGGTCCCGCATGCGAATGAAGTGGGGCAACGTGGCCACCTCATCCTGGGCCGCCAACACCACACGGGCAGTGCCAACAGGATCAGGAAATCGGAATTTCTCGATTTCCGAAAACCGTTTGCCCAACTGAAATTTCCCGTTGCGGTAAACGCGCGGATGCGAAACCGCTTCGTCAAACGACACCTCCGGCGACCACTGTGAAATCGGGTCTTCGCTTTCGCTGCTTTCGTACAGCCGGATGTGTGCGGACTCCACCTCATCGAGCATATCGGCAGCCCGTTTTACCAGGAGATTCGTCAGCCCCGGCGCCACTCCGGCATTAATCACCGCTGCCCGATTCTTCTCTTCGAATCGCTTCATGTAACGGAACTGTTCAGCCTTGAAGGGATTCCTCGTAAGGTGGGAGCTTAAATCCAGGTAATGCGCGCGGAGCCGCAGCGCCGCCCGTAGCACGATTTCATTGAACACGGAAGCCGAAGCATTAACGATGAGCTGACAGCCCTTGGCGACCTTCACGATGCCCCGGAGATTTCGCGCATTCACCTCCGTGACAGGGATCGTGCTTCTTTTCCCCAGGAAGCGCCGCGCCCGCTCTGGATCGCGGTCCCCGCACCAGACCGTATGTCCTTGGCGCTCCAGCAATTGTGCGAGAAGCGAGCCGGTCGCCCCGGCCCCTAAGACGAAGATCTGCATGGCGTGCGCAAAACTCTACCACAATCCGCAGCACCTCCTTGAGGCCGACTCTAGCGGGTTGTGGAATTGCGTCTGACGGCCCCTGGGGGTAGACTAGCCTTCGTAACTCCGACCCCTGCTCCCTACAGGAGAACCAACCCACGGGCGCAGGGGCGACGTCCCAGGAAATTACGGGACTCAGGGTTCGGGTGGAAACGTCCGCGCCTCCCGCGTTTGGAAAGGAGCGTTTCAACGGAAATCTACGGATTTCCGTCTTGCGCCCGATTCCAAAGCTGGATTCGGGCGGTTTTGTTTTAAGGTGAGTCAGTTTTCCTAGCGGAGGCATCCAACTTAGGCCAGCCAAGATGACCCTTCACGACAGTTTCGGCCGCCAGATCACCGACCTTCGCATCTCGGTCACCGACCGCTGCAATTTTCGTTGCGTCTATTGCCGTTCGGCCGACCCTGAAAACTATCGCGATCACGACGAAATTCTCTCCTGGCCCGAACTCGACCGCTTGGCCGGAATCTTCCTCGACCTCGGCATCCGCAAGATCCGCGTCACGGGCGGCGAACCGCTCGTCCGCGACGGCGTAGAAAACTACATTTCCCGCCTCCACGCGATGGGCTTCCCGGACCTTTCCATGACCACCAACGGCCATCTTCTCGCCGAGCGCTGCGACCGTCTGATCGCTGCGGGCCTGCGCCGCATCAACATCAGCCTCGATTCGCTTGATCCCACCAAGTTCGAGCGCATCACCCGCACGCAGTCTTTCTCCAAAGTCATGGATAGTATCGACGCTGTGCAAAACTCGCGCCTGGCCCCCGCAAAAGTGAATGCCGTGCTCGTCCGCGGCCTCAACGATGACGAAGTCGAAGCCTTTGCTCAATTTGCCCGCGACCGCGGCGTCATCATGCGCTTCATCGAATTCATGCCCTTGGACGCCGACCGCCACTGGTCCCGCGAACTTGTGGTACCCGCAGCCGAAGTCTACGAGCGCATCCACGCGCGGTGGCCGCTGGTCCAGATTCCCCACGAACGGAGCGAAACCGCCCGCAAATACCGCTTCGCAGACGGCGCTCCCGGGGAAATCGGCCTCATCGCCTCCGTCACGCAGCCGTTTTGCGGCTTCTGCTCGCGCATCCGCATTACCGCCGACGGCAAACTCCGCACCTGCCTTTTCAGCAAAGAAGACCATGACCTCCGGTTGCTCCTTCGAGGAGGTGCAGACGGCGACGATTTGGCCGCTTATATCCGCTCGGTCGTCAACGAAAAGGAGGAGGGGCACCGCATCAACGAGCCCGGTTTTGTGCCCCCTTCGCGTACCATGGTCTTCATCGGGGGTTAGTTGGACAATTGCGGCCTCTATGAGAAAATAGAGCTTCACAGCGGTAGGGACCGCAAGAAAAACCTCCTCTTAAGGTAAGAATTACACCAGCCATGGGCCACTTAATTTCCATCTCGGAAGCCAGCACCCTTATCGGCGCAGAGCCGCCAGCCACTGTTCGCGCGCCAGAAATCGAGCCGGGAGTCGGCTGCAACTTCGACTCCTACCTTCTCGTTCCCGATCACACTTTGGATCAACGCATTGCCGCCGCCAAGGACCGCCTGGGCGAAGACGTGGTCATCCTCGGCCACCATTACCAGCGTGACGAAGTCATCAAGTTCGCCGATTTTCGTGGCGATTCCCTCAAGCTCTCATTCCAGGCATCTGAAACGTATGCCCGCTACATCGTTTTTTGCGGCGTCCATTTCATGGCCGAAAGCGCGGATATTCTCCGCCGTGGACACCAGGTGGTAGTCCTGCCCGATCTGAACGCCGGTTGCTCTATGGCGGACATGGCCGACATCGGCCAGGTGGAAGCATGCTGGAACGAACTCGACTCCGTTGTGAAGGCCAGCAAGATTGTTCCTGTCAGCTACATGAACTCCACTGCCGCGATCAAGGCATTCACCGGCGAGCAACGCGGCTCGATTTGCACCAGTTCCAACGCCGCTGCCGTCATGAAATGGGCCTTTCAGAGCGGCGAAAAGGTTCTCTTTCTGCCCGACGAGCATCTTGGCCGCAACACCGGCTATCGCATGGGCATATCCCTTGATCAGATGATTGTCTGGGACCCGTACCGGGAGCTTGGCGGAAACTCGCCCGAAGCGATTCGCAAGGCGCGCATCATCTTGTGGAAGGGCTACTGCTCCGTGCACCAGCGCTTCACGCCAGAGCAGGTGGCTCGCGTACGCCGAGAGCATCCCGGGATCCGCGTTATCGTCCACCCCGAATGCCGATTCGAGGTCGCGCAAGCAGCGGATCAAATCGGCTCAACCGAGGACATCATCAAAGCCATCGAGTCCGCCCCCGCAGGTTCGGAATGGGCCGTGGGCACGGAAATCCACCTGGTCAACAGGCTCGGCAAAGCTTTCCGCGACCGCAAAATCATTTCGCTCGATCCTAACGTTTGTGTCTGCACCACCATGTTCCGTATCACCCCGCAGCATCTCCTTTGGGCCCTCGAGAACCTCGGTTCCGGCAACGTCGTGAACCGCCTCACGGTAGACGAACGCACGCGATACTACGCCCGGCTGGCTCTCGACCGCATGATCGCTTTGCGCTAGGCCGAGGCAGCAACAATTGCCGTCGGTTTCTTCTTGCAAAGCATGCAACTCTAGAAGAGACTGCGTTTGTGCAGTGTTTGAGGAAGGAACCTGAGTCGAAACAGACGAATGGCTGAGAAGTATGGCTGACGAAGACCCCGAGCAGGACGAAACTCCGGAGCCGCCCCAGCGGCTCTTCACGCTTCCAGAAGCCGAACGTGTACGCAAAGACCTGGAACCGTTTCTCATCGAGGCCATTGATTGCCGCAAGAAACTTTCTACGTTGGAAAACGACCTGTCCGCGGTTTCCGCGCGCATCATGATGATGGGCGGCGTCATCGTTCCATACGAAAAACTCTCCAAGCTCCGCGCCGAGCACACCCAGCTCGCGCAAACCCTGAAGTCTGCCCTCAGCCGCATTCTTGAAACGGGCTGCATCGTCAAGGACCTGGACGTAGGTCTGCTCGATTTTCCCGCGATTATCGATAATCAGGATGTTTATCTCTGCTGGAAACTAGGCGAAGACCGCATCCGTTTTTATCATCGGCAGGACGAAGGCTTCGCCGGCCGCAAGCCGCTCGATCCACGCGATCTCGGCCCCGGCGACAAAGTCCAGTAGAATAGTGAGTCAAAAGGCACCCTGGTTTTGTAAAGGGCCGGGCTTTTCGCGCTTTTTGCGTTCCGGGTCTGACCGGAAAGCCCGGCGTCTTTTTCTAATTTCTTAGCGAGCAACTTTGACTGATCATCCCACCAACCGCCTGAAGAATTCCGCCAGCCCTTACTTGCGCTCCGCCGCTCATCAGCCCATCGAGTGGCACGAATGGGGCGATTCCGCGTTTGCACGCGCCAAATCCGAGAACAAGCCTATCCTCCTCGACATCGGCGCCGTCTGGTGCCACTGGTGTCACGTCATCGACCGCGAGAGCTACGAAAACGTCGAAATCGCCAAAATCATCAACGAACATTTTGTGCCTGTTAAAGTAGATCGCGACGAACGCCCTGACGTTGACTCGCGCTATCAGTCAGCCATCAGCGCTATTTCGGGGCAGGGCGGGTGGCCGCTCACAGGTTTCCTGCTTCCCGACGGAAAGCCTTTTTTCGGTGGAACGTATTTCCCGCCCGAAGATCAGATGGGGCGGCCGGGTTTCCGCCGCGTTCTTCTCGCCGTCGCGGATTCTTATCGCAACCGACGCTCCGAGCTGGAGCGCGCCGCCAATTCGCTTTCCGAAGCCGTCGCGCAGGCAGAAGCTTTCTCCGGTGCTCGCGCGGAGTTCGATCTCGGCGTTGTTGACGCGCAAGTCCAGTCCATCACGCAACTTTTCGACATCAAGAACGGCGGCTTCGGCCGCGCCCCAAAATTTCCGCATGCCTCGGCCATCGATCTGCTGCTCGAGCGCTATCAGCAAACCAAAGAAAAACATTTGCTCGCCATGGCGGAAACCACGCTCGAGAAAATGGCCCGCGGCGGCGTTTATGATCAGCTCGTCGGAGGCTTCCACCGCTATTCCGTCGACGAGCGCTGGCTCGTCCCCCACTTCGAGAAAATGTCCTACGACAACTCCGAGCTGCTGAAGAACTATCTGCACGCAGCTACATTCACTTTGAGCGAAAGGGCGGAAGATCCGGCTGTGACGGGGTGGAGCGAATATCCCAAATTCTCCTTCTTTCAAAAAGTGGCCGAAAGCATCATTCTTTGGGTCAACGAGGTTCTTTCCGATCAAGAAAACGGCGGCTTTTATGCAAGCCAGGACGCGGATTATTCCCTCGATGACGACGGAGACTATTTCACCTGGACCCTTGACGAGGTACGAGCGGTATTAGCGCCCGAGGAATCTCGCATCATCGAGCTGTATTACGACGTCGAACCCCACGGTGAAATGCACCATAATCCTGCAAAAAATGTCCTGTGGAACGCTCGCGGCTTCCCGGAAATCGCGCAAATCATCGGCCAGGATGAAGACGAAATCATTCGAGTCAAGCTGCAAGCGGAATCCAAACTGATGAAGGCTCGTGGCGCGCGCCCAACTCCCTTCGTTGACAAGACGATGTATGTTGCGTGGAACGCGATGTTTGTATCCGCGTACCTGGAAGCGTCGGAGGTCGTTGATCCGAAATGGATCGCTGGAAGTTGCGGCAGCTTTGCCCTTAAAACTCTTGATCGTATGTTGCGCGAAGCATGGAGTGAATCTCGTGGATTTTCTCATCGCGTTGGTGGGCCTGCGCTCGAGGGATCGCTCGACGATCAAGTCTTCAGCGTTATTGCTCTTCTCGATGCCTATGAAGCTACTCTCGAACCCCGCTATTTCACCGCTGCGCAAAAAACCATGGATTTGGCAATCGCTCGCTACGTCGACACCGAGAATGGAGGTTTTTTCGATCGTCCTTCCGACGCCGCTCCGATAGGCGGCCTCGAAGTGCGCCGCAAGCCGTTTCAGGATTCACCAACGCCCGGCGCCAATTCTGTCGCGGCCATCGCGCTCATTCGCTTGCACGCGTTCACCGGGGATCAGCGTTACCAAGACTTCGCACGCAAGACTCTCGAAGCCTTTGCGGGCGTGGCCCCGCAGTACGGCCTTTTTGCCGCAACCTATGGTCTGGCCGCCACGCTCTTTGCCCATCATCCCATTCAGGTTGTCATCGCCGGTCCACCTGGCGATGCGACCGCTCTTGCCCTAGAAGGCGCCGCCCACCGTGTCTTTCGCTTCGGCAAATCTGTCTTGCGCGTCACTCCCGGCACGCAACTCACAGCTCTCGCCGGCGCTCTCAAAGAAACTCTGCCTCATCTGCCCGCCGACAAACCCCTCGCCATCGTCTGCTCCGGCCATGCTTGCCTACCTCCCACCAGCGATCCAGCCCAACTCACCGCCCATCTCGTAAACGGCGCCGTCGGCGCAGCGTCGTCCTAATCATCATAAAGATGAAGCGGGCACGATGCTCTCGCGCGGTGCCCACTGATCGACTGCTCCAAATTTAGGATTCAATTCCGGTGACCGGTGTCTGTCGCCAGTCACGAGTCACCAATCACCAGTCACTTCCTATTTCTTCGGCCTCGACTCCGGCGGCACCATGCCATTCGCCCGGTAATACACCACCAGGTTGCCGTAGTGTTCGCCCGAGTGCTCAATCAATCCGTACGCCAGGTCGTACAAGCGGTCCAGATGCGGCCCGCCGTCGTTTACCGCTTCATTCAATCCCTTGTCACCCTTCGACTTGATCGCGTCGGCGCCATCCTGCACGCACTTCTTCACAAACGCCACCAAATCCGCTTTATTGTTGATTTTCAGGTCGGCGGGCTTGGGATCGTCCGGGTAACGCGGCTTCTGCCTTAGCGCGGTGTCGGTAAAGAAATACATGGATGCAGACACGTGGAGCAGCACCGCGCGAAACGTTCGTGAGTCCGGATTCGGCTTGTAATCATACTTGTCTTCCGGCAGATCCTCGGCAATGGCAATCAGTTTCCGACCAATGTCATTCCACTGCTCTAGCACCGCCTGCGACGGGCTCGGCGCCGGCTTAGGCGGTTCTTTCTTTGCCTCCTGAGCCGCTGCCGGGAGCGCTGCCATCCCCGCGGCCAAAATCACACCGCATAACCTTATCCACTTCGTCATGGCTTTCTCCTCCGTTTCGCCCCCACTTGGAAAGGGCACTCTCTTTCAGACGCGCATCGCTGGAAAGTGTTTCCCGTATGGCCAGCGGGACCCTGTCCTTTGGCCGGGTTTATCTTAAGCAGTATTCAGGTCTTTCGTCATTCGAATTCCATCAACCCTGCGTGCTAAAATTGAGCTTTACGGCTGGGGGACTTTTTGTGAACTGGTATTTCCTATTGCTTCGTGTTGGGATTGGGCTGGGAGTCGCCGCGCTGCTCTACCTTTCCCAGCGCTTCTGGTACCGCTCGCTGTGGCGCGTGACTTCACACTGGGGCCGTCTGTGGCTTCGTCGCGGGCCCCGGTTTGTCTACGTCGTTCTCCTGTTGTTGATGCTCGTAACCCTCATTCGAGTGGTGATTATGGGCCACTCGGGGGTCACTCATCGGACTTCCTGGCTCAGTGTGCTTACGGGGCTCTGGTTCTTTAGCGCGCTCTTTGCTTACCTATCTGTGAAAACCGTCCACGGGTTGGAGCGCATTTGGCGCTGGTCGCACGCCGCCGCTGTCAAGAGCGTCCCCGCGCTTGCTCAGAAGGAGCAGCATTCCGGCGCTGCTTCCGAAGCGCTCGAAAGGGTCGCCGATCCCGGCCGGCGTTACTTCTTCCGTACCGCCACGGCTGCTGCAGGCGCAGCTCCTTTCCTAACAGCGATGTACGGTTTTGCTGCCGAGCGCCTGAACTATCAGGTCCGCCACATCGAAATCCCAATTCCTAACCTGCCATCAGGGCTCGATGGCCTGAAGATTGTGCAGTTGAGCGACATTCACCTGAGTAGTTACATGTCGCGTGCGCAGCTCCGCCGCGCCGTCAACATGGCCAACGATCTTGGCGCGAATCTCGCCGTTGTCACCGGCGATCTCGTCACCGGCCCAGGCGACCCGATTGCTGACTGCGTGGATGAAATTCGCCACTTGGATGCGCCTCTCGGCACCTGGGGCTGTAACGGCAATCATGAAATCTACGCTCGCGCGGAGGACACCGCGGCCTATCTGTATGCACAGGCCGGGATGAAGCTGCTTCGTCAGTCGAGCGCGCAAGTCACCTTCAACGGCGCGAAGTTCAATCTGATGGGCGTGGACTATCAGCGCGAATACAACGGCCGCGGGCAGCGGCAGCCGATGCTTGCCGGAATTGAACGGCTGGTGCGTCGCGACATGCCCAATATTCTTCTTTCCCACAATCCCAATTCGTTCAATCGCGCCGCTGAACTTGGCATCGAACTATCGCTCGCTGGTCACACGCACGGCGGACAGATTCAAGTGGAAATCCTGGATCACCGCCTCAGCCCCGCGCGATTCATCAGCGATTACATTGCCGGTCTCTATAGCCGCCCGATGTTTGCGCCTGCCCACACTGAGCGTGCGGGATCCGTCGTGTCGACATCGAAGAAATTCACCCCGGAATCCTCCGCGATGGCCAGCATCTATGTAAACCGCGGCCTCGGTACGGTCGGCGCTCCAGTTCGCCTGGGCGTTCCTCCAGAGATCAGCCTGATCGTCCTTCGCCGCGCCTAGCGCGGACGGCCACTTTTCCTTCCTTCAACCAGCCTCGCATCGCCAACGTTCAAGTTCCCCCGCTGCAAAATGCTAGAATCCTTTCACGCAAATCTCGCCATGCGCATTCTCGAAAAAAACTATTGGCTCGAAACGCTACCTATGCCACCGGCGCAATCCGCGCGCGACTTACCCGAAAACATTGACGTCGCTGTTGTCGGTGGCGGCTTCTGCGGGCTCTCCGCGGCGCTCGCTCTTGTTAAGCGAGGGGTAAGCGTCGCCGTCCTCGAAGCCGAGACTTTCGGATGGGGCGCCAGTTGCCGCAATGGTGGCATGGTGCTCACAGGCATGAAATTGCCGGTTCCGACTCTGATCAGGCGCTACGGCCGCGAAGTCGTGCGCAAAATGCACGCCGCGTCTCTCGAAACCATCGATTGCGTCGAGCAAATCGTCCGCGAAGAAAACATCGATTGCAATTTCGCGCGCTGCGGCCACCTCGAAGTCGCCTGCAAGCAGTCGCATTTCGATGCCTACGCCGAGTCAGCCGCCCTCATCCAGCGTGAATTCCATCACCGCCAGCGCATCGTTTCCAAGAGTGACTTGCGCGCCGAAATCGGTTCGGACATTTATTTCGGCGGCATGGTGGACGAAACCAGCGCCGGCCTGAATCCCGCGCGATACGTCTCTGGGCTGGGTCACGCTGCTCGGCACGCCGGCGCATGCCTCTACGATCATACGCGCGTCGAAAAAATCCAGCCTCAATCCCAAAACACGGCTCGCAAATTCCTCGTACATACTTCCCGCGGCGCCGTCACTGCCCGGGAAGTGATTCTCGCCAGCGGCGCCTACACAACAAGCGCCACTCCCGCTCTGCGGGAAAAAATCATCCCCATCGGCTCCTACATCATCGCCACGGAAGCCCTCCAGCCCGATCTCGCCCGCGAAGTCAGCCCGCGCAACCGCATGATCTACGACTCGAAGCACTTTCTCTACTACTACCGCCTGACCCCCGACAATCGTATGCTGTTCGGCGGCCGTGCGGCCTTTTTCCCCGAAACCGAAAGCACCATTCGCCAAAGCGCGGACATTCTGCGGCGGGGCATGATTCACGTCTATCCGCAACTCCGCGACACCCAAGTAGAATACGTTTGGGGCGGCACGCTGGACTTCACTCTCGACGTCATGCCGCATGCCGGAAAAATCGACGAGATGTATTTCGCGGCAGGCTTTGCGGGCCACGGCGTCGCCGCTGCCACTTGGTTCGGGACGAAACTTGCCGGCATGATCTGCGGCCAAACGGACACCACTCCGTTTTCCACAATTCCCTTCCCCACGGCGCCGTTTGGTTTGCGCAGCGGTCACACCTGGGCGCTCCCGCTCGCCGGCCTGTGGTACCGGATTCTTGATTTTTTCACTTAATGCCCGGAACGCTCACGCGCGTCGCCGGCACTCTTCGCCGGCTGAAATTTCCGAATCACAAAATACATCGGAAGCGCCAGCAGCACCGGCACCGGCCCCCACTTCCGCGCAAACGGATCGCTTCCTACCAAAGCAACCACACTCATCACCAGCGGTGCGGCCACAACATAAAAAAGTCCGCCGTGACCCCCGGGAATGCGAAACGGCCGCGTCATGTCGGGCTTCGTCTTGCGCAAACGCCATGAAGCAAGCACCGTCAAAACCGTCACGCCAATGCGCAGCCACACGTAAACCGTCAGCAACTGCACCATCGTCTTTTGCGCTAGCAAGGCATACACAACCGACGACGCGATAATCGCGATCCACGGCGTTCCATACCGCGGATGCCGCGCCGAAAACGCTGCCGGCAAATACCCATCTTCGGCCATGGTCGAAGGCATGCGTGTGCTCGTCAGCACCGTAGCGTTCAGCAAAGCCACGTTTCCAATCATCGCCGCCAAGGTTATGAGTATTCCCAACCACGGCCCGCCAATCAATTGCGCCGCGGTTGAAAAATAGCCCGTGTGCCACTTCTCCCAGTCTCCCAGCGCGGCCAACGAAAAAAGCGTTGGCAGAAAATAGGTTGCAATCGACAGCGGCACCACGATCGCCAGCGCCCGAGGATACGTCCTTTGTGGATTCTCCACTTCTTCCGCAACGCTCGAAAGCTGTTCGTATCCCGAGTAAAGCCACAACCCAAGCGCCAGCCCGGCACCAAAAACTTGAAACCTCGGCGCATGTGGCGGCACCATCGGCGAGAACGGATTGTGCTGCCACTTCAGCGCCGCGACGACGCACAACACGCCGACAACCACAAGCACAGACAATTCCAATATCGTTGAGACCACTCCCACGGCATGAATCCCGCGCACGTTCACGTAACAAATCACCGCGACGAGCCCGAAGGCCATCGCATAATGTACCCATCCACTGATCGGTCCGAAGTAAAACGAAAAGTAGTCCGTCAGATAATCGGCAAAGAGCACCGCGTACGCCGCCGCCAGCAAAAACGAAGCCGTCCAGTTCCACCACCCCGCAAGAAATCCCCAGAAGTCCCCGAAACCCGCTCGCACCCAGCGGTAGAACCCACCCTCCACCGGAATCGCGGTAGTCAGTTCGGCCGACACGAGCGACACAGGAATGCACCAAAACAGCGGAATCAAAAGGTGATAGAGCAGCGTCAAACCCGGGCCGCTCGTCGTAACCATGTCTTCCAACCCAAACGGCCCGCCCGTCGCATAGGCATACATGACGAAAACGAACGGCAGCAAGCTCGCCTTGCGCAATCCAGCTCGCACGCTCGTCCCGCTTGTAGCGGCCGCCTTTTTACCCTGCTTGCGCCGAGCTGCGAGGGGAGCGAAGTCGAGGGGCTGAGGCGGGCCGCCCCAGGTCTGTTTCGATTCGTCGGAAATGTTTTGGCTGGGAATGTTCGCAACCCCGTGCGGTGCGAGGAAGTTTACCTTCCAGCGCCGCTAGTTCCAGCCTCAAAATACGAGCCACCGCTCACGCCGATATATCCCTCGTAAGTACCTGTGAAGTTATTTGCCTTTGTGCTATGGTAGCGCCGAGTGGTGGTCGTCCCCGAACCCATTCCAAATTGCACCCGTGGCAAATACCGAAGTGTGGGCCAATCCATGCGATTACTTAAACCTTCGTTGCATCCAGCACAGTTCCTTCCTCTTCTACTCTTGGTCTTTTGCGGGAGCGTTGTGACTGACCAACGGTCAGAATGCCGCTTATACGGCACCCGCCGATTCAGACACGCTGGTGCAAACTGCAAGCACTATTGTTCGAGGCAGTGTGGTGTCCGCCAAAATTGAGCCTGTTCCTAATCTCCCCAACCTCCGCAGCGTCGCGGTCACAATGTCAGTTACGAAAATGATTAAAGGGAAGCCAGCTCCTACTCTGACCTTTCGGCAGTTCCTCTGGGATGCCCACGACACTTCAGTTTTTGCTTTTTATAAGCAATCAGGCGAGCTGCTTCTTTTTCTGAACCCCGTCTCGAGCTACGGCTTAACGAGTCCCGTCGGCCTGGAACAAGGCAGATTTCGCATACTGAGAGATTCAAAAGGCGGTCAGTACGTGGTGAACGGACGCGGCAACCTTGGCTTATTCAACGAGTTTACTCCTTTCTGTGTCAAGTGCATAATCACCCTTAAAAACTCCTGGTGTCGAGGGAGCTTTCGTCGCGCCGACCAGCCAAGGCAAAGGAGGAGTGCGCTCTGTTACTTGCTTCCCTGCGTGAACTGCCAGCCGAAGCGGCCCTTGATGCAGAGATTCCCTCGGGTCACCGAGTGGTCGAGCGGCGAACTCACTTTCACAATTTGCCCAGACTGCGCGTGCACCGTGAGTTCGCACCCTACGCCGCAGTAGGGGCAGATCGTCGGCGTATGCGTTTGTCGCGACTCGTCCCAGGTTCCCGCGGCGCGCATGCCGTATTCGGTTTTGGCCATTAACGCGCCAGTTGGGCAGACTCCGATGCAGTTCCCGCAGTACACGCAAGCTGATTCTGTCAGCGGAATCTCAAATTCCGTGGCAATGTGGGCTTGGAACCCGCGCCCCGCCACGCCAATCGCGAACGTGTTCTGCGCGTCCACGCCGCAGGCTTCGACGCACTTGTAACAGAGGATGCATTTCGCGTAGTCGCGGACGTAGAGCTCGTTGTCGATTTTAGGCGGCTGCCTAACGGTGGCCGGACGCGGCCCGAATTTCTCCGGTCGCGCGCCGTACTGCTTCATGTAAGCCTGAAATTGCGGTGCGGTCGAAACATCTACGGACGACGCAAGAAACTCCAGCACCACGCGCCGGCTCAAGCACACACGCTCGGAGTCGGTGCGAATCACCATGCCAGGTTCGACTTTGCGTGAACACGCCGGAACCAGCGTACGCGAGCCTTCAAGTTCCACGACGCACACGCGGCAAACGTTCACGGGAGTCAGCGTCTCGAGAAAACACAGCGTCGGCGTCTCAATTCCAAGTTTTTTCGCGGCATCGAGAATCGTCGAGCCTTCTGGAACGCTCACGCCCTTGCCATCAATCGTGATTCCGATTTCATGCCGCGTCGCCACGACTGGAATCTCTGGCGCCGGCGCGCGCGGAATCGGAACTAGCTGCGAAGGCGCTTGGAGCTGTTCGCTTGGGAGTGGTTCGCTCATGAAAAAAGGCCCCATCGCTCGATCGCGGAAAGAATCGCGCCGGACGCGGTCTGACCCAGTCCGCAAATCGAAGCGTCACGCATCGCTTGCGCCATTTCTTTCAGCAGCGCGCTTTCTTGCTCGTTGGAACCAAGCGGCTTGCGCTGCACCAGGCGCTGCAGCGCTTCTTCCTGACGAATGGTTCCAACGCGGCACGGAACACATTGCCCGCACGTTTCGCTCCGGAAAAATGCCGCGATGCGCAGCAAGATTTGTTTCAGGTCCACCGAATCGTCGAACAACATCACCACGCCGGAGCCGAGCGTCGCGCCGATCGCTCGCGTTCCTTCAAATGTTAAGGGCGTATCGAGCTCCTTCGGCGAAACGAAGCTTCCCGCAGCTCCGCCGAGCAAAACAGCTTGAAGTCGTCCCGTTCCGCCAACGCCGCCGGCCATGTCGATGACATTGCGAATCGTTGGTCCGAAAGGAACCTCGTACACTCCGGGACGAACGACGTGTCCTGAAACACAGAACAGCCGATACCCGGACGAACTTGCCGTGCCGATGCGCGCGTACGCCGCGCCGCTGCTCAAAATAATTTCCGGCACGTTGACCAGCGTCTCGACGTTGTTGACAACGGTGGGCTGGCGGAACAATCCGCTCTGTGTCGGGAATGGCGGCTTGTTGCGCGGCTCGCCGCGATACCCTTCGATGGAATTGAATAACGCAGTCTCTTCTCCACAAATGTACGCGCCGGCGCCGCGACGGATTTCAACGTCAAAAGAAAAATCGCGGCCCAGGATTTTGTTGCCAAGAAAGTGCTGCTCCCTTGCACCGCGAATGGCGTGCTGGAGCCGCTCCAGCGCGAACGGGTACTCGCCGCGAAGGTAGATGAATCCTTTCTTCGCGCCAGTCGCGAACGCGGCGATCGTCATGCCTTCTAGAATTGCAAATGGATCGCCTTCCATCAGAACGCGATCCTTGAACGTTCCTGGCTCGGACTCATCCGCGTTGCAAATCACGTAATGCGGGCAGCTTGAGTCGCGCTGTTGAGCTACGGCTTCCCATTTTTTGCCGGTGGGAAACGCCGCGCCGCCGCGACCAAGAAGCCTCGCATCGATCACTTCTTGAATTACGCGTTCGGGGCCAAGTTCAAACGCCTTGCGCAACGCTTGGTAGCCGCCCAAGCGTTTGCAATCATCAAGACTCTCTGGCCTCGCTTGGCCAACTCGTCGCAGCAACTTCAATTGCGGTTGCCCCGATTGCGGAACCGAAGCTTTCGCATTCAGAGTGTCGATCGAGCCGGAGAGTTTTCCGCTCGCGGCTTCGGCGATCGCTGAGGAAACGTCTTCGGCGTTAGCTGGTGCAAGTACGCGCTCGCTCGGTGTTTTGCCCGCCACCGTGACCAGCGCCGCTGGCGCGCGCTCGCAGAGTCCCAGGCACGAACTACGCTGCCAAATGGCCTTCCCAGCAACGCACGGTTTTCCCGCCGGTCCCAGTTTCTTCTCAAGTCCCGCGCGCAGTGCCTCCGCTCCTCGGGTCATGCAAGCAATGTCGTCGCAGACATGCGCCACTACTGGAGGCTGCTCCGCGAGCGAAAACATTTCATAGAACGACGCGACGCCGTGCGTTTCCGCGGGCGGCACGCCAAGCCGCAGCGACGCGTAATTCAGCGCCCCAGGGCTGATCCACCCAACTCGCTCCTGAATCGCATGCAGAACGGGCAGAAGCAGGTGACGTCTCGAATGCGACGCCAAGCCGTTGAATGCAGCGTGGCCGTCCGCGGCGAACTGTGGGGACGCGCCGCCGGACTCAGATTCGATCTCTTTCAACAATGTGTCGACTGCCGCCTGCTCTTCAGGGCTTGCTTTGGCCGCAGTCAGGTGCAGGTCCACTCAATTCTCCGCGCACTTTTCGATACGAATTGCGGTAGCCTTGAACTCCGACGTTCCGGACTTCGGGTCCACCGCGTCAATCGTCAGATCGTTTGTCGAGATTTGCTCGTGAAAATGGATGGCAAGGAACGCGAGCCCCGGCCGCAGCCCGGGATCAATTCGCACCGGCGCGAGCACCGATCCGCGGCGTGAGCTGACGCGCACTTGTTCGCCTTCGCTCACGCGGTAGCGCGCGCCGTCTTCCGGCGAAAGGTCGAGCGTGGCTGCGCGGCGCAAAGGAGAAGGAAAGCGCCGGCTCTGCTCGCCCGTGTTGAAAGAATCCAGATGCCGCCCCGTCGTCAGCCGAATCGGAAATTCTTGATTCAGTTCGTCGACCGGCGGTTCGAATTCTACGACGCTGAAAGGCGCGCGCGGGCCAACCAACGGCTCGCGCCACAAGCGGCTGTGCAAATACATTTCGCCGGGATGCGATTCATCATAGCAAGGCCACTGAATGCCTTTGAGTTCTTCGAGCCGCTTGTAGCTCATGCCCGCGTGCATGGGACTCAGCGAACGCAATTCATTCCAGATGGTTTCTGCATCCGGCTTGCCCCAGTCGCGACCAGAGCGCTTAGCAAGTTCGTAGATAATTTCCACGTCGTCGCGGATGCCTTCGGGCAGCGGAACAGCGGCGCGCACCCGCTGTACGCGGCGCTCGCTGCTCGTCACCGTGCCTTCGGTTTCGCACCATCCAGCGGAGCCGGGCAGAATGACGTGGGCAAGTTCCGCGGTCTTGGTATAAAAAAGATCCTGCACCACCAGAAATTCCAGCCCGCTCATCAACTTCACAGCGCGGTGGCGGTCCGCTTCGGAATCAATCGGGTTTTCGCCAAGGACATACAGGGTCGTTAGTTGACCGTGCTCCATGGCCTCAAACATCGCGCTAAGATGCCATCCCTTTTTCGTATCCAGCTTCGCGCCATACGCGCGTTCGAATTTCTCGCGCAACTCCGCGCTCTCCACATGCTGAAATCCCGGCAAACGGTCGGGAATCGCACCCATGTCGCCGCCGCCCTGCACGTTGTTCTGCCCGCGCAACGGATTCACACCGCTGCCGTAGCGCCCGACGTGCCCGGTGAGAAGCGCCAGATTGATCAATGCCAGCACATTGTCCGTGGCGTTGTGATGCTCGGTGATGCCGAGCGTCCAGCAAATCTGCGCGCGCCTGGCTTTTGCGTAGGCATGCGCGGTTTGTCGAATCATTTTGGCGGGCACGCCGGTCTCGCGTTCCGCGCGTTCCAGCGTGTACTTCTCGACGCAAGCGCGATAAGCCTCGAATCCGCTGGTCGCATGTTGAATGAACTTTTCGTTGGCCAGGCCCGCATGAATAATTTCTCGCGCCATCGCGTTGGCGAGCGAAATGTCGCTGCCAACGTCGAGGCCTAGCCAGGTGTCCGCCCATTGAGCGGAACTTGTCCGGCGCGGATCAACCACATGGAGCGTCGCACCGTTGCGAATCCCTTTCAGCACATGATGAAAGAAAATTGGATGGGTCTCGCGCGCGTTCGAGCCCCACAGGAAGATGACCTCCGTCTCCTCCGCTTCCCGGTACGAACTCGTTCCGCCGCCTGCTCCGAAAACCGCCGCCAGACCGGCGACGCTAGGGGCATGTCAAGTCCGGTTACAGCTATCAATGTTGTTCGTACCGATTACCGAGCGCACGAATTTCTGCGCCACGTAATTCAGTTCGTTGGTCGTCTTCGAACAACTGAACATGCCGAACGTGCGGGGCCCATGCTTCTCGACTTGTGCGCGGAATCCCGCAGCCACGCGACTTAGCGCCTCGTCCCACGTCGCGGGCCGGTGCTTCCCATTCTCGCGAATCAATGGCGTTCTCAAACGCTCACGGGGTCCGCTATTCATGGCTTGCCTCACGCTATGTGTTCTATCGCACCTATTATGCCCCTTCACGCACACAAACTCCTATTCTGTGGGCAGAGCTGCACTGCGGTCAGTGTAGTGAACGCGGAGTTTCAGGCGGATTTTTCGCGTTTGCCGGCCCTGCCAACAGCTTTTAGGGTCCACTACTCGTCGCGGAGGGCGCTCATGGGATCGACACGCATTGCGCGGAGCACGGGAATCCAACATGCCGCCAGCGCAACAACGGCCAGTATCGCGGAAACGCTGGCATACGTGACGAGATCCAATGCGGGCACGTGAAACAGCAGGCTTTGCATGGCTTTGGCGCCGCCTGCCGCGCCCGCCCAGCCAACGACGATTCCCACGGCGACGAGCAAGGACGCCTGCCGCAGAACCAGCCCCAAGATTTCTTTTGGCCGAGCGCCTAAGGCCATGCGAATGCCAATTTCATTGGTTCTCTGCCCGACGATGTAGGACATCACGCCGTACGTTCCCACGGCGGCGAGCAGGAGAGCCAAGCCAGCCATGCTAAGGAGCAAAACCGTTTCGTACTGCGTGGTGGTCATGGATTCGGCGATGATTTGAGGCATGGTGCGTACGTGGAACAACGCCAGGCTGCGGTCGAGCGAATCCACCGCAGCTCGAATCGCGCCAATCTCGCTCTCCGGCGCGCCGGCAGACTGCACCACAACCTCAAATGGCCAGCCAGGTACACTCAGCTGCATGGGCAGCCCGGCGTACTCTTCGGGCGCCGCACCGCCGCGCACGCTGCCTTGCTTGACGTCGCCTACGATGCCCACGACGCGGAAGTTAAAACCGTGCACAAAAATTTTGCCCATAGGATCTTCATTGGGCCAAAAGGTGCGGGCCATGGTTTGGTTGATTACCGCGGAAAGGATGTTGCTTGCGATTCCGGCCTTGTATTCTTCGTCCGATTTCCAAAGGGCGGCCGCACGCAGTAACTTCGCCGTGTCCTCGAGGTCTGAGTCCGTGAGGTCGCGGCCGGCAACGAACGGAATCCCCATGGCGCGAAAATAGGTGGGCGTGACCGCGGAATGCTCCACAAGAACGGCCAGCGGCGTCTTGCCCGGAATCTGAATGAAGCCGTTGGTGCCACCTTCCAGCGGCAGCTTGGAAACAAGGGCTGCGGTGCGAATGCCGGGCGCGCCGTTCAGCTTTTGAAGCAACTGCTTGTAAAACGCCCAGTCCTGGTCGAGTTCCTTGTAGCGCGCGGTAGGCAGCTTGACCACGGCGGTAAGGACATGGTCCGGCTGGATGCCAATGTTGGTGTTGCGCAGATTTTGGAACGTGCGCAGGAGCAGTCCGGCACCCGTCAGCAAAGCGAGCGAGAGCGCAATCTCACCAGCGACGAGCATGTTGCGAATCCAGGTTCCACGGCGCGAGTTTCCAGATCGCAGTGATCCTTTGGATTTGAGCGCGTCGCCCGAGTCAATCGAAGAGGATTGAAGAGCAGGAGCAAGCCCAAATAAAACGCCGGCGGCAACACAGATTAGAAACGTGAACATCAGTGGCACAAATCCCACTCCAAACGGATTGGGCTGTGGAAGGACGTCGGCCAGGACTCCGCGCAACAAGCTGACGCTGGCATACGCGACGAGCACGCCGGTCGCGCCGCCTACGAGCGACAACAAAAGGCTTTCTGTGAGCAACTGGCGGAGCAGTCTCGCGCGTCCCGCGCCGAGCGCCACCCGGACGGCAATCTCACGCCGGCGGCTGGTGGATCGGACGAGAAGCAAGTTCGCCACGTTGGCGCAAGCGATGAGAAGCACGAAGCCGACGGCCCCAAACATGATCCAGAGCTGGTCGCGGAACCCACCGACAAGCTCTTCGCGCATCGGCACGACGACGGCATCGACATGATCATTGGTGTCGGGGAACTGTTTTTCGAGCCGTTCGGCGATAGTGCGCAGGTCCGCGCGAGCCTCCTCGAGGGTTACACCCGGCTTCATTCTTCCAATGGCGCGCCAACTATGACTGCCACGCCTGCCGAGATTTTCGAGCGACATGTCGAGCGGAACCCAGAGATCGGCTGCGGCAGGAAGGTGATACCACACCGGGAGCACGCCGATGACGGTGTAGGTGGCCGCGTTGAGCTCAAGCGTCTGGCCAAGCGCATCGGCGCGGCCGCCAAAATGCGTTTTCCAGTAGGCGTTGCTGAGCAACACGACGCGGTTCGCACCCTCACGGTCTTCTCCCTTGGCGAATACACGGCCAAGCTGCGACGCAACACCGAGCAATTGGAAAAAGTTAGCCTGCGTAGAAATCACGGAAACCGCTTCGGGGGCGTCGGGGCCGCGCGCGTTCGTGCCGCTCGGCCAAGCATAAAGACTCATGTCGCTGAAGGTCGCGTTCCGCGCGCGCCAGTCGAGATAGTCTTCTCCTGTGAGGGGATAGTCTCCCGGCGCGGCCTCAGTTTGGCGCAGCTCGACGAGCTGCTCGGGATGGTGAAAAGGAAGAGGCTCGAGCAGGGTCGAATGAACAACAGAGAAAATGGCAGTGTTCGCGCCAATTCCAAGGGCAAGCGTGAGAACCGCAACCAGCGCGAAGCCTGGATTTCGCAGAAGCGCTCGCGTGGCATAGCGCAGATCTTGCATGGTGTCTTGCAGCAGGTTGACGCGGCGCGTGTCCCGGCACTCTTCTTTCCTTCGCTCGACACCGCCGAAATCGAGCTGCGCGGCGCGGCGAGCTTCCTCGGCCGCCATGCCCGCGCCGAGATTTTCTTCTGTTTTTCGCTGGAGGTGATACTGAAGCTCTTCGTCGAGCTCCGGCTCCACCCGCTGGCGCCGCAAGAGCGAGCGCAGCCTCAAGGGAATTGTGTAAAACCAATGTTCGAGGCGCATGATGTGCTCCTTGCCCACGCTACAACAAGGCTAGCTGTCATCCGAACCCTCGGCCTGCGCTCTTGCCCAGGCTGAGGCGGAGGGATTTGCTTTTCAAAAGTGCGCTTTCAACCGACTTCTAAGAGTCGTTCACGCTCTCTTCAACTGCACGACGTGCGAGATCGCCGCCGAGAGCCGGTTCCAATTCCCCGCTTCTTTTTCCAGTTGTCTCCGGCCGAGCCGTGTTAATGAATAGAACTTGGCGCGGCGATGGTTCTCGCTGGGTTTCCACTCGGCGGTAATCCAGCCCTCCTGCTCCAGCTTATGTAACGCGGGATAGAGAGAGCCGTCACTGACTTGGAGGACATCTCCGGAAATCCCCTTCAAGCGCTGGCTGATGGCAAAGCCGTTCAAAGGCTCTAGCGCGAGAATTTTCAATAAAAGTAGGTCCAGCGTACCTTGAACCAGGTCGGATGGCTTGCTCAAGCGTTCTCCCGCGCCCTCAAAAATGAGGACGGCTACCACTAGGTTACCGAGGACAAGATACATTTATTCCCCTCGGTAAGCAAGGGAAGAGGACTTTTTTAGATTTGCGGCGCGCCGACTGCGGCCGCGAGTGCCGCCGCTGGCTTGGCGGGAGTCGCCACCGGATGCTCGGCAGAACTAACCGAGGGTGCGGGTTTGACACCGTAAGTGGCGTAGAGCGCCATACCCGTGAACAGCGCTCCGGCGACGATATTTCCAAGCGTCACAGGAAGGAGGTTCCAGAAAAGGATTTGCTTCACGGAAATAGCCACGCCCAGCATCATGCCAGACGGCAAGATGTACATGTTGACCACGGAATGCTCGAAGCCTAGCGCGAAAAAAGTCATAATCGGCAGCCACATCGCCGCGATTTTTCCTAGTGTCGAACGCGAGACCAGCGCCAGCAGCGCGCCAATCGTCACCATCCAGTTGCAGAGGATTCCTTTCACCAGCGCGAGGGCCCAGCCGCTCCCGCCGAGGGCAGCAAAGCCCAGCGTTTTCTTTTGCGCCGCTTGCTTCAAAAGATCAGCCACAGCACCACCGTTTCCCGTTCGCCAATTCGTAATCGCCAGATAAAAAAGTCCTGCGTACAGCAAGCTCCCAATCAAGTTGCCGAGATACACGCACCCCCAATTGCGAAGCAGCTTTGTAAAGCGCACAGTTCCCGCGAGCACGCCCGCGGGAAGCATTGCAAAATTACCCGTGACCAACTCAAGTCCGAGCAGCACGAGAATCACAAAGCCTGCGGGAAAAAGCGTCGCGCCAACGATGGGAGGAAGTCCTTGCGACGTCACAAGAAATGCCAATGAAGTTGCGTATCCAAGAAAAGCTCCCGAAAGCGCTCCGCGAATCAGCATGTCCGGCACGGAAAGCTCAGACTTTTTCTTCGCCAACGGCACCGCTTCCTGCAAGAGCTCTGTGGGGCCGACATAGTCAGTCATTGTGGATTCTCCCTGGCAACACAGTTCAATTCGCGCGTTCCGAGGACGCAATTCTTCGCGGCGAATGCCAGGAAGCCAGCCCCGCCGTCGCGGCTGCCGCAAACAAGGGATCACTCAAGTCGGCGTGCTCTCTTGCTTCCTGCTCAAAGCGGTAAGACTCGATGACGTTGGCGACCACTTCCGGCAAGTTCTCATCGCACGGCACGGCCTCCAAGATTTCGTCGCCAGCAATCGCCTGGGGCCCCGTCTGCCCGCCCGCGTAAATAGCCACGGCGTCCACCAACTTTCCGTCAAGCCTGGTCTTGAATCCGCGAAAGCCGATATCCGCGGCCTGATGATTGCCGCAGCCCGCGGGGCATCCTGACCAGTGAATCGTCAGCGGATTTCCGCTCGCGCCAAGCTTTTCGTGAAGAGCTTCGGAAAGCGCCACCGCGCGGCTTTTTGTTTCGATGAGCGCAAGGTTGCAATAGTCTGTTCCAACGCAAGCCACCATGCTGCGCATAAAAGGAGAAGGACGTGGCGAAAACTCCTTGAGCAGAGGCTCGGCCAGCAAGCCGCCTACGGAATCCGCAGGAACATTGGGAATAATCGCATTCTGCGCGGTGGTGAGGCGAATCTCGCCATTTCCATAAATCTCTGCGAGCCGCGCCAGTTCGTCCAAATGATCGGGATTGACGCGGCCCGTGGGAATGCAAAGCCCTATGGCGCGAAGCCCCGGCTGCTTTTGCCGAGTCACGCCAAGGTGGTCGGCATGCGCGGAGCTGCGCATGTCCCTCCCCTGAAACGCAAGCTCATGCCCAAGGCGCTCAATGAGCTTTGCGCGCAAACGAGACAAGCCCCACTCTTCAATGAGGAAAGCAAAGCGGCACTTTGAGCGCGCTCCTCGTGGGCCGTAATCGCGATAGATTTTTACAAGCTCCACCACAGCGGGAGCAGCCTGAAAGGCCTCCAAAAAAACATTCAGCGGCGAAGCAACGGTGAAGCCTCCCGAGCCCATCTTTCCGCCGACCAACACGTTGAAGCCGATCCGCCCGGCTTTTTTCGCAGGCACGACGGCGATATCTTGCGATTCAGCGTGCGTGCAATTGTCCAGGCAACCGGTGACGGTGATGTTGAGCTTGCGCGGCAGGTTGGTGAATTCGGGATTGCCGGTCTCGCCGACGATGATGCGGTCCAAATCCTGCACAACGGGTGAGGCGTCAAGCAACTCGTTCTGATTCAGTCCGGCCAGCGGGCAACCGTTGATATTGCGAACATTGTCCTGGCCAGTTTGGAGCGAGCGCAAGTCCACGCCGCGCAGCTTTTCCCAAATTTCCGGCACGCTATCGAGGGTGAATCCGCGCAATTCAATCTGCTGCCGCGTGGTGATGTCCACTACTTGACTGCCCAGCCGCCGCGAAAGTTCGGCAATGGCGCGAAGTTGCTTGCTCCGTGCGAAGCCATTCGGCATTCGAATGCGCATCATGAACTTGCCCGGGGTCGGCCGACGATAAAAAACGCCCAGCCACTTCAGCAATTCTTTTTCTGCCGGAGTCAACGAATCCGCTCCGCGCTCCAGGATTTGCGGCATATGTTCAAGGATGCGCAGCCCGTCACCGCCCATCGACGCCTTGAATCCCTCGACAGTATTGGACGGATTGACCAATTCGCCCGCCGCGGCCAGCGTATTTGTCGTCAGTGAAGTCCCAAAGTCTGCCATCACGACCACCTGAAAAAGAAGTAAGCCACTCGTAAAGCTGGTGCAGCGATGCTGCCACTCTCGCTCGCCGCAGGGCAAACGCAAAGTTCTGTTGCCTTCCATTTAAATTTCTGGGAACAGCGAAAAAAGGCCGGTATTTGTAATATTGTCGAGAAGTTCTTTTGATGCTCGCTCGCTGTCGAACGGAGCGACTCTCGCCCGTCATACGAGCAGGTGCGGCGAAGTCAGCAATAGCGCCAAAGGAGAAAACCTATGCAGTTTGCCCTGATGATCTACCACACATCAGAAGAGTTCGATATGCGCAAGAACGACTACAACCATCCTCATCTCGGTGCCTGGCGCGCCTATCACAAGGCGCTCGTTGCGGCGGGAGTCTACGTGGGCGGCAGTGCGCTGGAGCTGCCCGAAACCGGAACGACGGTGCGCGTCAAGGAAGGAAAGCGCCGGGTGCAGGATGGACCTTACGCCGACACAAAGGAGCAACTCGCAGGATTCATCATCCTCGAAGTTCCTTCCGTAGACGGCGCTCTCGAATGGGCCGCGCGATGCCCAGGAGCATCCATCGGCGCGGTGGAAGTCCGCCCGCTCGCGCCGGAAGCCATGCGCCGAGGGTTCACGGGTGAATGAAATCAATCAGGAAGACACGCACCGGACCATCGAGCGCGTAGCACGTGAATCCTATGGCCGCCTGGTGGCCTATCTTTCCGTGCACACGCACGACTTGGCCAGCGCCGAAGACTCGCTAAGCAACGCACTAGTGTCCGCGCTCAACCATTGGCCGCAAGAAGGCGTGCCGAAAAATCCGGAGGCATGGCTGCTCACTGCGGCACGCCATTCGCTGATTGACGCGATTCGGCACCAGAAAGTGGTTTTGGAGAGCGAGCCAACGATTAAGTTTCTTACCGAGAATTCCACGGAGACTCCTTTGCAGACCACGACTCAATTTCCTGATGAACGCCTGAAATTGCTCTTTGTCTGCGCTCACCCGGCGATCGATCCCGCGATGCATACCCCCCTCATGCTGCAAACGGTGCTGGGCCTGGATGCCGCACGCATTGCCCAGGCCTTTCTCATCGCGCCAAAGACCATGGGCCAACGCCTGTTCCGCGCGAAGACAAAAATTCGTAGTGGTGGCATTCCGTTCGAAATCCCGCAAGAGCGCGATCTGCCCGAGCGCCTCGACACCGTGCTAGAAGCGGTTTACGCTGCGTTCGGCATCGGCTGGGACGACATGGTGGGCGCCGACCACCGCGGTCGCGACCTGGCCGAAGAAGCCTTGTGGCTCGCGCGCGTCCTTTTGCAACTCATGTCCGGCGAAGCTGAAGTGCAAGGTCTGCTCGCTCTCATGCTCCATTGCGAAGGGCGCCGCCCCGCGCGAAGAGGCCCTGACGGCCGATACGTCCCTCTTTCCGAGCAGGACCCAAAGCACTGGTCGCTTCCTCTGATAGAAGAAGCCGAACGTCATTTGTCCGCAGCCTTCAAGCAACAACGCGTCGGGCGATTCCAACTCGAAGCGGCCATCCAGTCCGTACACGCCGAGCGCGCACATACCGGCCGCGTCGATTGGCCGGCCATCGTTCTGTTCTACGAACAATTGCTCCGTATATCGCCCGCCCTCGGCACACGGGTCGGATACGCTGCTGCAATTGCCAAAGCAAACGGACCCGAAGGCGGACTCGCCATTCTCAATTCGATCGACCCGAACACCGTTTCGCTCTACCAACCCTACTGGGCCGTTCGCGCGCACCTTCTGCAGCGCCTCGGAAAGACCCGTGAGGCCACAGACGCCTACGATCGCGCCATCGGCTTGTCCGAAGATCCGGCCGTAAGAGCGTTCCTCCTCCACAAGCGCCGCTGATCTTGCGGCTGTCGAAATAATCCGAAAGGCCCACTCGATTCGTGTAAAATCCTCGCGCAGTTGGCGTAACGATCTGGTCGGCGATTTTCCTAGTCGTTGTGCAGCAAATCCGTCATCCCATAGGCCACACGGCAGCCTGGCAGAGCTTCGCCGCCTGGCTCGCCATTCACATGCCCTCGTTTTCCTGACGATGCCGGCGCCCCACATCGTTGGCGCGGCTGGTATGCTCTGCTCCGTTCGCTTTCATGACTCACCGGTCATGGCGTGCCGCCAATTACAGATAAAGCCGCATGATGGGGCGCTCCGGCGAGTGCCGGGCCATCTCTTTGAATCCCGCTTTGACGAATGTCGGCGCAAACCCTGTTGACGTCGAGCTCGGCGACACTCGCCGGTCGAGCGGATACGCTTCCAGCGCCACAGCGCCCGCACGTTTCGCGTAACCCGCAGCGGCTTCTAACAACGCCGAGCTAACTCCCCGCCTGCGATAGCCTTTGCGCACATAAAAACATGAGACACACCATACCGGAACGTCGTCCACGCTCTTCAGTCTCCATACGTGGTCGATGTGCGGTAGTGCTTCCCTCGGAGTAAGCTGGCACCAGCCAACGGCTAAGTTACCCTCGAATGCCAACAATCCGGGTGACGGTCCCTTCTTCACCACGGCCTGAAAATCCGCTTTGTTCCTCGTTCGCGGTCTTTTGCGGTACGCCGCTCCGATTCGCCAGTACATGCACCAGCAGCCGTTGCACGCCCCCAGCGGCCCAAATAAGTCCTCCAAAGCAGGCCACAACTCTGCCGTCAGAGGCCGAACCTGTAATTTCAGTTCTGGCTTCGGTTTCATTTGGGAAAACGGCCCGTACAACCGCTACGTCCAGCTTACAGCAGCAATTTCGTTTCATTCACGCGGTCTACCGCAAGTCTTATAAACACCACATTTCCTCAATGACCTCTGTGTTGCCGTCTCTGTGCAATCGGTGTCTTGTATTTAGCCCCTCTCTCCGTTTTTGACCGCTAATGTAGAAATGGTCCCATCCCACCCGTCATCCCTATAGAGGCGGCTTAGCGGGCAAGAAGCTTCGCCACCGGGAGGCAAAAACAATGTGCCCATTCTGTATGGCGGCCATTGGTCAAATCGTAGCCGGTGTGGTTTCTGCCGGCGGGCTGACGGCGGTGGCTGTAAAGCTATCTCGCAAGAAAAGCAACGCAGAAGAAATTCCCAACCCAATCTCAATCGAGAGGAGCAACGAAGATGTCAGAGAGAACCGTTGATAACGCGAAAGGATCTATCACGATGAAGACCCCTCCAATCGTGTCGCCGCAGGAGTGGGAGGCCGCGCGCCAGCAGATGCTTGTGAAGGAAAAAGCCTTCACCCGCTCCCGTGATGCGCTCGCGTCCGAACGCAGACGGATGCCCTGGCTGGCCGTTGAGAGGAACTACCGGTTCGACGGACCCAAGGGCAAGGTCAGCCTGCTCGATCTGTTTGAGGGCCGCAGGCAATTGATTGTCTACCGCGCCTTCTTCGAGCCCGGCGTCTTCGGCTGGCCCGATCACGCGTGCCGCGGCTGCTCCCTGGGTGCCGATCAGGTCTCCCACCTGGCTCACTTGAACGCTCGCGACACCACGCTCGCGTACGCCTCGCGCTCGCCACAGACGGACATCGAGCGCCTGAAGGCACGAATGGGCTGGAAGATGCCCTGGTACACCATCACGGACAGCTTCGACATCGACTTCGGCGTGAACGAATGGCACGGCCACAATGCCTTCATCCGCGACGGCGAGCGTGTGTTTCGCACGTACTTCATCAACAACCGCGGCGACGAGGCGATGGGGACCACCTGGAGCTATCTTGATATAACAGCGCTCGGGCGCCAGGAGGAGTGGGAGGACTCGCCCGAGGGTTACCCCCAGACCCCGCGGTACAAGTGGTGGAACTGGCACGACAACTACGATGTCGAGGCCTCGCTTGACCTGAAGTGGGTCGAAGTGTCCGACGCTGGAGAAGCCGCCTTCCGAAAGCCCGACGCAAAAGCGAAAGCATGACCAAGGTTCGCAAGGGAGGGAACGATGTAAGACATCATGAGAAATGAACTTGGCGCGCCCAAAATTGTCGACCGGAGCACCTTCCAAGCTGAGCTGGACGCTTTGCGCGTTCGAGAGAAGGCTCACACAAGAGAAGGCGACGCCATTGCGGCCGCCCGCCGACGGCTCCCCATGGTCGAGGTGGAAGGCGCCACACCGCTCATTGGCGAACGCGGCGCGGTGACACTATTGGACGCGTTTGAGGGACGCCAGATGCTCATCGCCTACTACTTCATGTGGCACACCGGTCGTCCCGCGCCGGAGCAGTGCGAGGGTGTACCTGGGTTACATCGCAGGTCCGCGAGCTGTCCTATATTCATTCTCGCGACGTCACCTTCGCCGTCATCGACCGCGTGCCCAAAAGCGGCGACGAGAAGGGCTTCCAATTCCCGATGGAGTGGGCACTGCGGACGGCGCGCGCTGCGCGAGCAGACGTGCTTCTTTGCTAGTGAATGGTCGGCCATCAGGAAGTGAACCTTAGGTCGGCAGGGACGAGCGCAACTGCGCAGCCCCAGATAACGATAAGTCGCCTAGGGTAGAGCTATCCTTGGGAGCGTCGCCCGCAGGATGCGGCCGAGCCCTGACGGATTCGGTCGTTGCAAAACCGCGCAACGCAAGGCCAACGGCGTCGGCCGCATTCCGTCCTATCTGCGGTGGCTTGCCGGCGACTAGACACACTAACCGCGCGGCCTTACTGCGTTTAATCTGCCGTGATTCTTGGTGTACTTCCGAAGCGGACGAGTGATGTTCCTTCAGTGGTCTTCCTCCAATCCACTTGGTCCACGTCCACTGCGCCCCTGGTTCCATCCAACGCTTCGAACATCAATACATCTCCATCTATTCTGTATTTGCTTACTTCGAAGGTCTCGTTTGACTTCAGTACCAGTATTGTGTTGCGGATGGGGTGTTTCCCCATGGCTGCTTTTGCCACACTCTCTTCGTTGGCAGTCCTCTTCTCTGTTGCTGCCTCGGCAATATTCTTACTCCTCCCGGTCAAACTGCTCGGTTGGGCCAATGAGGCGTACGGTGGCCGGTCCGGCTTCATTGGCCCATAGGCCAGTGTCGCTGGAACGAAAATGTCATCCATCAACCTCAACTCCAAGGGTTCCTCTCCCTTCAGCGCGGGCCGGGGTCCACGCATAGGCAGCGAAACCACCTTCCACGGCCATAGCGGCGGGACCATCCACTCTGCAACGTCTCGCTTCGCATGGCCTTTACCGTCGATGTCCCCTTTCTTATCCACTTTAAAACCCTTCGCTTGAATCACTTTCGCCGGTACGGGCAAATCCCCATATGGAAGAATCACGCGGTCGAAAGCAATCTTCAGGTAACCTTTCCCGGCAAAATGTCCTGGATCCTTCTCCGCTTCCAAGTGGCCACCCAGCATTGCGCCTCGTGGGAATGCTGGTCTCCCGAACTCCTGTAGGCTCTTCAGGTGGCACAACACCGGATCGCCCAGGCTTGCGGTCGCCGACGAGAAATTTGGTTCATTCATAGTGCATTGCAGAAGTGTCCCGGCCGGTACCAATAGATCTTGTTGAGCGGAAACCCCGCTCGCAGACACCAGTACTCCGACCGCGCTAATTAAAGTTGCAATAAAGGGCCTCATACATCTACCTCCACCTGGGATTACCGTTTTGAACGCCCAGGTGGCATCCTTATACACCCGAGTTCCTACCCGGTGAAGACCAATTGGGCGCGGTGCCGCCACACAACCGAACTTCACGGTACCCACCGGCTTAGCAAAGCCGACGAGCGTTCAAGAGTGCGTGGTCGAACGTCTACACTACGGCGTTACCGAGGACTTATCTGCAAAGGGTCGGTTTAACCGCTCCAAGACGTTGACCATACGATTCTGAACGTTACCTACCTCGAATTCTGGTGTAGGGTGTCGAGTCCGCCAGGAATGCTCAGACAGCGGCACGCATGCTTGTGATGCCCGGCACGTAAATTTTGTGAAGCGACGCAAAAACCTTCGTCAGCTACACTACCTCAAGGCTACGACGAGATAAGAAAAGGCCAGGCATTGTGTCGCTGCCACTGCCATAGATTGGTACGGAGCAAGGTTCGGACTACAATCCAGCCAGGCATTCTTGCCAGAGGGCGCAAGTACATGAAGGTCTTCCTCTCGCACAGCACAAGGGACAGGGAATTTGTGCAGAGGCTCGCTGCCGCGCTGGGGCTGCGCAACACAAGCGCGGCATGTTCGAGCATTTTGTGCGTTACCCGTGGTTTTTGGATC
>DATFSR010000100.1:0-10327 GCA_035262505.1 Candidatus Acidiferrum sp. | reverse complement strand
CCGTGATCCCCGTGCCATTGTCGGTGATCGCCACTTCCATCATTTCGCCATGGCGCTGGGTCTGAATCTTGATACTGCCGCGCCGGCCAGATTCCTGCACCGCGTCATAAGCATTGTTCAGAATGTTGAGGAACACTTGTTGCATTTGCTGTACGTCGCCCAAAGCTGGCGGAAGCGACTCCTCAAATTCTTCCGTCACTTCCACGCCATGGCTCGCAAAGTCATAGCTTCGCAGCTTGATGGTCTGCCACAGCACGCTGTTTACCTGCACCAGCTCCCGCTGCACGGGCCGCTGCCGCGCAAAACTCAGCAAATCCTGCACGATGTCCTTCGTCCGTTGGGTCTCCTGCAGGATGATTTTCAGGTCTTCTTGCGCGGACGTCGGCATATCCGGGTTCTCTAATAACAAGTCGGTAAATCCAAGAATCGCGGCCAGCGGATTGTTCACTTCATGTGCTACGCCGGAGACTAGCCTTCCGATGGTGGCCATTTTTTCGCTGTGCGCGAGCTTCGCCTGCAGCAGCACCGCATCTGTAATGTCCGTCATCACCACAACGACGCTGTTCACCGTATTTTGTTCGTCTCGCATCGGGCTTAAGCTAATCGAAAAATGGCCCATAGAGCCGTCGCTTCGTTTCGCGCGCAGTTCCAGGTTTTCCACCTGATGTCCGTTCGCGGTGGTTTCCAGCGCCGCCTCGAAGTCCGCGCGGTGCGAAGTTTCCACCCAGTCCACCAGCCGATGCCCGATTAGCGCGCTCTCCTGATAGCCCGCTTCGTAGCATCGCCGATTCGCGTAACTGATCAGTCCGGCGGTATCGAGCACCAGGATCATGCTCTGCGTGGTGTTCAGGATTTTCTGGTTGAAGTCGCGTTCGCGCTGCAACTGTGCCTGAAAGGACTTCTGTTCCGTCACGTCCAGCATCAGCCCGCGAATTTGCACGATGCGCCCTCGCGCGTCATGCACCGCCGTGATGTTTTGCAGTGTGTGCAGCAGGCTACCGTCTTTCCTCCGCAGCGTTTCTTCGTAATTGCGCAAGACGCCCTTTTCCGCCAGTGCCTTCAGGAACTTTTCGCGTGCTTCGGGCGCCGGATAGAGATGCGGGCTTACGTCCGAGCGCAGCAATTCCTCTCTCGATGCGTACCCCAGCATCCGCACCATCGCATCATTCACGTCCAAAAAGCGTCCTTCCGGCGTGGCGAAAAACAAGCCTTCCTGAATGCTGTCGAACAGTTCGCGGTATCTGCGCTCGGCTTCCCGCCGGTCGGTAATGTCCTTCAGGACGTGAATCGTTCTCGAATCGTCGTCGGTCGCCCCAGGCGTGCGCGAGGTGGAAATCAGAAAAACGCGATCCGCCGAACTAGCCACATATTCTTCGTGCGTGCGTTGCGTATCATGGCAGAAAGGGCAGGGAAGGTCGCTTCCCGCTTCCGCGATTTGCCGCAGCGTGCTCATCGCTTCACCGACGAGCGCGACCGGAGGAACCCCCAAGTACGACGCCAGCGATCGGTTGGTCCTGACAATTCTCCAGGACCGATTGTGCACCACGATGTAGTCGCTGATCGCGTCAATGTCTTCTACCCACTGCTGCTTCGACCTTTCAAGCTGCGAAAACCTTCGGAAGTTTTCAAGCGAGAGGGCAGCATGGCTCGCCAATGCGCGTAACAGCCGCTTTTCCTCCGCCGCTAGAGCCTTCCTCTCCCGGAACAAGCAAAGAGTTCCCAGCTTTTCTTTGTTGCTCGAAGCGATCTGAACGAAAACTGCGGTTCCGGACCCTTTCTCTTCCTGTTGCTGCAAATTCGCCGTGATTTCCTTGGGCAACGCGCGTGTCTCCATCTCGCTGCGGATTTCGCGGGCATTCGAAAGCAGCCATTCGGCGGTGGATGAACAAGTCCGGCCTCGTTTTCCCGCCGTCTCATAGACTTCCGTGTCGCGGCCCTTGTAAACCACTACCGCGCCCCAACTCGCATCGAGCATTCGGGTTGCGCGCAAAGCGAATTGTTCCAGGAAATTCGAAAGGTGCCGGGATTGCGCGGCCTCCACCGCAAGGTCCATCAGCTCATCGGCGTGGCGGGCGACGGCCGGACGCGGGTTCGTCCTTCTGGTAACAGGAGAAGGTGTGCGTCCTCGTGATCGTGTAGCTTTCTCGCCGTTCGGTGACAAGAGGGAAGTACCTTAACGTCTCAATTTGCGAGTAATCTGAAATCCCGTGCTTCCACGCTACCCGTTAGTCTCATTCTGAGTCAATGACCGCCTCGTACCATGTTGCGAAACTGCCTACGGGCCCAATCCGAATTCATCCGGTCCCATGTCTCAGCCTGAGACCTTACCCATGCGTGTCCTGGGTTTCTGAGACAAATCGGCGCTCTCGGCCTTTCCAACTTTTTCGTCCCGCTTCACGCTAACTTTCTGTTTTTCTGTTGCTTATGGCTTTCTCCGAGTCATGGACAAGGCCCCGTTTTATTCACGAAGGCATGGCATCCGACGTGCCTTTCTCTTGCCGGGGTATTTCTATTTCCTCAGAGGGGACGTGTCCATGAGATTCGGCAAGTGGAAGAAATTTGCCGCGACCGCAGGTGCGCTGGCCATTGTTTCGGGCGTCGCGTTTGCCCAGTCCGGCTCGACCGACGAATCCAAACGCAAGGTTAAATCCAAAGTCTCGCCGGTTTATCCGGAACTCGCTCGCCGCATGAACGTTGCGGGCAAAGTGAAGATCGAGGTGGTCATCAGTCCGGATGGCCACGTGAAGACCACACGCGTTGTGGGCGGGCATCCGTTGCTCGTCCAGGCGTGCCAGGACGCGGTGAAGGAGTGGAAGTTCGCGCCAGCGTCGGAAGAAACCACGCAGATCGTGGAATTTGAATTTCGCGCCGCAGACTAGGAGGCGCAAGTTTTTTTTAGCAGACGCGGTCCAGGCTGCGCTGTTTGAGGGGAGCGGAGGCATTTTGCAATGACGATTGGAAAGAAGCTTTACGCGGGATTCGGCCTGATTCTGGGCATCCTCGCCGTCCTTCTCGTGGTGAACATCATCACCGGTTTGATGGCCAGCAAGAGTCTCGATAGCGTTCGTATGGTGGAATCGGTGCGCTATCAAATCATGGTCAATCGCCTGAACATGAACAACTTTCTCCTGAGCGGTGATCCCCGCGACGAAGAGAAGGTCAACAAGGGCCTTACCGACTTGTCCGATCTCATCAAGCGCGGCGAAGCACAAGGTGCCAATGACGCAGCGCACACCGCGTTCATTCAGGTCGAAAGCACGGAAACCAGTTGGGCCGATAATTTCGCCAAGCCTCTGATTGCCAAGCGCCATCAGGTGGATTCCGGCGACGCCACGGTTTCCGATCTTCAAATCTTTTATCTTCAAAAGGACCCCTCCTCCTGGCTCGCCAAGTCTTCCACCGTGCTCGACCAATGCGTGGAACAAACCACCAGGTCCGCAAACGCCGCGAGCGGTCTCAGTTTCTGGATAACCATCATCGGGACGCTGGTCGCTCTCGTCGCCGGCGGATTAATTGCCTTCTACACCGCGCGCTCCATCAGCGAACCTTTGAAACATCTCATGACCGTCACCCGAGAAATCGGCGACTCGGGCGACCTCGACCAGAACATCGATATCCACCGCAATGATGAAATTGGGGCCTTGGCCACCACCTTCAACAACATGGTTGCCTACCTGAAAGAAATGGCCAGCGTCTCCATGTCGGTCGCCGAAGGCGACTTGACCGTAGAAGTTGTTCCGCGCTCCAAGCGCGATACGCTCGGAAACGCCTTCCTGCGCATGTCCCATGGTTTGCAGCAACTGGTGCGCACCACCCGCGATTCCGCGGGGCAAGTTTCGGCTGGTTCGAATCAAGTGGCCGGCGCCGCCGACGAATCCGCCAAGGTCAGCGTCCAGGCTTCTTCAGCCATTGAGGAAGTCACCAGCACCATGCACGAAATGAGCATCAACGTGCAAAACGTCGTCAAGAACACTCAGCTGCAGGCTTCGAGCGTCGCGGAAACCTCCGCGTCCATCGATCAAATGGTCACTTCGATCCAGCGCGTCGCGGACACGGCAAAGGTTCTTCTGGATATCGCCAACCGTTCGCGCGAAGAAGTTGTCACCGGCATCCAGACGATGGAAAAGGCCACGGATGGCCTCAACCGCACCAACCAGGCGATCCAGTCTTCCGCCGAGATCATCAACATTCTCGGCCACCGCGCCGACGATATCGGCAAAATCATCGAGGTCATTGATGACCTTGCGGAACAGACCAACCTCCTGGCGTTGAACGCCGCCATCGAAGCAGCGCGCGCCGGCGAACACGGTCTAGGTTTCGCCGTGGTTGCCGACGAAGTCCGCAAACTGGCGGAAAAATCCACTCAATCAACGAAGGAAATTGCCGACCTCATCCAGAGCATCCAACGCGAAGCGCGCCAGGCGGTCGAAAACATGGAGCGCAGCACGCGCATCGTTGAGGAAGGGCTGAACCTTGGCAACGAACTCGGTTCCGCGCTGCACAAGATTTCCAACGTGGTCACCGAAGTCTACAAGTTCTCCCAGGAAATTGGCGCGGCCACCAATGAGCAGTCCGTTGGCTCTTCGCAAATCGCCAAGGCCACCAGCCGCCTCACCGAAATCACGCAGGAAATCAATTCCGCCGTCGAAGAGCAGGCTTCCGGGGCGCAAGCCGTCGTGCGCGCCATGGACAAAATGCGTGAGCTGGTGCAGCAGTCCGCTTCCAGCTCGACCGAGCTTTCCGCGGCCGCCGAACAAATGCTAAAGCTCTCGCGCAACTTGCTCGATGCCATGGACCGCTTTGTTCTTGACCGTGCCAGCCAACAGCGCACCCGCCGTGCAGAACAAGGCGGAAAGCGTCGCGGCGCGGAAGAACAGCGCGACGAAGAACTCGAATACGCTGAACTGGCGCGTTCTTAAAGGCCCGGAGACTGTTTGATGGAAAAGGATCTTCAAGTCGTCGGTTTTAGGATCGGCAATGAAACGTACGGAGTAAAGATCGGCTCCGTGCGTGAAATCGTCCGCGTACCTGAAATCACTTCCGTGCCCAGCGCTCCGGACCTGGTCGAAGGGGTGATCAATCTTCGCGGCAAGATCATTCCGGTGATGGATTTGCGCAAGCGTTTTGGCCAAACAGAAATCCAACCCGACAAAAAGAACCGCATTCTCGTCGTCGAGTTGGAGAATAAATTCGTGGGCCTGATTGTCAACGCAGCCTCGGAAGTGCTGAAAATTCCACCTTCGGACATTGAAGCTCCCGGTGCCGTTTTTGCTGAAGGCGAATCCGGCTACGTTACCGGCGTCGGCAAACTCAAGGGCCGCCTCATCATTCTTTTGGACATCTCGAAGCTCCTGCAGCGTCCCGAATACAAACGCCTCGAGGAGGTCGCGGAACCCGTCGCTTCCGTCAGGTAGTCTCCTTCACCCTTCGCTGACGGTCCGTCGCACACGCACGCCATGGGAACTCTCACCACCGCCCAGATTCAGCTCACGGAAGCGGAATTGAAGCTCTTGCAGACTCTGGTCTACCAGGAATGCGGCATGTTTTTTGACGAACGCCGCTCCCATTTTTTGAAGGACCGCCTCCAGCGCCGACTGAAAGCTTGCCAACTCGATTCCTTCTATTCCTATTACCGGCTTTTGACCAGCCGGGAAGGCCGCGCCGAGCTTGCGCTCCTGCTCGAAAACCTCACGGTCAACGAAACGAGCTTCTTTCGCAACAAGCCGCAGCTCGAACTACTTCAGAAATCGGTTCTTGAGGATCTCCTTCGCCGCAAACAAGAACGCCGCGATTACACGCTCCGGGTCTGGAGCGCCGGTTGCTCCTCCGGCCAGGAGCCTTACACCGTCGCCATTTTGATTTGCGATGCGCTGGCTTACTACTACTTGCGCAATCCGCTTCCGTTTGAAATGCCATCGCCCAAGCCGCTGATTCCTCCGCCCTGGAGAGTCGAAATCGTGGCCTCGGACATCAGCTACGCGAGTCTTCGCATTGGACAAGAAGGGCTCTACAGCGAACAGCAGATGGAGCCTGTGGATTACACCTGCCGCTTGCGCTACTTCGAAAAGTCTGGAGACAAATACACGGTCAAGCCGCAGTTGAAAGAATTGATCCAGTTCGACTTTCACAACCTCAAAACCGAATTCTTGCCGCGCCGCAACGACATTGTCCTTTGCCGCAACGTCATGATTTATTTCGACGAAGCCGAACAAAAGCGCTTGATTGACAAGTTCTGGAACTGCATGAACCCGGGCGGCTACCTTTTCGTCGGCCACGCAGAAAGCCTGTTCGGCCTGACTCAGAAATTCCGCATGGTTCACCAAAACAATGGCACCGCTTATCAGCGCATCGAGGCCACCCCTTGAGCCGGCAGTCCGAAGATCGCAACAACGAGCTGCGCGCGCTCTTCTTCGAGAGCGCTGCGGAACTGTTGCAGGCGCTCAACGAAGCCGGGCTGGAGCTCGAGGCGCGTCCCTCGGATGAGGAAGTGATTCGCCGCGTTCGCCGCATTGTGCACACGCTGAAGGGTGATTCAGCCGCCTGCGGGCTCCACAAACTGAGCGAACTTGCGCACGAGCTCGAAGACGTCCTGACGCCGCAAGTGGCCAGCGCCCATGGCGGGGATCTTCCGGAAGTTGTGCTCGCCGCGGCCGATAGCTTTGACGCGATGCTCGTCGCTTATCAGAAAAACGCCAAACTGCCCTTGGTAGACGCCCTTCACAAAATGATTCGGCATCTGTTGCAGGTTCCGGCGAGCAACGCCCGGACCGCTTCCGAAGCAGTGCAGGAGCCTGGACAATTCGCTTGGACCGAATACGAGCAGCTCATGATTTCCGAAGCCGTGCATCGCGGGGACCCTGTTTACAACATCGCGCTTCGTATCGATCCGAACAGTCTGATGCGCGCTGCTGCTTTCCAGCTCATTCGCAACGTTCTCCATGGAAGCGGCACGGTCATTGCCTTGCGTCCGGAAGATAATGTGGCGGCCGCCAACGTCGAAGTTGTGGAAGCCGCGCTCGCCAGCACGCAATCGGAGGAAAAGCTGTTTCACCGCTGCCGCATTCCTTCGATCGTGTCCGAAGTTCACATCGAGAAGGTTGCCGCCTCGCAAATGCCGGAGCACGAATTGCTCGGTGACTTGCTCGAAGAGCAGGCGGCCAAGGTCGTGGCGAGTGGCCGGGAAGGCATCGAGGGCGACCGCACTCCCAAAGCCCCCGCTCGAGGTTCGGCCGCCGTCGCCGTTGCCGAGAGCACTCTTCGCGTAGACGCCACTCGCATTGACGCGGTGATGAATCTGGTCGGTGAGCTGATCATCGGTAAGTCCATGCTTCACCGCACACTCACTGAATTCGACAAGCAGCACGCCCGCGATCCCGTGCGCACCAAGCTGGCCGACGCCATGGCGTTTCAGGCGCGCATCCTCGACGAGCTTCACAAGTGCGTCTTGAAAATTCGCATGGTTCCCGTCGAGCAACTCTTCCGCCGCTTTCCGCGTATCGTTCGCGATGTCGCCAAACAGTGCGGCAAAGACGTTGCTCTCGAGATTTCCGGGCAGAATACGGATCTGGACAAGGGCATTCTTGACTCGCTTGCCGAGCCGCTGATGCACCTGGTTCGCAACGCCGTAGACCACGGTGTGGGCTCGGCAGAAGAGCGCCTCGCGGCCGGAAAGCCGGCTCGCGGCACGGTATTTCTCAACGCCTATCATCAAGGGACGCAAGTCGTCATCGAAGTCCGCGACGATGGCCGCGGCATTGACCTCGCTCTCCTTCGCGCGCAAGCGGTCAAGAAGGGCATCATCAAGGCGGAAGAAGCGCAACGCCTCAGCGATCAGGACGCCCTGAATCTGATTTTTGAATCCGGTTTCAGCACCGCCGCGGAAATCACGGAAGTTTCCGGCCGCGGCATCGGCATGGACGTCGTCCGCACGGTGATGGACCGGCTGAAAGGAACGATTCACGTCAGTTCGCAGAAAGGGCGCGGGACCGCGTTCCAGCTTCGGGTTCCCCTGACGCTCGCAAGCATTCAAACGCTGCTTTTCCGCGTTGGCGGTCGCCTCTTCGCCGTCCCGCTGTCTTCCGTGGTTGAAATCACGCGCATCGCCGACCACGAAATTCACAAGGTAGACCAGCGCGAAGTGCTCCGCCTCCGCGACCAGATTCTTACGCTCGTGCGCTTGAATTATCTCAGCCGCCTGCGCAGCATCGATTCGCAGCCCGCCAAGAAAAAGAATTTTGTCATTGTCATCGGCGCAGCCGAAAAGCGCTTTGGCCTCGTCGTGGATAGCCTCGTCGGCGAAGAGGAGCTGGTCATTAAAGCGCTGCCTGGAGAGATTGTTTCGAGCGATCTCGTGAGCGGTGCCTCCATTCTCGGCGATGGGACGGTGGTTCTGATTCTCAACGTTCCGGCGATTCTCTCGCGCCTCTCCCGGGCCACGCCGCTCGGAGCCATCGCATGAGCGAACGCATCCGAGTCCTCGTGGTTGACGATTCCGCGCTCATGCGGAAGCTGATTCCCGCAATCCTTGCCCGTGATTCGTCCATCGAAGTCGTCGGCACGGCGATGGATGGCGCTTTTGCGCTGAAAAAAATCGAGGAACTCCAGCCCGAGGTCGTCACGCTGGACCTGGAAATGCCGCGCATGGACGGCCTGGAAATGCTCCGCCTCATCATGAAGCGCGCGCCGTTGCCGATCATTCTCTTTAGCACGCATTCGAAAGAAGGCGGCTACGCCACCCTAAAGGCCCTGGCTCTCGGCGCGGTGGATTTTCTCCAAAAACCAAAAGATGCCGCTGCGGGCCGTCTCGAAGAAATAGCCGATCAACTCATTGCCAAAATTAAAGTCGCCAAGCGCGCAGCAAAGCGCAAACTTCCTCCGGTCACGATCGTTGAAGAACTGTCCCGGGTCACGAAAGGCGCCCGGCCCACGCTGCCGCCCCGCCGCGTCATCGCTGTGGGGATTTCTACGGGCGGCCCCAACGCGCTGCAATACATGTTGTCCCAGATTCCGAGCGATTTTCTTTCGACCGTCCTCGTCGTGCAGCACATGCCCGAAGGGTTTACGGAAATGTTTGCCAAGCGCCTTGACGAATGCTGTCCTCTCGAAGTGCACGAAGCTCGTTCCGGCGACCTGCTCGTGGCTGGCCGCGTGCTGATCTGCCCCGGCAATCGCCACATGATGGTGCGCCGCATGCCGCGAGGCGACATGGTAGTTCTCTCGGACGGCTCGCCTGTCAATGGCCATCGCCCTTCCGCAGACGTGCTTTTCCATTCCGTCGCGCAGGAATTTGGCCTCATCGCCGTAGGCGTTTTGATGACCGGCATGGGCGAAGACGGTGCGGAGGGCTTGGGCGCAATCAAAGCCGCGGGGGGCATGACCATCGCGCAAAGCGAAGACAGCTGCGTCGTGAGTGGCATGCCGCGCGCGGCCATTCTGAAAGGGTACGCCAGCAAAGTGATCCCGCTCGAAGGCTTGGGAACGTTTTTGGTGAATCACTACGGCGCCGACAAGGATCTTGGGGAGAAAGTTGAGAAAGACGAAAAGACCAGGAAGAACGAAAAAGTGGAAGAACAAAAACCCGAAAGGATACCCGTACCCTCCCATCGCTCGTGAAAACGCGCGCCGGGATAAGGAGAAGGCCATGAAACAATTCGCCGCTCTGCTCAGAAAAGACAATCAATCCGTCCGCTACCTTGTGGTGGACGATTCCGTCTTCGCCCGCAAGAACCTCATCAAAATGATCGAGATGTTCGGCGGCGAAGTGGCCGGTGAAGCCGGCGACGGGCTCACTGCCATTGCGGAATTCAACCGCACCAAGCCCGACATCGTGCTCATGGACATCACCATGCCGCAGATGGAAGGGATTGAAGCGGTGGAGCGGATCGTGCGGCAGCACGCGGACGCGCGAATTGTGATGGTTTCGTCGGTGGGCTACCAGGAGAACATTCTGGCGGCGCTGCAGAAGGGCGCAAAGCATTTTGTGCAGAAGCCGGTGAAGCCGGAGGTTTTGTACGAGATTCTACGGTACGTTCTCGGAGATGATCCAAACGCCGCCGGCGCGCCCGTGGCGCTGGCGGGGGAGCACCAAGCATGAGAATGGAACTCATACAGCCGTTTATCAACGCAGCTGACGCTGTGTTTGCGGAGGCGCTGCAGGCTCCGACGCAGATTGCCGACCTTTCTATGGACGAGGATACTTACCGGCGGAAGGGCGTGGCGGCGCTGATCGCGATCAAGGGTGACATTGAGGGACGCGTGATTCTGGACCTGGCGCCGGATGTGGCGATGCGCGTGGCGAGCCAGCTGGCTGGAGCAGCGCTGCCCGAGA
>DATFSR010000099.1:0-46432 GCA_035262505.1 Candidatus Acidiferrum sp. | reverse complement strand
GACGGTCAAGATCGGTCCCGCTATCGATGCAAAGCTCTACAAGGAATTCGTCGCGGTCGCCAAAGAAAACGGACAATCGCAGCGCTTCCTGCTGGAGAAAGCCATCGCCCATTACATTCATAGCGTTGTTCCTTCTCAGCGTACCGTGCGGCCGGAAGTGATGGAAGCATTCCGTCGCTCCAACGAGAAATTCCGGGACCTGTATCGCAAGTTGGCAGAGTAAATGGCCGAACGGGTCTACCTCACCGTTGGCGAAGTTTTGCAGATACATCACCATCAAATCGACACCTACGGGGGTGTCCATGGAATTCGAGATACAGCGCTACTTGAGTCCGCTGTTTTCCGTTCGCAAATCGGATACTACAACTCGATCGCCGAGGAAGCCGCAGCGTTGATGGAATCGCCAGCCAACAATCACCCGTTCCTCGATGGCAACAAGCGAGTCGCTTTTGCTGCCGCGCACACCTTCCTGCTGGTCAACGGATTTGACCTCGAAGTGCGGCCCCTGGCCGCATATGAGTTCATGATGCAGTCTATCTCGACGGGGAAGTTCCGTTTTGGACCAATTCTCGAGTGGATTAACAATCACATTCGAACAATCTGAACCTAAAGAATCAGAGTGCCTGTAGATCGTTCGATGGATTGGGCATAAATTTGGCATGAAAACCGGCCACTGTGCCGTTTTGTTAGGTCCGGTTGGCGTTTGTGTAAGTTGCGTTGTCCATCCGGCCCGTCATACAACATCTGCTAGGTGAGGTCGGCCGAGGGCCGGATCTTTGGAGCCGGAATCCCTGACGATTCCGGCGCTTCTTCTTTGCGTCATGTTAAACTTAGAGTTGGAATTGAAACTAGGGATTTTTGAGTCCGCAGGGTCAGTTCTTTCAATCGTCCGCTAATGGTCCGCTCGATCCTTGTAGCCTTGCGCCCCAGTCTGCAGTAGTGGATATTGAGACCGGCAATGGAACTAGCTCCCCCAAATACGACGATGACCTCCGAGCCCTCTGCGTCCCTGCCGAATACTGTCGGCACGGAAGGGACTTCCTGTTGTGTGGTGGGTGGCGGTCCAGCCGGGGCAATCCTCTCGCTGCTCCTGGCGCGCCGCGGTGTTGCCGTCACGCTCCTCGAAATGCACAAGGATTTCGACCGCGAATTCCGCGGCGACACCATCCATCCTTCCACTCTCGAAATCCTCGACCAGATCGGGCTGGCAGCTCCGCTTCATGAGTTTCCCCACAGCAAAATCTCCGGCCCCACGATCCAGTTCGCCGATGGCCCCTTTCAGCCGTTTGACCTGAAGCGTCTCAAGACCCGCTTTCCCTACATCTTGACGGTCCCGCAAGCGCAGTTTCTCGACTTCATCACCCGGGAAGCTGCCAAATTCACTTCCTTCCGCTTGGTGTTGCGCGCCAACGTTCGCGAGCTGGTGAAGGAAAATGGCGTGGTGTGCGGGGTCAAGTATCTCGGACCGGATGACGCCTGGCACGAGCTACGCGCCCCTCTCACGGTGGCCGCGGACGGGCGTTTCTCCCGCTTGCGCCAGCTTGCAGGAATCGAGCCAGTCAAGACTTCACCTCCCATGGATGTGCTCTGGTTCCGCTTGCCAAAGCTACCCGAAGATCTTGCCGCCCCGGGCGGACTGCTGGGGAGCATTGGGCGGGGACGTGTCCTCATCATGCTCGACCGCGCGGATTACTGGCAAACTGGCCTGGTCTTTCCCAAGGGGCAATACCAGGAGCTGCATGCCCAGGGCATTGCGGCGATTCGCCAGACCATCGTTGGAGTCGAGCCGCGTCTGGCCAGGCATGCCGAATCCCTCACCGACTGGCAGCAGCTTTCACTTCTTTCTGTCGAATCCAGCTTGTGCCCACGCTGGCACAGGCCGGGACTCTTGCTGATCGGAGATGCCGCCCACGTCATGTCTCCCGTGGGCGGGGTGGGGATCAATTATGCTGTGCAGGATGCGGTTGTCGCGGCGAATGTACTCATCGGTCCACTGAAAGGGGGGCAAGTTACAGAATCCGATCTGGCGGAAGTGCAACGCCAACGCGAGTGGCCGGTGCGCGTCATTCAGCGCTTTCAGACCGCTATGCAGAACAATCTCATAGCGAAGGTCCTTTTTTCCCAGGGGCCACCTCGTGTCCCTTGGTTCATACGTTTATTGCCTCGAATTCCCATTCTGCGAAACCTGCCTGCCAGGTTGATCGGCTTCGGCCCTCGACGAGTCCGCCTCGCCGATCCATAGTTTCGCGCGACTTCTTATTAGCCCATGAACTTGTAACCACGCAATTCCATCGCTAGTAATTACAAGTAGAGAGTGGTGCATGGAGCTGCTCGAACGATTTGCGGCGGGCGACCTGGAAGCCTTCGAAGCTCTCTTTCGCCAGTACCAAAACGAAGTCTACCGTTGGACCGCACGCATCGTTCGCGACAGCGGCGCCGCCGAGGATTTGACCGTGGAGACGTTTTGGCGCATTTACCGGGCCCGCGAGCGGTTTGACCCTGCCGCTGGAAACTTTTGCGCCTGGGCCCGCCGTATCGCCACCAACGCCGCTCTGGACCATCTCCGGCGTGCGCGCCAGGAAACGGAGCTTCCCGAGGATTACCCTGCGCCGCCCCGCAGCGATCCCGCGGAGCGAGGTGAACTTCGCGGGCACCTTCGAAGGGCGTTCCTCGAGCTTCCCGCAAAATACCGGCTCGTAGCCACTTTGGCGCTCATCGAAGGCGAGCCTTACAACGAAATCGCGGAAGCCGCCGGCATTTCCGTTGCCCTTGTCAAAGTGCGCGTCTTTCGTGCCGTCCGCATGCTGCGCAAAAAACTCAGTTCCCTTGGTTTGGAGGCCGCTGCAAAATGAGCAACGAAGTCAAAAATCAGCAACACGAAAAGGAGATGCGCGCGCTTCTCGAGCGCGAGTTCCCTCCCCTGCAAAACGCAGAGCTTCAGCGCGACCTCTGGCCGCAGATGCTCCTCCGCCTCGATGCGGAACGCGCGCCGCTTCGCGTGCCCTGGATTGATTGGGCGCTCGCCGCTGCAGTCGCCGCAGCCCTCTTGCTTTTTCCTAACGCGATTCCGGCTTTGCTTTATCACTTGTGAGCGGGAGGCTCTTATGAATAAGCACCCATATCTTCGGGCCTATCTGGCGGGCATCGCCGTTCCAACGGTTGCTCTCCTTCTCATCATGTCCGCTTACACCGTCTTTCGCTATGTCTATAATTTTCCGGTGCCGGTCGAACGCGTTATCGTTTTTCCCATGGCCGTAGTGCCCAACCTCTGGGGCCTCTGGAACGTTCTGTTTTTCGCCTGGCGCCGACGCGTGCCAGTGTCTCTCGGCTTGCACGGCGCGCTCCTGCCCATTCTGATCGGGCCGCTGGGCGCCCTAGCTTCCGCTCTTCTGGACTTTTCCATTCCTGGCTTTCCGCGGCACGTCTTTCCGATTCTCGCTCCGGTGGTGCTGATCCTCTATTATTTCGCTTGGAAATATTTGGTGGGATTCCTCAACCGCGTTCTCGAGCTTGCCTAAACCGCATTGGCCAAGGGTTCCCTTCTCGGCGCGGCGATTCGAGGGGCTCAATTCTCTGGCTGGCTATGCGTTTCCTCTTTGGGCTCGGCAATCTTTTGTTTCTCATCCACTGAAAAAAGCATGTAATTGTCGAAGCTGTGCCGCCGGTGCACGCGCTTGCCCATCCAGTCGAAGTACACTTCCGCGTCCTGCGGGAGCCACATTTCCACGTTGCGATTCTTGAATCGCACCGGGCCGTAATCCACCACCGTGTGGTCGGCCAGCAACCGGATTTGCGGCAACGGAGCAACCAGGTCCGTTTCCATCCGTACAATTTGATAGCTGTCCGCTGCAATCCACGCGCGCCCGCGCAGCGCCACGTCGTAGGAACGGCCATTCTCGCCGAACCTGTACGCGCGGATGGTATTCGGCTTGTCTGGTCTTTGCCGGAAATGGACCTGCCACGCTGGCTTCCCATCCCATTCCGACAAGCCTTCGCAGCTCATGGCAAAATTTCCCGTGTTGTTCGGATGGAAAATCAGCGAAAGCGTGGCCAGCCCGTGCGTTTCTATGCCTCCTGGAAACTGCGCGGGCGTAAACCCATTTCCCCGGTATTCCGTCACGCTGAAATACCCCGGCCGATATTGCTCGATGCTGACCACGTAATTGAACTTGCGTGTTTCCGGAGACTCCGAGACTCCCCATTTATTGAAGGACACATGATTCAGGAATTCCGTGGCTGTAAAACGGTCCACGTTCTTGATGAACTCTTCGACGCGCTTTCCTGCTTTTTGAAGGACCTCGTTCAGCTCGCACGCAGCCCCTGGCTCGACGGGAGGAACTTTTTCGTCGACGTCGGGCGGAAGCCAACTCGACGGAAGGGGCAGCGCGATTGCCGCCTCTGTCGCCGTCGCTGGTTTGGTTTCTGCGGCGGCCGTCACCGCACTGGAGGGCACCGCCACTGGGGGAGCTTCCAGGCTTTCGAGCTGCCGGCGTACTCCAGCATCGTTTGGATGGTCCTGAATGTATTCTTTCAAAACTTTTTCGGCGCGCTCCTTGTTTCCGTTTTCCATCAGCGCGCGCGCCAGCAGCGGCTGCACCATCACGGCCTGCCCTTTGCCGAGCTCCACCGCACGATCCGCCTCCTTCACGGCCTCGCTGGGCTGCTTTTCCTTCAAGAGGACATCCGCGAGGATTGCATGGGCGCGCCAGGAATTGGGATCGGCCTCCACGGCGCGTTTAATGTACGATTCCGCGTCGGAAAGTTTTTGTTCCCCCATGAGCGCCTCGCTCAAAGAAAGCAGCGCGGAAACATGCTTCGGCTCGAATTCAACGGCTTTTGTCCAGTAGGATTTAGCCTTCTCCCGGTCCTTCATCTGCAGGTAATAAACGCCATACAGGTAATTCACGGCTGGGTGATTCGGCGCCAGCCGATAAGCCGCTTCCAGATGACTTCGCGCATCCGCTGGCTTATTCGCGCGTAGCGCTTCCAGCGCTTTGCCCAGCTCTTTCTGGGCCTTGGGTGCGAGAAGCATCCGTGGAGAACCCGCCCCCGTGTTCCCGTTCGACACGGGCCGCATGTCAATGATCACCCTGGCGGTTCCTGCGTTGTAGCCGTCAAAGTCCTTGACCATATTTTCATAGCCGGCCGCAACCACCTGGATGGTGTACTGACTCGCAGCAATCCCGCTGAATTTGATGTTTCCGCCGAGCGTTGTTCCCTGACCTGCAACCTGCCCCGTGGGAGCCACAAGAGTAACCATGGCTGTCTGCTCGATGGGACCGCCATCGGCTCCTTTCACGTAAATGTCTATCTCAATCGTCGGATCGCCACCCTCGAGTGGCGAAGAACCGCCTGGCCCTCGGCTGGCCCCACCGGGCGCCGGTCGCTGTGCGAAAACGCTGTTGGACAATAGTGCCGCGCTGACAAGAAGGGCTGGCAAGCAAAGATATCTGGCAAAGCGAAAAAGCATGGCCACTCCACTCGGCGGGGAACCTAAGTACCGCAATATCATACACTCAGGTTTTGCGCGGGCGCTACGCGCAACGCAATTCGCGGATTACCAGGGCTGCGCGGGCTCGCGTCTCGTGTTCTGGAACTCACGCCAGGCCAATACCTACTTGGCGGCCCGCTTTGAACTCGCTGCGCTGTGACATGGCGCTGCTCAGTTGTCACTTGTCGGCTTTCGGGTCTGCGATCTTCTGCTTCTCATCCACCGCAAAAAGCATGTAGTTGCTGAAGCTGTGCCGCCGGTGTATGCGTTTTCCGCGCCAGTCGTAATACACCTCAGCCGTCTGCGGCAGCCACATCTGCCCGTGATAAACGCGAAATTGCACCGGCCCATATTCGATAGCCGTGTGATCGGCGGCCAGCTTGATCTCCGGCATGGGAGCGACTAAGTCGGTTTCCAGCCGGGCAATCTCGAAACTATCCGCCAGAATCCACGCCCGCCCCTTCAAAGCAACAGGATGAGACGGGCCTTCCGCGCCCAGGCGGTACGACCGGATCACGTTCGGCTTGTCGCCCCTTTGACGGAAATGAACTTGCCAGGCCGGTTTCCCATTCCAATGCGTCAATCCCTCACAGGTCATCTCAAAATCCACGGCGTAATAAGGATGAAAAATGAGTGCTAAAGTTGGCAAGCCGTTAGTCGCGACTCCTCCCGGGAATTCCCCGGGCGCGCCGCCGCTGCTTCGATACTCTTCCACCGTAAGGAACCCGTGTCTCGGTTCCTCGATCGCCGCAACATAGTCAAACTTGCGCGTTTCGGGAGACCCGGACATCCCCCACTTGTCGATTGCTTCCTGTTTTAGAGATTCCGTCGCGGAGAAACGCTCGACGTTCTTGACAAATTCCTGGACCTGCTTTCCCGCTTTCGACAGAACTTCTTCAAGCGAACAGGTTGCACCTTGCTCCACCGGCGGCATGTTCTCGTCCACATCCGGAGGCAGCCAGCTCGAGCGGAGCGGCAGCTCGGCAGCACTGCTGGATATGGACAATTCTTCAGCAGTCGGTGCACCTGCCGCACTAGGCCCTCGGGGCGTCGAAATCCTCTGCAGGTCCTCCTGCAATTTCTTCGCGTCACTATCGGAGGGATGCTCTTTCAGGTAGGTTTGGAGAAGAGCGGACGCTCGCTCCTTGTCACCCTTTTTTGCCAGGGCCACTGCCAAAACCAGCCGCGCGGCTTCCGCCTGCCCGTGGCCAAGCTCCATGGCGCGCTCCGCTTCTTTCTCTGCATCATCGGCCGAGCCCTCGCGCAGGTATACGTTCGCCAGAATCGCGTGAGCTCGCCAGGAAGTTGGTTCCGTTTCCACCGCTCGAGTCGCGTAAGGCATCGCCTCCTTTGATTGATTCTCCCGCAACATTGCGTCTGCGAGAGACAGCAGCGCGGGCAAGTACCGTGGATTGAAATCCACGGCTTTCATCCAGTAGAACTTGGCCTGCTCGACGTTGCCCTCCTGCTTTTCGTAAACGCCGTAGAGGTATTGCACCGCGGCCTGATGGGGCGCGGCCCGGTTGGCCGCATCCAGATGGCCCCGCGCATCGGCAACCTTTTGGGAGCGCAGCAGTTCGAGCGCTTTTCCAATTTCCCTTTGTGCCTTCGGCGCCAGCGCACGATACGCCAGGTTCTCGGCGGCAGCTTCCACAGACAGCTTTTGAAGCTCAATCGCCAGGGACTTCACTTCGTTGTTGTGCGTCTCAACTTTCCTTACCGTGGTTTCATAACCCGCAGCGACAATCTGGACCGAATATTCCGTTGCAGCAATGCTGCCGAAAAGGACATGTCCCGCCTTTGCCGTCTCCTGCTGGTAAACTTCATTGGAAAGCTTCAGTAAAGTAACCACGGCAGCAACTCGTACCGGTTGGCCGTCCGTTCCTCTTAGACTTACCTCCAAGGCTGCCGTTCCGTAACCATTCATGCTCAGCGTGTTTTCGAGCCCGGTGCTCGTCGCCGTTTGTGCGCACGCCCCATTACGCCAGCACGTTGACACCAGCAGAACTACAGCCGCAGGAAGGCATTTCAGCGCGCGCAAACACATGGCCAACTCCACTCGCTCGGCGGGGAACCTGAGTTCCGCAGTATCATACACCGCACAAGCCGTATCGTCAGGTCACGACCAAGGCGAGGTGCACCAAATCCACCGCCGTTTGCAAAGAACATCTGTGTGCTCCGCGTTCTCCTGCGTCTCTGCGTTTGGGCCCCTTGCGCTTCAAACTGTCAACTCTTAGCCGATCGACTTTGGTTTCTTTTCTGATTTCTGATCTCTGTCCTCTCTTCTTGCACCTGTCCCTTCGGTCAGTTCCAAACTGCGCAATCCCGCTTTGTTTCTCTGTTGCTCCGCCATGCGGCGGGGAACAACATGGACTCCACACTGCTCCCTCCCACCCGGAGCAAATTTTATTTCAGGATTCCGAAAAAGGGAGGTCCTTATAATGTGGTCCAAGCAACAAGGAGGCGTGGCGGAGCCGCCGGCGGTTTCGCCTTCGCAAGCTCCAGCGTCTCCAGTCGTTCCTTTTAATCAACCAGCATCTTCCAGCAAACTTGGTGGCTCTCCGGCCCGCGGTGGTGCGCGTCTCGGCGCCAGCATCCAGATCAAGGGCGAAGTCACTGGCACCGAAGACTTGCAAATTGACGGCATCGTCGACGGCCCTATCCGCCTCCAGGGTCACGAACTCACGGTCGGCGCCGCCGCCCAGCTCAATTCCGAAATTCACGCCGGCGACGTCATTGCCTACGGCAAAATCATGGGGAACGTTCATGCGCGTGGCCGTGTGGACATCCGGAAGGACGGCGCCATCACCGGCGACATTTCTTCCGCCCGCATCAGCATCGAGGATGGCGCTTATTTCAAGGGCCGCATCGAAATCGACCCAACCAAAGCCGCCAACCAGTCCGCCGCCGACTAATTCGAGCTGGCCGTTTTGCACTGACAAAGCTCAAATCGTATTGAAAGACGCCCTCCTCAAGTTCCTCTCGGGCGTCTTTTCCTTTTACTATTCTGAAGCCGCCCTCTTTCGCGTTTCTTTTTCCTGGAACCTCACGTCGGCCTCCGGTGTCAAACCAATGATCCGGTACCCCGCATGGGGTCTGCCCAGACCGGAGCGAGGGCCTGTGCTCGAGGCCAGAGGACTCTCCAAATTCTACGGGTCCGTCCTAGCGGTGCGGGACATTAGCTTTTCCCTGCATCCCGGACACGTTCTCGGTTACCTCGGCCCCAACGGCTCCGGCAAAAGCACCACTGTCAAGATGCTCACCGGCCTGCTCGAGCCCTCCGATGGCCAGGTCGTCTTCGACGGCCAAGACATTCACAAAAACCTCATCGCTTACCGCAAGCGCCTCGGGTATGTGCCCGAGGAAGCCAATCTCTATTCCTATCTGACGGGCCAGGAGTATCTCGACATGGTAGCGACGCTACGCGCGATGCCCAAGCGTCACAAAAACAGAACCATCAGCTCGCTGTTACAGCTCTTTTCGCTCTGGCCGCACCGCCACGTCACCATGGGCTCCTACTCCAAGGGCATGCGCCAGCGCATTCTGCTGATTGCTGCGCTGATGGACAATCCCGACGTCCTCGTCCTCGATGAGCCTCTTTCCGGCCTCGATGTAACCACGGTCCTAGTCATCAAAAATCTCATTCAGACTTTGAGCGCGCGCGGAAAATCCGTCTTCTATTGCTCGCACATTCTCGAAGTTGTCGAAAAAGTCTGCTCTCACCTGATCATCCTCCGCAAAGGACAAGTCATCGCTCAGGGAACCACCGACGAAGTTCGCGAACACATGGGCAAGAGCTCACTCGAAGGCGTCTTTCTCCACCTCGTGGAAGATCGTGACGTCGTTCAAATGACTCAAGACATCGTCAGCGTCGTCTCTCCCTGATGCAAAGAATGATGCAAAATCCGAAACGATTTTTCCGCCAGCGGTGGGAGGCGTTCTCGCAGACTCCCTTCTACTGCCTCCTGCGCTTGTTCTTCGGCCGCATGTTTCACGGGCACGCTGATTCCGATGCGGGCGATTTGGATCTCGGCATTGGCGTGATTGTCGTTTTACTCGCCATGCCGGGCATGTTGGTCTCGCTCTTGATGTTTGAGAAGTATGGCTCGCTCATCCGCTTCTTGCGTGGAGCCGGCCCCTATGACCCGTTTTCAGCCACTATCCCGGATGAATATTTCTTTCTCGTGCTCTCCATGGCCGTGAGTGGAGCCGCCGCCCTTTGGAGGTGGGACAGCATCTTTCTCGACCGCCGAGATTTCACGAATCTCGTCCCGCAGCCGATCCGCTTGCGCAGCATCTTCCTCGCGAGTCTCTCCGCGATCTTTGCTCTCGTCGCGCTTCTCACCATCGTGGTCAACGCAGCCTCCATGGTCTTGTATCCTCTCGCTGTAGTTGGTTCGCAGCCCTCTCTCTCCCTGCTTCTCCGCTTCGCCATGGGCCACGCTGTGGTTATGCTCCTGGCCGGTGCCTTTGGTTCCCTTGCTGTATTCGCTGTGGCCGGAGTCTTGATGACTCTGTTTCCGGCTGCGGCATTTCGCCGGGTGTCGCTTTTGGTCCGGTTTACCCTTGCGCTCTTGTTGCTCGTGCTTCTCGGCACCAGCTGGGCCGTTCCCGATTGGCTTAAACAGCTGTCTGTTGCAAATGCACATCGCGTCGCAGTGTTGCCCCCGGTTTCGTTCTTGGGCCTGCTCCGAACCGTTTGGGGTCGAGGCGGCGAACCGTTCGTCGCCGCTATGACCAAAGCGGGAGCGACCGCCTTGGGAGCGGCATTCTTCACTACTATCCTCGCCTACGCGGTTAGTTTCCGCCGATCCTTCGTGCGCATTCCCGAAACGCCCGATGCAGGCCCTCTGCCCCGCATTCCAGCTTCTTTTTCACCCCTTGCGCCTCTTCGTGAAGCGGTGCTTCGGACTCCCTCGCAACGCGCCTGCTATCATTTCGTGGCAAGAACTCTTCTTCGCAGCGATGGCCATCTCCAGGTGCTTTCCGGGTTCCTGGCTTTAGGATTGGTTGCCTCGGCCGCAACTCTCAACTCCGCCCCGACCCTCCATTCCCTGGTCCATGGCAGCTCGCCTCCTGCGGAGTTTCTCTCCGTGCCTTTTATCCTGGTCTATTGCGTGTCGGTCGGAATTCGCTTCGCATTCGAAATCCCTTCGCAACTGCCGGCAAATTGGATCTTCCGGTTCTGGCTGGACCGCGAACGCCACGAAGCCCGGCCCATCGCCCGCCGCGTCCTCTTGCTACTCTCCCTGTCCTGGCTGGCTCCCGTTTGCTTCCTGGCGACCCTCGCCTTTTGGGGCTGGATTGTCGCTCTACGGCACACGGCGATACTGATTCTCTGCACCGTCGCGCTAGTCGAGGTGTTCCTCGTGAAATTTCGCAAGATTCCTTTTACTTGCCCCTATCCCTCTTTTAAAAGCTACTCGGGGCTCATCGTGGTCGCCTATCTGTTCGGTTATGTTTTCTTCACCTACTACCTTCCGCAAATGGAGAATTGGTCTCTCTCCGGCCCCTGGGGGATCCTCTGGTTCGCGCCGCTATTGGGAATAGTTCTGAGCGCAATTCACTTCTATCGAAAGCAAATGCTAGACATGGACAAAGAGTTGGTCTTCGAAGACGTTTCCGCTTCCGGTTTCGAGTAGAGCATCCTTCCGCAGGTGTCAGCCGTCGGCTTCTTTTCGGCTTTCTGCTTTGACGCTCACTCGTACCTCAGCGCCTTCATTGGATCGAGCCGGCTCGCTCGCAGCGCGGGAACATACCCCGCCGCGCACGCCACTACCGTCAACGCCACGGTGGCCATCGCTAGCGTTCGCGGATCATGTCCCGTCAATCCAAAAAGCTGGCTCTTCACCACCTGCGTCAACGCCAGCGCCGCCGGAATTCCCGCCACCACGCCGATGCCAATCAGCCGCAGTACCTCCCGCATCACCATCCACACGACATTTCCCTGCTCCGCGCCCAGCGCCATACGGATTCCAATCTCGCGTGTTCGCTGCGCAACCGTGTATGACATCACGCCATACAGCCCGATCACCGCCAGCAGCGTCGCCAGAAAACCAAACACCGTCGAGAGGCTCGCAATCATGCGTTCCGTCGTCAAAGAATTGCTGATCTGAGTTTCAGTCGTCCGCAAACTATACATCGGAAGATTCGGATCCAGCTCGCGGACTTTCTCACGCACCGTCGGCAACAGCAGGCTCGGATCCACGCCAGTCCGCAAATACACCGTCATGCCGCCCAGAAAATGGCTCCCCATATACGGGACGTAGGCCTGCTCTGGAATCTCGTCCCGCAAATTGGTGTACTTGATGTCCTTCACCACGCCAATCACTTCCATGTCCATCCGCGTTCCCGGATCGCTTCCGAAACCAAGGTGCATGCCAATTGGATTTCTCCCCGAAAAAAATCTCTTCGCAAACTTTTCGTTGATCATCACTGTGGTCGGAGTCCAATCATCATCCTCCGGCCCTTTTTTAATCTCGTGGTCGTCGGTCATCCGAAAATCGCGCCCCGCCACAATCGGCACGCCCAGTGTTGCAAAATATCCCGGACCGATTTGATTCATGTATGGCTGGGCGCGATCCTCAGGCTTCGCCGGCGAATACCCTTCCACCGTCGTGCTGCTGTCCCACTCGTTGTCTTCCAGAATTCGCATGCTCGCCAAAGCCACGGATTGCACTCCGGGAATCGCGCTAAGGGAGTTGGTCAACTGCTGGTAATAAATTCTCGCCCGTTCCGGAGTGTAGCCCCCCAGCGAAGGGTCGATTTTGAATCCCACCAGCCGTTCCGCGGGAAATCCTGGCCCCAAGTTGCTCAGGTTTTTCAACGTCCGCAAAAACAACCCCGAGCCAATGAGCAGCAATAGAGAAAGCGCCACCTGGGCCACCACCAGCGCCTTCCTTAACCCCGCGTGGCCCCCGCCCACCACCGCCCCAGCTTCATCCTTCAAAACGCGTCCCACATCCGGCCGTGTGGTCTGCAAAGCCGGCACAAGCCCAAACAAGACTCCCGTGAGGATCGTTACGCCCAAAGTGAAGAGCAGAATCCGCAAATCCGGCAGCGTCGAAATGTTCAGTTCTGTCGATTCTGCCGGCAAATAAATCCGCATGAGCGCCTTGTCCGCCCAAAAAGCCAGCGCGAGCCCCGCAATTCCCCCGAGCACTGCAAGCGAAAGCGTCTCGGTCAATAGCTGCGAAACAATGCGTCCCCGGCCCGCGCCTATCGCCAGACGGACGGCAATCTCTTTCTGCCGGCCGGTGGCCCGCGCCAGCAGTAGATTCGCCAGATTCGCGCAGGCAATCAGCAGCACCATCCCCGTCGTCGCCATCAGCACCCAAAGCGGCGTCGAGAGTTCCCGCCGCGTATACGACCGGCCCTGCGATCCCGGCAAAACATCAATCCAACATTTGAGAAATTGTTCGCGGTCGTACGTCGAAGCGTGGGCGAACGCCGCCTCTTTTACTTCCGATTCGAGCATCGAATGCATGAATGGCTGCAACGACGCTTTCGCCTGCGTGATGGACACCCCCGGCTTCAGCCGCCCAAACGCGTTCACCCAGCGACTACGCCGGTCGGTGAGCATTTTCATCGGCACCACCACAACCTGCTCTTGCATCATGATCGGAATAAAGATTTTCGTGTTGTAGCCCAGTTCCACGCCGTCAAAATCTTGCTGTACCACTCCGACCACCGTCATGCTGTGGCCGTTCACAAGCAAGTTCCTGCCTACGACCTCAGGGTCTCCCGCGAAGCGTTGCTTCCAATAGTCATACGTGAGCATCAACAGCGGATGCCCGTTGGGAACGCGGTCATCCTCCGGCGTGAACGCGCGCCCCAAAATCGTCTTCACTCCAAGCACGCTGAAGTACGTCCCAGAAACCAGCTCTGCATTCACGCGCTCCGACTGGCCGCCGAACGTCAAGCTCACAGGATTCGGGAATCGGCAAAACATTCCGGAAAATACTTCGTTGTGCGCCTGAAAATCGCGGAACATGGGGTGCGAAATCGCGTTTCCTCCCCAATTGTTCCCGTAATGGTGTCCCCGCATCGTCAGCAGCACCAGTTGCTGCGGATTTTTCACTGGGAGGAGCCGCAACAGAATTTGATCCAGAAGAGAGAAAATCGCAGTATTTGCCCCGATCCCCAGTGCCAGCGTCATCGCCGCTACGGCCACAAAACCGGGGCTCCGCCTCAGCGTCCGCAGGGCATACCTAAAATCGCTAATCCAAGTCCCAACCCAGTGACTGATGCTCATGAAAAACGCCTCCGCCTAGGATTTACCGGGGCACGTCCGCAGCCCTTGTGGTCCAGGGCATCCCTTCGCCTTCAGTCGTGAATACGTACTTTTTCGTACTTTGTTCCGCAAGCGGTCAGGTTGGCCAAACACTAAGACGATTCATAACCGAATTGGTCACGCCAAGGGGAGGTAGTGAGCCTCAGGCTAAGCTTTTCGATTTTCTATCAAATACCGGTCCATCCACTCCAAAATCAGCTTCCGCATCTCGGGCAGTTCCACGTGTTGGCACTCGAATAATTCAATGTGGCAGTCCGCTTCCTTCCCATACTTGCGATAGAGCGGCATCAAATAATCCCGAATCTTTTCCACGCCTTTTGGCGGCGTCAACTCATCCAGCCGCCCGTTCACGCTCAAATGCGCCCGCGGCACAATCAGCTCATTGATCTCCGCGGTTTGAAAATGTTTCAGAAGCGACGGCACGTAGTAGTAGATTCCGTGCCCGCTCAACCCGTCCGCCTTGATCAGCTCTTCAAAATCCGTCAGGCAGCAAACGTCCATGCAGACTTTCACGCGCGGCTCCATCGCCGCCAGCCACCACGCCTTCGTCGAGCCCATGGACATTCCCAAAACTCCCAGCCGCTCCGCGTCCACTTCCGGCCGGTGCGCCAGGTAGTCGAACGCGCGAAACTCGTCCAGCATCATCATTCCGTAGAGCACTCTTCCCTTCCAGAGCATCTCCTTGAACGCGTTCTCTTCACCCGTTTTCCCGGCCTTCTCGTGCTTGCGCTCGCCAAAACACCAGCTATCAATCGCCAGCGTCACAATTCCCTTCTCCGCGCACACCGGAGCGTACGGCGGAGCCACACTTACTCCCTTGAGCAACATTTCCTTCCCCAAATCGTACATTCCGCCATGCCAATGAATATAGAGCAGTCCTGGCGCGCTCGCAGGCCGCTGGTCCGGAATTAGCAAAAGTGCCGGCACCGGCTCGATGCCGTTCAAGTCCAAAACGAGCCGCTCGAGCGTGTACCCCTCATGCTTTTCCGTGCTCACTACTTTGGGCGTACCCGGCACATGCGCCGTCGGCAGCTCACCGAGCAAGCTCCACAGTTCCTTCCTCCGCTCGTCCTGCCTGCCAGCAAACGCCGCATCCCCCCGACTGACGCGTGCTGCAGAGCGCGCCTCCTCTGCCGTATCAACGTGCGCAATACCGCTTCTCCGGGCAACTCTCGTAAGCGCCAAAGCCGCTGACTTCCGCAAAAATTCCCGCCGATTCGCCAATTGCTTTGGCTCAATCACGTTCCCCTCCTCGGCGACGCCTGCATTCTTCTCTCACCTTGTCTTTCCTAAGAGAGCGAGACGCGCACGTCAAGCAGTATTTGAGGCTGGTATAGCAAGTCCAAGACTCGTCGTTGGTTTTTAGAGGGTCGGGGCTTTGGCTCTTGAGGCCAGAGGGGTGCTCCGCTCACTCATGTGCTTGCGCTTGTCCAGCGGCTAAATCCGATCGTGTTAATGTCTCTGGAATCTGCTGTTTGATCCGCCGCAGAACAGCGTCCCGGAGCCGCGCGGACTGCACGCTGGTGAAACTCAGCTGAAGTCCCAGCGACATACGCCGCAATTCCTCGCGAGACCATTCCCGCCGCATGATCCCGTCCCCAGAATGTCCTGGCCCAATCAAGACGTGCGCCACTTCGTGCGCCATCACATGCCCCAGAATAAGCTCTGGCCGGTGTCCGTCCGCCGCCAATTCCTCCACTCGGAAGTAAAAGACCGTCAACTCGCACGCCGGCTCAACCTCGGGGCATTGTTGAGCGAAACCCAGCGGTTCATGCGGCGTGGCCAACCTTATTGCCATGCGGCGAGGCAAAAGCCTTAACACCAGATCGCTTGCTCCCATATCGGAGGGGCACGCGGGGTTTGGCGGAAATTCCCCTCGTAGCGGAGTACAGTCCATCCACACGATTGCTATGCCCGATTCCGCAAAAATTGCCTCGGTTATTTTTTCGGAGCGAGCCAGCACCTCTCGGTCGACCGGGGCGTAGTTGTAAACCCGAAGAGCAAGCTTTGCATACGGGCTTGGCACTTCGCGCCTTCCGAGCTCCACTCGCTCGGCCTTGGCCCCGCTACCAGGCGGGTGCTGAGCGAAAGCCGTTACGGGCCATATCGAGCCAATCGCCAAGATCGATGCTGATAACAACCGCCTGTTTGGTGAGACTTGCCCTCTTGCGGCACCTGACTTCTGCTTCCGTTCGCCTTCCAAGTCGCCCTCGGGCCACACTCTTCGTGCGCCACCAGCGACTGTGGATTTAGGCCCTCGCTTCCCTCAATGCAGGCGGGGTCACAAACGCCTCATTTTCCCCTCATAAGCCGATCCCTCGCGGTTTCAACAACTTATCAGGCGCTTCTAGGCCCATGTGAACGACGGCCCGTTTTCCGTGGAACAATTTCCGAAAATAAAAGTCTAAGTAGATGGAGGCTTGGAACTGGATTGAGTCAGTCCACGTAGAAGAATAGAGGAGAACAAAGGGCCCCACGCATGCCGGTTTCCCCCACACCCCCCGTTACGGCTCATTTTGCTGGCTTTCGCCTCAATCTTCGCGCGGGTGAATTGCAGGATGACAGCGGGAAGACCGCCCGCCTGCCGGACCAACCCTTTCGAATCCTCAAAACACTGCTGGAACATCCCGGGGAGGTCGTCACCCGCGAAGAGCTTCGCAAATGCCTTTGGCCCAACGATACGATTGTCGAGTTCGAGCACAGCATCAGCGCCGCTATGAACCGCTTGCGGCAAGCTCTCAGCGACTCTGCCGAGAATCCGCATCTCATTGAAACTCTGGCGCGTCGCGGCTACCGTTTCATGGTCCCGGTCCAATTCGAAGAGCTGCCGCCCTCCCCAGCCACACCCTCTGGGGCCGGCCCGTCGCGCGAGAAGCTGACCGGGCCAAGCGCCTCGCACTACCAGGTCCTCGAGAGGCTGGGAGGCGGCGGCATGGGAGTGGTTTACAAGGCTCTGGACAAGCGGCTCAATCGTGCCGTCGCCCTGAAATTTCTGCCTCTTGAAATGGCCGAAGACGCTGCCGCGCTCGAACGTTTTCGCCGCGAGGCCCAAGCCGCATCCGCTTTGAACCATCCAAACATCTGCACCATCTACGACGTTGGTGAGTTGCCTCTCGAAAGCGAAGCGCAAAGCGAACCACAACGATTCATCGCTATGGAGTTCCTCGACGGTCAAACCCTCGAGCGCCGGATTTCCGGCAAACCGCTCCCGCTGCATGAAGCCCTCGATCTGGCCATTGAAATTGCCGATGCTCTCAGCGCCGCCCACGTTCAAGGCATCATTCATCGCGACATTAAGCCGGCCAACGTTTACGTTACAAAGCGAGGCAATGCCAAAATTCTCGATTTCGGTTTGGCGAAGTTGACCGGCCAGCGGGCTTGCGATTCCCAGTTGAATCTTGCTGCAGTGCCTGCGCCGGTGTCAGCGGGTATCACTCTGCTGGGCCGGGCCATGGGCACGCCAAACTATATGTCTCCGGAACAGGTGCGCGGCGAAGAACTCGACGCGCGTGCCGACCTGTTTTCCTTTGGCGTGGCCCTCTATCAAATGGTTACGGGCTTTGTTCCATTTCGCGGAGAAACTCCCGAAGCGATTACCGACGCGATTCAGTATCGCGCGCCCGAAGCGCCCTCGCGCCTGAATCCGCTTGTTCCTTTGCGTCTGGAAGAGGTCATCCTGAAGGCGCTCGAAAAAGATCGCAAATTCCGTTATCAATTCGCCGCCGAGATTCGCACCGATTTGGAGCGCCTGAAGAGAGCCCTGCTTTCGCTGGAGCCCATTTCCAGCGCCCCTTCGCAAAAAGCGCGAGTCGCTGGGGGCAATCGTTCGAACCAGTGGAAGAAGTGGGCGTCAATGGGGAGTATCGTTCTCGGGATTGCAATTCTGCGACTTCTGGTATTCGGACCACCGCACCTCGGGCGCCAGGGCCCTCCGCCTCCATCGAAGTCCGCCGAATCGCTGTCCGACCCCCCGTTACGTGAAAAAATAGCTGCCGAGCTTTCGGAGCCTCGCGTTCGAACAATAAAGACGCCAGCGCCGGCAAGACTTCGGCCGCAGATCCGCCCCGTCAACCTTTCGACAGAATACAATGCCATCGGAATCTATAGTCAAGGGACAGCGTTCAGCTCACGCCACAGTATCGATCAAGTGGGCAGTGCCCTTCCGGCCGAACTGCTTACGAAAGCCTTGGAGTGGGGCGGAGCAGCTTTCATTTTCGCCCCACCGAACCAACCGAATGCCGTCACCGGCCAAAAGATTCTCCTGCCCGACGGCAGATTCGATGGTCTGAAGATGCTCGCATTCGGTGTGAACGGAGACCAGGAGTCCCAGGTTTTCGAACTGACTTACGCTGACGGCACGTCGTCTTCTTTCACTCAGAGCATCAGCGACTGGTACACGCCGCAAAACTTCCCGGGCGAGTCTCAGGCCATCCTACTGCCCTATCGCCTCACCGGCAGCGGCAACCGGGACGAGCGTGAGTTTCACGTCTATGGCTACACGTTCTCTCTGGATGAGAAGAGGAAAGCTCGCACCCTCACTTTGCCCCAGAACCCCCAGGTCGTCGTCTTGGCCCTAACCCTCGTCCGTGGCTTGCCATCCAACATCAGCTCTTTACGCTGAGGCTTCAACAGGACGGGCGCCTGCTAGCGCCGGCGCCCCGTCCCAAAAGAAATGATTGATTTTTCAAGAAACCCAAGACAGCGGCTAAGAGAACGGATAGATCTGAGGCGTGAGTCCTGGGTTAGGGAGCGCTGTGGCCGGCGCAGTGAAGCACGCCAAGATACCCGCCCCACGGGCCCACAGCTTCGCGGTACTGGTGAGCCATGACGCGCGAGATTTGGTGCAGATGCGTCAGGTCGTGAACGGCCCACGTCGCAAGCAACTGAGAGAGGGTCACCACACCAAGTGCCGGGTGGAGTCCACGTCGCGCAAGATCCTCGGGCTTTAGACTCAGTGCGCGCAGTTCGTTCAAGTTTTCCGACCGCAAGCGCGTGAATTCATCCAACAACTGCACGAGCGACTTACCTTTGTTTTCCCGTTCCTGCGCCCAGCGATCGAACGGCTCAAAGGCTTTGGCTTCGCCAAATTGCAGAATCATTTTCGCACGCGGCATCCAATCGGTGCGCTCGCCGTGAATCAGGTGCCCCACGACGTCGAACACGCTCCAGGTTTTTTCTCCTTCGCTCCGCAGCGTCCAGGTTTCCGGCAGATCGCGAAGGATGGCGTTGAGAGCAGCGGGCGTTCGGGCAAGAAGTGCAACGATTTCTTCCAGATTGTGTTGCATGATGAGCCTCCGTCCGAACGATTCTTTGCTGCGAAGAGATTCGTGGGGACCACACGAAGATTTCAACATAGACATCACAGAGGTCACAGGGAAGAGGTAAGCGAAATATCCGCCATATTGGTAGGGATAAACTTTAAAGCTTCCTGCAAGCCCCGTGAACACTCGGAGAAGCTTTGCTAGTTGTTTTCTTTGATGCCTTAGTGCAGGAAGTGGCGCATGCCGGTGAAGACCATGGCTAAGCCGAGGCGGTCGGCGGCGGCAATCACGTCCGGGTCGCGGACGGAGCCACCGGGCTGAAGGACTGCCGTCGCGCCGGCCTTCGCGGCTTCCTCGACGCCGTCGGAAAAGGGGAAAAACGCGTCGGAAGCGACGACCGTTCCTGTGAGCGGCGATTGCGCTTTCATGACCGCGATTTTCACGGAGTCCACACGGCTCATCTGGCCCGCACCGACGCCCACAGTTGCGCCGTCTTTGGCGAAGACAATGGCGTTGGACTTCACGTGCTTCGCCACTTTCCACGCGAAGCGCATCGTTTGCATTTCTTCCGTCGTCGGCACGCGTTTGGTCATCGTGCGCAGTTCGTTGTCGCTGAGTTCGCCGCCGTCGGGCTGCTGCACCAGCACCCCGCCAAGAATCCGCTTTAGTTGCAGCTCGCGCTCCGGCTCCAGGCCGCCGGGAGGAAGTTCGAGTAAACGTAGATTCTTCTTCGCTGCGAAAATTTCCTTCGCGCGCGCCGCAAATCCCGGCGCGGCGATGCACTCGACGAAAAGCTTCGCCACTTCTTCCGCGGTCGCGGCGTCCACTTCGCGGGTGAACGCCAACACGCCACCAAATGCGGAAACGGGATCGCACGCCAGCGCTTTCAAATACGCATCGCTCAAACTTGCTTGCTCCGCGGCGCCGCAAGGATTGTTGTGCTTGATGATGACCGCTGCGGGATTCTTGAACTCCGCAGCGAGGCTCCGCGCAGCTTCAAGGTCCACGAAATTGTTATAGGACAGCTCCTTGCCCTGAAGCTGTTTTGCCGCCGCCAAGCCTTCCGGAGCGCGGCCCGCAGGAACGTACAGTGCCGCGGCCTGGTGCGGATTTTCTCCGTACCGCAATTCCTGCTGCCGTCGCAGCGCGATATGCACACGCTCCGGTAGCTTCGGTTTTGCCTGCAGCGCCACGTGTCCATTGGCAGCAACAAGGCGCTCGAGCTCCACGGTGATCATGCCGTCGTAACGCGAAGTAGTCGCAAACACTTTGCGCGCCAGCTCCAGACGAGTCGCGAGCCTGGTGTCGCCTGCGGCTTCGATCTCTTTTGCGACGCGCTCGAAATCCGCGGGATCGCACACCACCGTCACGCTCTCGAAATTTTTTGCCGCGGAACGCAGCATCGTCGGACCACCGATATCAATATTCTCGATGAGTTCCTCGGCGGCGAGTCCGGCCTTAGCTGCCGTAGCCTCGAACGGGTACAGATTCACGACGACCAGATCGATTGGCGAAATGCCGTGTTCCTCGGCTTGCTTCTGATCGTCGGGATGCTTGCGGCGGAAGAGCAGACCGCCGTGGACTTTGGGATGCAGAGTCTTCACGCGCCCGCCGAGCATTTCGGGCCAGCCGGTGAAATCGGAAACATCGCGCACCGCGATTCCGTTTTCGCGAATGAGCTTGGCAGTCCCGCCCGTTGAAAGAATTTCGATCTTTAACGCCGCCAGCCGCTTGGCAAAGTCCACGATTCCTGTCTTATCAAAAACACTAATCAGCGCGCGCTCCACCGCCATGTTTCCTCCGCTAAGAGAAGCAGAACAGTTTAAGCGTCCGACGCGGAATCGGAAAGTGGCGATGTGGAAAAGGCAGAAAGCAGAAGGCAAACGAGAAGGAAAGTCCCAGAAGGGAGGCTCTGGCCGAAAACCAAACCTGGCGGCGGCTCAGGTCTTTACGAGCGCTTTGAGCTTGACCTGGCCGTCGACGGTTTCGACGACGTATTCCACGTCTTTGCAGTTTTTCTGCTTCTGCAATTCTTTGGTTTTCTTCAGCACGAATTGATTGAAGCTGGAGCGCGACAGCCTTCCCGTGTGTTCCCCGGCGAGTTGCTTGGCCTGAAGAAAGGCTTCGTAAAGCTTCTCGACCTTGTCGGGTTCGCTTTCGGGCTGCGAGCAAACCATGCGAAAGGCCTTGGCATTTCCGGCCGCAACGGCGACGGCTGCTTCCTTGGTTTGTTCCCGGGCGCGCGAGGCTTCAATTTGTTTTGCCGCCGCGCCGTAATGCCGCTGAATGGTGCCCTCTTCTTTCTGCTTGGTCTTCTTGCGGAAAATGTCCTTGTACTTCGCGTAAGTCTGCGTGAGGTTGTTGAAGCGGAAGCGCTGGTGGGACTTCATTTCGCCGCCGCGTTCGTTGTAGCGCTTGACGAGAAGATCAATGCGCCATTCGATTTCGGTGGGAGGACGCTTGCGGCCGCCGCCAAAATACTGGTCGTATTCAATCTTGAGCTGCCGGATGTCCTTTTCGATCTGGCCCAGATCTTCGTCAATAGTCGCCATGTCGTGCGGGGATCTCCGAACCTCCATGCTACGGACATATAGCAAGAGCGTCAACAAAAGGGGCGTAACAGTGCTGCGAATGCGATACGGCGGAGTGCGGCGTTCCGCGGCGATGGCAGGAGACAGCCTGGCGCGGGGCTCAGGATTGCTGCGCGGGCGGGTCTATGCTGAAATGTTCGGATGGCGCCTCATACCAAGCGCGCGATTTCCGCGGAGCAGTCGGGATTGCTGCGGCAGCTTCCCTCCGTGGACGAATTGCTGGCGCAGCCGCGGCTGGCGGAGCTTTCGAAACGCGTGGACCGGAACCTTGTCGTGGACGTTGCACGCACGGTGCTGGACGATTTACGCGCGCGCATCACGAGCCAGATCGCGACTTCGGTCCTGGCGGAGATTTCTCCGGTTGCATGCGACCCCGCTGCGCTCGAAGAGCGCATCACTGCACTCGTCGAGCGGATTTTGGCGCACTCGCTGCTGCCCGTGATTAACGCCACGGGGGTGATCCTGCACACGAATTTGGGACGAGCGCCGCTGCCGGAGAGCGTCGTCGAGGAGTTCCGGCTTGCGGCGACCCGGTATTCGAACTTGGAATACGACCTGGAAGCCGGCGTGCGCGGCAAACGCGACGTACACACGGAGCAACTGCTGACCCGGCTCACGGGCGCGGAAGCGGCGATCGTGGTGAACAATTGCGCCGCGGCAATGCTGGCGACGCTGGCGGCCCTTGCGCGGGGCGGCGAAGTGATTGTTTCCCGCGGAGAATTGATTGAAATTGGCGACGGTTTTCGCATTCCGGAAATTATGGAGCAGAGTGGAGCGCTGCTGCGTGAAGTGGGAACGACGAACCGGACGAGACTGGCGGATTATGAGAATGCGATCGGCGAGAAAACGCGTTTGCTGCTGCGCGTGCATCCTTCGAACTTCAAAGTGACCGGATTTACGGACAAGCCGTCGCTCGAAGAGCTTGGGGCGCTCAGCGGGCGCACCGGCATACCACTTGTGGAGGATTTGGGTTCGGGCTGCTTGGTGGATTTGACCGAGCAGGGGATCGCCGAGCCTACGGTGCGGCAAAGCGTCGAAGCCGGAGTGGGCGTCGTGACCTTCAGCGGCGACAAGCTGCTCGGCGGGCCGCAGGCAGGAATCATCGCAGGGAAGAAGGATTTGATCGCGCGCGTGCGGCGCCACCCCCTGTTTCGCGCGCTTCGCGTGGACAAACTCACGATTGCTGGGCTGGAAGCCACGCTAGGGGCGTACCTGCGCGCGGCCTGGGACGAAATTCCCGTGCTGCGCATGATTCGCGCGACGCCACAGGAGCTGAAACGCCGCGCGGAGAATTTTATCCGCGAGCTTCGCCCCGAGTTGCCGCTCGACGAAGTCGAGATTGAGGTTGTGGATGGCGCTTCCCTCCCAGGAGGCGGGTCGACGCCAGACCAATCGCTGCCGAGCAAGGTGATTCGCATCGCCACCGTACGCTATTCCGCGGCGAAGCTGGAACAGCGGCTGCGGCGGGCTCCGGCCGGAATTTCCGTGATTGCTCGGGTCGCAGAGGACCGCCTGGTGCTCGATCTGCGCACGGTTTTCCCGGAGCAAGAACCTCTACTCGTCAAGACGCTTGCGGCCGCACTGCATTAGCGCATTGACGTTTCCACATCAAAAAACCCAGCCGCAGACTCCTCGCTCCCCTCGGAAATGACAACCCACTTCTTGAGAAGCTGGGGTCTCGACCGAGCTCGCGTCCCTCCTGTTGACATTCAACATGGCGTTGTGCATACTCCTGTTGATTATCGACAGGAGAGAACATGGGCGAAGAAAAACCGGGGATTCTCCAGGGCACGCTGGACCTGATGGTGCTCAAGACCCTGGAGACGATGGGGCCGTTGCACGGCTATGGGATCGCGCGGCGAATCGAGCAGATCAGCGAGGACGCGCTGCAACTCAATCAGGGGACAGTTTACCCTTCGCTGACGCGGCTGCTGCAAAAAAAGTGGATTTCCGCGGAGTGGGGCACCTCGGAAAACAATCGCAAAGCGAAGTTTTACTCGATTACGAAGGCCGGGCGGAAGCAGCTCGAGCAAGAGGCAAGGAGTTGGGAGCGCATTTCGGGCGTGATTGGGCGTGTGCTCAAGACCGAGGCAAGTGGAGAGTGACCCTTCGACGGCGCCCAGGGTAAGCAAGAGGCGAGCAGACAGAGGTGATGTCGTGTTGGGCTGGCTGAGAATCGTTGCATCCCGGATTTGGGGATTGTTGTCGCCAAAGCATACGGATGAAGACTTCACCCAGGAGCTTGAATCGCATTTGGAGATGCTGGCGCAGGAAAACCTGAGGCGCGGCATGGCTCCCGAAGAAGCGCGGCGGGTGGCGCGTGTGCGCCTCGGAGGATTGACGCAAATCAACGAGAGGCATCGCGAGATGCGCACGCTGCCGCTCTTGGAGACCGTCGTGCAGGATGTGCGTTACCGGCTGCGCGCGCTGCGGAAATCGCCGGGATTCACGAGCGTGGCGGTACTCACACTAGCCCTCGGCATTGGCGCGAACACGGCGATTTTCACTTTGGTTCATGCCGTGTTGCTGAAGCCGCTGCCGGTGGCGCATCCTGAGCAACTCTACAACCTGGGCGACGATCAGAATTGCTGCTCGCTCGGCGGAAGCCAGGACAGCTTCACGCTATTTTCCTACCCGCTGTACAAGGAGATTCGCGATCACACTCCGGAATTTTCCGAGATTGCCGCCTTTCGATCCCATGTGCCAAAGCTGAGCGGGCGCCGGAGCAGCAGCGACGCGTATGGGGAACCCTTTCGGACGCAGTTTGTCTCCGGGAATTACTTTTCAATGCTTGGCGTAGGCGCGTTTGCCGGGCGCACGCTAACGCCGACAGACGATGAGCCGGGGGCGCCGACACTGGCGGTGATGAGCTATCGAACGTGGCAGGTACGTTTCTCGGGAGAACCCTCGGTTCTTGGCAGACAAATGATCCTTGGCCGAGAGCCAGTTACGGTGGTCGGCATTGCAGCACCTCGCTTTTTTGGAGAAAGGCTTGATGGCGACCCTGCGGAATTGTGGATTCCTCTCAATTCGGAACCTAGACTGATGCCGATTGGCTCCCATTTGAATGAGACCGACGACTACTGGCTTTATGCGATCGGCAGGCTGCGGCGGGGAGTCAGTGCGCTGCAGGCACAATCCCACCTGAAATCCGAAATCCAGCATTGGATTGCGGCGCGGCCTAATCGGTCGGGTTATAAGCCGGAGGAACTGGAAGAAATGGTCCTGACGCTGACGCCCGCGAGCGGCGGCATCCAGAGCCTACAGGTAGATTATGCGGCGCCTCTTCGGTTTTTGACGGTGGTTTCCGCGTTTGTGCTGCTGATTGCTTGCGCCAACATTGCGAACCTACTGCTGGCGCGGGGCACGGCGAGCCGGGGAGAAATTGCAGTTCGCGTGGCCCTGGGGGCTTCGCGCGCAAGGCTGGTTCAGCAGGTGGTTACGGAAAGCGTGCTGCTGGCGTTGGCCGGTGGCGCGGCGGGAGTGAGCCTGGCGTTCCTGGGAACGCGAGTGATTCTGCTGCTGGCGTTTCGCGGGTCGGAGTACGTTCCTATCGAAGCGAGTCCGTCGATGCCGGTTCTGCTGTTTACTTTTATGCTGTCGCTCGCGACGGGGGTGATTTTCGGCATAGCTCCGGCATGGGCGGGCTCGCTGGCGCAGCCGGCGGAAACACTGCGGGGAGCTGGACGCTCGACGACCGATCATTCGCGGGTTCCCCAGAAGGCGCTGCTGGTTCTGCAAGCCGCACTTTCACTGATCTTGCTGGTGGGAGCGGGACTGGCGACCGAAGGTCTGCGCAATCTCGAAAAACAGAGGTTTGGTTTCCTGACGGCGGGGCGTTTGGTGGTGCAAGTAGGTTCGGATTTCGGTGGCTATGCACCGGAGAGGCTGCCGAGTCTTTACCAGGAATTGCAAGAGCGATTGGCGGCAATTCCGGGAGTGCAGAGCGCCAGCCTTTCGAGGTATAGCCCCATGGAGGGATCGAACTGGGGAGACCCCATCAGCATCGCGGGCCACCCCGCTCCGCCAGGCAAAGTTTTTTCCAGTTCGCTGGACTCGGTGAGCGCACATTATTTCGAGACGATTGGGACGCGGTTGGTGCACGGGCGGTACATCGATGCACGAGACACACCGACGTCGCCGCACGTTGCGGTGATCAGCGAGGCATTTGCGCGCAAATACTTTCCGAATGAAGAATCACTTGGCCAGCACTTCGGGATCGGAGATGCAAGCCACTCTGGAGATTATGAAATCGTAGGTATCGTGGAGGACGCCAAGTACATTGCCGCGCGAGAGGCCGCGCACGCGACCGCGTTTTTGCCCCTGTTGCAGGCGCGGGAAAACAATTCCAACATATTTCACGACATTCAACTGCTGGTTGCGGGCTCTCCACAGAATTTGGAGCCGATGATCCGGCGAACATTGGCTAACGTGGACTCAAACCTGACGGTACTTCGCGTGATTCGTTTTGACGAACAGGTCGCCGAGAATTTCAATAGTGAACGGCTGGTGGCGCGGCTGACAACACTTTATGGGCTGCTCGCGCTGGTTCTGGCCTGTGTTGGATTGTATGGCGTTGCGGCATACACAGTGACGCGCCGCACGAGCGAAATCGGCATTCGCATGGCGCTGGGCGCGCCCAGGCGCGACATCCTGGCGATGGTGCTGCGGGTGGCCATGGCTCCGGTCGCCCTAGGACTTCTCGTGGGGCTGCCGCTTGCGTTGGCCGGCAACCGCGCTATCGCCAGCGAGCTTTACGGCGTGAAAAGCTACGATGCCTTTGTGCTGGGCACGGCAGTTTTGGTTCTGATTGCGTCATCTATCGTGGCGGCGCTGATTCCAGCCCGACGCGCGGCACGGGTGGATCCCATGGCGGCACTGAGGTATGAGTAAGAGGGCGTAAGAAGCCTTCAACCCTGCCCCACAATCACGGCAGAATGAGGCTCGCCAGGAACTTCCTTACCGGGTACAATGGCCGCCGCTCCCGCAGTGGCTTGTTTACAAGGAAGTACCGTCCCCACAATCTGACTGTTGCACGCAGAAACAGAATGATAAGATGCGGCCACAAGTAAGAGTGGCTGGTTCGTATTTCGCCTCAGGCCTCCAATGGAAAACGTGCTGCAGGACATCCGCTATTCCATACGCACGCTGAGCAAGAACCCGGGCTTTGCGGCGGTGGCCGTGTTGACGCTGGGGCTGGGCATTGGGGCCAACACAGCAATTTTCAGCGTGGTGGAAAATGTGCTGCTGCGGCCGCTGCCATATCCTCAGCCAGGAAACCTCGTGCAAATCTGGAACACCTATCCGCCGCAGGTTCCACGCGGCGCATTGTCTCCCGGTGATTACGCGGACTGGCGGGAGCAAAACAAAAGCTTTTCGGAGATGGGCGGATACGCGCAGATCTCCCAGGGGTTCAATTTGACAGGTGAGGGCGAACCCCAGCGCGTGCAGGGGAGCTACGCGAGTGCGGGACTGTTCCCCATGCTGGGAGTGCGCCTCGCCGCCGGCCGATACTTCCTGCCGGAAGAAGACCGCGCTGGGAGCGCTCCGGTGTTGATGCTGAGTCACCGGCTATGGCAAAGCAAATTTGGCGGTGATCTCAAGGCGATAGGGCGGACGATCACGCTCGACAACCAGGGCTATACCATCGTGGGCGTGTTGCCCGGTGATTTTCGTTTGCTGCGCTGGCCTGACCTTTGGATGCCCATCGGTCAGTATGGCGACGATCTGACCGAACACATTCATCACGCATTTGACACCGTTGCGCGGCTGAAGCCCGGCGTCACACTGGCGCAGGCGCAAGACGAAATGAATCGGCTGAACGAGCAAGAAACGATTAAGTACCCCGATTCGCACAAGTTTTTTGGCGTGCTCGTGGAGCCGATGGAAGACCCGTCCGTGGCGAAATTGCGGAGCATCCTGCTGGTTCTTTCCGGGGCCGTGGGGCTGGTGCTGCTGATTGCCTGCGCAAATATCGTGAACCTGCTGCTGGTGCGCAATTCGGGCAGAGAGCGGGAAGTGGCGCTGCGGACAGCCTTGGGTGCCAGCCCGTGGCAGTTGTCGCGGCAGTTGCTGACGGAAAGTTTGCTGCTGGCGTTAGCGGGCGGAGCGGTCGGTTTAGTGCTGGCGGTGGGCGGGTTGCGGGCGTTGATGGCGTTTGTTCCCGCGGACCTGGGAGTAGTGCGGGAGAGCGGAGTGAACGGCAAAGTGCTGGCGTTCGCGGCCGCGGTTTGCGTAGCGGCAGGAATCATTTGCGGGTTGTTGCCGGCGCTTCGCGCGTTGCGGTCGAATCTTGCGGGAACGCTCAAGCAAGGCAGCAAGGGGACGGGCGGCTCGGGGCGTCACCGGACGCACAACGTCCTGGTGGTTTCCGAGATTGCTATGGCCCTGGTGCCGCTGATCGGGGCGGGACTGCTCCTGCGCAGCTTCGAGCATTTGCTGGAAGTGAGCCCGGGTTTTCGCGTGGACCACATCCTGACCATGGAGGTGCAACAAGCCGCCATACCCTTTGCGCAAGCTAGCAAGATGTCTCAGGACGATTATCTCCAACTAGGGCAGAGGCAATCCCTGCAATTCGAACAAATCGCGGAGAAGATTCGCGCGCTCCCCGGAGTGAAGGAAGCCGCGGGTATTGACGATTTGCCCTTGAGCAATGAATTTCGGCAGGCGTCGCGATTCGTGATCGAGGGCCAGCCCGTCCCCAGCGCGGGGGCGCGGCCGATCGTGCAATTCCGGACGGTCAGTTTGACGTATTTTTCGGCATTGGGAATTCCGCTGCGCGAGGGGCGGCTTTTTACGGAGGACGATTGGAAAGTGCCGCGAGCATTGATCAATGAGACCATGGCGAGGCGCTTCTGGCCCAAAAATGACGCCATCGGAAAACGCATTAATCTGTGTTCGCTCGATCCGAAACCGTGCTGGAGCACCATCATCGGAATTGTGGGGAACGTGCATCAGTTCGGGTTGGATGCCGAGCCAACCTTTGACGTTTATTTTGTGGGTGGATGGACGCCGTATGTTGTGGTGCGGACGGCAGCCGATCCCGTGGCGCTGGCGCCCGCCGTCGCATATGTAATTCACAAAGAGGCGCCGAATCTTCCAGTGACCCATGTGGCGACCATGGATGGATTGCTCGATGGATCGATTTCTCCAAGGCGATTCTCGGCGATGCTGGTTGGAGTTTTCGCGGTGCTCGCCGTGGTGCTTGCGGCCGTCGGCATCTATGGCGTGATGAGCTACACAGTTAGCCAGAGAACGCAGGAAATTGGCGTGCGGATGGCGCTGGGAGCGCAGGCGCGCGACGTACGCAGCATGATTCTGGCGCACACGATCAAGCTGACGGTGGTCGGCGTGGCGATTGGATTGACGGGAGCGTTTGCGGTGGCGCGGTTTTTGACAAGCCTGCTTTTTGGCGTCGGGACGCACGATCCGGTTACGTTCCTTGGCGTGGCCGCTTTTCTGATTTTCGTGGCCGTGGTGGCCGCGTACGTTCCGGCGCAGCGGGCCATGCGCGTGGACCCGATTGTGGCGCTGCGGTACGAGTAGCTCATGGCCCTTTCAGGGCCACAACGAAGGATGAAAGAAGCCGAGAGCCATGCTTGTTTTCAACGAGATCGTCGGCTTCTTTCATAGTGAAGTACGCCGGCTAACCTGTTCCTCGATCTGCCTTTGAAACTTCACGGAGTCTTCATCCGTCCATATGAGAGGTTTCGCAAGAGTGGGCGGAGCCGGTGCATCTGCAAGCGCCCTGATTACCGAGAAATTCTTAGAGAAAGACGAAGAGGTGTGAGATGAGAAGAGACTTGTGCGTGCTGGCTGGAGTTTTGGCGCTGGCGGCAGTGCCCGCGGTCATGGGACAAAGCGATCCCCAGCGCCCTGCGGAATCGCCAGCACAGCAAATGACGATTCCCCCGGGACAGCAGCCGCCACAGCAACGGCAGCGCACACAGCGTCCGCCCGAGCAGCCGTCGGCAGCGCAGGCCGAAGGCCCGCAAGGGAGGCAGGCTCAGAAGCCGCCGGTCGCGGAAGAAAAATCCTCGGTGACCCACCATTCCGCGCGCATCGGCGGCCAGGAGATCAAGTACACCGCGACCGCGGCGACGTACAACATCAAGGCCGACGACGGCACGGTGAAAGCAACGATGTTTTATGTGGCGTACACGAAAGAAGGCGTGTCCGACATTGCCAAGCGGCCCATCAGTTTTGTTTATAACGGCGGGCCGGGCTCCGCGTCGTTGTTTACACACATGGGCATGGGGCCGAAGCGCGTAGTTCTGACGGCGGACGGCCACGGAATGCCGGCGCCGTACACGGTCGTGGACAATGAAGATTCGTTCCTGGACGCAACCGACCTGGTTTTCATTGATGCCATCTCGACCGGTTTCAGCCGGCCCGCCCCGGGAGAAGCGCCAAATCAATTCCACGGAATCATAGCCGACGCCAATTGGTTCGCGGATTTCATCTACCAGTACATCACTCGCAATGAGCGTTGGGCATCGCCCAAGTTCCTGATTGGGGAAAGCTATGGCACAACGCGGTCGGCGGAGTTGGCCGGCGTCCTCCAGGAGCGCCATCAGATTTATTTGAGCGGAATCGCCCTGCTCTCCTCAGTGGCATTCTCGAACTGGGGCGCGGACAACCGTTCGGAATTCTTTCTGCCGACCTACGTTACAACCGCGTGGTATCACCACTTGCTGTCGACCGATTTGCAAAACTTGAGCATCGAGAAGGTGGCGCAGCAAGCGCGCGACTTCGCGCATGGGGAATATGCGGCGGCGCTCGAAAAAGGCGACGCGCTTCCCGCGGCGGACCATCAGAAAGTGGTTGCGGACCTGGCGAAGTTCACCGGGCTTAGTCCGAGATACATCGAAGAAACCAATTTGCGCATTAGCCCTTTCCGCTGGTTCAAGGAACTGGAGCGCGACAAGCGGCGAACCATCGGGCGGCTGGATTCGCGCTTCGAGGGCATGGACGTGGACGCGGCCGGCGAGCGCGTGGAGTACGATCCGAGCGAAGCGTCCTATGAAGGAGCATTCGTTGCGACGTTCCACGATTACGTGCGGCGCGAACTCAAATGGGACAGTGACGCGTACTACACAGTCACTGCGAACGTGCGGCCGTGGGACCAGACGGGCAATACCGAAGTGGCGGAAGTGCTGCGCGCGGCGATAACGCAACAAACCTATCTAAAGGTGCTGGTGCTCTGCGGCTACTATGATGTAGCGACGCCGTTCAACGGCATCGAGAACACGGTTGCCCATATGAATCTGGAACCGCCGGTGCGGAAAAACGTGAGCTTCGCTTACTACGAGGCCGGACACATGATGTACATTGACGAGAAAGAGCATCACAAGCTCCATAAAGACGTGGATGAGTTCATCAACGCGGGAAACACGCGCTAAGCCCATACGAATGTCCGCCTTGCGGGCTATGATGATGAGCTGAAGTACGCGTAAGAAGGACAAGTCACGATTGCTCGCATTTCAAGTTGAAAAAGGAAGGTTGCGTTTGAGGGAGAAGCCGGTGCCGAAATTGCGGCATCGGTGGGCCTTGGTGCGCGTACGGCTGGCGGGAATCTGCAATACGGACCTGGAGATCCTCCGCGGGTACCACGACTTTCGCGGGACGCCGGGACATGAGTTTGTGGGAGAAGTCTCGGAGGTTGCGGGTGTTTCGGCGGGCGTACGTAAGAGATGGATGGGGCGGCGCGTTTGCGGGGACATCAACGTTTCCTGCTCGGCGTACGGCCACAGGCCGTTGTGTGGGTTTTGCAAACGGGGATTGAAAACCCATTGCGAGCGGCGGACCGTGCTGGGGATCGTTGCGCACGATGGGGCATTTGCGGAATACCTGGCACTGCCGCTCGAAAATCTGCACGTTGTGCCGGATTCGGTGAGCGATGAGCAAGCCGTGTTCGTGGAGCCACTGGCCGCGGCGTGCGAAGTCCTGGAGCAAGTGGATGCGAGGAAGTTTCCTTCGGCGGCTGTGCTCGGCGATGGAAAGCTGGCACAACTGATTGGGCGTGTCTTGCGGACGGCGATCCCGCGCGTGGTGATGTATGGGAAGCACGAGAAGAAGCTGGCTCTGGCACGGCAGGCGGGAATCGAGACGAAGAAAGTTCGGGGCGATGCGAGCGATTTGAAACGAGTCAAAGAGAATTACAGACTGCTCGTGGAGGCCACGGGTTTGGCTGCCGGGTTGACGTTGGCTCAGCAGATGACGGAGCCGCGCGGAACGCTGGTGCTGAAATCGACGTTCCACGGAACGGCGCCGGTGGAAACGTGGCCCATCGTGGTGAAAGAGATCAATTTGCTGGGCTCGCGCTGCGGGCCGTTTGAGAAAGCAATTGCGTTGCTGCGCGCCGATAAGGTGGACCCTCGGCCCCTCATTGCGCGGACCTTCCCATTGGCCGATGCGACGGAGGCAATCCCTTTCGCGCAACGAACAGGGCTGATGAAAGTTCTGCTAAAGGTGTAAACAGACAAAGACGTAGAGAGACACCGAGGACGCAGGGAAAGGCCTGAAACTCGGGTTTCTTGAAAACCGATCACGGGACTGACCGTTGATTCGCATATTTGAGTTCAACGCTGAAGAGGCTCACCAAGGGCATCGAATTGCTCTTCGGTTGGCGAGAACCGAGGAGACCAGGGTCCCTCTTCATAAGCAGTCGAATGTCAGGGCGGTCGGTGGGTGCGAGCTAACGCTCCATCAGGGGGAAAACGATCGAGGCGCGTCTAAGATTTCTCCTTTGCATTTTTGCATGGATTCTTTCGCGGGCGGGTTGGCTTCGAGTCACGGACCTGATTCGACCCTTTTCGCGAGAGGGCGCGACTGGATTCCAGCGGCTGTCAGCACCTGGAAAGCTGCAGATACTTCTTTCTCTTGACGGTAAGTGGTAATGCGAAGAGTTTAGACGCGGTTGATGCAGGAAGCGACGCAGGCCGCGCCGAAGCCGTTGTCGATGTTGACGACGGTAACGTTGGAGGCACAGGAATTCAGCATGCCGAGAAGCGCCGCGACTCCACCAAAGCTGGCGCCATAGCCGACGCTCGTGGGCACCGCAATGACCGGAGCGGCGACAAGGCCGCCGACCACGCTGGGCAGCGCACCTTCCATTCCCGCAACGCAAATGATGACGCGAGCCTGCGCGAGCTTGCTTTCGCGATGCTCGAGCAAGCGATGAATTCCGGCAACACCGACATCGTAGAGTTGATCCACGCGGTTGCCCATCATGCGCGCGGTGAGCAGGGCTTCTTCAGCGACAGGAATGTCGCTGGTTCCGGCGGAGACGACGAGAATCAAGCCCTTGCCGGTGATTTCGCCGCTGCGCTCGATGGTGATGACGCCGGAAAGCGGATGGAATTTGGCGGCTCCCGAGTTTTTGCCATTGGCTTTTTTCACGGCGGCAAAAACCTTGGCGTCCGCGCGCGTGACGAGAATGTTGTAACGTGAGTCTTTCTTCTGGAGCATGGCGCGGACGATTTCGGCGACCTGCTGCGGCGTTTTGCCTTTGGCAAGGATGACTTCGGAGAAGCCCTGACGCAGGGCGCGATGATGGTCCACTTTGGCGAAGCCGAGGTCCTCGAAAGGAAGATGCTTCAGGCGCTCGATGGCTGCGCTTGGAGAGAGCTTCCCGCTCTGTACGGATTCCAGAATTTTCAACAGTTCTGATTGATTCATGCGATTCAGCCGCTCGAAATTCTATCATCGGCGCACGGGTTTGCTGCGGCTTGACTTGGTGCGGAGCGGGCTGCGACACTCACTTTATCCGCGGAAAAACACTAAAGAAAGAAAAAGATTCGACCGGAGAACACACGGGAAGAAACAAGAGTTCACGGAGAGAGGCAGTAAGCTTTCAGTCTCTAAACGGCCGGTAAGCTTTAGGAAGGACCGCATTTCCGAGCGATGAGCGCGAATCGATTACGAACGGTGCTCGAAATGATCAAGTTCGAGCACTCGGTGTTCGCATTGCCGTTTGCGCTCACTGGGGCGCTGCTGGCTGCACGAGCGGCGCGGCATGGCTGGCCGACGCTGCCGCAGATTCTGTGGATTGTGGTGGCCATGGTGGCGGCGCGGTCGGCGGCGATGACCATGAACCGCATCGTGGACCTTCGCTACGACCGGGAGAATCCGCGAACGAAGCAGCGGGCGCTCGTGACAGGCGCGCTTTCGATTGAATTTGCGTGGCTTTTCACGGTGGCGGCGGTGGGGGTGTTTTTTGCGGCCGCATGGCAACTGAATCTGCTGGCGCTGAAGCTAGCACCGCTGGCTATCGTGATTCTCTTTTTCTATTCGTTTACGAAAAGGTTCACGAACTGGTCGCATCTTTTTCTGGGCTTCGCGCTGGGAATTTCGCCAGCAGCAGCGTGGATTGCCATTACGGGAGCGCTTGATTGGCGGACGCTGATTCTTTGCGGCGCGGTGACGCTGTGGGTCGGCGGATTCGACGTGCTTTACGCGTGCCAAGACATTGCCTACGACAAGGAAGCGGGCCTGTTTTCGATTCCAAAGAGATTCGGAATCGCGAAAGCGCTGGCGATTGCGCGAGGAATGCACATTGGCGTGACTGGGCTGCTGAGCTGGTTGGCCCTGAGTTTTGGGCTGCCGTGGCCGGCATGGGTCGGCATTGCCGTCGTTGCGGCGCTGCTCGCGTATGAACATTCTCTTGTGAGGGCAGACGATTTGAGCCGGCTGGACGCTGCGTTTTTCACGGTGAACGGCTATATTAGTATGTTGTTTCTGTTGTTCTGGGGTACGGCAGCGGCGCTTTGGCGCGTTTGAGCGGTTCGAAGCTTTTCTAGTAGTGTGAAGGCGCGGGCCTCAGAGAGCGGCCCCTACAAAGGCTAAATGAGCGAATTGACCATTACGGATCAGCGGTTGAAACCGCTCGCGGAAAAGGTTCTTGGCGGGGAGCGGTTGAGCTTCGACGACGGCATTACGCTGTACCGGTCGCCGGATTTGCTCGCGGTGGGCTGGCTGGCGAATCATGTGCGCGAGAAAAAGCACGGCAACGTGACGTATTACAACGTCAACCGGCATATTAACCCAACGAACATTTGTGTGGCGCATTGCAAACTGTGCGCGTTTGGGCGCGACCCGGACGCTCCGGGAGCGTACAACTTCGCACTGGAAGAAATTTACGCACGGGCGGAGCAGGGCATGCGCGAGGGCGCGCTGGAATTTCACATTGTCGGCGGGCTGCATCCCGACCTGCCATTCGAATACTTCCTGGACATGATGCGTGGGCTCAAGAAACGCTGTCCGAGCGTGCATTTGAAGGCTTTCACGATGGTGGAAGTGGGCTACTTCGCGCGCGTCTCGAAGCTGAGCGTGAAAGAAGTGCTACTGAAGCTAAAAGACGCCGGCGTGGATTCGCTGCCCGGCGGAGGAGCAGAGATTTTTCATCCGCGCGTGCGCAAGATTATATGCGACCACAAAGTGAGCGGGCAGATGTGGCTGAACATCGCGCGACAGGCGCATGAAATCGGCCTGCATTCGAACGCGACGATGCTCTACGGGCACGTGGAGACGGAAGAAGAGCGCGTGGACCATCTTGTGAAGCTCCGCGAACTTCAAGACGAGACGCACGGGTTCGTGGCGTTTATCCCGCTCGCGTTTCACCCGGATAACACGGCCCTTTCGCACATTCCGAAACCGACGGGCTACGCGGACTTGCGGAACATCGCGGCATCGCGGTTGCTGCTCGACAATTTCGAACACATCAAGGCGTATTGGATCATGTTGACGCCAAGCATGGCGCAGATCGCGCTGCGGTTTGGCGCGAACGATTTAGACGGCACGGTAGTCGAAGAAAAGATTTATCACGACGCAGGTGCAAAGACTTCCGAATTCACGCCGCGCAATGAGCTGGAGCGCCTGATTCGCGCAGCGGGCCGCGTTCCCGTGGAGCGAGATACGCTTTACCACCCCGTGGACCGCTCGAAGCTGCCCCCGCTTCCTCCCGCGACGCGGCCGGATTTGGTTTCATTGACCCTCAACGTCTAAAGGTCAACAAGGGAGCAAGCCAAGCGGAGTATTCGTGAGGCCAACGAAGGCTATATTCTGGCTCCCCGAAGACCATTTGCCAGTACCTCGCGAAGACTAGCGGTCTCAACGGACGGTGTCGGCTTTAGCGGCGACTCTAGAAAGGACCTCGGCGGGTAACGTGGCGTAGCCCTGCTCCTGAGCGATTCTTTGGCCGCTGGTGTAGACCCACTTCAAGTAAGAAGCGACCGCTTTGCCACGTTCAGGATCAGGGGCGACTGCAGGAACGTACAGCCACGTGAAGCTGGCGATGGGATAGCTCTCTTTACCGAGAGCATTGGTGAGGGAGACGCGAAAATCGTCGTTCTTTTTCCCTCCACCCACCGAAGCCGCAGCCTCAATGGATTGCGAGGACGGCTTGATGTAGTCGCCGGCGGCATTTTTGATGCTGGCCATGCGGATGCCGGAACTCACGGCAAGATTCAATTCGGTGTAGCCAATGGCTCCGGGAGTGGAATGCAACTGGTTGACAAGTTCCTGCGAGCGCTGGAAGCTTTGTCCCACAGGCCATTTAGGAGACTCACCTCGGCCCGCCGAAGCGAGGAACTCCGGGCTCACTTTGCAGAGATAATCGGAAAGGATGTAGTTGGAACCTTTGCCGTCGGCACGGTGAAAAACATGGATGGGAAGAGCGGGCAAGTTCATTTCCGGGTTCAGGCGAGTCAGAGCCGGATCGTTCCACGCTTTGATTTTTCCAAGAAAAATGCCGGCAAGCGCGGGACCGGTAAGCTTGAGCTCACCCTTCACGCCAGGCAATTCGTAGATGGCAACAATGCCAATCAATACCGCGGGCAGTTCGAGTACGGGCTTGTTCGACGCGCGCAACTGAGACTCTGGAATGGGAGCGTCGCCTCCGCCAAGATCCCCCGAACCGGCAAGAATGTTGCGAGCGCTTTCACCCGTACCAACGGGCATGTAGCGAATTTGCGTCGAAGGCGTTTCCTTGTGATAGGCGTCGATCCAGCTCTTATAAAGCGGCTCGGGCATGCTCGAACCGGTCTGGACCAGAACTACGCGTTCCTGGCCTCGAACGACAAGCGGTCCAAACATAAAAAATGCGATAAAACACCCAAAAATCCTATGCGAGTGTGAGCGCACACGCCCCCTTCGATTTTCAAAAAGATCCGAATTCCCTGTAATCCGGATCCCCTTGACCAAGACACTGCGACGGATGACCCAAATTCCTAAGCTAACGGATTCGCTAGGCGGAGCGAAATGGGACGAACGTCCAAGTGTGTAGAATGCGTAACGGGAGCTTGCCGCGCCCAACTTGCATGAGCCTACCGCCCAAGCTGGACGAGGGCAATGACGGATTGGGGAGGAGCCAATCCAAGGATGCGAACGATACTGCTGAGATTTCGATCGCCTTCATGACGGTTGCCTGGTACGGACACCTAGAATTCCGCAGCGGAGCGCTGTGGAAAGTGATTCTTGCAAGCTGGGGCTCGCTTTTTTCGAGTATCGCTTCCAGGTGCCGGCGAACCGTATCGGCTCCTATGAATTCACGCCCGCGCAACTCAAGACGATTCAAGAGATTATTACGCTCTCGATTTTTCCGGTGTTTTCGGTTTTCTATCTCGGGGACGGCTTCAAATGAAATTACGGCGTGGGCTTTGCCCTCATTGTGGCGGCAGCCTTCTTTGTTTTCCACAAATGGTAGACTGAACCGCTCCTCTCCCCGGCTGAGGAACAGGAGGGTGGAATGCCCGTGCAACGTTCCATGACCCGCTTGAGATGCCTGGCGCTGCTGAGCTGCGTAGCGCTGGCAGGCGGCTTGCCAGCGGCCGCGCAAAACGTCACGCCGACACCGGAAACCGGCGTGACGCCAAGCACGCTGCTGCTGTACCGCGCCGACTTAATCTCGGGCAAAGAAACAGCTTACGAACAGACGGAGTCGGACATCGTGCGTTCGTATGCCGACGCGAAGATTCCCATTTACTGGAGCGCGCTCGAAGCCGTAACGGGCTCGCCTCACGTGCTGTATTTCAACGGCTTCGACAATTTCGCGGACATCGAGAAGTCTGGAACCGACCTGGCGCAGGGGCTGGATGCCCACCCGGAAATCGGAGGACTGCAACAAAAGCTGGCGGACTTGGTTGGTTCGACGCGGACGGTGCTGGCTTTTCGGCGCGATGATCTGGGATACCGCTTGAACAAGATTGACTTGGCCAAAGCCAATTATGTGCGCGTATCGATTTTTCAGTTTCGCGCGGGATACGAGGAAGATTTTGCAGAAGCCGTGCGCACGCGCGCCAGAATGTACGAAACCAACGATGTTGACACCCCATGGATGATCTACCAGGTGCATTCCGGATATTCGCTGCCGACGTATATCGAATTCCAGCCCATGAATTCGCTGAGCGAAATTGACGATGCGTTGGACCGCAACGCCAAGGTCCGGCGCGGTGGGCCGGGAATGTTGTCGACGCAGAAATGGATACGCGAGGCGGACCTTGGGATTGACATACAGATTTACCGCGTCAGCCAGAGCATGAGCCATTTGTCCGCCGCCGATGCCGCGGCAGCAGGTAATCCAAAACGCGAAAGTGCTTCGGCCGGACGCGCGCGCAAATATGCCCTTCCGACGCGGCCGTGAATCGAATTCCCAGGCTTAACAGCAGACAAAACAAAAGAAGAGGAGACAAGAATGCAGCGCAAAGGCTCGGCAGTATGGCAAGGTGGATTGAAAGATGGAAAAGGCACCATTTCAACCGACAGCGGCGTGCTGAAGGAAACGCAATATTCGTTTGGCACGCGCTTTGAAAACGCAATTGGGACAAACCCAGAAGAATTGCTGGCAGCGGCTCACGCCGGGTGCTTCACCATGGCGCTATCGGCACAATTGGGAAACGCGGGGATGACCGCGACCAAACTGGAGACCACGGCGACGATTTCGTTGGAGAAATTGCCTGATGGATTTGCCATCACCAAGAGCCATCTGGACCTAGTGGCGCATATTCCGGGAGCGGACAAAGCTAAGTTCGATACGGCGGTGAAAAACGCAGAGACGGGCTGCCCGGTTTCGAAACTGTTCAAGGCGGAAATCAGCGTCAACGCGAAGCTGGTTTCGTAACAATCTCGAAGCATCGTTTCTCGCGTTCTCACGAACCAAGGCAAACGAGTACAATGCCGCACATGATTCCAGCGCCGGGTGCCTTCGCTGCAGGTGTCGCAATCTTCGTGATTGTGCTTTGGGATGCCTTTGAAGCCATCATCCTGCCGCGCCGCGTGACGCGTAAATTCCGGCTCGCGCGCGTTTTTTACAAATGCACATGGACAAGCTGGAAGTTTATTACTCAACTCATTCCTTCGCGCAAAAGACGCGAGACGCTACTCAGTTTTTACGGGCCGCTTTCGCTGCTGGTGCTGGTAGCGGTCTGGGCGGTTGGTTTGGTTCTGGCGTTTGGCTTGATGCAGTACGGTGCGGGATCCGCGGTCAACATTACCGGCGGGCAACCGGGTTTCGCAATGGACGTTTATCTCAGCGGAACGACTTTTTTCACCCTGGGACTTGGCGACGTGGTGCCGCGAACCAGTCTCGCTCGTTTCCTGGTGGTTACAGAAGCAGGCTTTGGCTTCGGTTTTCTTGCGGCGGTCATAGGCTACTTGCCATTTATCTATGGATCGTTTTCCAGACGCGAAGTGAACATTTCGCTGCTGGATGCGCGCGCGGGAACACCGCCTACCTCCGGAGAGCTGCTGCGCCGGCATGCCTATCCCGGCGGTAAAGAAGCTCTGCGGCTGCTCCTGAAGGACTGGGAATTCTGGGCTGCCGAGTTGATGGAGAGCCATCTTTCGTATCCGGTGCTGGCGTTTTTTCGTTCGCAGCATGATAACCAGTCGTGGATTGCTGCTCTGACGGCGATTCTGGATAGCTGCGCTCTCGTCAAAGTGGCGGTCCCGGACACCTGCCAGCGCCAGGCGGAGCTGACGTTTGCTATTGCGCGCCATGCGGCAGTTGACCTTTCGCAAGTTTTTAAAACGGCGCCGCGCGCACCTACGCACGACCGGCTTCCTGTGGAAGATTTGAAGCGGATTCGCGACATGTTGGCGCAACACGGACTGAAGACTGACAATTTCAACGAAATGGAAGAACGGCTCGCCGATTTGAGGAAAATGTACGAGCCGTATCTCTTCGCGCTGGCGGAGTATTTGAGATTGTCATTGCCGCCGTGGGTTCCTGCTGCGAAAACGAAAGATAATTGGCAAACGACGGCCTGGGGACGCTCCGCCGGACTGCTGGAAAAGGAAGGCGCGGCCATCGGCACCGATGATCATTTTTAGATTCTTGCCGCCCGGTGGGGCCGCGGGAACCGCAGGCATTGTTGAATTCCCTGGAGAGAAATCATGAAAGTTATTCTTGTTCGTCAATTCGGCGGCCCCGAGGTCCTGAGACTCGAGGAAGTGCCCACGCCCAAGCCTGCGGCCGGGCAAGTGCTTGTGCGCATCCATGCGGCAGGCGTGAATCCCTACGACACGTATATGCGTGCAGGAACCTATGCGGTGAAGCCGCCGCTTCCCTATACGCCGGGATCGGACGGCGCAGGTGTGATTGAGGCGGTTGGCGATGGCGTGAAAAAAGCGAAAGTGGGCGACCGCGTCTATACGGCAAAAACGGTCACGGGAGCTTACGCGGAATATGCATTGGCGCTGGCGGAACAGGTCCATCCGCTTCCCCCGCACATCAGTTTCAGCCAGGGCGCGGGCGTTTGGGTACCGTACGGGACTGCATACCACGCGCTTTTTCATTCGGCAAAGGCGCGCGCGTCGGAAACGGTGCTGGTGCATGGGGCGAGCGGGGGCGTGGGCTCGGCCGCAGTGCAGATGGCCCGCACCATAGGACTCACCGTGTTTGGCACGGCCGGAACATCAAAAGGGCTGGAACTGGTGAAACGCGAGGGGGCGCATCAAGTATTCGAGCACAGGAAGACCGGGTACGCCGAAGAAATCATGAAAGCGACCGGCGGACGCGGTGTGGACATTATTCTGGAGATGCTCGCCAATGTGAACCTGGCCACGGATTTGAAACTGCTGGCGACGAATGGACGCGTTATCATCATAGGCAACCGCGGGGAAATCACCATCAATCCGCGGGACCTCATGGCGCGGCGCGCGTCAGCTCGCGGATTCACCCTTTGGGCCATCACGCCCGAGGAAGAAGCGGATGTTCACGCCGGTCTGATTGCTGGCCTGGAAAACGGCACCTTGCGCCCCGTTGTGGGCAAAGAACTGCCCCTGGCAGAAGCGGCGCGCGCGCATACAGAGATTCTCGAACCGGGAGCCTCAGGAAAAACTGTGCTCTTGCCGTGACCCGCGCGGGCACAACTTTTTGCTTTCTGGGGGTTCAGCAGCGAGCGAGATTCTGTTTTATAATTGAGCTTCGCCAGAGAACGACGCAAAGAAACTTGTAACTTCGGGACTCTCTATCTTGTACGCTGCCCTTACAGTCACGGTCCTTCTCGCGCAGCAAAGCGCAGCCAGCCGGTTCCTTCACAGGCTTACCGACCGGACCTTCAGCGGCATTTATCACGCCAACGCCTTCGACCTGGCGATGATGATCCCTTACTTCATCGTGCTCTTGGTGCTTGCGATGTATGGGCTGCACCGTTACTGGCTGGTTTACGATTACTTCCTGTATTCGAAGAATGTGCCGCCGCCACCGCCTCCGGTCACGAACTGGCCGCGGGTCACTGTGCAGTTGCCCATCTTCAATGAGCGCTACGTGATCGAGCGGCTCACGGAAGCCGTCGCGCGCTTCGATTATCCGCCGGAGCTGCTCGACGTTCAGGTCCTTGATGATTCCACCGATGAAACGCAGGAGGTTGCTCGGGCCTGCGTGGAACGCCATGCCGCGCAGGGCATGCCGATCACGTATATCCATCGCACAAATCGCGAGGGCTACAAGGCTGGCGCGCTCGAAAACGGCTTAAAAACTGCGAAGGGCGAATTCGTGGCGATTTTTGACGCGGATTTCATCCCGGAGCCGGATTTTCTGCGGCGCACGATTCCCTACTTCCTGAATCCCGATGGCGGCGAAAGCATCGGGATGGTGCAAACGCGTTGGACGTATTTGAACAGCGACTATTCGCTGCTGACAAACGTCGAAACGATTCTTCTCGACGGCCACTTTGTGGTCGAACATGGCGCGCGTTCGCGCCGGGGAACCTTTTTCAATTTCAACGGCACCGCGGGCGTGTGGCGCCGCAAAGTGATTCACGACGCAGGCGGCTGGCAGCACGATACGCTGACCGAAGACACGGATCTTTCTTACCGCGCGCAGCTCAAAGGCTGGAAGTTTTTGTATCTCCCGCAGATCGAATGCGCCTCCGAGTTGCCAGTGGACATGAACGGCTTCAAATCGCAGCAAGCGCGCTGGGCCAAAGGCTTGATGCAGACGGCCAAGAAAATCCTGCCGAAAGTTTTCAAAGCGGATGTGCCCTGGCATATCAAGGCGGAAGCGTTTTTTCATCTCACAGCCAACATCAGCTATCCCTTGATGATTGTGCTCTCGACCATGCTTCTGCCTGTGATGATTGTGCGTTTCCAGCAAGGCTGGTTCCAGATGCTGCTGATCGATCTGCCGCTGTTTCTGGCCTCCACCTGCTCGATCTCCAGCTTCTATCTTGTAGCGCAAAAGGAGCTGCGGCCGAAAACCTGGTGGCGCACATTTCTGTACATGCCTTTCGTAATGGCTACCGGCATTGGCATTTCCGTGCGCAACGCGCAAGCGGTGATCGAAGCCATCGTTGGAAAGAAAACGGAATTCGCGCGCACCCCGAAATTCAGGATTGAAGGTAAAACCGGCACGTTCGCGAAGAAATCCTACAAGAACAAAGCGGGCTGGATTCCTTATGCGGAAGTGCTGCTGGGAATTTATTTTTCCTTTACCGTCGCGTACGCCATCACAAACGACAATTACGGCACGGTGCCGTTCCTGCTGCTATTTGTCTGGGGCTATCTCTACACCGGCCTCATGTCGCTCGGCCAAGTGTACTTCGCGCATTTGCGCTTTGGCGTGAACGCACCCGAGATGCGGCCAGCCGCCTCCGGCGCACCAGGGTTCTGATTTTTTCGGATTGCTTCCCGCATTCCGCGTTTCTGCTAAACTCGCTGAGCCATTTCCACGTTCTCGGGAGCGAACTCATGCGAAATCATTTCTTGCGAATAACAATCCTGATACCGCTCGTCTTTACGGGCCTTCGTATGGAGGCGCAGCAAAAGCGTGGTCCCTCCACCGCTGAGGAGCGGGCCAAAGCGGTTCAGTTCGCGCATGACCTGGAAAGCAGTCCTCTTGGTCCTCAAGCGAAGACGGAGCGCGAGTGGTTGACGCTTTGGTTGATCGAAGTGCCTGACATTACCGTGGAGATCTGCCCCAGGCTTCTCGGGCCTGAGATTCCAGACAAAAAGAAGTTTGGAACCGAGATCCTATCTCAACTGATGTTTTCCGAAGCAGCATTCATGATTGAGAATCCAGACAAGACCAAAGACATCATCTCTGTTCACACCGCGGGGACCGGCGGCGCGCTGAAGGTGTACGAAGCCATCCTCAAGGACCACCCTAAGGCGCAGTTGAAGGCTCTCGACGACATCATCGCGCGGCGAGACAAGGGAGAATTGCAGAAACACGTACAGGAAGCCCTGAAAAACTGCGATAAGAGGGTTTCCTAAACTCCGGCCGCGAGGAGCCTTGTTTCCTGTAGCTTCATTTCAAGACGTAGTTTTCCTCAATGGCCCAATAGCGTTGCACGCTGTTGCCGCTGGACCGGAACAGGGGCCGGCGGTTGTACTTCTTCATGGCTTCCCGGAATTTTGGTACGGCTGGCAGAAGCAGATTGAGCCGCTGGCGGCAGCAGGATTTCGCGTCATCGTGCCGGACCAGCGCGGATACAACTTGAGCAGCAAGCCGCGAGGCGCGGCCTCGTATGCTTTACCGGAACTGGTCTCCGATGTCATCGCGATTGCTGACCAGCTTGAGCAGCAGAAAATCATTCTCGCGGGACACGATTGGGGAGCGGCCGTTGCTTGGAGCGCCGCTTTGCTCCATCCTGAGCGCATCGCAAAGCTTGCCATTTTGAATGTGCCTCATCCTTCGGTGATGCGCCGCTACGTCTATACGCGCCTTCCACAGATGCTGCGGAGTTGGTACATCTTTTTCTTTCAAATTCCCTGGCTGCCGGAGGCGCTTTTATCCGCATTTCAATTTCGGTCAGCCTCGCGGGCGCTGGTCGGATCGAGTCGTCCTGGCACGTTTTCCGATGAGGACCTTGCGCAGTATCGCGCAGCCTGGTCGCAGCCAGGTGCCTTCACGGCGATGATCAATTGGTACCGCGCCGCGATTCGCTATCGCATCCCGTTTCTTGACCGCACCGTGCGTGTGCCCACACGCATTTTGTGGGGCGAGCGGGACCGGTTCCTCATCGCCGAAATGGCCCACCAAAGCCTGCGTTATTGTGCCAACGGCGAACTCTTCACCTTCGCGGAGGCCGGCCACTGGCTGCAGCATGAAGAACCGGAAAGGGTTTCTCAGCGCCTTGTGGAGTTTTTTGGTCCGTAACGGGCAATCCCTGGTTTCTTCGGATACAATCACACATCTGCGAAAAGTACGCATTTTTCTCCAAAACAGCCCGCTCCGGTAGCCCTGCGGGAGCAAAACGGCGGTATTGAGGTGGGTACATGAGTGGTCGTCACTGGACTGTTGCAATTGTTCTGGCCTTTGGTTTTCTCGGTCTCCCGTCAGCAGCACAGGAGCGGCGAGAACGCGAACCGAACAGTGTTTACGCCGAGCGCCGCGCCAAACTGGCCTCCCAGGTGGACGCACCCATCATTCTGTGGGGCTTCACGGGTCGCGAAGAAATTTCTCAGGACTACATCTTCGCCCAAGAAGAAAATTTCTATTATTTGACTGGTCACAATGAGGAAGGCGCTGGCCTGATCATTCTTCCCGTAGCTCAAGATTCTCATGGAACCCCAGCAAGTGCATTGTGGAATGGTCCGCGAGAGATTCTCTTTCTTCTCGCCAAAAATCCGGGCAAGGAAAAGTGGAACGGCATCCGCATGTCTCCTTCGGATCCTGGTATCGAGGCGCGCACGGGATTCGCGAGCGTCAAGCCCTTTCCCGAAATGCGCGCAACGGTGGAGAATCTCGCCAAGCTCTATCCGGCGTTCTACACGATTCTGCCCTATGACAAAGAACTCGGCGGTTACCCGCACGAAAAGGCAGTCGTGGACTGGCTCGAGCTTGCTGCGCCGAAGGCGGCGCCAAAGGACGTCCGCCCGCGGATTGCCGCGATGCGTCCGGTCAAGTCTCCCGGCGAAGTTGCCTTTCTGAAGCAGGCAATTGATCTCACCGTGGATTCCCATTTGGAAGCCATGAAAATGATGCGTCCCGGCTTATATGAATATCAGGTGGCCGCAAAAATGGTGGAAGTGCATGAGACGGGAGGCTCCGAAAGAGAAGGCTATGCGCCGATCGTCGGTGCCGGACCGAATTCGACGGCGCTGCACTACGACAAGCTTTCACGCAAGATCGAAGATGGCGACATCGTGGTCCTGGACGTCGGCGCACAGTACTCAGGCTATTCCGCGGACGTCACGCGAACCATACCGGCGAACGGAAAGTTCACGGCGCGTCAGCGTGAAATCTACGAAATCGTCCTTGGCGCGCAAAACGCCGCGCTCGCGGCCATCAAGCCCGGCGCGCACTTTTCGTGTAGGGGCAAAAAGGACGGCCTGATGAATATCGCTTACGATTACATCAACTCGCATGGAAAGGACCGCGAGGGCAGGCCCCTCGGCCAGTATTTCATCCACGGCCTAGGCCACAATATCGGACTTAACGTGCATGATCCCGGCGATTATTGCAGCCCGCTTCAACCGGCAATGGTCGTCACGGTAGAGCCGGGCATTTACATCCCCGAAGAAAATCTCGGCGTCCGCATCGAGGACGACGTTCTGGTTACAGACTCAGGGTACAAATTGCTCACTGAGCGTTTGCCGCGCAATCCGGACGAAATTGAACAGATCATGGCTGGCGGTCGGAAGCAACATAGCGGCCTAGGACACAGTCCCGTCAGTGGGGATTCCAACGCTTCCGATATTGGCGCGGGTAGCGAAGATATCAAAAGCCTGATCGCAAAATATGCAGAATCCATTGATGCCGCCGACACGAATCTGGCCTCGCAAGTCTGGTGGAATTCTCCCGAGGCGTCCTTCATTCACCCTTTGGGCCATGAACATGGTTTCGAACAAATCAAAGAAAATGTCTACACGCGGCTGATGGGCGGCATGTTCTCCGAGCGGAAGTTGCGCCCTCACGACATCGTCGTGCAAGTGCTTGGTGATGCCGCGGTGGCCGAATTCTACTGGGATTTCACGGCGAAAATGCGCAAGGATGGCTCTCCGGTCACGACCCATGGCCGGGAGACCCAGGTTTATCGAAAGACGCCAGACGGATGGCGACTGGTCCACGTTCACTATTCGGGAATGCCCGCCACGGCAGAACGCCAGGGTTTCTGACCAAGTTTCTATCGGGTGACATCTACCGGGTGCACGATTGACCGCATAGAAGAAGGGCATTTATACTGTTTATCCGCGCCGGAAGAGAGAGAAACGGTCCCGGCGTACCTCGAGCCTGCCAACGGCAGGCTGGTCATTCCGGATGCGGCCACCTTCCTGGCCCGCCTGAATTTCCGAAATCGAAACTTCTTAGGGAGCTTATGAGCAGCGTCAAGGCCACACAACTTCGCCCCGGCAT
>DATFSR010000098.1:0-15046 GCA_035262505.1 Candidatus Acidiferrum sp. | reverse complement strand
TCGTTCGTCGAAACCTGCTGGCAGGATTTGCGCTTCGCCGTCCGCGTGCTCCGCCAGTCTCCCGGCTTCACAGCCGTCGCCGTTGTCACCCTCGCTCTAGGCATCGGCGCCAACACGGCGATCTACAGCTTGATGGACGCGTTGCTGATGCGACGCCTGCCGGTTGCGAATCCGGCGTCTCTGGTGCTCTTGAAGTGGCACATCCCGGGGAAGGACACGACCGTTGGCACTGTAGTGCACAACGGCAGCGGCTCCTTCGATGACGATCCGAAGATGGGAAAGACCTCAGCGATCTTCCCGTTCCCCGCATTTGAGGTACTTCGGAGATCGAACGACGTGCTTTCCGTTCTATTCGCTTACCACCCGGCGGGAAGACGCACTGTCGTTGTGGGGCAGCAGGCCGAGATCACGAGTGGCGAATACGTTTCCGGAGATTACTTCCGAGGGTTGGGTACAGTGCCCGCGGCAGGCCGCCTCATTATGCGCGATGACGACCGCGCCGGAGCACCAGCTGTCGTGGTGCTGAGTCAGGGATTTGCGGAGACCCATTTCGGCGACGCAACCGGCGCTCTCGGGCAGCAAGTGCTGGTTGACAATGTGCCGTTCACGACGATCGGCGTTACCCCTCTCGGCTTTTTTGGAGTAGACCCGTCCAAGTCGCCGGACCTCTATCTCCCATTTCATGCTGACCTTGTGCTCGATCCGGAGCGAGATCCGGGACGCGTCGGCCGCTATCAAGACGACCACTATTACTGGACGGAGATGATGGGCCGCTTGCGGCCCGGAGTCACGATCGCGCAGGCACGGAGCGAGTTAGCGCCCATCTTCGGTGCCTGGGCCGCCGGCACGGCCACGGACCCGGAACGAAAATACCTTCCGCAGTTCCTATTGCAAAATGGCGCCGCCGGCGTGGACAGGATGCGGCGATCCTACTCCGAGCCGCTATACATCCTGCTGGCGATGGTCGGTCTGATCTTGGCCATCGCCTGCGCCAACATCGCGAACCTGCTGCTCGCGCGCTCCGAGGCGAGGCGGCGGGAAATGGCGCTGCGGCTGAGCATTGGGGCGGGACGTTGGCGGCTGATCCGGCAATTGCTGACCGAGAGCATTTTACGCGCCCTGTTGGGCGGCGCCGCGGGGATTCTAGTGGCGCTTTGGGGCATCCGGTTTCTTACCAATTTGCTGTTCGCCGGGAGCGAGCCTCTTCCGCAGCCGCCCGAATTGAACTTCGGTGTACTGGCAGCCACTCTGTTGCTCACGCTCGTGACCGGCCTGCTCTTTGGGCTTGCTCCCGCGCTCCAGGCGGCGCGCGTGGATCCCATGCCGGTGCTTAAAGGGAGCTGCAGCGGCGGGCGGCGTTCTGGCGCGCGTGTGCGATTTGGATTGGGCCGGACGCTCGTAGTTTCGCAACTGGCCATCTGCCTTTTACTGCTGGTCGGGGCCAATTTGTTTGTGCGAACGCTTGCCAATCTGCATTCGCTGGATGTGGGCTTCGAGCGCGGGAAGCTTTTGGTCTTCAAAGTGAATGCGCGTCAGGCAGGCCATGGCGCCCCCGAGATACTGCCGTTCTACAGCGACTTGAAAAGAAATCTCGCTGCGATTCCAGGCGTGAGCAACGTCGCCATGGCGAATTCGCCCTTGATTGGGGCTGGCGCGTGGGGATGGCCCGTTGTGCCGTTGGGGCAAGAGCGGCCGAAGGACGCGCCGACTGGCCGCGGCTCGGGCTTCTCCCGGTCGGCCAGTCACGTCCTGGGCGTCGCACCTGGATTCTTTTCAACGATGCGCATTCCGTTGCTCGTCGGCCGCGAATTCGACGAACGCGACCGCAGCGGCACATTGCCCGTTGCCATCGTGAATGAGGCTTGGGCAAAAGTGAATCTCCAAGGCAAAAATCCGGTCGGGCAAACCCTGATCAGCTTCGGGTTGCAGGGGAAACCGCAGCAGGCGGAGATCGTGGGACTAACGAGAAATGCGAGGTATGACGATCTAACAGGTGATTTCCCGGCAATTGTTTACATGCCGCTCGAACAGAACGGGGACTTGCCACTGAACGAGATGACCTTCTTTCTGCGCACAGCGGGCAAGCCGTTGGGATATGCCAGCGCGGTTCGCGAGATCGTACACCGGGCCGACGCGCGGATCCCGGTAGCGGCTTTGAGCTCGCAGACGGCACAGATTGAGCGCGAGATCGCCCCCGAGACGCTGTTTGCCCGTTTGTGCACGGGGTTCGCGATGCTATCGCTCGGGATTGCTTGCGTAGGATTGTATGGCACGACGTCATATGCCGTAGCACGGCGCACAAGAGAAATCGGGATTCGAATGGCACTGGGTGCACGGCGTGAAGCCGTTGTCTGGATGGTGCTGAGAGACGTCTTGATGCTAGCGATCATAGGGCTGGCAATCGGTTTGCCGATGGCGTTGGGTGCCTCCAAGGTGATTGAGTCGCTTCTCTTCGGAGTCAAACCTGGCGATCGGTGGTCTCTGGTGTTTGCGCTGACGGTACTCCTCAGCTCAGCTCTCGTAGCAGCCTATCTACCCGCATGGAAAGCCTCTAAAACAGATCCGATGGTCGCACTGCGTTATGAATAGGAGCACCATGTCACTACTCCGACAAACGTTGAGCGGGCTGCGATCCCTATTCCGGAAGAAGCAAGTCGACCGTGAACTAAACGAAGAACTCAGTGGTTTTCTTGAAAGCGCCGGCGAAGAGAAGATTCAACGAGGCATGAGCCGCCAGGACGCTCTTCGTGCCGTGCGTTTGGAGCACGGCAGCCTCGAAACCACAAAGGAACAAGTCCGCTCAGCTGGCTGGGAATCCATGTTGGAAACCTCCTGGAAGGATTTGCGCTTCGCCGCTCGCATGCTTCGCAAGTCCCCGGGCTTCGCCTCGGTCGCCGTCCTCACTCTCGCTCTTGGCATTGGCGCGAACACGGCAATTTTCAGTGTTGTCAGCGCGGTTCTGCTTCATCCTCTGCCGTACGCGAATCCAAACCAGCTCGTATTTGTGTCTGAGGCCAAAGCGGACGCGGGAATCTCCGGGCTTGGACTGTCGTATCCGGCCTTCATCGAACTACGGGACGACAAACGCGCGTTCAGTGCAATTGCCGGCTTGGGCGCCCACGCTCTGGTGCTCACGGGCAGTGGAGAACCATCCGAAGTCAGCACCGTAGCGGTGACACCTGAATTTCTTTCGATGCTCGCGACGGAGCCTCTGCTGGGCCGCGTGCTCAGCTCCGACGACGGCGAGCGCGGCGCCGCTCCGGTCGCAGTGCTCAGCGAGAATCTGTGGCGCAGCCGATTTGGAGCCGACTCGTCCATCGTTGGCCGCTCGATCACGCTCGACATGCGCCCGTACACCGTGATTGGCGTGATGCCCGCAAACTTTCACACGCCGTTCGTCAATCAAACGAATCAGGTTTGGATACCGCTTGCTCAGGACCCGCTGTTCAGCGTCTGGATGACCCAGCCGCCTCAAGAACATTGGATGGGCGCGATTGCTCGACTGCGCCCCGACATTTCCTCCGCTCAGGCCAAGGCCGCACTCAACACGTTTGGCGCACGACTGGCCAAGGAATTTCCGGCTGAGAAGGGATGGGCCATTCGAATTGAGCCGCTGCAGAAGACACTCACCGGCCAGGCGAAGCTGCCGCTGCTTGTGCTGCTCGGAGCCGTCGCCCTGGTGCTCTTGATCGCCTGCGCGAACGTGGCAAATCTCCTTTTGAGCCGCGCGACATCGCGGTCTAAAGAAATTTCCATTCGCATTGCACTCGGCGCGGGCAAAGGGCGGATCGCGCGCCAACTGCTTACCGAGTGCGCCATCCTTGGGCTGCTTGGCGGCTGGATTGGAACACTCGTGGCTTATTGGGGAGTGGCTACGCTCGTGCCGCTCTTGCCTTCCGGTTTGCCGGAGTTTCATTCGATTCGGCTGGACGGCTGGGTCCTTGGCTTTGCCTTCGTGCTTTCGTTGGCCACAACTCTTATTTTTGGACTAGCGCCTGTGCTTTCGACGGCCGGGTCTGATCCGCAAAATGAATTGGGCGAAGGCGCTCGCGCAGGAGAATCGGCGGGCCCGCGGCGCGCCCGCGCAGCTTTGGCGGTCGCGGAAATTGCCTTGGCCATGGTTCTTCTTACAGCAGCTGGTTTGCTGTTGCGCAGCTTTGCCCAACTGACCTCGGTGAATCCAGGCTTCCAGCCGAGTCACGTCGTGAAAGCCATGGTTTCCCTTCCGTATTTTCAATATTCGACCCCCAAACAGTGGGTCGCTTTCTCTGAAGAGCTGATGACACGCCTTCAAGCCCAGCCCGGCATGCAGGACTCCGCCATCGCTGGCCCGCTGCCCATCGTGGATTGCTGCGTCACTCTCGACTTTAAGATTGTTGGCCATCCACAGCCGCAAGCGGGAACGTCGGACGCCGCCAATTACGTACCTGCCAGCCCACAGTATTTCGCGGTGATGGGAATTCCGCTTCGCCGCGGCCGATTATTCAATGAATACGATTCCCCTTCCTCAGCGCCTGTGGCACTGATCAGCGAGACTCTGGCCAAGCGGTATTTCGCCAATGAAGACCCGCTCGGCAGGCAGCTTACGTTCGGCTTTCCGGTGAACGGAGTCGTCTCCCGCGAAATTGTCGGCATCGTGGGCGATATACGCGACGTTTCGCTAGGCGAGGAACCGGGGCCTATGTTGTATGTCCCCTTCGCGCAAGCGCCACTTTATGGCGGCGAGGTCGTCGTCAAGAGCCCATTGACGACTTCGGCCGTAGTTGGAGCGATCAGGGCAGCGACGCACGGCATCGACAAGAATTTGCCGATAACGGATATCGCCGCGCTCCCGGATGTCCTGAATGCATCTGTGGCGCAGCCCCGTTTTCGCACCTTGCTTCTCGCCTTGTTCGGCGCCATTGCTTTGGTTCTTGCCGCGGTAGGCATCTTTGGAGTGATCTCGTATTCCGTTTCACGGCGGACGCATGAACTCGGGATTCGTATGGCCCTTGGCGCGCAACCGCGCTCGGTTATGAGCATGGTCTTGCGCGAGACGCTGGCGCTCGCACTGCTTGGTATTGCTGTCGGCGTACCGTGCGCGGTCGCTGCGGGGCGCCTCATCCGGCGTCTGCTTTTTAACGTCACCTTGTATGACCCGACGACGCTCGTGCTGGTCCCTGTACTGCTCGTTGCCGTCGCGGCGCTGGCCAGCTACATCCCTGCGCGTCGCGCCATGCGTGTCGACCCTCTGGTCGCCCTGCGGCACGAATAGCTGCTCGGCGCCCTCCGGCGGCCAACCAGGTTTCACCAAACACGGCAGCCGAATTCGCTCGCAAAGAGTGAATCGAAAGTCATTGTTCGGTTGGCGAACCGTCCCCTTCGTCTCAGTTGACGCTCGAAAGCAGATTCTGTAGCCTCACTTCACGCCGTTCGAACGCACTTCCAACCCTGGGGGCCTCACCATGAGCGCTAAGAATGGCTCTGCAATTTCTCGACGCGAATTTGCTCGCCGTGCGGCCTTTGTTTCCGCAGCTGCTTCCCTTTCGCCTGCCGAACTTTTGGCCCGCGAACCCGCTGCCGCGGCGCAGCCGCTACAAACGCCTTCGCCCGGCGGGCCCAAGCTCTCGCCCGAAAGCCAAGCGGAAATGGAGTCGCGCCTTCAAGCTGTCTTTACGCAATACGGCTCGCGCCTCAGCGAGGCGCAAAAGTCGGACCTGCGCCGAATCGCCGCTGACGGTCAAGCCGCACTCGATCGTCTTCGCGCGTTCCCCACAGACAATGGCGGCGGGCCGGCGCTCTATTTGAAACCCTTGATGGAGCGCGAGGTAAAGCACGAGATGCCTGCAACGGCCAAAGCCAGCTCGCCCAAGAAATCCTGAGGAGTCTCTCCGATGCCCGGCGAAGAAACCTTCTACCTTTCGGTCAGCGAACTCGCGAAACGCATCGAGTCGAAAAAGCTCTCCCCCGTCGAGCTGACGCAGCTTTATCTCGACCGCAGCCAGAAGCTCGGCCCGCGCTTCAATGCATATGCCATGCTCACGCCCGAAATCGCCCTCGAGCAAGCCAAAGCCGCTGAAAAAGAAATCCGCCGTGGCCACTACCGCGGGCCTCTTCACGGCATCCCTTACGCCGCGAAAGATCTGCTCGCCGTGAAGGGCATCCCCACCACCTGGGGAGCAAAGCCTTACGCGAATCAGGTCTTCGAATACAACGCCACGGTGATCGAGCACTTGAAAAACGTCGGCGCGGTGATGATTGGCAAGGCCTCGATGATCGAACTCGCCGGCGGCTCGGGCTATCGCTTCGCTTCGGCATCTTTGCAGGACGAGGCCAAAAATCCCTGGGATCCTAGCTGCTGGACTTGCGGCTCTTCCTCAGGCTCCGGCGCCATTGTTGCTGCGGGCCTTGCTGCTTTTGCCATCGGCACGGAAACCTGGGGCTCGATCATTTGCCCTTCGGCGTTCTGCGGCATTAGCGGCCTGCGTCCCACTTACGGCCGCGTGAGCCGCTACGGAGCCATGGCCCTTGCACCTTCCATGGACAAAATTGGTCCCATGGCTCGCAGCGCGGAAGATTGCGCGCGCATCTTTGCAGCCATCGCGGGCCACGATCTAAAAGATCGCGGCACGATTGCCATCGACAAGGCGGCATTCACCTACTCGCCTTCCGTCGAATCGCTGAAGCTGCGCGTCGCCTGGCTTTCGAATGCCTGGAAATCCTACGAGGGCGGGGCGGCGAAGCCGGTCGCAGCCGCAAAAGCTTCTCTGAAGAAAATCTTCAACGGCATGAAAGACGTCGCCTTGCCCAGCGGCCCGTGGGAAGACGCTGCATCTCTCATCGTACAAGTGGAAGCAGCGGCTTCTTTCCGCCCGTTGATTCGTTCTGGAAAACTCAGCGAACTGACCGACCCTCTGGCGCAGATCCTCGGCTATTTGAACGAGCAATATTCCGCCGCGGACTATCAGCAGGCCCTCAAGGTGCGCGAGATTCTGCAGAAAAAAATGGACGCCGTCTTCGAAAGTTTTGACGTGCTCGTGGCGCCGTCGCAGCCGGTTCCCGCGACTCCGCTCAATCTCAATTTGGAAACGGGGCTGGCTTTCCCGGACCCTCAGGGCGCCATCGGGAATCTTTGCGGCCTCCCCGCGCTCTCCGTTCCTTGCGGTTTCACGGATAAGAATCTTCCCATCGGAATCCAATTCATGGCGCAAGCCGGAGGCGACCTCGCCGCCATCCAGGCCGCGCGCACTTTCCAATTGCACACCGAGTGGCACAAGCGCCATCCGAAGCTCCACTAGCCCAAAGCCTTCGGGCGAAGCCGCAGGCTAGCTTGCGCCGCAAAGTTAAAGAATTACTTTAAGTGAGTCCGCAACTGATTGCGCCGGAGGGCCTTCGACTGATTCACGAGCCAATTGCATCAAACGGGAGATCATCAAATTCTCGGTGAGTTCTCGGAATCCCGGTAGCGCGCGGGCAAAAGCAAGCTCAATTGCTCTTCAAAAGTTCGTGAACCGTGCGCAGAAGCGCGCTGCGGCTGAACGGCTTTGCCAACAACTTCACGCCAGGCTCCGCGCGCAAGGAGTCCGCGGCGGCCCTTTCGCTGTATCCGGACATATACAACATCCGCAGTTTTGGCCGTTGTTCTTTTAGGCGGGCGGCAAGTTCTTGCCCCGTCATCCGCGGCATCACCATATCGGTGATCAACAGATCGATGGCGCCCTCGTGCTTCTCGACAAGTCCCAGCGCTTCAATTCCGTCGCGAGCCTCGATGACCGTATAGCCCCCGGATTCCAGAAACTCGCGAGCCACTTCGCGAACATCGCGTTCGTCTTCTGTGAGCAAGATCGTCTCATTTCCGCTCGGCGCTTCGGAAAAGACTGGCGTGGCATCGACACGATCCACGGGCTGATCGATCCGCGGAAAATAAATTTTGAAGGTTGTGCCTCTTCCCAGTTCGCTGTAGACCCAAATAAATCCACCGCTCTGCTTGACCACGCCATACACCGTGGCGAGACCAAGGCCCGTGCCTTTCCCTTGGGCCTTCGTAGTGAAGAACGGCTCAAAAATGTGCGCCTGGGTTTCCATGCTCATTCCCGTGCCGGTGTCGGACACGCAGAGCAGGACGTAGCAGCCCTCGCGAACAATGGGATGCTTCTCGTTGTAAAGACGGTCTAGCTCGATGTTGGACGTCTCGATGATCAGTTTGCCCCCGTCCGGCATGGCGTCGCGAGCGTTGACCACCAGGTTCATGATGATTTGTTCCATCTGGCTGCGATCGGCGCGAATAGCGCCCAAATTGTCCGAAGCCCGAATGACGAGTTCGATGTCTTCCCCGATCAGCCTCGGGAGCAGGCGCCCCATATCAGCAACGGCGTCGTTCAGATTCATGACCTTGGGCTGAAGCATTTGCAATCTGCTGAAAGCCAGAAGTTGGCGCGTCAGGCCGGAAGCGCGGTCCGCCGCACGCTCGATGTGCTCAATCTTCCGAGTGTATTCATCTGCGGGCGGCAGAACGTTGCGAAGAAGTTCCGTGTGCCCCTTGATCACCATGAGGAGATTGTTGAAATCGTGCGCCACGCCGCCTGCCAGCCGCCCCACCGCTTCCATTTTTTGGGATTGCCGAAGCCGTTGCTCGAGAAGGTGCCGCTCGCTGACGTCCTGCGCAACAATCAGGCGGACCCTTTCCCCCGAATACTCCAATTCATGAGCGGTTACCTCGACCTCGATGATTTTCCCGTCCTTCTTGCGATGCTTCCAATGGCCCCGATAGAGTCCATCGCCGGTGTATTCGTTGAGGGCATTGAGCAGCTTGATTTTCTCTTCATCGGGCCGGACATCAAGGATGGACATGCTCTGGAATTCCTGGCGAGAATACCCGTACACACGAACGGCGGCTTCGTTTACCTCAAGAAACTTTAGAGTTTTCGGGTCGATCACCCACGTGGGGAGCGGATTGTGGCTGAAGAGCAACCGGAACATCTCTTCTTTTTTTCGCAGCGCATCTTCCGCGCGCCGACGTTCGATGGCCAAAGCGATGTGCCCGCCGACGGAATTCAGAAACTCCAGATCGCGCTGGTCGTAGGCTTTTTCGTTCTCATAATGCTGGACGACGAGCACTCCTATCGTTTCGTTCGGCGTCTTGAGGGGAACACCCAGCCACGCTGGAGCCGGAGCGCCGACCAGCTCTACTTCCCCGGCAGCTGCAAGCCGGTCGAATTCCATTTGGGGAATGAGCATCGGAACGCCCTTGTGAAAAACATAGGCGCTGCAGCTGTGGCCAACCTTTTGAGGCGGTGGCGGCGCAACATCCACTTCGTCCACGAAAAATGGAAATGAAAAAGTGTCTGTCGCGGCTTCATGCATGGCGACAAAGCAGTTTTCCGCCGGGAGCACCTTCTTCAACGCTTGATGGATTCCCGCGAGCAACTCATCCAGGTTCGCGGTTTGATTGAGCGCGTGGACAATCTCGGCGAGCACCTGCCGCTCGGACTCCATCCGGCGCAGCAAAGCAGCGAGCTGCTCCGGGCTGATGGTTCGGCCGGTCTCGGGAGTTGGGGGCTGTGCCATAGGGTTTTCGCTCGCGACGCACGTCCGTGCTGGTAACCTCGCGCGCGAGAACACACGCTCAGCTTTCTGCCTGCTATTCGCTTGCCGATCCGTCCTTGCTGATGGAGGGACTAGCTGTCTCTATGATAGGAGATTCCCGCTTGCTTGAGGGGTAATCGCCTGATCCCTGTCACCAATGAATGACGGGACAGGGCTCCGGACCACCGGCGACTAGCCCGCTCTCGAAGCAAAAACCAAAGCGAATTTCGTTTTATAGTTTCTTTTTCGTCGCAAGTTTTGGGTTGTGCGATATTGGTTTGACTCTTTCTGAGGAGGCTCTTGCGCAATGCATGACATTTGGAAAGACATGTTCGTCCTGGGGATCCCGCTCCTCGAGAAAATTCTTCGCCCCGTGGTGATTTACGCCTTTCTCGTGATCAGCCTGCGGCTTTCCGGGAAGCGCGAACTCGTCCAGCTCAACCCCTTCGACTTGGTCGTTCTGTTGACGCTATCCAACACCGTCCAGAACGCCATCATCGGCGACGACAACACCGTTCTGGGGGGAATCATCGGCGCCACTTCCCTGCTTGTCACTAATTATCTCGTTGTCCGCTTTCTCTATGATCACCGCAAGCTCGACCAGGTGGTCGAAGGAAGGGCCGACGTTCTGATCGAAGACGGTAAGATCCGGGCTCAACACTTGCGGAAGGAACTCATCACCATGGCGCAGTTGCAGGCTGCCGCGCACAAACAGGGCTTCGCCTCGCTGGCGGAAGTCGACCAGTGCATCCTCGAGCCGGGAGGCACACTAACCTTCATTGGCAAGAAACCGGCAACGGAGGACGCGCGTCACCAGGAATTACTCGGCAAGATGGAGAGCCTGGCACTCGAAATAGCGCGGCTTCGTAGCTCGCAGCCGCCGGCGCACGCTTGAGTCAGTGCATCAAGAAACCCGTCAAGGCGACCCCAAAACCAACAAGCGCTATGAGTGTGCCGCCGACCCAGAAGATCTTCCTTTTCGCAAGCAGTGTGAGGGAACAGATGACCAGTCCAATTTCAAGAAGCACTTCGCCGAGATCGAAACGATCTGCACGGTGCATGGCGCGATCGCGCTCGGCTTCTAATTCTTCGGCAATCTTGCTCACATCCTCCTTGTCGGATGCATAGTGCTCCACTTCCTTCTCGTATTTTTGGGCTAACGACTCGCCTTTTTCCTTGTTGAGTGGCGCAACGACGCTAATAAGGTCAGATCCTACTTGGGCCATGCGTTGCCGGATGCTCTTGGCCTGATACTGCTCCCACCGGCTGGCGGCTTGCGTTTCGCGGGACAGCTCTTCTGTGTGTGCGCGATGTCCCATCAAGGTAACGATGGCCACGAGCACCGCCAAAATGGAAATGGTCACGGAAACCGGGACGACCAGCGGATGATCTTCGTGTGTGTGATGCGCTTCGGGAAGTTCGATACCCTCTGGCATTCGTGTTCGCTCCTAGGAGTGGAATCAGGCAACAGGCTCTGCCGCCATGGACTGCAAGGCGTCGCGAGCTGCGGCTAAAGTTTTGTCAATGTCGGCGGAGGTGTGCGCAGCGGAAAGAAATGCCGCTTCGAACTGGGAAGGCGCCAGAAAGATTCCCCGCGCGAGCATCTCACGAAAAAACCGCGCGTAGCGCTTGGTGTCCGAACGCTTCGCGTCCGAATAATTCCCGACTGGCCCGGGCGCAAAGAAAACTGTGGCCAGCGAGCCGACTGCATTGATCTGTGCTGCAATTCCAGCCGCAGCCAATTCGGCGCGCAAGCCGATAACGAGACCTTGCGCCAACTGCTCCATCTGCTCGTATATTCCCGGTTTTGTCAGTTGCTTCAAGGCTGCGATTCCGGCGCGCATCGCCAGCGGATTTCCTGCCAGCGTTCCCGCCTGGTAAACCGGCCCGAGCGGCGCAACGTGGTTCATCAGCTCCGCCCGCCCACCGTAGGCAGCCACAGGAACCCCGCCGCCGATAATTTTTCCAAGCGTCGTAAGATCGCCTTCAATACCGAGCAACTCTTGCGCGGAACCGTTCTTCAGGCGGAACCCGGTGATGACTTCATCCACGATGAGCAGCGCACCGTTGTGATGAGCGATTTCCTGCAAGACTTTGAGAAACCCCGCCTCCGGCGGCACCACTCCCATGTTCGCTGCAATCGGTTCGACAATGACCGCGGCGATTTTGTCTTTGTGTGCCGAGAAAGCCTTTTCGACGGCCTGCAAATCATTGAAGGGGACATTCAGCGTCAACTCCGCGAGCGTTTGCGGCACTCCGGGGCACTCCGCGATTCCCAGCGTCGCCAGCCCCGAGCCTGCCTGCGAAAGAAAACTGTCGGCGTGCCCGTGATAGCAGCCTTCGAACTTCACAATGAAGTCGCGCTTGGTGACGCCGCGCGCCAGCCGCACTGCGCTCATGGTCGCTTCGGTGCCACTGGAGACGAAACGGATTTTTTCGAGGAACGGGATGGCCTGTCTGATGAGCGTTGCGAGCTCTATCTCGAGTTCGGTGGTCACGCCAAAGCTTGTGCCGCGCTTGGCTTGGTCTGTAATAGCCTCAGCAATTGCCGCGTTCGAGTGACCAAGAAGGATTGCACCCCATGAGCAAACGTAGTCGAGCAGTTCGTTGCCGTCGGCGTCGTAGAGGTACTGTCCGCTGGCGCGCTCGATGATCAGCGGCTCCCCGCCGACCGAGCGGAACGCGCGCACCGGGCTGTTCACGCCGCCGACGAGAACCCTTTCGGCGCGCTCGAAGATTTCGCGCGAACGTTTGCTTTCGCGTTCCAGTTTGGTTTGTGCTTTATTCATCTAGTCAAGCTGGACTAGTCTAATCAAGCTTTTCCTTTAGCATGCTTTTAGCCACCGCGCCACATCCTTGGCGTGATAAGTCAGGATGTGATCCGCGCCGGCGCGCTGAATGCCTGTCAGAATTTCGAGGACCACGCGCTTCTCATCGAGCCACCCGTTTCGCGCCGCGGCCTTCACCATCGCGTATTCGCCGCTTACGTTGTACGCGCCCACGGGAACGTCGAATGCCTCGCGCACGCGCCAGATCACATCGAGGTACGGCAGAGCCGGCTTCACCATCACCATGTCTGCGCCCTCTTCCAGATCCATCCGCACTTCCTTCAGCGCCTCACGTACGTTCGCGGGATCCATCTGGTAACTGCGGCGGTCGCCGAACTGCGGCGCGGATTGCGCAGCTTCGCGAAACGGGCCATAAAACCCGGAGCAGTATTTTGCGGCGTAGGAGAGAATCGCCACGTTTTCGAATTTGTTCGCGTCGAGCATCTTCCGAATCGCCCCCACGCGTCCGTCCATCATATCGGAAGGAGCGACAATGTCCGCGCCTGCGCGCGCGTGGGATAGCGCTTGCTGGGCCAGTATTTCCAACGTCGCGTCGTTCGCCACTTCCCCATTCTCGATGACGCCGCAGTGGCCGTGGTCGGTGTACTCGCAAAGACAGACGTCGGTAATGACAAGCAAATTGAGGTTTGCTTTGCGAATTCCCTCGATCGCACGTTGCACGACGCCGTGCTCACTCAGCGAGCTTGCTCCGCGCGGGTCTTTTGTTTCGGGGATGCCGAAGAGAATCACAGCGGGAATCCGAAGGGACTCCACTTCCCTGCACTCTTCGACAATCCGATCCGCCGATTGCTGGTGAATGCCGGGCATCGAGGCAACTTCTTGCCGAACCTTTGTTCCGGGACACACGAACATTGGATAGATCAATCCGGCCGTGGTCAGGCGCGTTTCGCGGACCATGTTGCGAAGTGCCTCGGTGCTTCGCAAACGCCGGGGACGGTGTGTGGGAAAGCTCATGCTTGGTTCGCTCCTGCTGGCGCGGCATTCGCGGCGGTAAAATATTTTTCCAGAGCGTCAATCACCGCCGCGGCGGTAGTGTCCGCCGCGACCACGATTCGCTCGAGCCCCGCTTCTCGCAAAGCCTTTGCCGTGACCGGCCCGACCGCAGTAACGGCCAACGTTTGTTGGATTGTTCGCAATTTCTCGGAACCAACCAGTTCCGCAAAATGTTGTACAGCAGACGGACTAAAAAACAAAATCGCATCTGCCCGGCTCTCAATAACCTCCCTCAATGCATTTTGTTCCGTTTCTACCGGACGAAGCGTGCGATACGCGACAACTTCTGTAACACGAGCGCCAAATCCCTTTAGTGCCGCTGGCAAATCAGGATTGGCACGGTCGCTTTGCGGCAGCAAGACTTTCGTTCCTTGCAGCTTGCCGCTCAATTCGTTGGCGAGTCCCATGCCGTTGTGCATCACTGCCACGTATTCTACGGGGAGCTTGGCGTTTCGTGCTGCTTCGGCAGTGACGGGACCCACACATGCAACTCCCAACCGGTTCTCCGTTCGAATCAGCGGCTGGCTCAACTCGGCGCTTCTTCGGACGACCGCGCTGACGGCTTGGGCGCTCGTGAAGATCAGCCAATTGAACTGCTGAATTTCCGCGATGGCGCGATCCAGCGGCGCGTAGTCTTCCGGTTCTGCAAACGACACCATCGGCAATACGACGGAAAATGCGCCGTGGGCGGAAAGCTCTCGAGCAAGCGCCTCACTCTGCGCCGCCGCGCGGGTAATCACAATGCGCTTCCCTGCGAGCGAGCTTGAAAGGCTTTCAGGCACGCTGACGAGCCACCTCTTCGAGAATGGGTTGCGCGCCGGCTTCGAGCAGCAACCGCGCCATGTGTTCGCCGAGTCGTGGTGCTTGGTCCGGCGGCGCAGCCGCATGCTGCTTCACGCAGTTGACCCCATCGATCGAGCACACGCACGCATCTATTACCAGTTGGCCTTGTTCGACGCGGGCAAACGCGCCCATGGGAACCTGGCATCCGCCGTGCAGCGCTCCCAGCAGCGCGCGTTCGGCAATGATGGCGGCGCGCGTTTCCGCATCATCGAGCGGCGCTAGTAATTCTTCCGCTTCACGGTCCTTCAAGCGGCATTCCACCGCAATGGCGCCCTGACCCACTGCTGGCATGCACACTTCGGGTGAAAGGACTTCGGAAATGCGCTGGCTGAATCCCAATCGGTCGAGTCCGGCTTTCGAAACGACGATGGCCTCGTACTCCCCGCTTTCCACTTTGCGCAGGCGCGTGTCCACGTTGCCGCGCAAATCGCGCAAATCCAGGTCCGCGCGAACGTGCCGGAGCAGCGCCTGGCGCCGAAGACTACTCGTCCCCACGCGCGCTCCGTTGCGGAGGTTCGCGAGCGTCGAGCCCACCAGGCAATCCCGCACATCGTCGCGCTTGCAAACTGCGGGAAACATCAGCCGCGAGTTGATGTCGGTTGGAATGTCTTTCACGCTATGCACGGCCAGGTCGATGGTTTCCTCGAGCAGCGCCTCTTCCAGTTCTTTGATGAAAATTCCCTTGCTGCCGATTTGCGCCACGGGCGCATGCAGCATTTTATCGCCGGCCGTTTTGATGATGACAATTTCCGGCTCGACCCCGGTCGCGGTAAAGATCCGCTTGCGCACAAATTCCC
>DATFSR010000097.1:0-38787 GCA_035262505.1 Candidatus Acidiferrum sp. | reverse complement strand
TTCCGGCGCGCGCATGCGCTGGATTTTTACGCGGGCGACGCGCTTGCCGTCCATTTCGATCACGGTGAAATGATGGTTGCCGTAGTCAAAACTTTCGCCGCCCTTTGGGATGAAGCCCAGTTGATCGAGAACGAAACCGCCGACCGTGGCGTAAGCAGGATCCTCAGGCAACGTGATGTTGTACTGCGCGTCGAGGTCGCGAACGTTGGAGGCGCCGTCGAAGATCATGGCGCCATCGGCCAGGGGGAGCGGCTTCTCTTCCACGTCGAATTCGTCGTGAATTTCTCCCACCATCTGCTCGATGATGTCTTCGATGGTGCAAAGCCCGAGAATGCTGCCGAATTCATCTACGACCATCGCCAAGCCCACGCGGCGCGTCCGAAGTTCGAGAAGCAATTCACTCGCAGGCTTGGTTTCCGGGACGATCAGGACTTCGCGCAAAACCCGCCGCAGGTCAAACCCAGGGGTGGCGATGTTTTCCTCGAGGCGGCGTTCGCGGTCCAGAAGAACCCACATCATGTCCTTGATGTGGACGAAACCGATGATGTGGTCGAGCGAGCCGCGATAAACCGGAATGCGCGAGCGCTGCGTGGTGGCAAAGGCGCGCATGACATCATCGAGGCTCGACTCGATGGGAAGCGTGTGCATGTCCGGACGCGGGACCATGATTTCGCGGACTTGAATTTGCGAAAGCTCGATGGCGCTGAGAATGAATTTTTCCTCGCCGGGAGCGAGAAGGCCGCGCTCGCGCGCCTGCTGAATCTGGATTTGAAGCTCTTCGGTCGAGTGGGCAACGCCGTGCGTTGGCGCGACGGAAACGCCCAGGGCTCTCACGATTCCGCTGGACGCGCCGTCCAATAGATTGATGGCCAACCGGAAGGTATTGAGGAACCAGCGGAAAGGAATGGCCACCAAAAGAGCGACGCGTTCCGGGCGGGCGAGGCTCACGGTTTTCGGAACCAGCTCGCCGATGACTACGTGGAGGGCGCTCAACAATGCGAAGGCGCTGGCTACAGCGAGACCGTGGGCCAGAAAAATTACGTTCAGGCCAGGCTTGGCGGGCCACAATGCCTCGAAACCTCTTGCGAGTGCGATTTCGCCGAGAGCTCCGATGGCCAGGCTGGTCAGCGTGATGCCCAGCTGAACACCAGAAACGACGCGATGCAAGTCGCCAAGCAAACCCTCGACGACACGTGCGCGAGCGCTACCCTTGGCGATGAGCTGGCGGATGCGCGACAAGCGCACGGCCACCAGCGAGAATTCCGTGGCCGCAAAGAAGCCGTTGAGGGCGACTAACACCAACACGCCGATGAAGCGCACGACCAACATGGCTCAGATTCCTGCTTGCTCCTCCTGGCTCCTATTGGAATTGTAACAGGACGGTCGGGCAGACCTTGCGGTTGTGTTCCGAAAGAGACGATAAAAAGGAAGCCAAGTCTTCCCGCAGGCAGCTTTTTTCTGGAAAACACAATCAGAATCTTTGTGGGAGGGTTGACACACGGCTCCCGGAGTTCTTAGGATATTGTTTCACTGCTAAGAATCCAGTGAAGCTCTCGGCGGTTCTCAATCGTCTCGAGTTGGCGAGTTTCTCCAAAACTAAAAAAAATTATGATCAAAGTCAGCGAGCTTACAAAGAGGTACGCACGGACTACGGCAGTGGATCACATCTCGTTCGAGGTGGAGAAAGGCCAGATTGTCGGTTTTCTTGGCCCCAACGGCGCGGGCAAGACCACCACGATGCGCATGTTGACGTGTTTCCTGCCTCCCACATCGGGGGCGGTGTCAGTGGCGGGCTTCGACGTGCTCGAACAGCCCATGGAAGTGAAAAAGCGGATCGGCTATTTGCCGGAGACGCCCCCGCTTTATCAAGAGATGCGGGCGACGGAGTATCTGCAGTTTGTCGGCAAGCTCAAGGGATTGTCCGGGTCGGACTTGAAACAGCGCGTGGACTCGGCATGCGAGCGCTGCGCTATCACGGATGTGACAGACAAGCTGCTCGGGAAGCTGTCGAAAGGCTACCGGCAGCGCGTTGGACTGGCGCAGGCCATTCTGCACAATCCGGACGTGCTGATTCTGGACGAACCGACCGCGGGACTCGACCCCAAGCAAATCAATGAAACGCGAGACCTCATCAAGAGCCTGGCGGGCGACCACACCATTATTTTGAGCACGCACATCCTGCCCGAAGTGGAACAGACCTGCGAGCAGGTGATCATCATCAGCAAAGGAAGGCTGGTGGCGACCGACTCGGTGAGCAACCTGCGAGCGCGCGGGCGTGGCGCGGAATCGGTGCTGGTGGAAGTAGGATCGCCAGACGGCGCGCTCGATACCGTAGCCGTGCAGGAACGGCTGGGAAAAGTCGCCGGCGTGAGCCGTGTTGCGTTCAAGGAAAAACGCGCAAACGGGAGCGCATTTGAAGTGGAAAACCGCAAAGGCTCTCTAGCTCGTGGCGAGTTGGCGCGCGCCGTGGTCGCGGCAGGATGGGATCTGAACGAGTTGCGGCCCGCATCGGTGAGCCTGGAAGAAGTCTTCCTCCAGCTGACGCAAGAACAATCCGCGGCCCCCGCGGAAAAATCCAAGACAAAGGAAACCGCGCAATGACCGCATTGAGAAATATCTGGATCATCTGCCGGAAGGAGTTACGCAGCTACTTCGTCTCACCGATAGGGTACGCGGTGATCGCTCTCTTCGCCTTCATCTTTGGACTCGTTTTCTACGTCGCGTCGCGCGATTTCGTGAACTACACCTTCCGCGCACAAATGATGGGCGGCGGCGGACCCACCAACGTCAATGACCAAATCATTCGCCCGATTTTGGGGTTTGCCGGAACAGTATCCCTGTTCCTGATACCGATGATCACCATGCGGTTGTTCGCCGAAGAAAAACGCAACGGCACGATTGAATTGCTTCTCACATCACCCATCGAAGACATCGGAATTGTGCTGGGCAAATGGCTGGGCGCCCTTTTGCTGTATATGTGTGCGCTGGGCACGTCTTTGCTCACCGTTGCTCTGCTGTTCTTCTGGGGCAAGCCGGATTGGAAACCGGTGGCGGTTGCCTACCTTGGATTGCTGCTGCAAGGCGCTTGTTTGCTGGCCCTGGGCGCGTTTATTTCGTCACTGACCAGCAATCAGATCATCGCCGGAGCGATTACGTTTTTTGCGAGCCTCATGCTCTACATGCTGAGCTGGTTTACAAACTTTGCGGATTCCCGCTTCTCAAAAGTTCTTAACTATCTGTCGATCATCACGCACATGGACAACTTCAGCAAAGGACTCGTCGATTTGAAGGACGTGGTTTTTTACGTCTCTTTCATTTTCTTCGCGCTTTTCCTGATTTTGCGGCAGATGGAATCCCTGCGGTGGAGATCGTAAATGGCGCCCGCGTGGCTTAAAGCAAGACCGACGAAATATTCCGCGTTTGCATTCTTGTACATCATCGTGGTTGTTGGCGTGCTTGTCTTTGTGAATGTTTTTGCGGACCGCTACAACAAATCATACGACTCGACCTCCAACAAACAGTTCAGTTTGTCCGACCAGACCATCAAGATCGTGAAAGGGCTGAAAACCGACACGGAGCTCACCTACTTCGGTTCCGATTTCACGGAAGCGCGAGATACGCTGGATCGCTACTCGAGCCTTTCCCCGAAAGTGCACGCGAGGTATATCGACCCGGAGCGCAAACCGCAGGAAGCCAGGGCCGCGGGCTTCCGGCCGGATTCGCCAGTCGTCGTGGACACCGGTGCGCGGAAAGAAGGAGCCAAGAGTCTGACCGAAGAGGAAATCACGGCAGCGCTCATCCGTGCCACCAGGACCGGAGAACGCACGGTGTGCATGCTCGCGGTTGCCGGCGAGCATTCCGCAGACCAGCAGGATGAGCGAGGATACTCGGACCTGAAGACACTACTCGAACGGGAGAATTATAAGATCCGGACGGAATCCCTGAAGCCAACCGCTACGGAATCGGGAAAGACCCTAAGCCTCGGCCAACCGCCACCTGCGGCTAATGCCGAGATTGGGAAAGACTGCACCGTTCTGGTCATTGGCGGGCCGAAAAACGACTACCCGGCTCCGGTGGACTCCGCGATAGAGAGATATGTGGAAGGCGGCGGACGGGCCCTGTTTCTTCTCGACACTACTTTGCGGCTGGGAAGCTCAGAGCCGCCGAGTGAGAATGAAGCGCTAGACAAAGTGCTAGAGACGTGGGGAGTTACTCCTGACAAGAATCTGGTCTTGGACCTCAGCGGTTTCGGAAGGATATTCAACCTGGGGCCGTCGATTCCCTTCATTCTCAGCTATGACTCGCACCCCATCACGGAACCGCTGACGCGGGTTCCCACGGCGTATCCATTGGCGCGCTCGCTGGACGTCAAATCCACGGACAAGACTACGGTGACAAAACTGGTGGATACGACAGACGACAGCGTCGGTGTGGACAAGATTGGAGCCGACGGCAAGGTTGACCCGAGCAAGGGCAAGAAAGGCCCGCTGACACTGGCGGCAGCCGGCACCTACAATGGTTCGCCCCAGGGCCGGTTCGTGGTCGTGGGTACGTCGTATGCCGCAGAAAACAGCATCCTAGGCTCGCGACAGCTCGGCAACCGGGATCTCTTCGTAAATATGGTCAACTGGCTTTCCTCGGACGAGGATCTCATTTCTATTCAGCCGAAATCGCACGAAGACCGTCCTGTCAATCTGACCACGCAACGGATGCAGGCGACATTCTGGTTCGGCGTTGTGGTTGTGCCGCTTCTCGTTGTGGGAACCGGTTTCTTCACCTGGTGGAAGAGGCGCTAAGAAAATGAAGCAGGGTCGGTTATTGATGGCGTCGGTTGTTCTGGCGATTTTCGCGGGCTTGTTCTGGTGGTTGAACCGAAAAGAGGCTTCGGCAACCAAGCCGCCCGTCACGCCCGTGGTCACCAAGATCGTGGATCTGCCGCAGGATCAGATCGAATCCCTTAAACTTGAAAAGCTAGGATCGGAGCCGGTCGAACTTAAGCGGACGGGAAGCAAATGGTCCATCACAGGACCGAAAGCGTTACCCGCCGACCAGGATGCCGTGTCTAGTTTGATCTCGACGTTTGCCTCGCTCAACGCGGACAAATTGTTGGAAGACAAGCCAGCGAGCGTCGAGCCGTACGGATTGACAAAGCCGTTGTTGTCGATCACCGCCACAAAGAAAGATGGAAAAACGGTGAAGCTCTTGGTTGGAGACCAGACTCCCACGAGTTCTGGCAGCTATGCCGAATTGTCAGGCGATCCACGAGTTTTCCTGGTCGCGAGCTATAGCAAGAACAGCCTGGACAAGAGCGAGAATGACCTGCGGGATAAGCGGCTGCTAACGTTTGATTCCGAGAAGCTGAGCCGCGTGGAGCTGACGGCGAAGAGGGAAACGATCGAATTCGGACGAGACAAGGACCAGTGGCAAATCCTCAAGCCCAAGCCCATGCGGGCGAACCAGTCGGCAGTGGAAGACCTGGTGCGCTCGCTCGGAGATGCAAAGATGGAACTGAGCGCCACGGACGTTGAAAAAAAAGACTTGGGCGCGTTCAATACCGGCAAGCCCGTAGTTACCGTCAAGATCACCGATGTTGCGGGGACGCAGGAGCTCCAGGTCCGCAAAGACAAGGATGACTATTACGCGAAATCGAGCGCTGTGGCGGGGGTGTACAGGGTCTTGTCGTCGGTGGGCACTTCAGTGGACAAGAGCCTCGACGATTTTCGGAACAAAAAACTGTTTGATTTCGGATTTATCGACCCGGAGAAGATTGAAATTCATGACGGGGCGAAGGGCTACTTCCTTACGCGCAGCGGGTCCGACTGGTGGTCGAATGGGAAGAAGATGGACGAGGGCAGTGTAAGCACGCTCGTCAGCGACATTCGGGATTTGACCGCGACGAAGTTCCCGGAGAACGGATTCACGGCGTCTTCGCTCGACGTGACCGTGACTTCCGGTAGCGGGAAGCGGGTGGAGAAAGTGCTTATTGCAAAGACCGGCGACGCCTACATTGCCAAGCGCGAGGGTGAGCCGGCGCTTTATGAATTGAATGGCACCGCGATTACGGACCTGCAAAAAGCGGCGACGGATGTGAAACCGGCGCCGCCACCGGCGCCCCCTTCGGCGCCCAAGAAGAAATAGGCATCGTTGCACACTTTCCCGCACGGTTGCGGTTGGGAAATGGCTCCTCTAAACTAATTTCTTCTCAGCTTACCCGGGAGCGCCTTTGCGAACTTTCATCCGAATCTCCTCGTGGATTCTGGGGTTCCTTGTCATTTTGGCTGGCGCAGTGGCTTGGTGGTTTGTCTACCGGCCGCTTCCGCAGCTCGATGGCAGCATTACTGTATCCGGCCTTCAGGCGGAAGTTACGGTGGACCGCGATGGCTGGGGCGTGCCGCATATCCGGGCGGCGTCGGCCGAGGACGCGGCGGAAGCACAAGGCTACGTCATGGCGCAGGATCGGCTCTGGCAATTGGATTTGCTCCGGCGCGCAGCGCGGGGGCAGCTTTCGGAAATCCTAGGCGAGCCGACGCTGCAAATTGATAGGGATTTCCGGAGGCTCGGCTTGGGCCGTGTAGCGGATCGCGAAGCTACTGCGCTTGAGCCCGAGCCGCGCAAGATTCTGGAAGCCTATGCGCGAGGCGTGAATGAATTCATCGCGCAGCACGGAAGCAATCTGCCGCTCGAGTTTTCACTGCTCAGTTACAAGCCGCAACCGTGGAAGGCGGCCGACACGCTGGCCATCTCGGGCTACATGTACCGGACTTTAGCCGACACTCGCGAGCGCGAAATCAATCGCGCGAAGGTCACAGCGAGAGCCGACGCGGACCGCGCCAAAGACCTCTTCTCGATCGAATCACCCTTGGACCATTTCGTCGTGGGGGATCCGAATGTTCCCAATGACGGCTCTCAGCGCACGGCTACCGATCCTGATGAAGACGATGATGACGATATGCAGCCGGATACCGTTTTCAAGGCGGGCCTGGCGAAACCAAATGCCGGCGCGTCGCAAAACAGCGCTCCTGACCTGACTTCGGAGTTGGCACCATCGGTCGTGGAGTTTCTCGCCGCATCAAGCAACGAGATTCGCGCGGGGCTCGGCAGCAACAATTGGGTGGTTAGCGGCGCGCACACGGCGACGGGTAAGCCACTGCTTGCCAATGATACACACCTAGAGTTGACGATGCCTTCGATCTGGTACGAAGTGCACGTCACCGCCCCGGGATGGAACGTGAAGGGCTTCGCTTTGCCAGGGTCGCCGATGGTCATCATCGGCCACAACGATCGCATCGCGTGGGGCTTTACCAACAACGGCGCGGACGTACTGGATCTGTATACCGAGACGTTCAATCCTGCTGCGCCGGATGAGTATCGCGTCAAAGGTGCGTGGGTAAAGGCGCAGGTCATCGACGAAGCGATTCGCGTCAAGGGGCGGCCCGATGAACACTTGCAGGTCATCGTCACGCGTCACGGGCCCGTGGTGCATCGCGACGGAGACCAGGCATACGCCATGCGCTGGACGGCAACGGAGCCCGGCGGCCTGGGCAACAGCTACGCGTGGCTTGGCAAAGCGCGCAACTGGAAAGAATTTCGCGAAGCGATGAAACGTGTATGGGGGCCGGCCCAAAACGCAGTCTACGCTGACGTGGAAGGAAACATCGGCTATATCATGGCGGCGCGCGTGCCGATTCGAAAGAAAGGGCATGGAGAAACTCCGGTCCCTGGCGACACGGACGATTACGAGTGGACCGGCTATATTCCGTTTGACCAACTTCCCAAGGCTCTCAATCCCGACAGTGGATTGATTGCCACGGCCAATGGGCGCGTGGTGGGACCGAATTTCAAACCCTATTTGACGGACCGTTGGGAAGAGCCGTATCGCACGGCGAGAATCTACGATTTGCTCCACGACCGGCACGATTTGCGCGTGGAGGACATGCTGAAGGTCGAGACCGACACTTACAGCTACCCGCACGTTTTTCTTGCCGAGCAGCTCCAGGCCGCGGCAAAGACGGTGAAACCGAAAGACCCGCGCTCCCAGCGGCTGATTGACCGGTTAAAAGACTGGAACGGAATTGCGGACGCCAACTCCGCGGAAGTTTCGTTTCTTTTTGCGGCGAGAAATTCGGCGCTCAGGCTGGTTCTTGAACCGGTTCTTGGCGAAGAGGCGCCGTTTTATCAATGGCGCAGCACCACGTTTCTGCAGAAGACACTCACCGACCGGCCTTCGAAATGGCTCCCGGCGGCTTACAAAAGCTACGATGAGCTGCTCGTAGCCGCCGCGGATGACGCGGTAAAGAAGCTGGCGCAAAACAGCGGCAGCGAACACGTGGATGACTGGGCATGGAAGCGATTCAATTCGCTCGACATGTTTCACCCGCTGGGGCGGAGCAGGCTATTGAAAACCTTTCTGAGCATTACAGGCAAACCGCAATCGGGAACCATTTACAGCGTGCGCGCGGCTTCGAAGACTCATGGACCGGCTATGCGTTTCGTGGCGAATCCGGCGAATTGGGATGAATCCATTCTGCTGATTCCTTCGGGCGAGTCCGGGCAGCCGGGCAGCCGCCACTATTCCGACCAGTTTTCGTATTGGTACGAAGGCAAGCCGATTCTTGCGCCTTTCAGCGACGTGGCGGAGGCCAAAGCGAAGAAGCACTCGCTCACGCTGAAGCCTGGACCCTGATTCTTATTTGCGCGCATGCCCGAACTGCCCGAAGTGGAAGCCGTCATCCGCACGCTGCGCCCGCTCGTTCACGGCAAGCGCATTTGCTGCGTTCACGTTTTTCATCTCATCGCGGTAAAGCCACAATCGGCGGGTCGATTGGCAGAGCTTGCGGCCGGCCGCCGCATCGAGCGCGTGGAGCGCAAAGGCAAGTACGTGATTCTTATGCTGGACCGGGGCCTGATCACTTTGCACTTCAAGCTGGACGGTCAGCTGGTCTGGTTTGCTGGCGAAAAAGAGTTTCTCAAACGAGCGAACGCCGACGAAAACGGTGTCCATGTCGATGTCGCGTTCGAATTGAGCAACGGTGTGCTCGGATTCGCGGATCGGCGTCATTTCGGGCGTGTTTACGGGTGGCATTCTCAAGAAGAGAGTAGCGGGCTCGCGGCACTGGGAGTCGATGCGTTTTCAAAAGAATTCACAGTTGCGACGTTCGGCCGATTACTCGCTACCTCGGTGCGTCCCTTGAAAGAATTCCTGCTGGATCAGACGCGCGTCGCTGGTCTGGGAAACATTTACTCCTGCGAATCGCTGTGGCACGCGCGGCTCGATCCACGACGCCGCGCCGAATCCGTGAAGGCCGCTGAAGCCAAACGCCTCCACAAAGCAATTGTGTCGGTTCTCCAGCGTGCTTTAGAATGCTGCCTACACCCGGCGCCGGACTTTCGCGACTCCGCATGGTGGTTTCAAGGACTGGAGAAGATCCTGCGCGCTTATGGCCGCGAAGGTGAACCCTGCCGCCGATGCGGAGCTGCCATTCAGCGCATCGAGCAGGGCGGCCGGTCGACGTATTGGTGCCGGCGTTGCCAGAAATAATCGACCTTCGAGAAGGTGGAGAGCATAAGGGTTGGCTTGTGAACATACCTGCATCCAAAAAACCTGAGGCCCCAAAGAAGCCCGACTTTGAGCGGTCGCTCGCGAGGCTCGAAGAAGTGGTGCGCCGCCTGGAAAGCCCGCAACTTTCCCTCGATGATGCGATGAAGCTGTTTGAAGAAGGCGTCGCGCTGTCCCGCGAATGCCAGAAGCAACTCGAAGAAGCGGAAGGTCGCGTCGAAATTCTTCTCAAGAAAGCTGACGGAAAGCTTGCGGCCGAGCCATTCGATCCCGAGCGGGAAGGCGAATCATGAGCCAACTACACCTCCCGCGCCACGCTTCTTCCCTTTCACGATGAAACTTTCTCCCTTTTTTGAAGAAGATCGGCTCGCGGTTGACGCTGCTTTGGAGCGGCTGCTTCCCGCGGAGTCTCTGCAGCCCCCCTCGATTCATACCGCCATGCGTTACAGCGTGTTTGCCGGCGGCAAGCGCATGCGCCCAATTCTGTGCCTGGAGTCAGCGCGCATTTTCGCCGCGGAGGCCGCGCCCGCGCTCCATCCTGCTTGCGCCATCGAATTCATACACACCTATTCTTTGATCCACGATGATTTGCCGGCACTGGACAACGACGACCTCCGCCGGGGAAAACCCACCTGCCACAAGAAGTTTGGAGAAGCCATTGCCATTCTCGCGGGTGATGGTCTTTTGACGCTGGCTTTTGAAACGATAGCCGCCACGCCCGTGCCGGCGGAACGTCGCGTTGCCATGCTCAGCGAAATTGGCGGCGCTGCCGGCACGGTGAACGGAATGGTTGGCGGGCAAGTTGCGGACATCGAGGCCGAGCGGAAGCCGGTGGATCGAAAGATGCTCGAATATATCCACCGGTCCAAGACCGCCGCGCTCATCCGAGCGTCTGTCACTGCCGGTGCGATTTGTGCCGGAGCGCCCCCGGATGACGTTGCGCGACTGCGACGATTTGGCGAAGCGATCGGCTGGGCCTTTCAAGTTACCGACGACATCCTCGACGTCGAAGAATCTTCGGCCGCTCTTGGCAAGACCGCCGGCAAGGACTTGGCGCAGCAAAAGGCGACGTATCCGGCCATGTACGGGCTCGAGCGCTCGCATCAAATTGCCCGTGAACTGGCAACGAAAGCCATCGACGAACTTTCGCCCTACGCCGAACGCGCCGCACGCCTGCGCGAAATTGCCGAGTATCTCGTCCTGCGTAGAACCTGACCGAAGTTGACTTGTGGGCCCCTTATGAAGCCAAAGCCAGTCCGGCAGCGTCTCGACCTTCTTCTTGTGGAACGCGGCCTTGCCGAGTCTCCCGAGAGAGCTGGAGCCTTGATTCTTGCCGGCGAAGTGGAGGTAGGCGGAAAGCGCGCGGATAAGGCGGGCACGCCATTTCCCGGCAACGCAAAAATCAAAATCACTACCCGTCACCAAAAATATGTCAGCCGAGGTGGTCTTAAGTTGGAAGGCGCGCTCAAAGACTTTGCGATCCGCCCGGCAGGCCGGATCTGCCTGGATGTCGGCTCTTCTCACGGCGGCTTTACGGATTGCCTTCTACAGCGGGGAGCCGCGCGAGTTTATGCTCTCGATGTAAACGTCCACCAACTCGACTGGAAATTGCGCCAGGATGCGCGGGTCCTTCCGGTCAAGAGAAATGCGCGCGAATTGAGGGCTGAAGATATTTCCGAGCCGGCTGACCTGGTCACCATCGACGTTTCCTTTATTTCCGTTCTGCAGGTCATCGAGCCCGCCGCAAAACTGGCAAAGCCCGGCGCTACGTTCCTCATCCTCATCAAGCCGCAATTCGAATTGCCGCGCGACAAAGTCGGCCCCGGAGGAATGGTTAACAGCAAAAAGCTTCACCACGAGGCGGTGGTAGCGGTCCGCAAAGGCCTGAAACCTCTCGGATTGAGGTTTCTCAAGGTTCGCCCCAGCCGCCTCCCTGGCGCCGAGGGCAATCAGGAGTATTTTCTGCACGCGCGAAAAAATCCGGGTAAAATCCCAGAGACTCATGGAGCCTGAAACCGCGTTTCGAACCATCGGCATTTTTTCCCGCCCGCGCCGCGAACAACTTTCCGTGGTCGTCCCTCCATTATTGAAATGGCTGGAAGCGCGCGGCATCAAAACAGCGCTGGACGAAGAGACCGCCGCCGCATTGCCGGCCGGATCGAAAGGCCAAAAGCGTCCAGCAGTTGCGGATGCCTCGCAGCTGCTCCTCGTTCTTGGCGGTGACGGGACGATGCTCGCTGCCGCCCGATTGGCGGCTCCCCGAGGGATTCCCATCTTGCCCATCAATATGGGCAGCCTGGGTTTTCTTACGAGCTTCACTCTGGATGAACTCTATCCGGCTCTCGAAGAGACGCTAGCTGGGAATTCTTCCGTCAGCCAGCGGGTGATGCTGCAGGCGGAGCTGGTGCGTAGCGGTTCCGTGGTCGAAAGCCAGAGCGCTCTCAACGATGTGGTCATTCACAAAGGCGCGCTGGCTCGCATGATTCAACTCGAGCTGAGCATCAACTCCGACTTCGTTTGTCGTTACCGCGCGGACGGATTGATCGTGTCGAGTCCAACGGGGTCTACGGCTTATTCCCTCTCCGCTGGCGGCCCCATCGTTCATCCCGCTGTCGAGGCTTTCATTATCACGCCCATCTGCCCGCACATGCTCACCGATCGCCCGCTAGTGGTGCGGGACTATTGTTGCCTCGAAGTCAAAATGAATGGAGACGCGGAGTCCGTGTATCTGACCCTCGACGGTCAGCGTGGCGTTCCGCTGGAGTCCACCGACATTCTGCGCGTGGAGCGCGCGAAGGAACATCTTCAGCTGATTCAACCGCCGAAAAAGCCTTACTTCGAGATTTTGCGTAACAAGCTGAAATGGGGCGAAGCCTGACGGAATGGGTTAGGCGGGTCTTGCGAGCGTCCCGGAGTCCAATGTATCGGTGCTCTCCAAGTCTTCCTGGCTTTCTCGGCGACGGATTAATCGGAAGGTATCGCCTTCGACGAGCACCTCCGCAGGGCGGCATCGCGCATTGTAATTCGAGGCGAGCGCCATTCCATAAGCGCCCGCGCCCCAAATCGCAAGAAGATCTCCGGCTCGCACTTCGCCAATCGGCCAGTCGTGGAGAAAGCAATCTCCGGTTTCGCAAACCGGCCCCACGATGTCCGCGCGCTGCCGCCTGGTGTTTCCTTGTTTTCCGTCGCGCGTCACTTTGGTAATCGGATGGATTGCTCCATAAAGCGACGGCCGCATCAGGTCGTTCATGGCTCCGTCCACAATCACGAAGCGCTTGCCGCGATTCGTTTTTGTGTAGGTCACGCGTGTGAGCAACACGGCTGATTGCGCAATAATAGAACGTCCTGGCTCGAGCAGAATCTCTACTCCGCTCCGGCCCACCAGTTCCTTGATGAGCTTCGCGTATGCGGTTCGCTTTGGCGGTTGCTGATCAGAATAACGAACGCCCAGGCCGCCACCGACGTCGAGATAGTGCAGGGGAACATTTTGCGCTTTCAGCTCTTCGACGTATCCCACGAGGCGTTTCACCGCGCGGCGAAATGGATCGAGCGTCGTGATCTGAGATCCGATGTGCGCGCTCAGTCCTTGCCAGCGAATCCATTTGGAATTGCGATGCGCAAGGTACAGACGTTTCGCTTCCTTCCAATCCACTCCGAACTTATGTTCGTGCCGCCCCGTCGCAATGTGCGGATGGCCGCCGGCCGGTACATCGGGATTTACGCGGATGGCCGTGGCTGGCGGCTTTCCGCCCTTTTCCACGATCCCCGTAGCTTCTTCTACCAAGATCGCGAGCTCCGCTTCGGACTCGACATTGAAAAGCAAGATCCCCGGGTCGTTTTGCCCGCCAGCGCGATAGTTCAGAGCTTCCCGAATCTCTTGCCGGCTCTTCCCCACTCCTGAAAAAACAATGCGATTCCCGGGAACCCCAATGCGCTGCAACAGCCGCAGTTCGCCTCCCGACACAATGTCGAAGCCGCTCCCCAATAGAGCCAACTGCTTCAAGATGGAAAGATTGCCGTTCGATTTCACGGCAAAGCAAATGGTGTGGCCGGCCCCTCGCAAGCCATCCTGAAGTTCCCCGTACGCATCCGCAATGGCGGCGCTGCTGTATACATAGGTCGGCGTCGAGAACTTGTCAGCCACCGATGCCAGCGAGACTTCTTCACAAAACACTTGCTCCCCAGGCTGCGAGGGCGCTTTCTTCTGGGCAAAATGTGGCGTGAATGCGACCGGATCAACAAATTTCAGCTTGCGGGTTGGACCGAAATTCGAGGGATTCATCGGACTTTCATCACCACCAGCGTCCGGTCGTCAAACAGTGGGGCGCTCTGGGCAAACCAATCGACTTCGTTCAGAATTCTGTCGGCGAGTTCGGCGGCAGAGAACTCATGGTGTTTTTCAACCAGCTCCTTGAGCCGGCTGACACCGAAGAACTGACCCTCGCTGTTCGTGGTTTCGGCGATGCCGTCGGAATGAAACACTAGAATGTTTCCCGGTTCAAGCGTGACGCCCCATTCGTCGTAGCTCACATCTTCATAGATTCCCAGCGGAAAGCCGGTTAATTCGATTTTCCCGCAGCGGTTGTCCTTGTACAAAAGCGGCTGCGACTGTCCGGCATTGGCGACGCGCAGTTTTTGGCGCCCCTTTTGCCACGTCGCAAAACACGCGGTCATGAATCGGCCTTCGATGCGCCGTTCACCGACAAGCTGATTCATTTGCTTCAGCATTTCCGCGGGTTGCAGCTTTTGCGGCGCGAGGCTGCGCATGATCCCAATCACAACTGCACCGTACAAAGCCGCGGCCGTCCCTTTTCCGCTCACATCGCCTAGCGCGATGCCCAGTTGCTGCGGACCGTAGCGCAAGAAATCATATAGATCGCCGCACACTTCGCGAGCCGAAAGATACCGCGCTGCGATGTCGACTCCATAATCTTCGGTTGGCACAGCTCGGAGCAGCGCCCCTTGAATTCTCTTTGCCGCTTGCAGGTCGCGCTCGAGGCGCGCTTCTTCCTTTGCAAGTTGTTCGTACAGCCGCGCGTTCTCGAGTGAAACGGCGAGATTTGCGGCGAGGATCGAGAGCGTCTGCACGTGATCCTGAGTAAAGTAATTCGGAGTTGGGCTTTCGAGGTCCAAGACTCCAATGACCTTGCCCTGGTGCATCATGGGGATCGCCAATTCCGAGCGGGTCTCTGGATTGACCATGATGTAGCGCGAGTCCATGGTGACGTCGGGCACCAAAACCGGCTCCTTCAGCGTTGCGGCCGCGCCCACTATGCCTTCCGTCGCCGAGGCGTGCATCCTACTCTGCACACTTTGACCGTGCTTCAAGTCAACGCGATGACGGAACACTTTCTGTTCTTCGTCGTAAAGCATGATGCTCAGAATCTGATAATCAATCACCCGCTTCGTCTGCTCGGCGGCGCGCCGCAGCAGTTCTTCGACGTCCAGAATCGCGCTCGTTTCGCGCCCTACTTCGCTCAGCAAGAGCAATGTGTCGGCCTGCTCCTTGACCCTCTCGAAGAGGCGGGCATTTTCGATGGCGATGGCCAAGCGGCTTCCTAGCAGCGTCAATATATTTTGCTGGTCGCGGGTGAAGTAATCGAGATGACGGCTCTGAATGTCCAGAACGCCGACAACTTTCCCGCGCACAATCAGAGGCACTGCCAGTTCCGAGCGCACGCTCTCAATGGCGTTGATATAGCGAGGATCGCTAGAGGTATCACTCACACGCACGGCATGCTTTGTAGCCGCAGCCGTGCCCGTGATGCCCTGTCCCATGGGGATCCGCAGATTCTCGGCTAACTCCCGGGAATAACCGATCGCAAAGCGATGACGAAGATAGCTCCCATCGCCCTCCATCATCAGCACCCCGAAGATTTCGTAATCAATGTGGCGCTTGATGAGCGCCGCCGCGCGAGCTAACACTTCGTCCAAATCGAGCGAGGCGTTCACTTCCTCGCCGATTTCGGCAAGCGTGGCCAGCACTTCAGCGGAGATTTCCGGGCCCCCGTTTAATGCGGCGGTCGCAATGTGTGCATCAGTTGGATTCATGGACTAGGACCATTATAACAGGTGGCAAAAACGAAGCTTAGCTGGCCTCATCGAAGCCCCCATTCAGTTAGGGGCCTTATTGGTCCGTGGTGTTGGCCTGGTGATCTTTCTAGGGAGGTCCTATCGCGAAGAAGCTCTTTGCTGGCCCCTGAGCGGTCGTTGCGCCTTTGGCGTGCTTGCCAGCGTGAGAATTCCAACGTAAGGCAAATTGCGATAACGCTCCGAATAATCCAGGCCATATCCAACGACAAATTCATTCGGGATCGAGAAGCCGATGTAGTCCGCACGTACCGCCGTGATGCGCCGCTCGGGTTTATCTAATAAAACGGCGACGCGCAAATGCTTGGGTTTGCGCTGCTGAAAAAGCCTCAAAAGATATTGAAGCGTCATTCCGGTATCCAGGATATCTTCCACGACGATTACGGTTCTGCCCTCGATGCTGGAGTCCAGGTCCCGCGTCAGCCGCACTTGCCCCGAGGAGTGCGTGTTCTGCCCGTAGCTTGAGACCGCAATGAAATCGAAGGAAACTTCTCCGGGAATGCTCCGCGCGAGGTCGGTCAGGAAAAATACTCCGCCTTTGAGAACACTCACCAGGTGAAGGCGTCCGCTGGGAAAGTCTCTGCGGATCTCCTTCGCGATAGCGCGGATTCGCCTCTGGATTCGGCCTGCGGAAATCAGCGGCCGAACGCTCTCTTTTGGGGACAGTTTGATCTTTTTCTTAGCGGCTCTTGCCCCGGCCATTCTTCTTCCCCGTTCACGGAACCGAGACTCTACCCCACGCATGTTCGCAAGGCAATCCCAAGACGATCCTCAGGTTGTCATCGCTCTGTCACACGGCGTTTATCGGGGCGCAAAGGTTTGCGGCTACGTTTCACTTGGGGTGTGCGGGGTTTCCTTAAGACGGTACGTGTCCATCGGAGAGCGCAACGGTTTGGAACGCAGGTTTTTCCACAGGCCGTGCCTTTCTCTTTGTCTTACTCTCGTGGTAAAAGATAAGGCACTTACAGAGTCATTTTGTGCAGTTTGACGGGCCGGTGCTCGTGGTTTATCAGCTTGGGCCCAGATGGAAGCCACCCTTTTCCCCGGGAAAGCCTTAGGTGTGTGTAGGTTTGCCGACTCGCCGCGCGAGTTCTCTGAGGAGGATGGTTCATGAGGATGAATGAGATCGAACGCTCGATCATCAGGGTCTTTGTCATTTGTGTCGTTGTGCTGGCCGCTTTGTTTGGTTTGAATCCGCGCTCCTTTGGTCAGTCCACCACGGACGGTGCCATCGGGGGCGTCGTCACCGATCCCTCCGGCGCAATGGTCCCCGGGGCCAATGTTGCCGTCCGCAACCTCGCCACAGGGACCATTGCAAGTGCGGGGACCGACGGCAATGGACGGTACGTCATCGGTCATTTGCAGCCGGGCACTTATTCGCTCGAGATTGCTTCCAAGGGTTTCGCCGGTTACAAGGCGACCAACATTACCGTTGAAGTTGGCCGCGTCACTTCCATCGACGCTACCCTTGGCGTCCAGGCACAGTCTGAAACGATCGTTGCTACCGCCGAGGCGCCCGTCATCACTACGGATCGCGCTGATTTCTCGACCAACATTAACCAAACGACGATCGAAAACCTGCCCATCAACGAGCGCCGCTGGGCTTGGTTCGCTCTGAGCACGCCGGGGACCGTTCCAGACGCCGGCTTTGGACTCGTGAGCTTCCGCGGAATCTCCGGACTGCTGAACAACAACACCGTGGATGGCGCCGACAACAACCAGGCTTTCTTTAGCGAGGAGCGCGGCCGGACCCGTATCAGCTACTCTACGAGCGAGGCGAGCATTCAAGAATTCCAGGTGAATACTTCCAATTATTCCGCCGCATATGGACGCGCCGCGGGTGGCGTAGTGAACGCGGTCACCAAGGGCGGAGGCAATCAACTCCATGGACAGGTCTTCTGGTATGACCGCAACAGCGATTGGGGCGCTATCAATCCCTTTCAGAAACATCGCGTCAATGGCACGCTCATGCCTTTTCTGCCAGAGGATAAGCGCCACCAATTTGGCGGAAGCATTGGTGGCCCAATCATCAAAGACAAGCTGTTCTGGTTCTTCAGTGCCGACCAGCAGTTGCGTCCTTTCCCCGCAGTCGCCAATTCCGGTTCTCCAGGTGCCATCTCTGCTCCCCTCAGCGCAGCAGAAACGACCGCCCTCACGAACCGCGGGGTCCTGCCGGCGGATCAAACGATGGTCAACAATGCTCTTGCATTGCAGACAAGCCTGACTGGCACAGTAACCCGCAGAGGGGACCAACTCATTCTTCTTCCTAAGATCGATTGGAATATCAATGGCAAGAACCACGCGTCGTTTACCTATAACCGGCTACGCTGGAATTCTCCGGAGGGTATCCAGACCGCTGCGGTCGTAAACCGCGGAATCGAGAGCTTTGGCAACGACTATGTCAAAGAAGATTGGGGCATCGCTCGGTTGACCACGTCCATCAACCCGACCATCACCAACGAGCTTCGTTATCAATATGGCCGGGACTTTGAGTTTGAAAATGGACAAGCTCCCCTCGCGGGCGAACCAGTGTCTAGCTTGGGGTTCTCTCCCCAAATCACAGTCAACGGTGTCGGCGGCTGGGTTTTCGGCATGCCCAACTTCTTGAATCGCCCGCAGTACCCGGACGAAAGGCGCAATCAGTTCGCGGACACGCTGACCTGGACCCACAACACGCACCTGATTAGCGCCGGGTTTGACATCAATCATGTGCACGACAGCGAGATCAATCTTTTTGAAGGATTTGGCGCTTATAGCTACAGCACCCGGGTGGATTGGATCAGCGATTTTGTTGCAAATGCCGCCGGACACGCACCGTTTTGCGGCACGGTCGCCGCACCGCTCCCCTGCTACTCCAGTTTTGCCCAGGGGCTGGGCACGCCCGGATTCCAGTTCAGCACCAACGATCTCGCCTTCTTTGTCCAGGATGATTGGCGGATTCGCCCTCGGTTGACCATCAATCTCGGCCTGCGTTGGGATACAGAAATTCTGCCGGGTCCGCAAATTCCTAATTCCGCAATTCCTGGGACCGGTTTGTTCCCCAGCGACCGCCACGACTTTGGCCCGCGAGTCGGAGCCGCCTGGGATATCTTCGGAAAGAACAAGACCATTCTTCGCGGCGGCTACGGCATCTTTTATGGCCGCATCATCAATTCCACCATATTCAACGCCATCGCCAACACGGGACTGCCTGCCGGCCAGAACACGACCAGCGAACTGCCTTCCGCAACGTCCGTCCTGTACCCCAACGTTCTTCCGACCGGCGCAGCGCCCCCAGGATTAAATATCATCCAGTTCGCGCCCAATACCCGGCTGCCGATGGTTCACGAATACGATCTCGAAATCGAGCGAGAGATTGCTACCAACACGGCTGTATCCATTTCGTACATCGGAAGCTTGGGACGCCGCCTGCCGCGCTTCGTGGACACGAACCTGGCCGCCCCCACGCTGACTACGACCTACACGATCGTAGGCGGACCTTCGGACGGGCAGCAGATCACCGTCCCATTCTTTGGCGTTCCTAACACTTTGACGGGCACCAGGCGGCCGAATAACACGGTGCAAGCCATCACGGACATCTCCAATTCCGTCAACTCCAACTACAATGCCATGGTGGTTTCTTTGAATCGTCGCCTCTACAAGAGCTTTCAAATCCAATCGGCGTTCACCTGGTCGCGTGCCAATGATTTCGGCCAGAGCTCGCAGACTTTTACCGCCACGAATAACGTCCTGAACCCGTTCGATCTCGGCGCCGAATACAGCCGCTCGAATTTCGATATTCGCGACCGATTCTCTTTTGGTGCCATCTGGAGCCCGGACTACTACCACGGCAGTAGCCGTTGGCTTGGCTACCTTGCTAACGGTTTCACGATTTCACCTTTGGTGATTGCCTCTTCGGGCGTTCCGATCACTCCCACAGTTTCAGGCAATGCGCCTTCGCAAACAGTTGGTGGGGTGACTTATGTTGCTCCCAATGGAGCAAGTGGATCGCTCGCCGACGGCGGCTCGAATCGCGTGCCATTCCTTGGGCCGAACTCGTTCCAGATGCCTCGAACTGCTACCGTGGACCTGCGACTGCAAAAGGGGTTCAACATCCGGGAGGCATGGAAACTCACGCTCAGCGTAGACGCCTTCAACCTTTTCAATCACCTGAATGTGACCGGCGTCAACACACAGATGTTCTCGATCACTGCGCCAGCAGCGGGAACCACCGTTCATGGCGTCAGTTGCAGCGCGGCCGTGCCCTGCATGGTCTTCCAAGATCCCACAATAACGGGGAGTGCTTCGACCAGCCTGTTTCAAGCCGCTACCGCCTCCAGTAATACCCTGACGTTCCAGCGGCAGATCCAAGTTGGCGCCAAGCTTACCTTCTAAGCCATCGCTCGGCTCAATTCCTTTGCGGCGGAAGGCACTCGGAATGCGCCTTTCCGCCGCAAAGCCGTCTCGAGCTCACTCCAAATAAAGACCATCGCATTACGTTCCCTGCCAGAGCCTCCCGAACAATCAGGCGGCCTCCTGTCTCGGGCCGCACCGTCGCCAAGCTGCACTTTTCATGGCCTAGGTTTTCTCGGCTATACTCTCCGCCGCAGGGGGACGATTGCTCGAAACCGCCAAGAATATACTGCTCATCCTAAGCGCGCTCTTTCCCATTGTGAATCCGCTCGGCGGCAGCCCCGTGTTTCTGGCTCTGACGCAGGACTATCCGACTTCGGCGCGGAGGGCCCTGGCGCGCCAAGTTGCTATGAATAGTTTTGTCTTGCTGGTCTCCTCCTTTTTGGTGGGGACACATATCCTGAACTTTTTCGGCATTTCCATTCCCGTGGTGCAAGTTGGCGGCGGCCTGGTGGTGATTTCCAACGGGTGGGCCATGTTGAAGCAAAAAGAACAACCCGACCGCGGACGCGAGGTACAGAAGAAAGTCGACCTCACGGATATTTTTCGCAACGCCTTCTATCCCTTGACGCTGCCGCTTACGGTGGGTCCCGGCGCGATTTCTGTCGCCATCACCCTTGGCGCCAACCTGCCTCGCCATCTTGGGGCCAACATGCTGGCCATTTTTGCAACCGTGATGGGCTCGGCCCTCGTCGCAGTAAGTATTTATATCTGCTATGGATTTGCCGACCGCCTGGCCGCCGCGGTAGGTGAGAGCGGAATGGGCATCATCTTGCGGCTTTCTTCGTTTCTGCTCGTTTGCATTGGCGTGCAAATCATGTGGAACGGCGTCAGCGCGCTGCTACATTCCTTTGCCGGCGCTGCCCACTGACTTTTCGAAGCCACATCGACAAGCGCGCGGAGCAGCTTCCCACAACTACGCCGTTGCCGAGTCTTGCGTTGCGGCCGCAGGGCTACACAGATAGACTTCTAGTGGACTCATTTCCCCGAAACTCCAAGGAACACTTCGCAGAAACGTCAGGTGAGACGGAGGGTGCCGAGCGTTGTGCGGGATTGCCGGCTTTACGACTAAAAACTGGAGCGCGCCGCCGGAAAGAATCCGTCAAGCGACGGCTACGCTGATGCACCGCGGGCCCGACCAGCAGGGCGCCTTCGAATCCAATCTATTTTCGTTTGGCGGAGCACGCCTGAAGATCATCGACCTTGAGGGAGGCAATCAGCCCATTCTTACCGAGGACGGGGATGGCGGGATTGTCTTCAACGGGGAAATATACAACCACCTCGCGTTGCGCGCCGAACTTGAGAATCTGGGGCATCGGTTCGAGTCGCACTCCGACACGGAAACCGTGCTACACGCCTTTTTGCAGTGGGACAAGGCCTGCTTTGCAAGACTTCGCGGGATGTTTGCCATCGCGCTTTGGAGCAAGTCCCGGAAGCGCATCGTTTTGGCGCGCGATCGCATGGGGATTAAACCTCTTTACATCGCACGTCAAGAGGAAGAATTGTTTTTCGCTTCCGAGCTGAAGGCTTTGTTTGTTCACCCCGAGCTTGACCGGCGCCTCAGCCTCGAAGGCCTCGATTGCTATCTCGCCCTGAACTACATCCCCTCCCCGTGGACGCTGGTTGACGGCATCGAAAAGCTGGCCCCCGGAGGCTGGTTGGAATGGCAAGACGGAGAGATTTCCACCGGTTCGTACTGGCAACTGCCCTTCGGAGTTTCGAATGCCTACACGCTCGAGTCCGCAAAAGAGGAACTCGATTCTCTAATGCAGGACTCCGTTCGAGAGCATCTGATTTCTGATGTTCCCTTGGGCGTGTGGCTCAGCGGCGGAATCGATTCGACCACCATTCTTCATTACGCGGCAAAAGCTTCCCCTGCGCAGTTGAAAACTTTCTCGATTTCCTTTCGCGGACGCAGTTTTGACGAAACGGAATACGTTCATCGCGCGGTAAAGCAGTACGAAACGGATCACACCGAGCTCGATTTGACTCCAGCGGAAGACTTGTGCGGCGCGATTGAGGAGTTTGCCTACTACTCGGACGAACCCAGCGCCGACGCGGGCGCCCTGCCCGTATGGTTTCTGTCCAAACTTTGCAAAACGAAAACCACCGTGGCTTTGAGTGGCGAAGGTGCCGACGAGCTATTCGGCGGCTATCTCACCTACCGCGCGAATCGCCTTGCCAACAAGGCGCGTAGGTTGCCACGCTCTTTTTTGCGCGCCGCCCTCGCCGCCGTTCACTATTGGCCCGTGTCCGACGACAAAATCAGCCTCGAATACAAAGTGAAGCGTTTTCTGGAAGGTGCGTTGATGTGCCCAGCCCGTGGGCACGTCTACTGGAACGGGACTTTTTCTGATGTCGAGAAAGAAGCGCTTGTCGGCCGACCTTTGCCCGCCTCGCTAAAGCAGATTCTTCGCGAATTAAACGAATTGCCTCCTAGTTCCGATGCTGTGGCGCGGTATCTCTGGCTCGACCAGAAATACTATCTTGCTGACGACATCCTCACGAAGAGCGACCGCATGAGTATGGCGCATTCGGTGGAAGTGCGGCCGCCGTTCCTGGACCACCGCATCGTCGAGTTCGCCGCAAAGCTTCCGGCTTCCCTGAAAATTCGCGGCAATCAGCAAAAGGTGATCGTAAAGGAGTTGATGAAAGACAAATTGCCCCGGGCCATCCTTGAGCGGCCAAAGACTGGCTTTGATATTCCGGCGCATGAATGGCTGCGCGGCCCGCTACTGCCGCTTTTGACAGACGCCCTACACTATGGTGCAAGCGAGTACGGCGACCTTTTTCGTTCGGATGCTATTGACAGATTCCTCCGGCTACATCTGGAGCGAAAAGCCAATGTTGGATATCACTTGTGGGGCCTGCTGATTCTCTTTTTATGGATGAAAAAATGGCGAATTCAGGCGGCGTTTTCAGAGACGCCGAGGGTTTCATTACAAGCCAGAGCTGGCGTGTCTACCTGACCCTGCTGCTGGTTTCCGGAATCATTTATCTGGGCTCGATCGTTTCTCCGCCATCGTTGATGGACGACAGCGATGCGGTTTTGGCGCAAGCCGCTCGAAACATGCTCACGTCCGGCGATTGGGTGACTCCACACCTCGACGGCGTGCCGTACCTCGAGAAAGCCCCGCTCTACTATTGGCCGATTGCGGTTTCGTTCGAACTGTTTGGCGTCCATGATTGGGCAGCACGCATTCCCATCGCCCTTTCCACGATCGCGGTTGCTTGGCTCACGGCGGCGTTTGGCATTTGGGCTTTTGGCAGGCGCGCAGGGTTTTACGCTGGCTTGTGCATGGCCACATGCGTTGGGCTTTTTCTGTTCACGCGAATTTTGATCCCCGACGTGCTGCTGGTGCTGACCGTCGCGCTGGCCATGTGGGCCTTCCTGCGCACGCTTGAGGAAGAAGAGGCGCATCCCGAATTCTGGGCTTTTGCCCTTGCAGCCAGCCTGGGAGTAGGGCTTTTGGTAAAGAGTCTCGTGGCGCTGGTATTTCCAATTGGCGGGGCGCTGATTTATTTGCTTTTGACGAAGCAGTTGTTTCTCCGCCGCACCTGGCAGCGACTGCATCCCATCCGCGGTCTATTCATCGTTTTTCTGATCGCCGCGCCCTGGCACGTTCTGGCCACGCTTCGCAATCCTCCCTATTTTAGTTTTGCGCTGCGCAGCGGGCCTGGTGAATATCACGGCTTTTTGTGGTTCTACTTCATTAACGAGCAGCTCCTGCGGTTTCTCAACCTTCGTTATCCGCGCGATTACGATACGGTGCCGCGGCTGTGGTTCTGGCTTTTTCACTTGCTATGGCTGTTTCCTTGGAGTGTCTATTTCCCGGCCCTGGCGAAGCTTTCCTACAAACCGGCCGACCGGGCTGGCCGCACTCGATTGCTGACCCTTGGTTGGACGGGATTCCTCCTCCTTTTTTTTACGTTTTCGACAACGCAGGAATATTATTCAATGCCTTGCTACCCTGCGCTGGCCCTAATGCTGGGGTCCGCCATGGCGGCAGGCGGAGATTGGATTCGCCGCGGGACCCGCGCGCTTTCTGCAGTTGTCGCCTGTGCCGCTATCGCCTGCTTTGCCATCTTGCTGCACGTTAGGCATCTACCGACTCCGGGGGATATTTCGACGGCGCTCGTACCTCATCCGGGCGCTTATAAACTCTCACTCGGCCACATGCAGGACCTGACTCTCGATTCTTTCGCCTATCTCCGGTTGCCTCTGGCTGTTGCTGGGGTTGCGCTTCTGGTGGGCGCACTTGGAAATCTGCGGTGGACCGGACAACGCGCGTTTCTGGCAAGCGCGCTCATGATGGCGGGCTTTTTTCATGCGGCCCGGCTTGCCATGGTGGCGTTCGATCCGTACCTGTCTTCACGCCCCATTGCCAACGCGTTGCTTCAGGCTCCGCCGGGAAAATTGCTGGTGGATCATCACTACTATACGTTTTCCTCTGTCTTCTTCTATATGAACACCACTGCTCCCTTGATAAACGGGCGATTTCACAACCTCGAGTATGGCTCCTACGCGCCAGGAGCGCCTTCCATCTTTCCAAGCGATGCGGACGTGGCTCATTTATGGGCCGGCCCCGATCGGTATTACCTGGTCGCGACAGCATCGACGTTGCCCAGGTTCGAAACACTGCTGGGGGTGGAGCATATTCACATCGTGATTTCCAGCGGCGGCAAACTGGCCATGACCAACCGCCCGGACCCGGGAACCTTTCTGCCAGAAAGAGGAATTGAGTAAACGGGAGAAACAACCGACGCAGTTCGATCCGCGTACTCGAGAGAACACGCTTGCAAACGCTGCAAGATACAGGTAAAAAAAGAAGTCCCGGTCAAAGTGGTTCATTTCTCGCTCTTTTTGCTGGAGCGCCGCCATAGCCGTAGGGGACGATTCGGCGCCAATTGCCTGGACATTTCGGTAGTCACTGGGACGAAACCTTGAGGAGGGTTCATGAAGATTGCCGTGCTCGGTGGGGACGGCTATTGCGGTTGGGCGACAGCTCTTTATTTGTCGCAGAAAGGCCATTCGGTCGCCATCGTTGACAATTATCTGCGGCGCCTGTGGGATCACGAACTGGGGGCACAAACACTCACGCCGATTCGCCCGCTGACGGACCGTCTGCGCGTCTGGCAGAATCTGACAGGCAAAACCATCGAGACGTTCGTCGGCGACATCTGCGACTTCGATTTTCTGTCTTCGACACTTAAGTTATTTGGGCCGGAGGCCATTGTCCACTTCGCCGAACAGCGCTCCGCGCCGTACTCGATGATCGACCGCAAACACGCCGTGTTTACGCAAGTGAACAACGTCGTTGGAACGCTGAACGTGCTCTTTGCCATGCGCGAGCTCTTGCCCGATTGCCATCTCGTCAAGCTCGGCACCATGGGCGAATACGGCACGCCCAACATCGACATCGAAGAAGGCTACATCACCGTCGAGCACAACGGCCGGCGCGACACCGTGCCTTTCCCGAAGCAGCCTGGTTCCTTCTATCACCTCTCCAAAGTGCATGACAGCCACAACATCATGTTCACCTGCAAAATCTGGGGAGTTCGCGCCACCGATTTGAATCAAGGCGTGGTCTATGGCACGATGACCGAGGAAACCGCCCTCGACGAGGCGCTTATCAATCGCTTCGATTACGACGACGTTTTTGGAACGGTGCTCAACCGGTTTTGCGTGCAGGCGGCCATCGGCCAGCCCCTAACGGTATATGGGAAGGGGGGCCAGACGCGAGGCTTCCTGGATATTCGAGACACGGTTCGTTGCATTGAGATTGCCTGCCACCATCCCGCGGCCAGGGGTGAATGCCGCGTTTACAACCAGTTCACCGAACAGTTTTCCATCATGGATTTGGCGCGGCTGGTGGAAGCTGCCGCGAAGAAAATGGGCGTCACCGTCGAAGTTGACCATATCCCTGATCCGCGGGTCGAAGCCGAGCAGCACTACTACAACGCAAAACATTCAAAGCTGATGGATCTTGGATTGCAGCCGCACTATCTCTCGGATTCCTTGCTCGATTCCCTGATGAACATTGCCATCCGGTACCGCGATCGTGTGGATGCATCGTTGATGCTCCCGCAGGTAAACTGGCGCGAGCCTAAGAACGAACGCCGCTTGCAAATGAGCATGCCCGCAAAAGCGAATGGCGTTGAGGCGCCGGCAGAAGCCAAAGCCAAGAAGGCGTAAAAGATCTATGCTGACCTCCGCGCCTTGAACGCGTTGATCTGATCCGCAACGCGAAGCGCGAAATCCAAATCAAAGGGAAACACCGCGGCGTCCCGCGCGGCCTCTACTTTTTTCATGAACTCCTGGATGATGCGGTCACTGCCTTGAAACAGGTTGATGGATGCAATCCGCCGGCCGCCGTGCTCGAGCCACACCAAGCGTTCCTCGGGCCGCTCATAGGCACATCGCACTTCACAAATCTCTGAGCTTGGAACAGCAAATTCGCGGATGGCAAATAAGTGTGAGCCCAGATTGTCCATCGTGGGAATGCCAGTTGGATCGGGCCGCCCCAGAAAGAAATTTCCTCCAAAGCGCAACGCTGCGCCCGGACCAAAGTTTCTTTTCCAATTTTCCACTTCGGGGTGAAGCAAATACTCGAAATGGATGGCCAGCAATCGGCGCTTGGTCCGGGCGAGCGCCTGCAGGCGCTCTGTATCGGCTGCTGATCCATACCAGGGCTTCTCCACAATAACGTGCGAATCGGCTTCCAGCGCTGCCCGGATCATAAGAGACACGTGCGGGCCGGGCGAAACACAAAGCCAAGCAATTTGGGCGCGGCTCGCTTTTATCGCTCCCGCAAGGCGAGAGATATAGTTTGGCGGGGTCTCGAATGCCCCCTGCCGGGTTTCCTCAATCGCTGTGACCGTTCTTCCCTCTCCGGCGATGATGGGCTGCATCTTGTTCGCCCAGCGCCCGCGTCCGAGGATTACGTATGCCGGCAACTCACCCATTGCCCACACTCCCTTCGCAGCCCCGTCGCGCGACCGCCTTGCCGATGGGCGATGCGGCGGATGTGCTCTCGATAGAAGCCACGGTGAGAGTTTTATCGCTGCGAGTTTGGCACTTGATTAGGCTCTACGGGCACGAGCATGCCGCCGCGAATCCAGTAGTCGACGTTGCGCCAGCGAATGCGCCTCCGCCCAAAGCTCAGCAGCCAGATGATAAACGCGGTAGCATCCCAAACAACGATTAGTGGCAATTTTTCCCAAACCCCCCTTTGCTTCAAACCCCACGACCCCACCAGCAAGGTGATCGCCAACCGAAACGCCACGTAAGCACCACAATAGGCAACGCCAATGCCGTCTCCTGGATGAAAGCAAAGCACTGCCAGGCACCACGGCAGCCCTTGCGTGAATGTGAGGCCCAGGTGGCCCCACGGGCGCATATGCCGCATCACGGTCAACCACCGTAAGCGCTTAACGAAAAGACCTTGAAAAGAGTCGTAATCGGGGACCGTCTTGACCGCATAGGGCAAGAGTTCGACTTCATGGCCTTGCGCCGCGATATATCGGCCGACTAACAGGTCGTCGGCGGGGCGATTTTCGATCGCCTCGTATCCGCCAAATGCCTTCAGGCAGGAACGTGTTGTCACAATCGTCTGTCCGAAAGCGAACTTAATGCCATCCAGTTGCCGCGCCACAAAAATTCCAGGAAAGAAATCGCACATCATGCCAATGGACTGCAGGCGTTGTGTGAAAGTCCTGTCTTCCGCAGAAACGTAAAGGCAGGTCACGCCGCGGACCGCCGCGTTTCGCAACGGTGCGACAACCGTTCGTAAGTAATTTGGCTCCACCCGAACGTCGCTGTCGTTAATCACCAGGACTTCGTGGCGCGCCTCATTCACCATGCGCACGAGCTTGGCCACCTTGTCGTTGATGGCCTGGCGGCCTGACCCAAAGAGAATGCGAATCTGCCGCTCGGGAAAGTCGCGCTTCAGCTTCTCCAGAACCGGCACCGAAGGGTCGCTCTCTTCCCCCACGCAAAAAATCAGCTCGTATTCCGGATAGTCCTGCCGGCAATAGCTCGCCAGGTTTTCGTAAGCCTCGGGATCCAGTCCGCGCAAAGGTTTGAGGTTGCTCACCGGAGGAGTGAAACCGGAATCCGGACGCAAACGCTCTTCCGCGTGCCGGAAAAACCGCCACGTGCTAAAGAGAACCAGCAAATAATAGATCAACGGCGAAGCGGCGAGGATAAGAAAGAGATAACCGGCCGGCAAAATCATTGCACCCCTTGCGCGGATACGCCCCCGCACATATCCCGTTCGTTTGACTGTTTCATGGCGAAGAAAAAGAATAGCAAAAACCGACCGATTTCGCCCTTCAGCGCTTTAGATACGAGCCCGACATCAAGTAAAATGGTCAGGGCAAGTTTCTAAGAACGCCAAGAGCATTTCGCGCGGGGGCAATCCTCGAATCGCATGAAAGAATCTCCAGGTCTACACCTGAAAACCTACATTTTTATTCTCTTCATTGCTTTGTTCGCTCCGCTAGGCAATGTCCTGCTTGGCAAAGGAATGAAAACCATCGGCTCCGCACGCGACTGGGAGCCGCGCGAGCTTTTTCACATCCTGATGGGAATCCTCACGTCCGGCTACATCTGGCTTGGAATCGCCTGCTTGCTCGCCTTTTTCATAGCCTACATGCTCGTTCTCACCTGGGCGGACTATAGTTACGTTCAGCCCGCATCCTCGTTTTCTTATCTCGTGGTCGCCGTTCTCGGGCTCTTGCTCCTCGGTGAAAAGGTAAATTTGCTTCGCTGGGCGGGCATCGCCGTAATTTGCGTTGGCGTCTTCATTGTGGGTCACACCCATCCTCGAACTACGGAGAAGAACTAAAGCGTGCTGGAATTCATCTTCTTATTCTTCATCGTAGCGGCAGGAACCGGGGGCGAACTCTGCGTCTCCCGCGCCATGAAGACCTTGGGCGAAGTTCACGACTTTCGCCCCTCGGCCTTGCTGCAATTCGTTCATCGCGCCGCGCGAGTAGGCTGGATGTGGATTGGTATTGCCTTTATGACTTTGGCGTTTTTTTCTTTGCTCGCGATGCTTTCTATGGAGAACGTGAGTTTCGTGGTTCCCATCACCGCGTTGAGCTATGCCGCCGGGGCCATCGGCGCCACGTTATTCCTGCGCGAGAAAATCAGCCGCCAGCGCTGGCTGGGCGTGCTGGTGGTGTGTATCGGGGTTACGCTTGTCTGGCTCAGCCGCCGGTAGGCGTCTGGGGCCCGCAAAAAAAAGCGGGATTATTCTTACTGATCCCTATAAGTCAAACTTGAGACTTCTATGGTTTCTGTGGATCCGCCTGGGTGGCCGTGCCAATCTTGATGGTCGAGCCGAACCGCTTGTAGTTCGAATAGTGCACGGCGATTCTCACATGCACATCGTCACCGGATTTAAAGTGCAGCACATCATCTGCGCGCGTGTAAGTCGGGAACCAATAGTGGCCTTCGATATTCTCGCGGTAGTTCTCAAAATGCGCAAAAGCGTAGTCGTCTTTCTTCCTGATCAACCCGGTGGAGGTGCCAGAGGTTTTGACAATCTGAAGGTCCTTGTCATCCACCCACACGCGCCCTTTGAAGTATCGCTGGCCTTTCTCCAGTTTTCTGGGTTCGAGGTCGAAAACGTAAGTGTTGAGTTCATCGACGTGTTCGCGACCCACGTATTTCACATCATAGTTCGGGAGTTCTGCCGACGTCATGACAAAAGGCCACACCTTCTCGATGTCGTCGAAGTCCTCTTTTGTAAAGCCAATCCTGGTAATTGTCGGCACGGGCGCGAACGTGTCGTGTTCGTATCTCTTGCCTTCGGGGGTAAACAGGATATCCGTGGTTTTCCGGTATTCCCCGTCCACCTGGCCATCGGGATCGATCGTTTGAAAGGTAACGTCTTGCGTGTACGTGAAGTTGCCGCGCTCTTTCCGGAAATCTTCCTCCCGCTGCGTGAATTTCTGGATGATTTCGTCCACCGGCAGGGCGGGCGGCTCATTGGTGATATGGGAGGCTTTCTCGCGCGGCCCGGCTGACGATTGAGCCGCTGGTGTCGCCGTTGCCGCGGCTAGTGCTCCCGGAGGCGGACCAGGCAAAGGCCCACGTGTCTGCGCCGCAAGGGGTATGGGGAGAATCGTCATGGCCGCCATCAACGTAATCCGCATCGCTGCGCTTCTCAGGCAACTTACAACGGCTGAACGTTCAAGCATTCCCGTTTTCTCCTCAAGCCCTTCTTCCATTGTACTGTAAGGTTCGATGCGAACTTCGCCCCCCGCGTGGCCAGTGTTTCGTCCCAGCATATCTCCTTTTCGTCGTGGTAAACGGTCTATTTCGTGATACTTCATGGGCGATTTTCTGCTTCTGGCATTACAATCAAATGCCCTGAATCATGCCGTCTCATTCGGAGGAAAATTGAACGCCTACGCGAGCGCCTATGGGCCATCCGCTTCTTGACCTCAACAACCGGACCGCCGTTGTCATTGGCGGCACCAGCGGCATTGGACTTGCCTTGGCCCGTGGCCTGGCGCAAGCTGGCGCGAATGTCGTGGCCACGGGTCGCCGCGAGGAGTTGGTGAAAAAGGTTGCCGCCGAAATAGCGGCTCTTGGCCGGCGTTCCCTCGCGCAAGCTTGCGATGTCACCGACAACGCCAGCATTGAGGGCTTGCTCGAATCGGCTTGCAAGGAATTTGGCAGCGTCCAAATCCTCGTCAATTGCGCTGGCCGCACCAAGAAAATGGCCACCCTGGATTTCCCGGAACCCGAATGGACTGCCATTATCGAAACCAACTTGACCGGGACGCTACGCGCCTGCCGCGTTTTCGGCCGCCATATGGTTGAACGGCGCTACGGCCGGATCGTCAACATCGCCTCCATCTCCTCGCTGGTCAGCCTCTATCAAGTCGCTGCTTACAGCGCCAGTAAGGCTGCGGTCGCTTCCCTGACCAAGAGTCTTGCCATTGAATGGGCCCCGTCCGGAGTTTGTGTGAACGCTCTTGTACCCGGTGTCTTTCGAACCGACTTGAATGCGGGACTGCTCGATGGCACCGAGCGCGGCAAGGAGTTCTTGGTGCGCACTCCCATGCGCCGTTTCGGCAAGGTCGAAGAACTCGTCGGGGCAACCGTCTTTATGGCTTCCGACGCTGCCAGCTATGTCACTGGCCACCTGCTGGTCGTGGACGGCGGGATGCTCTGCAGCGGTGTGAATCAATAGTTTTCTTGTTAGCTGCTCTTGGCGACCGCTTTGGCAGACGCGATCTTCTCCCGCGCCCGATTGACGGCCGCAACAAACTTCCTGGCGTTTTCAACGATGATTTCAGGCCGGTTGGCCTTCAGCGCCTCCGCCTGCACCAATTCTCCCCCCACGCCCAAAGCCACCGCGCCGGCCTCGATAAATTCTCCAGCCGTGTTGAGATTCACACCGCCCGTCGGAACGAACGGGATTTGCGGGAACGGTCCTTTCAACGACTTAATGTATTTCGCCCCTCCCACCTGCCCGCACGGGAAAACCTTCACGAAATCCGCGCCGGCTTCCCAAGCCGCCATGATTTCCGTAGGCGTTAACGCGCCGGCCATCACTAGTTTCCCTTCTTTCCTGGCAAGTTCAACCATCGGCACGTTCAGTCCAGGGCTCACCAAAAATTGTGCGCCCGCATCGAGGCACCGTCGCGCCGCTTCTCGATTGAGTACGGTTCCCGCCCCGACCAGAACATCGGAAACGCCGCTCTTCGTCAGTTCGCGAATTACCTCCACCGCTCCCGGCACGGTCATGGTAATCTCGACGATTGGTATCCCGCCTTCGCAAACAGCATCCGCGGCCATTCGCGCTTCTCGCGCCGACGCGGCCCGCACCACGGGCACGACGCCAGTTTCTTGGATCCGCTCTCGAATTTTTTCTTTATCCATTCGCCTCAACCTTCAACCGTGTTCCGGCACCGCCTTCACCGCGCAATCCGCGCCCCCACTCCCTTCATGACCTGCATTACCTCATTGAATGTCACCATCGAGGTGTCTCCGGGAGTCGTCATCGCCAGCGCGCCATGCGCGGCGCCGCACTCCACGCACCACTGGGGTTCTTGCCCCGCTAAAAAACCGTAAATCAAGCCCGATGCAAACGAGTCCCCTCCGCCAACACGGTCAAAAACCTCGAGGTTCTCTCGGTTTTTCGCTTGATAAAACTTCCCATCGCAATAGCAAATCGCACCCCAGTCATTCCGCGTCGCGGTTCTCGCTTTTCGCAGAGTCGTGGCCACCACCTTGAACGGATAGTCCTTCACGACTTTCGCAATCATTTGCTTGAAGCCCTCGACCTCAAACGAGGAAAGATGCTCGTCCATTCCCGGCACTTCGTAGCCCAGCGCTGCCGAGAAATCCTCTTCGTTCCCCAGCATCACGTCCACGTGCGGAGCAATCTTCCGATTCACTTCCTGCGCCTGCTTCTTGCCCCCAAGCGATTTCCAGAGTGAGGCCCGGTAATTCAGGTCGTACGACACAATCGTTCCGTTTCTCCGCGCCGCTTGCATCGCTTCGAGCGCCACTTCCGGCGTGGTCCCGGAAAGCGCGCAAAAAATCCCGCCCGTATGAAACCACCGAGCGCCGTGCTTGCCAAATATTTCGGCCCAATCAATGTCTCCCGGGTTCAAATTCGACACCGCCGTATGGCCACGGTCATAACTTCCCATCGCTGCACGCACGCCAAATCCCCGCTCCGTAAAATTCAGCCCGTTGCGCGCAGCTCGCCCCACCCCGTCGTGTTCCACCCACCGAATCAGCGCCTGGTCGACGCCGCCTTGATAAATCAGGTCCTGTAGCAGTCGCCCTACGGGATCATCCGCAAAAGCCGTCACCACCGCCGTGTCCAGCCCGAAGCATCGCTTCAACCCCCGAGCCACGTTATACTCGCCGCCCCCCTCGCACACTTCAAAGCTTCGCGCTGTCGCGATCCGCCGCTCGCTCGGATCGAACCGCACCATCACCTCGCCCAAACTCACCAAATCCCACCGGCACTCCTTTTTCGCCTTAATCGTCAACGCCATGCGTTCCCCCAGACTCGGCCGCGCTCCGGCAAAAACCGTTTCTCTCTCGATGCGATTTTCATTCGATTCGTGCTGGCTCGAGCTGCGGCGCTATCAAATGGATCGCACCGAGGGCCACGACATAGGTGCAGCCAGCGACGAAGAAAGGAATGGTATAGCTTCCTCTGTGTTGCAGCACGCGTCCCACGACCGTTGCGAAGAACATTCCTCCGATTGCGCCGGCCATGCCGCCGATTCCCGTAACCGACCCCACCGCCCGGGCCGGGAACATGTCGGATGTTATCGTATACAGATTCGCGGAAAATCCCTGGTGGCAGGCTGCCGCAAGTCCTATCAACGCGACCGCTGACCATGTACTCTCCACGCGATAGGCAAAAACCACTGGAATCACACCGACCGCGCAAAGCAACATCGCCGTCTTTCGCGCCGAGTTGATGCTGCTCCCCCGCTTAATCAGGAAGGAGGAAATCCACCCTCCCGCCACACTGCCGACATCCGAAATGAAGTAAATCACCACGATCGGAAGCGTTATGCCCGTCAGGTTCAACCCATGGCGGGTTTGCAAAAATGCCGGAACCCAGAAAAGATAAAACCACCATATGGGGTCGGTCAGGAATTTTCCCGTGGCAAAAGCCCAGGTCTGGCGGACTGGAAACAGCTTCGCCCACTTGGTTTTCCCTATGGGCGGCTGCGGGTCGCTGCGAATATAGTCCAACTCCGTCCTCGAAAGGGAGTGGTGTTCTTCCGGCTTTCGATAGATCAGGAGCCAAAGAATCAGCCAGATAAACCCCAGCGCTCCCACACCCACAAACGACCCGCGCCAGCCCCACCGTGCGCTGATCCAGCTTACCGCCACCGGCGCGAGCATGGCGCCCGCGTTTGTGCCGGAATTAAAGATTCCTGTGGCTAACGCGCGTTCTTTTTTCGGAAACCACTCGGCCACGGCCTTAATACTTGCAGGAAAAACAGCCGCTTCTCCCAGGCCCAATGCAACACGGGAGGCCGCAAAGCTCCCTAAAGAAGTTGCTAGCGCCGTTCCCATCGAAGCGATGCTCCAAAAAACCATCGCGATGGCATAGCCCAGACGAGTTCCCAGCGAGTCAATAAATCCGCCAGATACCAGCATTCCCACCGCATAGGCCGCCTGGAAAGCATCCACCAAATAGCTGTAATCAATTTGACTCCAGCCTAGCTGCCGTTGCAGCGTGACGTTCAGCACGCCAAGCACATTTCGGTCCATGTAATTCTTCGTGGTTCCAAGCAGAAGCAGGGCGCAAATCACCCATCGAAAATATCCAATGTGCGCGGGATTGGCAGATGTGTTTGTCGGTGTTGTTGGCAGCGCGTCAGATGCAGAAGTTGGGTTCGCGGGATCCATCAGGCTACCAGCTATGCATCGTTCCGTCGAGTTTCCGGTTGATCGGCAAATACGCCCGCTTGTAGGGATAGTTCGCCGCGAGGGCCTCATCAAAATCCACTCCCAGCCCCGGCGCATCACCCGGATGCATCATCCCATCTGAGAAACTGTACTTGTGCGGGAAAACTCGATCCGTCTCTTCGGTATGTCGCATGTATTCCTGAATCCCAAAATTGTGCACGCTCAAGTCAAAATGCAGGGCCGCCGCCATGCACACCGGACTCATGTCCGTGGCTCCATGGCAACCCGTCCGCACGTGATACAGTTCCGCCAAACTCGCGATCTTTCGCACATGCGAAATCCCCCCCGCGTGCACGACCGCCGCTCGAATGTAATCGATCAACTGTTCCTGGATGAGCTGCTGGCAGTCATAAATCGAGTTGAACACTTCCCCCACCGCAATCGGCGTCGTCGTATGCTTGCGAATGAGCCGAAAGCCTTCCTGTAGTTCCGCGGGAGTCGGATCCTCCAGCCAAAACAAATGGTACGGCTCCAGGCTCTTCCCGACGCGCGCAGCTTCGTTGGGCGTCAACCGGTGATGCACGTCGTGCAATAAGGGCAAATCCTCTCCAAATTCCTGGCGCAGCCTCGCAAACAATTGCGGCACAAAATTCATGTACAGCTCGGAACTCCACACATCTTCCTGCGGCCAGTCTTTTGTCGCGGGCTCGTAGTACATCTTCCCGTGCCCAACGCCGTATGTGCTCGGGATCCCCGGAATCCCGCTTTGCGCGCGAATCGCCTTATATCCGAGCTTCTGGTAGTGCGCTACTGCTTTAACGGTGTCCTCGATGTCCGCGCCGCTCGCGTGCCCATACACCAGCACACCCTCGCGCGACGCGCCTCCCAACAACTGATACACCGGAACGTTCAGCGCTTTCGCCTTGATGTCCCACAGCGCCATGTCCACGGCCGAAATCGCGCACATCGTTATTGGCCCGCGCCGCCAATACGCCCCTTTGTAAAGGTATTGCCAGGTATCCTCAATCCGCCGCGCGTCCCGCCCAATCAGCAGCGGAATCACGTGGTCGGTCAAATAGCCGGCCACCGCCAGCTCCCGCCCGTTCACCGTCGCATCCCCAAGCCCGTAGATCCCATCTTCGGTCGTGATCTTCAGCGTCACGAAGTTCCGCCCCGGGCTGCACACCATCACCTTCGCGTCGGTAATCTTCATCTCCATGCCGCCGGTGTTGCGAGGATACCGCTCCCTGGTCTGAGCGTAGCCCATGCGACGGTGCGCGTCTTCATCTTAGAGAGGAACCTTCTCTTGTCTTTTTTAGCGCCTCTGCTTTTCATGGTCTCTTCTGCCTTCTGATCTCCACATCCTGCGAACCAAGACATATATCAGGTGCCCCACTTAGTTTCAAATCTTAAGCGTTCAAATCCCCGCATTTCCCACTCCCAAACGCTTCCGTTTTATGCCTTTCCTGGGCTCAACTCTTCCGTTCTTAAGTGTCAGTAATGACGTGAGCACACATGCTTTACCTGCTAATTGCCCTAGTACTATGACCACCCTATTCTGAGCGAGCAGAAGGCATCCTCGAAGGATTAGCGCGCACAATTCTCTTTCGTTCGCGACCAAGTCATGGTTGCCATCCCAGCGTGCAGCCTTATGCGGGCGGAGCAAGCCCTAAGGGGTCACTCCACCGGAGATTCGAATGACCGACGAGGGTCTGAGGAGAATTACCGTGAGGAAATTTGTCCCCGAGGCTTGGGTGTTTGCCAGCCTTCTTATCATTGCCCTGTTTGCAAGTTCCTGCAGCTTAAAGCGTCCTTCTGGCACGACCGGCGGCGGTGGTGGTACGGGAGGAGGGGGTGGAACGGGAGGAGGGGGCGGGACGGGTGGTGGCGGAGGCACATCCGGCGGTCCTTTCACCATTGGCGGCGCAGTGGTGGGTCTGACCGGGACCGGTCTTGTCCTTCAGGATAACGGTGGCGACGACCTTCCGATCACCGCGAGCGGCACCTTTACATTTAAGACCGCGATCACCAGCGGCGCCACTTACAAAGTCACTGTCAAGACGCAACCCACGACTCCAGCGCAAAACTGCAGCGTGACCAACGCGACTGGAACTGCACTAGCGAACGTCACCAATGTCCAGGTTACTTGCGGCAACATCTTCCCCCTTGGCGGAACCATCTCCGGACTCCTCGGCACGGGTATGCAACTGCAGGACGCTACGGGCACCACTACCATCGATAAAGTTACGATCTCAGGAACAGGCAGTCTGAATTTTACTTTTCCCACTCCGCTTGCGGCGGGGTCAGCCTACACCGTAACGATCGCTACGCAGCCCGCGAATCCTGGCCAAACCTGTACCGTACTCAACGGCACCGGCACCATCAACGGCCCGGTCAACAATGTGCAAATCATTTGTCCGCAACCGGCGTTCACCATTGGCGGTTCGGTGGTAGGTCTTGTTCCCGGCACAGGCAACACCGTTGAATTGCAGGATAACGCTGGCGACGACCTTTTTGTGACCGGCAACACGAGCTTTACGTTTCCGACGCAAATTACCAACGGCAGCATATACAACGTCTCCGTGTTCTTGCAGCCCACCAGCCAGCCGCAGCCGTGCAACACGTTCAATTACACCGGCATAGCCGGCGCGAACGTTTCGAACGTGCTCGTCGATTGCCAGCACAACGACTGGAATTGGATCTCTTGGTACATCAACGGCACGAACAAAGCCGACAACTACGCCACTGCGGCATCGCCCCCTCCGATTCAGGACCTCAATACACCCGGCGGCCGCGACTTTGCCATGACCTGGAACGACAGCGCTGGCAGGAAGTGGCTCTTCGGCGGCTTTGGGTTCCCACTGCCCTCTCCTTATGGCAAACAGCTTCCTGGTTTCTTGGACGACATGTGGTTTTACGATGGTGTTTGGAATCCGTCAGACGCCGGTCCAGCCAGCGCCGGTACTTGGCCACAGCTCGAATTGACCAACGTGTTGGGAAACTATCCCGCTGCAATCGGCGGTATCGGCAAACCTGGCTCGCGCTGGGGTGGCGTAACGTGGACCGACACTTCCAATAACCTTTGGATGTTTGGCGGCCAAGGGTACCCTGCCCCTTCCAACAACCTCGACTATGAACTCCTCAACGACGTCTGGGAATTCACGCCCGGTGGCGGCTTCAATGCTGACGGCAGTTTCCCAGGCACTTGGACCTGGCGAGGCGGATCGAACTCAGGAAATGCATCAACGACTGCCACTTTCCCGGGCGCACGCTGGGCGTCAGGCAACTTCACCGATGGTACCAATGTCTGGCTCTTTGGCGGCCAAGGTGCAGACTCAGCGGGCACCATCGGGCTTCTCAGCGATCTCTGGGAATACAACATTGCGGCCGGTACATGGACTCTTCTTTTTTCGTCGAACGCTAACGTGGGCGGCCAGAAGGGAGTTTATGGAACGCAGGGTACGGCAGCGGCAGGTAACTTCCCTGGCGGCCGCCAGAATGCGACTCTTTGGGTGGACTCGACCGGAACCGTTTGGCTCTTCGGCGGATTCGGTCTTGACTCGATCGGAACCAGTGTCGCTCCAGGCGTAGGCGCAACGCTGAATGATCTATGGAAGTTCACCGGCGGCCAGTGGACCTGGGTTTCCGGCGGTGGTACAACCGGCCTAGCTAATCAAAACGGCGCTTACGGGACTCAGACTGTCGCAGCCGCGGGCAACTTCCCCGGCTCGCGCTGGGGCGCGGTGGGCTGGACCGATTCCAACAACAACCTCTTTCTCTATGGCGGCTTCGGGTACGGCTCCGTGGTCACACAACCCGTGGGCTTCCTGGACGACATCTGGGAGTATCAGGCCAGCAGCGGCCAATGGATTTGGTGGAAAGGCTCCAGCAACGTCAACGAGAGCGGCGCGTATCTCACCAACGGCATACCGTATGTGAATAACATCGCCGGAGCGCGCCGAGGCGTTGCTATGTGGCAACCTGACACCAACCGTTACATCTGGTTCTTCGGTGGAGAGGGCTTTGACTCTACCAGCGGCGCTCCTCCGGGCTACCTGAACGACTTGTGGACGTATTTGGCGTTTCCATAAACCTTTGCCCGGGGCTCTTTGGCATTGCCACAGCGATGTGTGGCAATGATCAGGGCTCTGCGTACCTCACTGTCCCTAACGAGGGCGGGTTCCTACCCGCCCTCGTTTCTCGTGTTTGGCCCTTTGAGTAGTCCATAAAGCTTGTCCTCCCGTAGTAAATTCCCAGCATTTTTGTGAGCAACCACTTGTGTCTTCTTGTATCTAGTTATATAACTAGAGAACAGGAGGTATCCTAATGGGCTTTCCTA
>DATFSR010000096.1:0-5538 GCA_035262505.1 Candidatus Acidiferrum sp. | reverse complement strand
AGCGAGATTTTTTCTTGCGGCTCCCAGCCGTTTCTCGGTCCGCCTTCCGGGCGCTCGCGCGTCACACAAGCGTACAAACCCCGGAACGGGCTGATGGGCTCGACGGGATAGTCGGTGCCGAACGCGAGGCGCACGCCGTTTTTCTGCATGGTGTTCCATGCGTAGGCGCCTTTGATGCGTTCGCTGCCGATGCGGTCTTCGGCCCAGCGCATGTCGGTGGTTTGGTGAGCGGGCTGCATCGAAGCAATCACTTTAAGTTGCGCGAAGCGCTGAAAGTCCATTGGGGCGACGACTTGTGCGTGCTCGATGCGATCGCGGCGGTCGCGGCGCCCATTGGCTTTCGCAACCGCTTCAAAAACATCCAAGGCGATGCGATTGGCACGATCTCCGATGGCGTGAAAGTTCAGTTGGAACCCGGCTTTATCGCGCTCAATCGCCATGGCGCGCAGTTTGTCAGGATCGTAGGTGTAGATGCCGGTCGTGGACGGATCGTCGCTATAGGGTTCCAGCATCGCGGCGGTACGTGAACCAAGGGCGCCGTCGGTGACGGCCTTGAGCGCGCCGGTCTTCAGCCAAGGATCGGTGGTGCCTCCTTGCGCGCGCCGGTCTTGCAGTTCGTTGAGCGAAGCATTGAAAGGCAGCCATTCGGTGATGCGCGCCGTGAGTTTGGCTTCTTCCTTCAACTGTTGGTAGACCTGAAAATCTTCCCATGCGGAGTTGTCTTGCAAAGAGGTGACGCCGTTGCGCGCCACATTTATCAGGACTATTTCGATGCCCCGCCGGCGCGCTTCCATCGAGGGATCGGGAATGCGCACCCGCACCAACTCCATGGCGGCGTCTTCCTTTAACATTCCCGTGGGCTCGCCCAGGCCATCGTGCTCGATTTCACCGCCCGGCGGGTTGGGAGTGGATTTGTCGATTTCGGCTTTTTTCAAGGCCAGCGAATTGGCGACGGCCACGTGGCCCGAGATGTGCGTGAGAATCACGGGATTCTTTGGCGCAACCGCGTCAAGCTGCTGCCGATTGGGAAATCTCTTGTCGGGCCAAACCGTGTGGTCCCATCCACTGCCGGTGATCCATTCGCCCTCTTTGTGATGTACAACGGCTTCGGCGACGCGCTTCTGCATTTCCTCGACCGACTTTACGCCTCTTAATTCGACGGCCAAGGCGTCCGCCCCAGCGCTTCCCAAATGCACGTGCGCATCGTTGAAACCGGGCATCACAAAGCGGTCGTTGAGATGAACTGTCTCGGCACTCAGCTGACTCCCGCCACAGTCCAGAAGCACATGAGCCATCTTTCCAATGCACACGATTTTTCCGTCGGCGACGGCCATGGCTTCGGCCCAGGGTTCGGCTGGATCGTTCGTATAAATACGGCCATGGGTATAGAAGACCGTGTGTTTCGGCGCTTCCGGAGCTTGGGCATTTGCGTGAGTCAGCATGCCGGCGAGTGCCACTACACCGGCTGCAAAAGACACTAGGCTTGAACGCCGGCGAATCGTTCCGAATCTCATCGACCTTTCTCCTCTGCGATTCCCGCGATTCCAAGAACTGTCAGTAGAGCCCGCTTCAGCCCCGCTTCGCGTCCGGTTGTGTCGTACCATTCTTGCAAGGAATGCGCGCCGCCGCCCATGCCCCCGGCGCCGATGGAGATGGCATCGATTCCCTGCGAGAGCGGTATGTTTGCGTCTGTCGAAGAGCGCTCTAACCGGGACTGGTTCCCGATGACGTCATCCGCGGCGCGAAGAGCAGCCAGCAAAGGCGCATCGTTAGAAAGCTCTCCGCCCGGGCGGCTGCCGAGCAAATCCACTTTCCATTCGAGATTCCCCTTCGAGCGGTCACGCGGAGGGGCCATCTCGTCCCGCACACCTGCTGCGATTGATTCGCGAAGAGCAGATTCCAGGCGCGCCAATTCCTCTTCGTTCTCCGAACGAATGTCCACTTTGATTTTTGCCTCGTAGGGTACGGAGTTCACCGAAGTGCCGCCTTCGATTTGCCCGATGTTGAACGTGGTGCGCGGTCCGGAAGGAACCTTGGTGTTGATAAAGCGCACCGAGCCGCGAATCAGCGCATCGATGGGATTAGGCATGCCGAAGTCTGACCAACTGTGGCCGCCAGGCCCCGTGATTGTCGCTTCGAGCCGCCGCGATGCTAGCGCTTTCGTGGTGACATGATCGGTGCCGGATCCATCAAGTACGACAGCAGCTTTTAGCTTCGAGCGGTAGGTATCCACCAACTCGCGCATCCCGCGCAGGTTCCCTTCTCCTTCTTCCCCCACATTTCCTGCAAAGAGAATTGTGCGCACCGGCCTCAGGTGAGCTGACTCTATCGCCCGCGCAATGGCTACCAGCGCCGCCAAGCCTGTGCCGTTATCGGAAATGCCTGGCGCGGTCATGCGGCTGCCGTCGCGGTGAACTTTCACATTTGTGCCTGCGGGAAAAACGGTGTCCAAATGCGCGGAAAGCAAGACCACCTCGCTCTCATTCGCGCCACGCAACTCCCCGATGACGTTGCCCACCTTATCGGTCTGCACCTCCAGACCCGCTTCCGCCAGCACTTGACTCACCGCAGCGGCGCGCGCCTGTTCCTGAAAAGGTGGGGCGGGAATTTCGGTTAAGCGAACTTGTGTGTCATTGATCCAGGAGAGATTGCGCTCCAGCCAATCAAGCGCCGTACGCACGCGGGCGTTCTCCGCGAGCCGGGGACCCGCGGCCAGGCGCTGAGCTTGTGACGGAGCGGCGGAGCGGACCGGCATAAACAGAAGAATAGCGCAAAGCAACGCGCGTTTCATCGGCGCACGATTTACAGTGTTCGAAGGTTTTCGTTTCAACGGGGTGCGGGCTCCGTGCAAAGAGCGCGCAACTCGGCATCGGTGAGGACGCGTGCGGACTGTTTCGCGGCATCCAGAATGCGGCTCACCAGCGCCTCTGCGGCGGGAATCTGGTGGCGCGTCAGCCAGTGAATCACATTGGACTTCCCGCTCATGGGGCCGATTTCAATGACCTGCTCGAGCCCGAACAAGTGTGCCGGCACGCCACTGTACACGTCATCGGCAAGGCGCTCATTCCCTTTTTGGATGGCCTTCACGATTGCGGCGGCATGCACACCGGTTGCAGTTCGAAACGCATCGTGACCAATCACGGGATAGTTCGGAGGGATGGTCGTCTTCGTGGCACCGGCGACTTTTTCGCAATACGTTTTGAGGTTCGAGAGGTCGCGATTGATCAAGCCCATTAGGCGCAGATTCACGAGCATCAACTCCATCGGCGTATTGCCGACGCGCTCCCCCAGCGCGTTAGCGGCGCCGTGAACCTGATGCGCTCCAGCCGCAACCGCTGCGAGCGAATTGGCGATCGCCAATCCTCGATCGTTGTGCCCGTGCCAATCCACGCGAATCTTTTCCCCGGAGGGTTTGACTACTTCGTCGACGACAAATTTCACCAAATTAAAGGCGCCGTTCGGTGTGGCGTGACCCACGGTATCGCACAAAACCACAGAGCGGGCTCCGTTGCAAATCGCTGTCGAATAGAGCCGCTTCACGGTTTCAGGGTCGGTTCGAATGGTGTCTTCGGTGACGTACATGGACGGCAAGCCGTGCCCTACGGCAAACTTCACGGCATTTTCTGTCGTGCGCTGGAGATGATCCACGGTCCAATCTTCGACAAGGCGTCGAATGGGGCTTGAGCCGAGAAATGTGGCCGCTTCAATAGCGATTCCCACGCGCTCGGAAATTTCCACGATCGGGCGAATATCGTTCTCGTGCGTTCGAGCCGCGCAATTCGGCTTGATTCTCATGCGATTCGTGGCGATCTCGCGCGCCAAGGCTTCGGTGTGAGCCACAGCGCGCGGCCCGGCGCCGGGCAGGCCAATATTGACGGAGTCAATTCCGAGTGATTCCATCAGGTGCAGGATTTCAATCTTCTCCTCAATGCTGGGGTCGACCACCGAGGGATTCTGCAGGCCGTCACGAAGGGTCTCGTCATCCAGCATCACGCGCGTGCCGGGGGGAATCTGCGGCGGCGTTGCCGTATTCCAGTCGTAGATCCATTCGTTTTGATGCATGCTGGTTTCTGCGATTGCAAATCTGCCGCTTTTTTGAGTCTCTAATTTCTAAGCGTGTAGCTCTGCGGCTGCTGCGCAGGATCCGGACGGTACAACGTCTTGCAAAACTCACAGCGATAGATCTCCGCCTTTGGCCCGATATGCGCGGCCACTTCCTTCGGATAGTCGTACCAGCGCTTCAAATGCCCGGCGCAAAGCTTGCCTTTTTCGTCCTTCTCGTCGCACGCGCGCTGTTTCGGCTTGCGCGTCTTGATTTTCGGTGTCTCTGCCGTTTCTTCTGCCATGGAATCCTTTCTACAGACCGTGGTTACGGAAAAAAGTCTTCAGCGCGCCGCCAACGTTCCGCCACTTTGCGCCCAGGCCGCCGGAGAATTCAAATCGCAGGAAAGCGTCGGCGGCCTGCTCGAGGTCGCCGCCATAGCGATACCACCATGGTTTTTCCCTGTGCGGCAAGCTGTCAACGTCGACGTACTTGGTTTGCACCATTTCGAGCAGTCCTGCGCGGCCATGCGTGCGACCCCAGCCGCTTGCGCCGCATCCGCCATGAGGAGCTTCGGCAATTCCGAAGTAGCTGATGGCGTCGTTCACCATGACGGCGCCAGCACGCAGCCGCTCGGCGATTGCTTGCCCTTGCTTCCCATCCTTGGTCCAAACGCTGGCGGCTAACGCAAACGGCGAATCGTTGGCTCGCTGAATAGCTTCCTCGGCGTCTTTCACAGTCTGCATCGCCAGGATGGGGCCAAAAGTCTCTTCCTGAAACAAGTTCATGGAGGAATCGACGCCGGTAATCACGGTCGGCTCAAAGAAATTCGCTCCCAGATCCGCGCGCGCGTTGCCGCCGCACAAAACTCTCGCTCCGCGCGCGACCGCATCCTCCACCAAATCGAGCATGCGCTGCACCTGCCGCGGCCGAATCAGCGGTCCGACGTCGGTTCGAGGGTCGTTCCCAGGTCCCAGGCGCAGCTTCTTTGTCTTCTCTACGCAGAGCACGGCAAATTTCTCGGCAATCGATTGTTCGACAAACAACCGCTCCACCGACAAGCAAACCTGGCCGCAATTCGTGTAACTTCCCCAGACGGCGGCGCTCGAAGCGACTTCGAGGTCCGCATCCGCCAGGACGATCATCGCGTCTTTGCCGCCCAGCTCAAGAACCGTCGGAATCAGTCTTTTGGCACAACCCTCCGCCACGCGCCTCCCCGTTGCTACGCTGCCGGTAAAGAGAACCTTGTCGGGTGCCGCATCGACGAGCGCCTGCCCCACTTCTCCCTCGCCCTGAACCACGGCGACAAGGTCCTGCGGGAATGCGGCATCTCGGAAAACTCTTTCGATGAGTGCTCCGCACTGCGGCGTGAAGTCGCTCGTCTTGCATACAACGGCGTTCCCTGCCGCGACGGCGGGGATGATCTGGCTCATCGGTATTGCCAGGGGATAATTCCACGAAGAAATGATTCCGATCACGCCGACCGGGTCATAAAC
>DATFSR010000095.1:0-13406 GCA_035262505.1 Candidatus Acidiferrum sp. | reverse complement strand
CTCTACGGCCCGCTCCACGGCGGCGCGAATGAAGAAGTTCTCCGCATGCTGATGGAAATCGGCACGGTTCAGAACGTTCCCGCTTTCATCAAGCGCGTGAAAGCCGGCGAAGTGAAGCTCATGGGATTCGGACACCGCGTGTACAAGAACTATGATCCCCGCGCGCGCATTATCAAGCATGTCGCGTATCAAGTGTTCGACCTGATGGGCAAGAACCCGCTTCTCGAAATCGCGCTGGAGTGTGAGCGCATCGCCCTTGAGGATGAATACTTCGTCAAACGCAAGCTGTATCCCAACGTGGACTTCTACACCGGCCTGATTTACCAATCCATGGGATTCCCGATGACGATGTTCCCCGTGCTGTTTGCGATTCCGCGCACTTCCGGCTGGATTGCGCAATGGGAAGAGATGCTCCTCGATCCGGAGCAGAAAATTGCCCGTCCGCGCCAGATTTATCTCGGCCACGACACGCGCCATTACGTTCCTATCGAAGAGCGCGGTTAGCCCGAAGTATCCACTTGGAAAACTGCCATCCCCGAAGCCCTCTCTAGCCTTTCCTTTAGCGGTATAGTTGTCCGAGCGAGGTTTGCATGTCTCAATTCCCAACGCCGCACATACCTAGCGGAGCGCGCCGCCGCAGCCAGCGCGTGCTTATGCAAGTTGGCATCCGCGTTCGCGGGAAGGACGCGCAGGGCAGCGATTTTGAAGAAGGGACGGAGACTCTTGCGATCAACGCGCATGGCGCGCTGATATTGCTCAACGCGCGGGTAATCAGCGGCGGGGTGGTGCACATGAAGCACAACAAGACCGCGGAGGAGCAGGAGTGCCACGTGGCGTTTCTGGGCCCAGTGCGCAGCGGTAGGGCGGAAATCGGCGTTGAATTCACCACGCCGAGCCCGAACTTCTGGCGCGTGGCCTTTCCTCCCGAGGACTGGTCGCCTAAGAGCCCCGAGTCACGTTCCGCCAACAGCAAGCTCCGCGCACAAAAGTAAGTCACTCCTTTAAGGCCACTGATTCGACGAGGATATCTGCGTGCGCAAGACTCTTTCGAAGAGGAAGGCCTTAAGCAAGCGAGCTTGAAGCGGACAGGAGCAATCCACCGATCTACCGGGAGCTATCTTTCTTCGCCATCATCGCGGACAACAGCCATTTCCGCAGCACCATCAGATAATACGGTCTCGTTTCGGTGAACATCAGCCCCATGCCCAGTTTTTCCTGGATGTAGATTACCGTGGCCTCGCCCTCGTAAAACTCCGTCGCGGTGAACACCTTGACCGTCAGCGAGGTTCCTTCCGGGTAAGGGCTCTCCGTGCTGACATAGCAGCCATTCAAGCTGAGCCCAGTCACCCGAGAGGTTCGCTTGTCCGGTGACGAACCTTCGCGCATTTCGATGGAGGCTTCAAACGGATAACGGGGTGTGCGCCGGCGGTCGTTTTCCATGTCCTTCCAGGGTAAGGGAGACTGCAGATAATTCTACGCTCGTAATGACTATTCGGAGTAAATATCTGCCTGCCGTGTGGCTTGTTGGTGAGTACCAGGATGCCATGGCGGCAATCCGGATGGTTCATCTATTGTCCGAGAGACAATTTTTCTCGTAGCCTGCGCCGGGCGCGGAACAGCCGCAAGCGCACCGAAAGCGAGGATACTCCGACCCGCTCCGCCACTTCTTGCGTCGAGTATCCGAGAACGTCGCGCAACAAGCAGACGCGTCGTAGTTCAGGGCTGAGCCGCTTGATCGCGTCCGCCACGCGCCTCCGCATTTCCAGCCGGGCGAAGCTTTCCTCAGGAGTGTAGCTGCCGGCGGCAATGCCGCTTCCCACGGTCTCCTCGCCGATGCCGGTGGGCTCTTCCAACGAGAGAAACCTTCCGTCACGCCGTTTACGGATGATGTCAATCGAAGCGTTCGCGCCAATGCGGGAAACCCACGCGTGCAAATCGTCGCCTTTTTCGTGTTTCTCGCCGGCGCCAGCAAACTGGTCCAATCCCCGGATCACTTTGAGGAGCGCATCCTGGCGCGCGTCTTCCGCATCCGCCGGGTTTCTCGTGAACCGAAGCGCTCCGCGGTACAAACCCGCTGCGTATGGAAGGATCAACTTGGCCAGCGATTCCCGATTGCCGCGTTGCGCTTCGCGGAGCAGCCCCGGGCGCGCAAAGCTTTCGATGTTTAGCGATGTGGCGGCCATGACAGCGACAAGAATGGCAGGCCAATCGCCAAGCATCATCTACCCACAGATTGTTGAAACGAAATAACTTAACCAAATGAGAGGACCGGGGACGCAAGTGCGCACTGCCCGTTTTTGGGACGCCACATGGGCGATTCCGGTCATTCTGGACACCTCGGCTCAGGGCACCGCTGAAGCCGACGGTTCGCGAAAAGAATTGTGCAAATCGATTCGAAGATAATTCGCCGAAGCTAGCTCGGAAAAAAGCTGCGCTATTTCGAAGCTACTCGGCGGGCTGAAGCTTCTCTCCCTGCATTTCCCATTCGATGCGCACCAAAAAATCGAAGTGCATGCCTTCCGTTTTCAGCCACCCCTCAAGGGCCTCGCGGGACTCCGCTCGAAACTCCACAAACATCTTCCCTTCGAGCATATTGACCAGCACCCGTTCGGCCCGCCCGTCGCTTCCGGCTTGCATGCGCTGCGCGAGGGCTTCCGCTCCCTGCCGCGTGAGGCAGGCAAGCGTGTGCTGCGTAAGGTAGCGTGGCATGGGAGCTCCTAAGAGAATGTCGAAGTTCAAGTATTCCACGAACAGGCCGGCCCTACGTTCATACCAATATCCGGAAACATTCCAGCCCGATGCTCGTCTTTACCATCATGAACCCCCTCAACGACCTGCGCTATTCCCTTCGCCAGGTTTTGAAGAATCCTGGGTTCTTCGTCGTGGCCGTTGCCGCGCTTGCTTTGGGAATTGGCGCCAACACCGCCATTTTCAGCGCGGTCGAGGCCCTATTGCTTCGGCCTCTCCCCTACTTTCAGCCGGATCGTCTGGTGATGGTGTGGGATGACTCGTCTTTCATTGGTTTCCCGGACAACACACCCGCCCCGGCGAATTTCGTGGACTGGAAATCGCAAAACACCGTGTTCTCCGACATGGCTGCCCGGCAAGGCAGCAGCATGAGCCTGACCGGAGATGGCGCCCCGGAGCAGCTCTTCGGGCAGCGCGTAACCACAAACTTCTTTGATATTCTTGGAGTCCAGCCGGCCCTCGGCCGCGTCTTCACTCCCGAGGAAGACAAGGCCAAAGAACACGTCGTCCTTCTGAGTTACGGCTTGTGGCAGCGCCGCTTCGGCGGAGACAGATCCATTGTCGGCCGCTACGTGCTGCTGAACAACGGCCCAACGAAAGTCCTAGGTGTCATGCCTAAGGGTTTTTTCTTTCGCGAAAAAAATGTCGACTATTGGACGCCGCTCTATTTCACGCCGGAGCGATGGGCGCAGCGGGGCAATCACTTCCTAAACGTGGTGGCTCGGATGAAGCCCGGCGTGACGCTCAAGCAGGCGCAATCCGAAATGAACACCATTGCAGTCAGGCTGCAGAAACAATACCCGGAGACCAATGCAAAGGTTGGCGTAAACGTCGTGCCCATGCAGCAGGATTTTGCTGGCGACACGAAAGACGGATTGCTGGTGTTGCAAGTGGCGTCGGTGTTCGTTCTCCTGATTGCGTGTTCGAATCTCGCGAATCTCTTGTTGGCGCGGTCCGCAGGCCGAAGGCGCGAAATGGCTGTGCGTATCGCTTTAGGAGCAACTCGGGGACAAATCGCCGTGCAAATGCTGTCCGAGAGCCTTCTTCTGTCCGTAGCTGGCGGTGCGTTGGGGCTGGCCGTAGGCCAGGCTTGCTGGAGCGCCTTCGGCGCCTTGGTGCCACCGCAGATTGGCCAGGCAGGATTTCAAATCGATGGGCGCGTTTTGCTGTTTACCATGGCTATATCCATTGCCGCAGGAGTTTTGTTCTCAATTGCTCCGGCGTTCCGCGCTTCCGATGTCTCTTTGCAAGAGGCGCTAAAGGACGGTGGCCGCTCCGGTGAATCGCGAAACGGCATGAAGTTGCGCGATGGACTGGTCGTGACACAGTTTGGATTGGCGTTCACTCTCCTGGTCTGCGCGGGCCTGATGATCCAAACGATCTGGAATCTGCGGAAACAGGATTTGGGATTCCGCGCCGATCATCTATTGACCATGGCCGTGCCGCTGCCCGATCCCAAATACGACACTAAGGATAAAAGGCGGAGTTTTTACAATAACGTAGCGGCCGGCGTCCGCGCTCTTCCGGGCGTCAAAGGCGCGGATTTCATTTCCGATGCGCCATTTACCGCGAACGGTGACACGTACGGGTACGTCGTGGAAGGCGAACCACCCCTGCAACCCGGCGAAGTCAATGACGCGCTCTACCGCGAGGTCACGCCGCATTACTTCGAAACCATCGGCGCAAAGCTGCTCGACGGGCGCTTCTTGCAAGATAGCGATCGCGAAGGAGGGCAACTCGTTATCGTGGTCAACGAGTTCTTCGCCAACCGCCATTGGCGGGGGCAAAATGCCGTTGGCAAGCGCATTCGTTTGAACGACAAAGACGACCCGTGGCGCACGGTTGCAGGTGTTGTGCAGGACATGCGCGATCGTGGATTGTTGCTAGGCATGAAGCCCGCTATTTATATTCCTGTGGATCAAGTCAAACCGGACACTTATTCGAATCTTGTGGTGCGAACCGCCATGGAACCTACGAGCGCGGTGAAAGCTGTCGAAAGCGCCGTTTGGGCCGTGGATTCGCAGCAACCCGTCACACTCGTTCGAACGATGGACGAATTGATTGAAGCCGATGTCGCCGACCGCACACGACCGATGATTTTGCTTGGCGTATTCGCGGGCTTGGCGCTTCTGCTCGCCTGCATCGGCGTTTATGGCGTGCTGGCCTATGCAATGGCGCAGCGCACCCGCGAAATCGGCGTGCGCATGGCCCTTGGCGCCAAACCGTTGGACATCACGCGCATGGTCCTCGGGCGCGGCATGGCCCTCAGCGCCATCGGATTACTCGCCGGCGCAGCCCTTGCCGCCGCCCTCGGCGGGCTCCTGCGATCGCTCTTGTTTGGAGTGACGCTCATGGCCCCCGGAATCTATGGCGCAACCGCGGCTACACTCGTTCTCGTGGCCATGGCCGCCTGCGTGATTCCGGCCCATCGCGCCTCGCGTGTGGATCCCGTCGTCGCCCTCCGCAACGAATAGCCCCCGAGGTAGTAGCGGTTTTTCTGTATGCGAATCGCGCCCGCATCAGGGCATAACTTCGGAGCTCCCGCCAAACGATGGTGTCTAAGGAAGTATTCCGTAACCATCCGACTGCCGCTCAAGAAGGCTGAGGGATTTCTTAGTGGCTTGACCGCTAGCCGGACAACGCACGGGATGCAATTGGCATCTGGTGTGGCTTGTAAGAGTTAATGGGTCGGCTTATGGAGCCAAAGGCAATTCCTGCGCCCCCTCCTCCGATGCCAGAGGAAGCCGAAGTCGAGCAGGCGCAGGAAGAAAGCGAACCGGCGGCGGAAGGGAACGCTCTTGGGGATTTGTTCGAATACAAACTGAAAGAGCGTGTGACGATTCGCAAGAACCAGTCCGCGCTGGTGCCGATTCTTCAGACTGAAGTAGCTGCGGAGAAAGTTTCACTCTGGAGCGAATCGTTGGGAGTCCCACGGCCTCTCAGAGCGCTTTGGCTGACTAACACAAGTACTCTCACTTTGGACGGCGGTAGTTTCAACGTCCTCGATAGCAACACTTTTGGAGGTGAGGGCCTCACCGAAGCCGTCAAACCAGGCGAGAGAAGGTTGCTCTCCTATGCAACCGATCTAGGCCTTCTTGTCGACACTAAAGCAGAGAGCGCTCGCGAGCGCGTGACGCGCGTCCTCATCACACAGGGAACGATGGCCACCATCAGCGAAGAACGCGAAAAGAAGACCTATATCGTTCGAAACGAAGACACCACACCGAGGACACTGATCATCGAACATCCCACCCGCCCGGAATGGAAGCTGGCCGCCGACGGACCGCAGCCGGAAGAGAAGGTCTCCGGACTGTACCGCTTCCGTTTGACACTGGAGCCGAAGAAGACAGAAAGACTGGTTATTAATGAATCGAAACCTCAGTTTACCCAATACGAATTGAAGGCGGTGACGGACGAGCAGATCGATCTCCTCCTTCGGCAAAAATCGATTAGTTCAGAAGTCGAGAAAAGCCTGCGCCGGATCCTCTCCCAGAAAAACGTTGTGGCCGAATATGACAGCCAGATTAAGACACAACAGCAGCAGATTGATCAGATCTTCGGCGATCAGGCACGCCTACGCGAAAGCATGAAATCCTTGAAACGAAGCACTGAAGAAAAAACCCTGTTACAGCGATACATCAGGCAACTCGACGATGAAGAGACCCAGCTCGAAGGCTTGCGAAAAAAGAAGCAGGGCTTGGAAGGGCAGAGGCAGCTTTCAGACGTTCTACTCCGGAACATGATCCAGCAGTTGCAGATGGATGTGAGTTTGTAGGTTTCACGCGGCTATGCACCTGTCCGAAGTGGCAGGTTGCGGGAAAGCACATTCTTCTCGGCAGAAGACCGAGTCCTTCCGGCACGACCTACACTGAGAGTGAAGTGGGAAGGATAACTGCGACTCCGACCCGCAGTCATTGGAGCGCGCTCTCAACAAAGCCGGATTGCAGTCCGGCCTTTACAGCGGGGCGCCTATGAGGTTCCAAACATGAAACGCATCCTTTGGTTCTTAACGGTTGGTTTGCTTGCTTTCGCTACCGGTCGCAACGTGGTTGCGGCTCCTCAGCATCATAAGGGCACAACCACGCTGACCGGCGTCGTGCTCGGTCCTGATGACAGACCCGTGCCGCATGCAGCCGTCACCTACCAATCTTCGGGCGGAAATGCTCCACATGCCGTCCATGCGGACGCGCAAGGCCATTTCACGATCGCAAACCTCCGGGCTGACAATTACGATGTGCGCGCTTCTGGAAAGGGAGTTTTCTCGGAGTGGGAGAAAAACATCTACGTGCGTAAAGGGCAAACAAAAAGCGTTACTCTGCGCCTGATTTACGCCAAAGAAGTCCCCAAGGCCTACGTCAAAGGCAAGCCGAACCCGCAATAGTCAGCGACTGCTGACGACGATTTTCACCACTCACGAGTCACTCGTCACCAGTCACATTTTCTCTACTGGTAAATGAGCCGCGCGAGTTCGTGCAGATCCGCTACGGAGACGTCCGAGACGGCGCAATATTCCATCCCTTGACGCCTCCAGTGCAGCCATTGGTAGCCCTGTCGCAAGCCGGGCGGATGAATAGGCGTGTCCGGGTCTTTGGTCGGCAACACAAAAACATTAATGACGTGCTTCCGACGCATATAGACGAGCGCCGCGACGTTCCGGCCCGCCAAAACGTCCAACCGCCCGCCAATCAACGGGAAACCGTCGTCCGAGAAGTCCTTCACCGGCGGAGAGAAGTCCAGCTTGCCGTTGAACCACGGCTTCACCGTGTGCTGGTCCGTCGAGGCAACATCCGTCAAGTGCCCGGGCTGCAGCGATCGGATATGCGCGTCGATCATTTCGGGGGCGGTAAACTGCGCCGCATCCGGATTTCTGCCAGCCGGCCGCGGCCAGGCATACCAGGAGATCGCACCCATAACCAAAATCGAAGCCGCAACCGCAACCCACCGCCAAGCAGGAATTCTCTGTTTGGGGGGAGCAGCGGTTGCCGCGTCGAGTTCGGCACGAATCTTCTTGCGGAGCGAAACCGGAGCGCTTGCACAAAGGCTGCTGCGCTGAAGAAGCGAGCGCAGCGATTCTTCCACCTCCAGGGCCTTCGCGCAATCACGGCAACTCTCCAGATGGCGCTCGAATTCGGCCGAACGCGAAGCGTCCAACTCGCCATCCAGATAGCCGTGCAACGCCGTGCGCGTAAAATCACAGCTCACGGGAAGCCTCCTGCACTGGAGGTTGCGGTTGCGTGAGGGCGCGCTCGAGCCGTTGCCGCGCGCGGGCCAGAGCGGACATCACGGTGCCAATAGGAATCGCAGTTATTGCAGCAATCTCCTTATAAGAGCATCCTTCCAGTTCGCGCAAAACCAGCACTTCACGGAACCGCGGAGGCAGCGTCTCTAGCGCCCGGCCCAAGCGTTCCCGGTTGTCTCCGGCGATAGCCAGGGATTCGGGGGAAACGCTCGGCTGAGGATGCAGCTCCTCGTCAAATTCGGTCATCAGTTCCACAGGGCGATTCTTCTCCAACCACGTATAACAGGTATTTCGCACAATTTGTAACAGCCACGCGCGCGCGTCTCCTCCATGGAATCCCCGGAAGAAACGATAAGCGCGAAGCATGGCTTCCTGCGCTACATCTTCTGAGTCCTCGCGGCTTCTCAAAAGCCAGCGCGCAAGGTTAAAGGCGGCGTCGAGGTGGGGCAAAACGAGCTGCTCGAAGCGCGCCCGCTCGTCGACATCCAACACGTCCGACCCACTCCCATGGGTTATCCCACTCATTGGGCACAAACCGCCTGTAGACCGATTTTATTCCCCATTGTCCCTTTAGAGTGACGAATCTGGCAACCGCTTGGTAAGCGCCCAAATTGGCAACCGAGCGGCAAACTGGCGCCGGGAATAACTTAGCATGCAAGGCGGTCTGCACAAACGAAACACGTCCCATACGCGGCGCGGGCTCCCTGGACTCTCTCACCCGCGCCGCCCTCCAAGAAAATTGGGGATCGGCGACGAAAAACAGCATGGCTATGGGTGTCTCTAAAACACGGGGGAAAACGAATGGCGGGTAAGGGAAAAAACGAGTTGTTGCACGACCACAATCACGACGGCATTGACCGTCGTGGTTTCCTGAAGTGCATGGCCTGGGCTGGAACCGGGGCGTTCTGTGTGATGAGCGGCGGCGTGCTTCGTTCCTACAGCATGAGCCGTTTGGCAGAGCTCGATCCCAAGGAGATAGCCGGCGAACTGAGCTTCGCGCAAATCAGCGACAGCCACATGGGGTTCAACAAAGCGGCGAATCCGGATGTTGCCGGGACGCTTAAGGCCGCGGTGGACAAGATCAATGGATTGTCGGTCGAGCCGGAGTTCGTTCTGCATACGGGCGACATTAGCCACCTTTCGAAGCCCGAAGAATTCGATGCTGTCGAGCAGATTCTGAGAGCTGCCAAACCCCAGGAAGTTTTCTATGTTCCCGGAGAGCACGATGTGTTGAATGACGACGGGCAGCAATTCCGTGAGCGCTTTGGCAAAGGCAGCAAAGGCGCGGGCTGGTACAGCTTCGACAAGAAGGGCGTGCACTTCATCGGGCTTGTGAATGTCATGAACCTCAAGGCTGGCGGGCTCGGATCGCTCGGCCACGAGCAGCTTGAGTGGCTCGAAGACGATGTGAAGCATTTGAAGAACAGCACCCCCGTTGTGGTCTTTGCGCACATTCCGCTGTGGTCGGTGTATCCGGAATGGGGCTGGGGTACCGAGGACAGCGCGCAGGCCTTGTCCTACTTGAAAAAATTCGGATCGGTTACCGTGCTGAATGGGCACATTCACCAGACGATGCAAAAAGTTGAAGGCAATGTCACGTTTCATACCGCAGCTTCGACCGCGTTTCCGCAGCCGGCGCCGGGAAAGGCGGATTCGCCCGGGCCGATGAAAGTCCCCGCCGAACAGTTGAAGAGCGTCCTTGGAATTACCGGCGTCAACTTTGTGCGTGGGAAGCAAGCGCTCGGAGTTGTGGATGCGACGCTTGAGTGAAGGCATTCACAAATTGTGAATCCCTAGATTCGTTCAAAAACAAACCAACAAGATAAAAAAGGAGCAGAGAAAATCATGATGAGGAGAAGTGTGTCTGTGGCAGTTTTCACCGCGTTCGTTGTTCTGGGAATCGCTGCGACGGGAGCGAAGACCCTCGTCGCGGGCGGGCAGCAAAAACCGCAAAGCGCCGAAGTCAAAATTGACAATTTCAGCTTCGGCCCGGCAGCAATAACGGTTTCCTCGGGCAGCACGGTGACCTGGACCAACCGCGACGACATTCCCCACACCGTGGTCAGCGCGGATGATCCAAAGGCCTTCAAATCCAAAGTGCTCGACACCGACGAAAAATTTTCCTTCACGTTCACCAAGCCGGGCACCTATGCCTACTTCTGTTCGATTCACCCAAAAATGACTGGCAAGGTCATCGTCCAATAATGACCGGCAAGCTCGTCCTTCAGGCCGAAACCGATGCTTAATCCCTTTGATCTCAAAGCCGCCCTTGCAGCCCGGCATGGGCAGCATGTTGTGCTGATTCATTTTCCTATTGCGTTGTTCATAGCCGGCGCTGCCTTTGACTTCGTGGCGCATTGGATGAAACGACAAAGCCTGGCCGCAGCGGCCTATTTCAACTTTCTCGTTGCGGCCGCGGCCAGCATTCCCGCGATGATTAGCGGGCTCCTCGCCTGGCAGTGGCAACTCGAAGGGCAGCGTCTGAAGGGCACGCTGCTTCTTCACCTCATCTTTGGCGTCACCTCCGGAGCATTGGTGTGTGTCGTCTGGCTGATTCACTGGAGCGCCAGGCGCGCGCGGGACGAGAAGCTGCGCCTGTTTTGCCTTCCCCTGGAAGCGCTGACCGCAGTGCTGCTTGCAGTTACAGGGCACCTCGGCGGATTTCTCAGCGGCGTCAACGGGCCGGGTTAGAGCTTCGCCCTCGTGTGTAGGAGTGAATTTGTGAACCGTGGTTTCTTGGGAACGCACGCCTCTTTTGCGGCCGACATCGTTCTGCTGCTGGAAATCGCCATGGGAACAGCCCTTCTCGCGGGTGCCTGGCTTGCGCGGGCAAAGCGTTACCGCCAGCACGCGTGGTCTCAATCCGTCATCGTGCTCCTGAATCTCGTCGTGATCACAGTGATGATGGCTCCCTCTTTTCGCATGCAAGTGCTTCCGCGGATTCCCGCCAAACTTTCGAGAACCTACTTTGCGTTGGCAACCGCGCACGCGGCCCTCGGGAGCCTGGCCGAACTCGCGGCGCTCTATATCCTGGTCGCGGCTGGCACACGCCTATTGCCGGAAAGGCTGCGACTCAAACGGTACAAACTTTGGATGCGAGCCGTCCTCCTTCTCTGGTGGATTGCGCTCTTCGTGGGATTCGCAACCTATGCACGCTGGTATGTCCCAAATTTCTTCCGCTAGATTTGCGAAGCCAAGAAATCTTGCGGAGGGGTAGTACTATCGTCGCTTAGCTACTTCAGTTAAGATGTGCCTGCTCCCCGTATCTGATTGATTCTAGCTATCTTGCGAGACCTTGCAGAAATGGATGTGCCTCTCAGAATTGGGATTTCGTACTACGACCCGCGTACCCTGTCCTCTGGCTCCGGCGAACCATTGTTGCTCGCAAAGTCCCCGCGTAACTTGCCAAGAACGGGTTGGGGGCCGCGCGGGGACAGCGGCCCCGAAAGGGACCGTGTGCGAGCTACCCAACCCGCCAATCCCAAATTTCCCACTTCTTCTATCTCCCATACCTAGACTGCGTCTGCTTCCGTTCCTCTGACACCTCAGTGTTCTTTCTTGCGTTTGCCCGATTGTTTTGGGGCGAGCCGCAAGCTAATTTGTAAAACAAAGTCTAAAGTAATAGTTGACGTGTGATTACAACCTATTGAGCGACAAGGACTTAGCCAGCGCTGACTTGGGAAAATAAGACCAGATGGCAATCGCGCTTCGTGAGGAAGCTTTGTGGGGCGTGGCGTGCATTCCCAATCGTTGCAGCTGATACGAGAATGAGGCAAACTCCGTGGAATCAGTGTGTTGGGGGAGCTGGGTTGGGAGCCTCCGTTGACAGGATGGTGCGACAGTGAAAGGTGCGCGCGACAACTGGGGAGTAGCGCAAGCGATCCTGCTAGCAACAGCGGCGATGTATCCAGCGGTCGCCGATTTCGCGCAGGGCGCTGAACCGGAACCAGCCAAGCTGCATGCAAATACGCAGGAGGCTTTCCACCGCTATGTCGGACTCACCGAAACGCGAAACGCGGACGAGCTGAAGCGCGGCACAAATCTGCTTTGGATTGACGAACTGCCTGCGCCAGAGCGCGCCGAAACCTACGCAACTCTGAAGCGCGGCGAAGTGGAAATGAAGAAGCTCGAGACGCGCGACGGCGGGAAAGAAATCGCGTGCCCGGCGGGAATCGTCCATCACTGGGTAGGCGTGGTCCTGATCCCGGGAGCGAAACTCGACGACGTACTCGGGATGCTCGAAGACTACGACAAACATTCGGTGTATTACGGCCCGGACGTCGAGCAGTCAAAAATCAAATCGCGTAATGGCGACCACTTCCGCGTGTTCCTGCGGTTCCGACGGCGCAAAGTGATCACCGTCGTGCTGAACACGGAACACGACATTCAGTACTTCCGCGACGGGCCGGAGCGCGCCCACAGCCGGAGTTCCGCGGTGCGTATCGCCGAAGTGGAGAACCCCGGCACAAAAGACGAACGCGAAAAGCCGGCGGGCGAAGACGGCGGATTCCTGTGGGGCATGGAAACCTGGTGGCGCATGGAAGAGCGCGACGGCGGCGTATATGTGCAGAGCGAAGTGGTTTCACTCACCCGCGACATCCCGGTGCTTCTGAAATGGGTGATCGAGCCCTTTGTCACGAGCGTCCCCAAAGAAACCCTGAGTGCCACACTGGTGGCCACCCGCAAAGCCGTCCAAGGTCGGACTGCTAGTCGTTGAGAAGGCCGCTTATTTCTCCCAGTAGCGGGAGGCGTACTGTTGGGGATCGAAGATGGCGTGATCGAGTTTAGGGTTAGCCACGATTTCCGAATACTCTTCGCTGAAAACATTCCTTCCATCTACAAAGAATTCCACGCGCGCAGCTACCAGGCCAACCGGAAGCTGGCGGTAATCGGCAAAGCGGGAGTCCGCCGTCTTGGTAGCGTCTTTGCGATCGGGTTGAATTAGGCGGGCAAAAAGCAGCCGCTTTTTCTCGATCCAAAACTGCTTGGACTTGAGATCGCCTTTATCCGCGCCGATCACATAGACGGGCTGGCCTTCCCAGGTATCTTCGCGGAGCTTCTTCAGGTCGAAACCTTCCCGTTTTACCTGATCGATCGTGACCTGGGGCGCCTGCCGATAAACGTCAAAGCCGAGGATCAGCAGCAGGTGCACAAAGGGGCGCGTGGCGGCGACTTTGCCTTCTTTAAACGAAGTGTACGCGCCATCCGCGATTAGCATGCCGTTGCCGTCGGCGGGAGGGCCGATGTCGATGCGCAATTTTCCCGGGAGGAGTAGGGCTTCGTGCCAGATCTCGCTCTTGTCGGTACCGTCCGCGTTGTGGGTCGTGCTTTTCTGCGTGAACGTTAAAGTATCGTACCAATTATTCTGATAGCGATCATGCATGGCGCGAAGAAGCGCTTCGCCTTCGCGGATTTCCTG
>DATFSR010000094.1:0-3959 GCA_035262505.1 Candidatus Acidiferrum sp. | reverse complement strand
GACGGGCTGAGCATTTCGCTGCAATACGAAGACAGCGTGCTGGTGCGCGGCGTTACACGCGGTGACGGGACGACCGGAGAGGACGTTACGCCGAATGTAAAGACGATCCGGTCGGTGCCGCTGCGCGTGGATGGGGCATCGCTGAAGAAAGTGAAGCTGCGGGCGGATTTCGAGGTGCGCGGAGAAGTGATGATGACGCGCAAAGCATTTGAAGCGCTGAACCGGCAGCAGGAGCGGATTGGCGGAAAGATTTTTGTGAATCCGCGGAATTCGGCGGCGGGAGCGGTGCGCGTGCTGGATCCGACGATTACAGCGTCGCGGAAGCTGGACTTCTTTGCGTACTACCTGCTGGTGGATGGAAGAGTGCCGTTTGCCAAGCATTCGGAGTCCTTGGAAGCACTTAAGCAATTACGGTTCCGTGCTTCCGATGATTGGAAGCTATGCAATGGGATTCAAGAAGTGATCAAGTACTGCGAGGATTGGGACACCAAGCGCGAGAAGCTGCCGTACGAGATTGATGGCGTGGTGATCAAGGTGAACGCTACCGCGATACAAAATGAGCTGGGTTACACGGCGAAGGCGCCGCGATGGGCGATTGCATTCAAGTATCCGGCGCGACAGGAAACCACAGTGGTGAACGACATTCTCGTGAACGTGGGGCGCACGGGCGCGCTGACGCCGGTGGCGATCCTGGAGCCAGTGCAAGTGGGAGGCGTCACTGTCAGCCGAAGTACGCTCCACAACATGGATGAAATCGAGCGGCTGGGCTTGCAGATTGGCGACGCGGTGCTGATCGAACGCGCGGGCGAAGTGATTCCGCACGTGCTGAAAGTCGTGAAGCCGGGGAAAGACCGGAAGCCGTTTCGCATGCCGAAGAATTGCCCGGAGTGCGGAAGCGCGATTCATCACGTGGAAGGGGAAGTGGCGTACCGGTGCGTGAACGCGGCGTGCCCGGCGAAGAGGAAAGAGTCAATTCTGCATTTTGCGGGGCGCCATGCGATGGACATCGACGGGCTGGGCGAAAAAATTGTCGATCAGCTCGTGGACAAGGGCATGGTGAAAGACGTTGCGGATTTGTATGCGCTGAAAGAAGAGGAAGTGGCGGCGCTCGAGCGCATGGCGGAAAAGTCCGCGCAGAATCTGCTGGAGGAGATTGAAACAAGCAAGAAAAATTCGCTGGCACGGCTGATTTATGCGCTGGGGATTCAGTTTGTGGGCGAGCGAACGGGGCAGTTGCTGGCGGAACATTTTTCGTCGCTGGACGAATTGGCGGTGGGGAAGGAAGAAGAGTTGGAGCAAGTGCCGGAAGTGGGGCCAAAAGTGGCAGCGAGCATCGTGGAATTTTTTTCGGAGTCGGCGAACCGGCAGTTGGTGAAGAAATTGTGGAAGGCGGGATTGCGGCCGAGGGTGGAGAAACGCGAGGTCAAGAGCGATAAGTTTGCGGGGAAGTCGTTTGTGTTTACCGGCGGGCTGGCGAATCGCACGCGGGAAGAAGCAGGAGCGATGGTGGTCGAACATGGCGGGAAGGTGAGCAGTTCGGTGAGCAAGAAGACGGATTATGTAGTGGTAGGGACGGATCCAGGATCGAAGTACGACAAGGCCAAGGAATTGGGAGTAGCGATTTTGAGTGAAGGGGAGTTTGAGAAGTTGGCGGGACTGAAGTAGGAATGACTACCTCTTCTTAATTCTTAAGGAGAAAATAAGCATTTTCGACGCGAGCTGGCCTCTAGAGTTGCAATTTCGGTGGCAATGAATTACGTGCTTTCGTGGATGACGCTGTGGTGGAACTCTGTCATTCCTGCTTGGCATCGCGCACACCGTTTCCAATGTCCTAATCGTCGGCCGGATGAATGGAGACACTCCGTATGCGTACGAGATGCAGATTGCCCTAGGGACGGTTTCGGCGTTGCTGCTATTGCGGTACTGGCCCATTCGAACGGGCGAGGGCGCACCGCCAGTCGCGAATCCTCGACCGGTGGTCTGATGTGAGGAGTTATCAGCTATAATTTAAGTGGCGGGTGAGCCGGGTGATCGCTGGCTGAGGCTCGGGAACGGTGGCGTAAAGCCGCCGCTACCAGGCCGAAGCGGGAGGAAAGTCCGGACACCGTTGTGAGGCACGTTGGCCGTTCGCGGAGGCCGAAAGGCGGCTGCGAAATGGTCCACGGAACTCATGACATGGGCAACGCGCCTGGTAACGCCAGGGGAGCGGTAGCGCAGACTTGAGTCTGTGCCTTCTCGCGTCAGTGCTTTAGCTTTAGGAAAGAACCGGTCTAAAGACCGGCCACTACAAAAGCGCTGAAGGCTGTGCGATGCATCGCGCGGCTGAAAGAAGAGCACAGGCTGAAGCCTGTGCTACTGTTCACGGAAAGTGCCACAGAGAATAGACCGCCGGCGGGACGCAGCACGGTGGCAGCCGCACAGGGAAACCTGAGCGACGCCAGAATGCATGCAACGTCAGGCAAGGGTGAAAAGGTGGGGTAAGAGCCCACCGCTCCGGTAGTAATACCGGAGGCACGGAAAACCCCGCGTGGTGCAAGGCCAAATAGGAGGGGAGAGCCGGCCCGGCTCGCTGAGCGTGCTTTCGAAAGAGAACGCGCTTCGTTTTGCGAAGGCGAAAGCCATCGCGAATGAGAACCCTCGGGTAGGCCGCTCGAGTCACGGTGCGAACTGTGACCTAGAGGAATGATCGCCGCGGTGAACGATTCGCGAAAGCGAATGGTTCACTCGACAGAATCCGGCTTACAGGCTCGCCCGCCATTTTCAACAGCTTACAAACCTAAAGCATTCACCACGAGCCGTACGGTTGCCCCGGATGCGTACCTATAAAATTACTTCATCAAGTTGAAGGAAAACGGCGGGCTTTCAGAGAGTGTTGGCCGTGTTGCATTGCCGCCTGTCTGCATAGCCGGCTAAATAGCCTCGACTCTCCCCTTCATGGGGTCATTACATATATGTCGCTCCTGAGGTTCCTGAAGGAAAGTCATGGGTGGTTTGCCGGCATTTCCATCGCCCCAGCCAACTTCCTCGCGTGGCCGTTTCCCGGATAAGCCGGCGTCTCGTGCTTCTATCCAACAGAACGGGGCATTCGACAGCCAGGGCGGAGGGACTAAAGACCACGCGCACAAAAAGAGAAATCGGGCCAATATCGCTGAGGGGATTAATTTGACCTGTACAATACGTCCTGACCCGCTGTGAAAACGAGTCGGAGTCTTCTGGTCAGTTCCGTTCTTCCGATCGCTGTCACACGGACGGCGCGGGGCACGGGCGTCCTTCGAATCCAATCAACCTCGATCATCCGCCGCAATAGCGCGGCTCCGAGTGCACCCGCAATATGATGATGGCGCTCTGTGAAGTCAAGGCATTGAGGGGCAAACATGCGTCGATCCGCAAGCAGTTCCCGGCAGTTAATGCCTACGTCTATCAGCCAGTTGGCCCCTTGCTCAGTCACCTCGTAATTCTTCCCCGTTACCCGGAGCTGTCCTTCTTTTTGCAAGGCTATCGCGACCTGCACTCCTAATTTCCCAGCGAGATGGTCGTAACATGTGCGGGCAAACGCGAAGGGATTCCATCGAGAGCGGACCGCAACCTGGAATGCTGTATTTGACGACGCTATGGTCTCAAGAGCTTCGACTGCATGGGCTACGGCTGCAGTCGCGATTCGATAATACTTGTGTCTTCCTTCTTTCGTAACCTTGAGGAGGTGCGCGCTTACCAACTTAGCCAAATGCGTGCTGGCCGATGAGGATGAAACGTTTCCCGCCATCATCAACTCTCCTGTTGCCCGCGTGCTGCCGTCCATCAATTTCAGGACCATGGCGGCGCGCGCGGGAACGGCGAGATGGGCGCTAACCTCGGCCAGCCGATTGGCTTCGTCATCCATAGTTCGACCTTAGATAAACTATCGGACCTTCGTCAAGAGCTAGATTGAGTCTGCGAATGCGGCTCGGCCCGGCGATTCT
>DATFSR010000093.1:0-3025 GCA_035262505.1 Candidatus Acidiferrum sp. | reverse complement strand
TGTCACCATGGATTTTCCCGCGCCTCTGCTTGCAACTAAGAACGAATTACTTAGGACTAGACTTGTCCATCGGGAACAGCGTGGGTTCGGCGGGAGGTTGGTCAGCAATGTCGTTCAGATCGGGATAGTGGATGCGAAGCGGCTCCGGCACTTTCACCTTTTTGTTTTTCAGGATGCTCATGATTTGCAGCGCGTTGACGACGGCTTTGCCTTGAAAATGGTTGTTGGTAATCAGGAATGTTGCGCGCGTGTGCTGGCTGACTTTTTTGACGCGGGCGACCCATGGCTCGAGCTCCTCGGCGGAGTAAAGATAGTTGTAGCGTTCGTGCGACGGAACAGTTTCGTCATCGCTGAACCACGTATCGTACCGGCGGCCATGCAGACGAACATAACCAAGCGGCGAAGTGGCTTGGGCGGAAGGGGCAAGCGAGCGGCCGATGATGGGCTGATCAATGTTGCAAATGCCCGCGCCATGCTCGTGCAACAGCGCCAGCGTTTCCGGCGAGTTCCAAGTGTCGTGGCGCACTTCGACGACGAGCGCATAATCGCGAAAGCGCAGCAGCACCGCGGAAAGATACGCCATGGTTTCCTTGGTGCGATGAAAGGAAAAAGGGAATTGCAGCAGCACGGCGCCGAGTTTTCCAGCGGCCCGCAGGACGTCGAAGCCGGCGCGGACAGCGCGCTCGTCCTCGGCGGCGGAGCCGGTAACGGTTGAAGCAACGTCGTGGGTGAAGCGCTGCCAGAGTTTTGCCGTGAAGAGGAAACGCGGATTGCCGGAGACGAGATCGAGCCATTGCTTCGCGTTTTCCGGCTTTAGCGGCTGATAGAACGACGTGTTGATTTCGATGGTGTCGAAGAATTCGGAAAGATACTCAGCTTCGTGAAAACCGCGCGGCCGGCGCGAAGGATAAACGAAGCCGGCCCAATCCGGATACGACCAACCGGCCGGGCCAATGCGCAGCGTATGCCCGGCGGCGTCGTTCGGTGACGCGTGTCCTTGTTGCGGGACGCCATGCTCAAGCGCATCGCGCCCCGTGGTTACCTGGGCGGGCTCACTGGATGCAAACACTCGGTTAGGCAAGGAAGTTTTGCGTTTGGGCGGCGGCATGCTCGTTCTATGGGGTCGTTAAATGCGCCCCTATTTTAGGATGCGCGTTGGACCCTTTTGTATGCGAGCAGAGTAGTAAGAAGGGCAGAGAAGTGTCAAATGCGCGCGAGGGCCGCGCTTGCGGGAAGAGCTCATGGCCTGCGGGGCAACCGAGGTGAACAAGTAGCGCAGAACCGTTGCTCCGGCCGAGGCAGACTGCTATGCTGTGCTTGATGCGGTCCTACTTCCGCACCTCCGTTTGTCTGCCCCTTCCCGAGAGAGTCTACAGGTGCAAACATGAAACTTTCCATCAATTATCAGCACGTCGAATCACACCAGCCGGTGGAAGTTGAAGTTGCGCGTCACGTTGCAAAACTGGAGAAACTCCTAAAAAGCTACGAGCCCGACCTGGTCCAGTTACATGGCGGATTTTCGGTGAATCCGCGAACCGAGTACGTTGCGTGTGCGCTGACGCTTTCGCTTCCGTCGGGGCCGTTGCGCGCCACTGGTGAAGCCGCCAAAGTGCGCACCAGCTGTAAGAAAGCGTTCAGCGAACTGGAATCGCAGGTGAAGAAACATCAGGCCAAGCTCCGCAAGGATTATGAGTGGAAGCGCAAACGCCCGCGCTTCCGGGAAGAAGCCTACACGTGAGTTCCAGCCACCGCCTCGCTCCAGCCGAGGTTTAACGCGTGCGACAAGCTTGTGGCATGCCATTTCAACGGGAATTTTGTGTTTCGTGCAGGGGCTTGTGGAAAACGGGAAACATCAATTCTGCGAATTGGCCGGGCACCGGGGAGCATTTGACACATTTTCTGCTTTTTGCGCCGCGCTAAGTGCAATTGCTGCATGGCATTTCATGCCTTAAATTGCAGGCCACTTTGCAGCGAGTCAACATTCGTAAGAAACTGCTGCATTTTCCTCAGATTGTCCATTGTCAGTCATCACCCCGAGGCGCTCTCGGGTGTTTACCCGATTTACTTTTCAAGGCTTTGCTACAAGACTTCCCGCGGGTTGATGCTGTTCTCGGGGTTAAGGCAGTGGTTGGCCTGGCGATAAGTCCTTGGTGCCAAGCTGTCTCTTTCCAGTAATGCAAACTCCTATAAGTTTTTACAAAAGTGGAGTATGTTGCGGGCTGTCGGAAGCAGGTCAAGGAGGGGTGACATGTTTCGAAGGATGGTTCGAATAGGAAGCGTCAAGTGTGTTTTGACATTGGCCGGTGTGTTGATGATTTGCGTGGTGCTGTGGAGTCCGGGGACATTGCTGGCGCAGTCGGACTTGGGGAAGATTTCAGGATTTGTCAAGGATCCATCGGGGGCGACGGTTCCCAACGCGAAGGTGAGCGTGCGGAGCAGCACGGGCGGTGTCGAGCGGCAAACGACGACAAACGAATCGGGATATTACGTCATTTCCAACGTACCGCCGGGGCTTTATGCGATGACCGTAGAGGCGCAAGGCTTCCAGAGGTTTGAGAGCACGAATAATAAACTGGATCCCGCGGCAGACCTGGTGGTCGATGCCTCGTTGGCGGTGGGCGCGGCGACCCAAACTGTCGAAGTGAAGGGCTCGGCAATGCAGCTGCAAACCGAATCGGCGTCCGTGCAGAAACTGGTCACACGGGAACAGATTGACTCGCTGGAGCTGAATGGGAGAAACCCGATTTGGCTGGCGGCGTTGGTGCCCGGCGCGCGAGGCACGACGCTCGCAAACCTCAACTTTGGCTTTACCCAGGGGCCCGCGAATTTTAACGGATCGCGCAATCCCGAGAACCTGATTACGTTTGACGGGGCACCTGCGACGCGGACGCGTTCGAACGGGACAAGCCTGGGCGCGGCCGATGTGGACTCCACGCAAGAAGTGCAGATCATGACCACCGACTACGCTGCCGAATACGGGCGTACTTCCGGCGCACAAATCCGATTTACGACAAAGACCGGCACA
>DATFSR010000092.1:0-2181 GCA_035262505.1 Candidatus Acidiferrum sp. | reverse complement strand
GAAGATCCTGTCATTGCTTGAAAAGTGCCTGCTCGAAATTACCGGCATGGACGCGATTACCCTGCAACCCGCGGCCGGCGCGCAAGGAGAACTGACGGGCTTGCTGCTCATCCGCGCTCACCATGAGAAGCGTGGGAAACCCCAGAGAAAGGTGCTGATTCCCGACTCGGCGCACGGCACGAATCCCGCGACCGCTGTGATTGCCGGCTACGAGGTAGAAAACATCAAATCTAACGCCGAGGGGCAGGTGGACATCGGCAAGCTTCGTGCGCAGGTCACCGAAGACGTGGCGGCGCTCATGATCACCAATCCGTCCACGCTGGGCATTTTCGAGCAGCAGATTCCGGAAATTGCCGAAATCCTTCACAGCAAGGGCGCGCTGCTGTACATGGACGGTGCAAACATGAACGCCCTAGCCGGCGTGACGCGTCCCGGTGACCTTGGCGTCGACGTGATGCACTTAAACCTTCACAAAACATTTTCAACGCCGCACGGCGGGGGCGGACCCGGCGCGGGTCCCGTGGCTGTAAAGAAAACCCTGGAACCATTTCTGCCGGTGCCTGTGCTGGTGGCGAAGGCTGATGGCAAGCTGTCGCTCGATTTTCACCGCAAGGAGAGTATCGGCCGGGTAAAAGCGTTCTCCGGCAATTTCGGAGTCCTTGTGCGAGCGCTAGCTTATATCCTCGCTTACGGTCCAGGAATTCGCCAAGCCACGGAAGACGCCGTCTTGAACGCAAACTACATCCGCAAGCACCTGGAGGGCGTGTTCGATCTGCCGTATGCCCGCCCGTCCATGCACGAGGTTGTCTTCAGCGACGCGCTGCAAAAGAGGAACGGCGTAAACACGATGGATATCGCGAAGCGGTTGATCGACTACGGCTTTCATCCGTATACCACGGCGTTTCCGCTCATCGTGCCGGGGGCGTTGATGATCGAGCCGACCGAATCGGAAGACAAGGAGGAATGCGATCTTTTCATCGACGCAATGAAGTCCATCGCGCAGGAAGCAGAGAAAAATCCCGAAGTCGTTCGGACGGCCCCGCACACGACGCGCGTACGTCGCCTGGACGAGGTCGGCGCCGCGCGCAAACCGATTCTGCGCTGGAAGCCGGCGGCCAGCCGGAGCAAAGCTGCGGACTGATGCGCATGCCAAACCCACACCGAAGCTGATTCAATTTCGGGCACCAGAAACGGGAAACCACCGCCACCGGGGTTGCGGCTTGCTACACTATCCCTACGAGAACGGACGGCCAGGTCCACCCAACAATGAACACCGCAATCGAAGCGTGGTTGCCGAAATCGGTTATTCTCCTTCGCCAATACAGCCTTGAAAAATTCACATCCGATTTGATTGCCGGGATAACCGTGGGCCTCGTGGCGCTGCCTCTTGCGATGGCCTTCGCCATCGCTTCGGGGCTGCCGCCGCAGGCAGGAATCTACTGTGCCATCGTCACCGGTTTCTTGATTTCGGCGCTAGGCGGCTCCAAAACGCAAATCGGCGGTCCAACGGGTGCATTCGTCGTCGTGGTATTGGGCATCATCGCACGCTACGGAATCGACGGCCTGTTCACCTGCACGATGTTGGCGGGCGTGATTCTGGTGGTCATGGGCGTCACCGGCCTGGGAAGCATGGTTAAGTTTTTCCCTCGTCCCGTGGTCGTCGGGTTCACGAATGGCATTGCCATTCTGATCGCCAGCACCCAAATTCGCGACTTCTTCGGCCTAAGGATGGAGCACATCCCCGGTGATTTCTTCCACCGCATGGGCGCCATCGCGGGAAATTTTCACTCACTCAATTGGGCCGCAACGGCATTGGGAACGGCTTCGCTCCTGGTGATGATTCTTTGCGCTCGTTTCTCCAAGCGCGTTCCCGGCGCTATCGTCGTGTGTTTTGGAGCCACGGCTGCCGTAAGCCTCTTGCACATTCCCCTCGAAACCATCGGTACGCGCTTCGGAGGAATTCCGAGCGGTCTACCACATATCGCGGTTCCGAAACTTCAGCCGGTCTTGTTGCTGCATTTATTGTCGCCAGCGGTGACAGTGGCAATGCTCGGCGCGATCGAATCGCTCTTTTCCGCCGTTGTCTCTGACCGCATGAGTCAGGACAAGCACAATCCGAACGTCGAGCTTATTGCGCAAGGTGTCGCCAACATTTTCTCGCCCCTGTTCGGCGGCTTGCCG
>DATFSR010000091.1:0-8155 GCA_035262505.1 Candidatus Acidiferrum sp. | reverse complement strand
GCGTCCCGCTAGCAGGGCCCCCGCCCCAGAGACTCCGTCACTCGAAAATAGATCCCGTTACCGACCGTATCCAGAAACACCTCAGAGTCGCCAAATCCATCCCGCATCACAACTCGCGCCGTTCAATACCGAAACGGCTGTCTCCTGGCCCGGGTGTTTTGGCCGACCTGAGAGCTGATGGTAAGATGCGGCATTCATCAGCAATAAAGCCGCCCGGCTCGATGGGGACTATGCCAACGACGACGACTTCGGAAGTACCGCAGACTCATGCTGCTGAAGCGGGCGAGAGTTCTGCGTCGGGGAAGGTCGCACTGGGAACCGTGCGGAGCGATTGGACGCGGGCGGAAGTGGAGGCGATTTACCGGACGGCGCTGCCGGAGTTGTTGTTTCGGGCGCAGACGGTGCATCGGGCGCATCATGCTGCGGACCGTGTGCAGACCTGTCAACTGATTTCCATCAAAACCGGGGGCTGTCCGGAAGATTGCGCGTATTGTCCGCAGAGTGCGCATTACCAGGCGGGCGTTGAGCGCGAAGGACTGCTGGAGCCGCAGCAGGTCTTTGAAGTGGCGCGAGAGGCGGCCGGGCGCGGCGTGACGCGATTTTGCATGGGCGCGGCGTGGCGGGACGCTCCCGAGGGCGGGGAATTCGAGAAAGTTCTGGAGATGGTGCGGGGAGTCTCTGCGCTAAGGATGGAAGTGTGCTGCACGCTGGGAATGCTAACGGAGCGCCAGGCAGAGCGGCTGAAAGAAGCGGGGCTCACCGCGTACAACCATAATTTGGATACCTCGCCGGAGTTTTATGGCTCGATTATTACTACGCGCGTTTACGACGACCGCTTGAAGACGCTCGCGGCAGTGCGCAAAGCTGGGATCACCGTTTGCTGCGGCGGAATCCTGGGAATGGGCGAGCGCGAAGCCGACCGCATCGGCTTGCTGCACCAACTGGCGGCGCTCGAGCCGCATCCGGAAAGCGTGCCGATCAATATGCTGGTGCGCGTTGAGGGCACGCCTCTGGCTGCTATGCGCCCGCTGGATCCTCTGGAAATGGTGCGCGCGGTCGCGACGGCACGCATCTTGATGCCGTCGTCGCGGGTGCGGCTGGCCGCGGGGCGCAAGCAGCTTTCGCCGGAGGCGGTGACGCTGTGCTTTCTGGCAGGAGCAAATTCGATTTTTGTGGGCGACAAGTTGCTGACCACGCCGAATCCGGGGCCGGACGAAGATGAGTTGCTGCTGCAATCCTTGGGGATGAAGCCACTGGAACCGCATGCCGTTTAATTTTCACGAAAGATTTCGGAACGAATTGGAGACCGGGCTGCGCGAGCTAGAGGCGCGGGCAGAGCGGCGTTCGCTTGTGGAGATTCAGGGCACGAATCTTTGCTCGAATGACTATTTGGAGCTGTCGCGGCATAGGGCGCTGAAGGAAGCTGTGGCGCGAGCGGTACGCGAAGCGGAACGCCTGGGTGGAACCGGATCCCGGCTGCTTTCGGGGCATGCGGCGGCCTGGGAGCAGCTCGAAGGTGAGTTTGCGCAATTCGCGGGGACCGAAGCGACGCTTTATTTTGGCAGCGGGTACATGGCGAATCTTGGCTTGCTGACGGCGCTGCTGAAGAAAAATGATTTGGTTTTTTCCGATGCATTGAACCACGCGAGCCTGATTGACGGCATGCGGCTTTCTGGTGCCCGAAAAATCATTTATCCGCATCTGGATTTGAATCGTCTTGAAGAGGAACTGCGTAAGCATGCGCACGAGCGCGTTCGCAAACTCGTCGTTACCGAAAGCGTTTTTAGCATGGAAGGCGATATTGCTCCGATTACGGAGATCATGAGGATTGCGGAGCGCTACGGAGCCGGTGTTATTGTGGATGAGGCCCACGCGACCGGGGTACAGGGAGCCTCGGGACGCGGAATCGCAGTCCGTGACGGGGTTACACAACAACTTGCCGCCGCGGTGCACACTTGCGGAAAAGCGCTCGCGAGCGCTGGCGCGTTTGTTTGCGGCAGCGCCGCGTTGAAGGAGCATCTCATCAATAATGCGCGGACATTTATTTTTTGTACGGCCATGCCCGCCTACATGGCGGAGCAAGTCCGGACGGCGCTCGGACTGGTACGCCGGATGGATCTCGAGCGGGAAGAGCTACTGGGCAAGGCGCGGCGTTTTGCGAACGGTTTGCGCTCGGGCGGATGGGACACCAGCCGAAGCGAGACGCAAATTGTGCCGTTAATCCTTGGTGAAAATGAGCCGGCGCTCGGCGCCGCGGAGTACTTGCAAGGGCAGGGATTCGCGGTGCGGGCGGTGCGGCCGCCGACAGTACCGGAAGGTAGCGCCCGCTTGCGGTTTTCCTTGACGACGGGAATCTCCGATGATGAACTGTTGCGCCTGGAGCACTCTTTGAATCGCTGGCGCGAAAATGTACATTCCTCCCCTGCGGTGGCCCGCGCTTGAGACATCATTTTTTCATCACTGGGACCGATACGGGCGTCGGGAAGACGGTTCTTTCTTCGCTACTTTGCGCAGCGCTGGACGCGGTGTATTGGAAACCGATTCAGACCGGCACGCTGGAAGGTTCGGATCGCGTGACCGTGATGCGGCTCGCAGGAATCGGCACGGACCGCACACTCGATGAGATTTACAAATTTGTTCCGCCGGTTTCGCCGGACCTGGCCGCGCGCTGGGCAGGCGTGGAGATTGATCTCGGCAAGATCAATATGCCGACGAGCCTGATGAACGATTGGCTCGTGGTCGAGGGCGCGGGCGGCGTTCTGGTGCCGGTGAATCAAAAGCAGTTCATGCTGGACTTGATGGTGAAATTCAAGCTGCCGGTGATTGTGGCGGCGCGGAGCAGCCTGGGCACGGTAAATCATACGCTGCTGACGCTGGCGGCGCTGCATGCGGCGGAGCTTCCGGTGCACGGCGTGGTGCTGATCGGGGACCAGAACCGGGAGAACCGGGAGACGATTGAAAGATTTGGGCATGTGCGCGTGATCGGCGAAGTTCCCAAATTGCCGAATCTGCATCGGACGGCGCTGATGCAGGTGTTTATGAACCATTTTGATCGAGCGGCGTTCGCGCAGTAACCGTCCTTAGTTCTCAGTTGTGAGTCTTTCGTTAAGAAATTCCTTCTCATTCAAGCTTCATCAGGGTTCAAGAATTCTCCTCCGCCATTGCATGTGTGATTGTTTCAGTTGTGCGACACTAGCGCGATGAATTCGGCGCTGCGCATTTGGCATCCCTTTAGCAATTCTGCGTTGGATCTTCCCCCGTTGCAGGTGGAGAGGGCGGAAGGCGTTTACCTCCACACAAGAGACGGGAAAAGGTTTCTGGATGCGATTTCTTCGTGGTGGGTAAACCTCCACGGGCATGCGAATCCGCGCATCGCTGCGGCGATTGCGGAGCAGGCGCGGAAATTGGAGCATGTGATTCTTGCGGGCTTTACGCATGAGGCTGCCGAAGAGCTGGCGCGGCGCTTGAGAAAGTGGCTGCCGCGCGAGCTGACGCATCTGTTTTTCTCCGATGATGGTTCGACGGCGGTGGAAGTGGCGCTGAAGATGGCGGTGCAGCACTTCAGCAATCAGGAGCGCGGGGAAAAACGGGAGATTGTCGCGCTGGAGCATGGATATCACGGCGATACGGCCGGGGCGATGTCGGTGAGCGACGATTCGCCGTTCACCGAGCCGTTTGCCGCGATGCGGTACCCGGTCGATCGTGTACATGCGGCGTACTGTTATCGCTGCCCAGTGGGATTGAAGCGCGAAAACTGCCACATCGAGTGCGTTGGGCAGCTGGAAGCGCTGCTGACCGAGCGCGGCGAAAAAATTGCGGCAGTGATTGTCGAGCCGCTGCTGCAGGGCGCGGGAGGGATGATTGTGCATCCGGCGGAGTTTTTGCAGAAAGTGCGGGCGCTTTGCACGAAGCATGACGTTCTGCTGATTGCGGACGAAGTGCTGACTGGGTTTGGGCGCACGGGAAAAATGTTTGCGTGCGACATTGCCGGTGTTGTGCCGGACTTGATGTGCCTCTCGAAAGGCATCACCGGCGGATTTTTGCCGATGGGCGTGACGCTGTGCACGGACCGCGTGGAAGCAGCGTTTCACAGCGAGGACCGCCGGCACACCTTTTATCACGGCCATTCGTACACCGGAAACGCGCTGGCTTGCGCGGCGGCCAATGCGAGCTTTCAGATTTTTGACGATGAGCCGGTGTTCGACCGCATTGCGACGATTGCGCGGATCCACGGCGAGCGGCTGGCGGAGTTACGCGAATTTTCGATGGTGGGGGACACCAGGCAGATTGGAAGCATCGGGGCGCTCGAACTTCGCGCGGACGATGCCGGGTACCTTTCGGCGATGCGGCCGAAGCTGTATCAGTTTTTTCTGGAGCGCGGCGTTTTGTTGCGGCCGCTCGGAAATGTGGTTTATGTTTTGCCGCCGTATGTGATAGAGCCGGAGGAGTTGCATCGCGTGTACGACGTGATTGTGGAGGCGGTGGAGGCGTTGTTTTGAGAGTGGCATTGGTATTGCTCGGGATTGACGCTGCCTCCCATGGAGTGCAGCATGCTGCGCCCCTATCAGTGAAACAGCGAATGTGTGATGAAGTAACGAACGTTCGGCTAGGAACAAGAGCTTGGTTGCAGGCATGAATGCATGGAAACAGAGAATTGTGACTTTTGCGGGCAGCCTGGGCGCGCCGGGACTGTTCCTGATTTCCTTTCTGGATTCGTCGGTGCTGACATTTCCTGTGATCAACGATCTGCTGCTGATTGAACTTTCCATCCAGCATCCAGCGCGGATGCCGTTGTATGCATTTCTCGCGATGCTCGGGTCGGTGCTGGGCTGCGTGCTGCTGTTTTACATTGCCGAAAAGGGCGGGGAAGCGCTGTTTCACAAGCATGCGGGGAAGCGCGCGCTGGCCATTCACCACTGGGTGGTGAAGAACGGATTCGGCGGAATGCTGATCGCGGCGCTGCTGCCGCCACCCACGCCGTTCAAGGTATTTGTGGTGGCGGCGGGGGTGTTCGAGGTACCGGTCGCGAGTTTTGCGTCGGCCATCGCGCTGGCGCGGGCGGTGCGGTACTTCGGGATGGGATATCTGGCCATTCGTTATGGGCACGAGGCGCTCCCATACCTGTTGCACCACAAGGTGCAGGTGACGGTATTCGCGATTGGCTTGGTGATGGTGAGCTATGTTCTCTCGCGAGTGCTGCTGAGGCATCGGCCGGGTTCGGAAAGCGAGACAGTTTCGCGGCCGAGTTGAAGCAATACGCCAGGTGGCAAACGGCTCGCTACCCCCACACCCCCGGCATTCCATCTCGTTATCGGTTCAGGACTAATGCCACCAGAAGGTGCGGGCAGAAGGGACCCAGGCGACCTCTTCGGAGAGGATCTTGCCGGCGGGATCGGTGTCAATGAGGGCTTGCACGCGCCCCTCGTCGGTCAGGGCAACGCGGCCGGCGCCGGATTCGGGCGAGTAGGGGAAGGCGCGCAGGATGACGTGGAAGCCGGAAGGCGTTTGCTCGACGGTGGCTTTGGGGAAGCGGGCGACTCGGAGAAAGCGGCGGGCGACCCCGGAATTGTGGGCGGCGTCGAGGGCCGGGGAAGGCTCGGGCTTGTAGGTGGTGATGGCGGAGCCCGGGTCGAAGTCAGCACTGGGGCCGACAGGGACTTCCAGGTCGTGCAGGGCGCGCTCGGTCTCGACGATGCCGTGCCAGAGGAAGGGAGAGTTGGACTCGGAGAAGGCGGCGACTCTGCGTGGAAGTTCGCCGCGGTAGGTGCGGGATTCGAGCGCCGCGACGGCGTCGCCGTGGAGCGTGAAACGGGCGCCGAGATAGAAGATTAGCGCGAGGAGGGTGAGAGTTGCGCCGATGCGTCCGCGAGGCCCTTTGCGGCGGACGCCGATTTCTTCGGTGACCAGACCGGCGAGCAGAGGGAGAAGGATTCCGGCGAGGAGAATTCCGAGGATCCAGAGGTCGAGAGAGGGGAGCCAGTCAAGGGCGAAGCGGCGAGCGGAGAAGGCCCAGAGGAGTTGGACGCCTGAGGACTGGCAAACGTCGAGGGCGAGATGAAGAAGGGCTGCAGCGAATGCAGCTGCGAAGATGGTGGCGCGGCGGATTTGGGTTTCGGGGGATTTGGGCTTGAGGAAGGAAAAAGGCAGAGTTGCCAGGAGAGCGAAAACGAGCGCGGCGGGGAGCGAGTGAAAATAGGTGCGGTCGAAAGAAAGATAGGCGGAAGGACCGAAGTAGGAGCTGAAGCGATCGACATCGGCAATCATGCCTGCGAGGACGACGGAGATGGTAGCGGTGCGGGAGAGACGCGGGAAGGCGGCGCGTTGCACGGTGAGTGAGGCTAGGGCGTGGGTGAGAGGGTCCATGCAGAGAGGTTATCTCAGAACGCGTTAATCCCTCGCAAGTAAGAAAAGCGCAAGCCTGCCCCTTCGAAGCTCAGGGTAAACCACACTTGGCAGAACACACCGGCAAGATCCCGGCGCTACAAATGTGGCCGAGCATTCCTTCGCCACGCTCGAGGGGCTCCACCATGACAATCGAGCAAATGCGCCTCCGAAAGCGGACGCTACGGAGGCACGATTTATCGTGCTCTCACGCGGAAAAAGCGCCCGCCTCCAGAAGGCCGGCCGCTACCGTTACGGGACCAGGAGTTTGAGGGCGCGGGGTATGATGCGGAATTCGACGGGGAGGCGCGCCAGGGGCTCGCCGTCGATCTGCGCGTAGACGGGATTCGCATCGAGCGGTTCGCAGAGGAGCGAGTCGGATTTGAAGAATTCGACGCCTTCGGTGCCGCGAAGTTTGTTGAGCCAGAGCGAGGGCAGATAGCTGAGATAACGGAAGCCGCTGCGGGTGGCGAGCGTCAGGATTTCGAACTGGTCCTCGAAGAGGTCGGCTTCGGTGGTGATTTTGAAGGGGCCGCCGTAATTCTGCGTGCGGCCGACGATGACAAGTGAAGCGTCAATTCTGTGATCGCCGTTCGTCACGCGGAAGTGCGGGAATTTGTAGCCGAAGACCTGGCGGACGCCGGCCCACCAGTACGCAAGGATGCCGATGCGCGATTTTAAGCCGAGATCGATGGAGTAAACGATGGCGCCGTCGGGGCCGGCGCCGGCCACACTGAGGAAATATCTTTTCTTTTCGGGTTGCTCGAGAGGCGTGGCGAGGCCGAGAGCGATTTCCTTGACCGTGCCGTGAACGAGTTTTTCGGCGGCCTTGGGAATGTCCCAGGGAAGATCGAGTTCCTTGGCGAGAATGTTGGCGGTGCCGCCGGGGAGAAGCGCGAGCGGGACGCGGTGGCCGTTGTGATGAGTGGCGAGGCCATTAACAATTTCGTTGAGCGTGCCGTCGCCACCGACAGCGATGACGAGGCCGCGGTTTTCTTCGGCGGCGCGCGCGGCGATTTCGGTGGCGTGGCCGGGGCCGGTGGTTTCGGCAAGGTCTGCGTCAATGCCGCGGGAAGCGAAGATGTGGCGCGCCTTGTCGAGCAAGGGGCGACGCGCGTGGCCGCCGCCATTACCGGCGTTGGGGTTGTGGATCATCACCGCGTTTTGTAAGTCGGCGGTCATTCCGGTTCCAGTCGTTTCCGCTACGTGAAGCAAAACGTCCATTCTATATAATAGCAGGCGCTTTACGGCACACCATTCTCCCGAGGGTTTCATGGCCAAAGCGGCACCGGCAAATGTGAAAAAAGAGATTGAAGATTTGCGCGAGAAATTGCGCTACCACGAATACCGGTATTACGTGCTGGACGAGCCGGAGATCTCGGACGCCGCCTATGACCGGTTGATGGAACGTCTGAAAGCATTGGAAGCGGCGCATCGGGAACTGGTGACGCCGGATTCGCCGTCGGTGCGCGTGGGGGGTGCCCCGCGCGAAGGCTTTACCACGGTGAGGCATGCGCGGCCGATGCTTAGCCTGGACAACGCATTTTCTTATGATGCGTTGCGCGAGTGGGACCGGCGCGTGCGAGAGGGAAGCGGCAAGGAAAAAATCGAATACATCGCGGAGCACAAATTTGACGGGCTGAGCATTTCGCTGCAATACGAAGACAGCGTGCTGGTGCGCGGCGTTACACGCGGTGACGGGACGACCGGAGAGGACGTTACGCCGAATGTAAAGACGATCCGGTCGGTGCCGCTGCGCGTGGATGGGGCATCG
>DATFSR010000090.1:0-45863 GCA_035262505.1 Candidatus Acidiferrum sp. | reverse complement strand
GCTCGGGGCAAGTCTGCATGTGAAAGGAGAGATCTCCGGCAACGAAGATCTGCTGATCGATGGCTCAGTCGAAGGACTGGTCCAACTGGATGAGCGGAAACTCACCGTCGGAGCCACGGCGAAAGTCACGGCCGACATCATCGCCCGCGAGGTGGTGGTGTATGGCACGGTGAAGGGCAACCTTCGCGCCAAGGACCGAATTGAAATCAAGAAGGATGGTTCGGTCAACGGCGACCTGACCACCGCGCGCATCATGATCGAAGATGGGGCTTACTTCAAAGGCTCGATCGAGATCGACAAGAGCGCGGAAAAAGAATCCACCAGCAGCCAGGCGTTCGCAAGGAGCTCTTCAGCTCCCGCAGCGGCGACGGCTACGAAGACGATTTAGTTTTATCCGCGTGCAATCCCTTCAAGAGAGCGCCCCGGGTTTACCGGGGCGCTCTCTTGTTTTCCCACCGCCGTCACGAACTCCGGCCCAGTTCGCGTCCACCCGACGAGTGTAAAACAGTCTTTGCGGGCGCAGTGGGCGAGGGCGGGTCTTCGGGAGCGTGTGCCAGGTGCCTTGCCCAACTGGACCTGATGAAGGGCCTCTCCCCTCTGCAATCCAAGCCTCCCCACAGCCCGAAATCGCCAGCCTCACAGGCGCGCCGCGGCTTCAGTCGCGCGCGGCCGGGGATCAGGCTTTTCCCGCGTCTGCTCCCGGAGGTCCGCTCGCGTCGCGGCATATCAACTCTCCCTTAACTTTTTTGCTTTTTGTTCATCCAAATTTATGAGAGACAAGGAGCGAGAGACAAGGAGCGAGAGACAAGGAGAAAGGAATCCGCGGCGCGGGAATGTTGGAGATTCGCGTGCGAGCACGGGTGAGGTTGAAATGGAAACACGAAAGCTTGGCAACTCGGACTTGAAAATTACGCCGGTCGGCTTCGGCGCTTGGGCCGCGGGCGGCCCCGGGTGGGAATTTGCCTGGGGTCCGCAGGACGACCAAGACTCCATCGCGGCAATCCTTAAGGCGCTCGAAATGGGCGTCAATTGGATCGATACGGCCGCGGTCTACGGCCTCGGTCATTCCGAAACTGTGGTGGCGCGAGCGCTCAAGGAATGGCGCGGCCTGCGGCCCTACATTTTCACGAAGTGCTCCATGCGTTGGAACGAGCAAGGAACAATCAGAAAGGAACACAGCGCCGCGTCCATTCGCGGCGAATGCGAAGATAGCCTGCGGCGCCTGCAAGTGAAGACCATCGATCTTTATCAGATTCACTGGCCGCCGGAGGACCATGGTCCCGGCCTCGAAGAGGCCTGGCAAACGCTTGCCGCGCTCCAAAAGGAGGGCAAAGTCCGCTGGATCGGCGTTTCCAATTTTGACGCCGCACAAATCCAGCGGGCCGAAAGAGTCGCCCCGGTCACTTCACTTCAGCCGCCATATTCTCTGCTTCGCCGCAAGATTGAAAACGAGATTCTCCCGTATTGCCAGAAACAGGGCGTCGGCGTGATCTCCTATGCGCCCATGACTTCCGGCCTGCTTACCGGAGCGATGACGCGCGAACGAGCGGCGGCGCTTCCCCCCGATGATTTTCGCAGCCGCAATCCGGAGTTCCGCGAGCCGCGGCTCTCGAAGAACCTTGAGCTCGTGGAACGGCTTCGCGAGGTTGGAGCTCGCCACGGCCGTGGTCCCGGGGAAGTAGCCATCGCTTGGGTGCTGCGACATCCGGCGATTACCGGAGCAATCGTCGGCGCGCGCAACGCGAAGCAAGTCGAAGGCGTTATGCGCCCCGGAGAACTAAAGCTCAGTCCTGACGAGATCGTCGAGATCGAAGGCGCGGCCGTCGCTGCCGTTTCTCGATAGGCCGAGCCCCGTGGGCCGAACAGTTCTCAGGCGCGGAGATAGTCCGGCCGCCATTTCTTGATCATTTGCTTGATGGATTTGCGGCGCGTCACTTTTTCATCCAGCACTTTCTTCATTAGCCCGAGCAATTCATCGTCGCTCGCAAACCGCAAAGAAACAAATTGGTCGACCGTCAGCTCATCGGAACGCCAGCGCAACTCTTCTGGCAGCACCCGCTCGTAACGCAAGCGCTCTTCCAGGCGGATCAAGCGGTCCTGCACGGCCAAGGCAAACAATCGCGCGCGAAGGGCTAGAACCACCAAAGCGGCTGCCAAGAAAACTCCGAAAATTCCTGCGAATGAAAATCCCAGAGACCTCAACCTGAACAGCGACCACACGAAATTAATCCCAAATACCGGCAACGCGAAGAAATGGTACGAAGGCACATACTTTCCATGATTTTTTAAGCTCTGCTCGCTCATCGTTTTCTCCTCCCGGCCGCTACTTCCTCAGCTCATTCTTGAATACCGACCCGTTGTGCATTACAAATTTCACGTGTTCCAGTTCTCCGATGGATTTCACCGGATCGCCGGAAACCGCAATCACTTCGGCGTACGCCCCGGTAGCGATCACGCCAATTTCTCCCTTCATGTCCAGCATCTCCGCGGCCCGCGAAGTCGCGGACTGAATCGCATCCGTGGGCGCCATGCCCATTTCCACCATCCTTTGGAACTCCTGAGCAATCGGTTCGGTCCAGGGAATTCCGCCTATATCCGTCCCGAACACAATCTTCAAATGGGCCTTGAGCGCTCTTTTGAAGGTGTCTTCATGTACCGCGGCTCGAGCGCGGTCGCGCTTTCCGGCGGGAGTATCTGCCGACGCCCAATCTCCGTAATACGGCGAAAGCGTCGGGCAATACCACGTGCCCTGCCGTTTCATCTGCTCGATTTGCGCGTCGGTCATCTCGAGGCCGTGTTCGATCGAATCGCATCCGCCGTCGAGGGCACGCTGCAGCCCGATTCCGTTGTACGCGTGACACGCCACTTTCTTTGTCCAGCCATGAGTTTCGTCCACGACGGCTTTCAGTTCTTCCACCGTCAGCGTCGGCTGAGAGACGAGCCGACCTTCCCTATCCACCCACGATCGGTGCGTCATATACACCTTGATCCAGTCGGCTCCATGGTCCAGTTGCTGCCGCGCCGCTTTGCGCGCTTCCACGGGTCCGTCCACGAGCTGCGCGCCTTTAGGCATGTCCAGCTCTGGCGCGTAGCCTTCCAGGTTGTAGCCGCCCGTTGAGGAGATGGCGCGCGTTGCGCAAAAAAGCCGCGGCCCAGGAATCGTCCCTTCCTCGATCGCTTGCTTGATCTCGACGTCCCCGTAGCCTGCGCCTTCGGTTTCCAAATCGCGCAGTGTGGTGAATCCCTGCTCGAGGGCTCGGCGCGCGGCAAACGTCGCGCGGGCCGCTCGTAGGGCAATCCCCGCATTCAGGATATTCGCGTCGTAGCCTCCCTTCGCCGGATCCTCGCCCCACAAAAAAATGTGCGTATGCGAATCAATGAGCCCCGGCAAAACCGTGGCATTCGAAAGGTCAATTACGGTCGTCCCCGCAGGTATGGCTTCCCCTGCCCCGGTGACTCTCACAATCTTTTGGCCGTTCACGAAAATCAGCTGATTCTTCCGCGGAGTTTCGCTGACCCCATCGATCAGCGTTCCCGCGCGAATCACCGTCAATGCTCCGGACGACTGTGGAGTGGTCTGGGCCAGCAAGAAATCTTTAGCGGCCAATCCCAATATTCCTGCACACAGAATCAGAATGGCCATGTGAAGACTCGCAATTTTCATCACACCCCTCCTCGCAACGCGCGTAGCTTGCCCCAATCTTTCTTGGCATGCAACACCCAGGTCTTGCGCGACCGTCCCAGGAAGGAATCGCCTAAAAACACAAAGGGAGCCATTGGGGCTCCCTGTGCGTTAACGTAAGTTTCGATGGCCGTGTCGCTGTTCGTCAGTCGGCAATTCAACCGGCAACGTTGTTCAGGTCCGATTGCAGCTGCGCGAAGTCAAAGCCTTTCGCAAATCCGGGCTTCTGCGCTTCCGGCGGCAGGATGGCGTACGCCTCATCCACACATTCGTCCCACCAGGCCCAGGTGCCTTGCTGCGTGTTTCCCCAGGTCAGTACCGTCACTCCACTGGCGTCGTAGGCTACCGCGTAAACCGCGTGTCCGTCGTTGGTCAACGGTCCCGGCGTCCACGGCTGATGATTATTGAACTCCTGAATGCAGTTTTGCTGGACCTGGAATCCCAGATACACGCCGCCGAAGATTTGAATGGCCTGCTGCACGTGCGTATGGTCTTTCGGGTCGATCTTCACAAACGCAAGAATTTCGTCGGCGGCCACAGGGTTCGATTGCCAGTAATTTAGTACGTCCAGTTCGTTCAAGCCGGTATCCGCCCCGCCGGTTAAGTGGAAGTAAAGCTTCTGTACGGCAGCCTGCGCCATGATTTTCTTCGTCTTCAGCAGTCCGCGGTACACCGTGATGGCGTGAGCCAACGCCGCAATCGTGCAGTCGCCAATCGTGTCGTTCCCATCCATGGGGAAAAGCTTCGTTGGGTCCTTGGTCTTCAGGTTTTGATAGACCGTCTCCAATACGTTGTAGGAAGCCGGTGGCGCTGCGAGCCCGGGTTTTACGTAGTCTTTGAAGCGCAGGGTCCGATAATCCGCCTTTGGTGGATGCTTTCCAAATCGATAGTTCGCCATTCGAAGATACCTCTTCTGGGGGGCTAACCCCCTAGAGTGGTGTCGCAAACCGCCGTATCGTTACACGAATTTGCAGCATTCTGGGCCTTGGGTCGGTTTACGCGCTGCAGGTGACCACGGCCAGAAAGTACTTGGAAACCGTCAAACGCGCTGGGAGGCGGATTGGACCAGGGCCGAGTCAAGGCAGAACTCCGGCCGGTGAAAAAAAGAAGGAAGTTCGGAGAGGCGAAGCGCCAGGCGCTCGGGAGAAGCGGCGCGCAGCGTGACATGACCAAGCTTCCGGCCCGGCCGGGGGGCCTTTCCGTAAAAGTGCAGATGCGCGTCAGGCAGCGCCAGGACTTCCGAAGGTTCGGGAAGGTCACCAATCAGATTGAGCATCGCGCTGTGACCCGCTGCGCCCGTGGATCCCAGCGGCAGGCCGAGAACGGCGCGCAGATGGTTTTCGAATTGGCTGGTGACAGCTCCCTCGATGGTCCAGTGGCCGGAATTGTGGACGCGGGGCGCCATCTCATTGGCCAGCAGGCGGCCTTCGTATTCGAAGAATTCGATCGCCAGGACGCCGACATACCCCAGCGATTCGAGCACGCGCCGCGCAATGTCTTCGGCCGCGCGCTGCACCGGCGGCTCCAGCCCTGGAGCCGGCGCAAGCGAGAGGCGGAGAATGCCGCCGCGATGATGGTTTTCTACGAGCGGGTAAAAAGCGGTTTCTCCGTTGCGCGAACGCACGGCAAGGATGGAAAGCTCGCGCCGAAAGGGCACGAAGCGCTCGAGGATGACGTCGACCTTGGGAAGCTCCGCCTTGGCTTTTGAAACGTCTTCGGCCGTCCGAAGAATCCACTGGCCTTTGCCGTCATAACCCAGGCGGCAAGTCTTAAGCACGGCGGGAAGACCAAGCCGTTGAACCGCAGCCTCAAACTCCGCAAGCTTCGCAATGGGCACAAAGTCGGTGGTACTGACGCCAAGGTTGCGAAAAAGCATTTTCTCCGCAAGGCGATCCTGGGCGGCTTCGAGCGCAGCGGGCGGAGGATACACGGGAACACGCTCGGCGAGGAATTTTGCCGCTTCGACAGGCACATTTTCAAATTCGTAGGTCACGAGTTCCAGGCCATTGGAGAATCTTTCTAGCGAGGCGTGGTCCGTGTAATCCGCAGTGACGCGCTGGGCAATGCGGCCGACCGGAGCTTCCGGAGAAGGATCGAGAAACCGGAAACGCAGCCCGAGCGGATACCCCGCCAACGCGAGCATGTAGCCGAGTTGTCCACCGCCCAGGATGCCGATGGTCACCGGTGTTTCCCTTTCTTCTCATCTTTGAAGGGTATCGCCACGGCGGAAACAGAAGGGTCGGGCTGCGCCATGACTCGGTCCGTTTGCTCGAGGCGGAATCTTCGCAGCGCCTCGCGGATGGCTGCATGTTTATTGCCGAGAATCGCCGCAGCGAGCAGCGCCGCGTTGACGGCGCCAGCCTTTCCAATGGCCAGCGTCCCGACGGGAATCCCTCCCGGCATTTGCGCAATGGACAGCAGGGAATCCAGGCCCTTGAGGACCTTGGACTCGACGGGAACGCCGAGGACTGGGAGAACGGTTTTCGACGCGGTCATGCCGGGCAAATGCGCGGCGCCGCCCGCCCCAGCAATGATGACTTCCAGCCCGCGCTGCTCGGCGGACGACGCATATTCAAAAAGCAAATCGGGGGTCCGATGGGCCGAGACGACGCGGGTCTCGTGCGGAACACCAAGACTCGTGAGGATGTTCGAGGCATGCTCCATGGTCTCCCAATCCGATGTGGAGCCCATGATGATGCCGACGAGAGGATTGCCGTCCTTCCGGTCGAGTTGGTTATTCATAGAAACGGATATTTTACGGCTTTTTCTAACGCGCTGCGACCTGCTCGCGCTGCTTCCAGTAATGACGAAGCTGCCCGACAAGATAGAGCGAGCCGGTTATGAAAATCGCATCGCCAGGAGCCGCCTGGGCCAGGGCTTGGTCGAGGGCCTGCTCGGCGGAGGAAATGACCGTAAAGCTCGTAGCATGGTGCGAAGCGATTTCAGCGAGGCGTGGCGCGGAAATGGCGCGGGAAGTACGCGGCTCGGTGAAGATGACTCCCCTGGCATGAGGGAATAATTGGCCGGCGACTTCGTCCACCGCTTTGTCGCGAAGTGCTCCGTAAATCATCCAGATTTTGCGGCCGGCAAAGTTGTCCTGGATAAATTGCGCGAGTTCGCGCGCGGCACTTGGGTTGTGCGCTCCATCAAGATAAACGTCGGGGCTCGATTGGAGCCGCTCAAGACGGCCCGGCCAGGCCGTCTTGGAAAGGCCCTCGATGATGTCATCGGCTGAAATGCGGAAGCCGCGTCCGGTTAAATACCGGGCGGCAGCCAAAGCGTTCAAAGCATTCTGCAGCTGAAAGCGGCCGGAGAGGTTAGGCGCCGCATCAAATGTCTCACCGGAGGAGAGTTCCGTAACGCGGGTACGGAAGAAACCGTTTTGCGAGGATTCCTCGCTCATTCGAAATGCTCGTGCGGTTTCAATAACCGGGCAGTGTATTTGATCCGCCCGAGACAGAATCACTTCGCGAGCTTCAGGCCGCTGCTCGGCAAGGATTACCGGCACGTTCGGCTTGAGGATTCCCGCCTTTTCGCCGGCGATTTCCTTCAACGAGCGGCCGAGAAAATTCTCGTGGTCGAAATCAATGCATGTGATGACGGTGACGACAGGAGAAAGAATGTTGGTGGCGTCCAGTCGTCCGCCAAGGCCAACTTCGAAAACGCCAAACTCCACGCGTTCCCGCGCGAAGCATTCGAACGCCATGGCGGTCACACATTCGAAATAGGTGGGATGCGCGCGCAGCTTGTGCGCCGCCAACCGTTCCTCGATGAGTGCCTGCAAACGAGTAAAAATTGCCGCGAAGGATTCATCTCCAATTTCTTTGCCATTGATGCGCATGCGCTCGTTGATTCTTTCAAGATGCGGCGAGGTGTAGAGTCCAGTGCGAAAGCCCGCGTGTCGCAGGATGGATTCAAGGAACGCTGCCGTTGAGCCTTTGCCATTGGTTCCGGCAATGTGCGCGCTGGGGTAAGCACGATCAGGTCGCCCAAGCCGTTCGGCAAGGACGGTGATATTTTCCAAATCGAACTTTGCTGCCGCAGCTTGTGTGGGCGCCGCCAGCTCCCGGCCCAGAGTCAAAAGATAGCGAACCGCTGCGTCGTAATTCATCTCAGTTCATGAGCAGTTCTAACGCATTGGCGAGGTAGGCTTTCAACTCTTTGCGGTGGACGACGGCGTCGAGGAAGCCATGCTCAAGGAGAAATTCCGAACGCTGGAAACCCTCGGGCAGTTTTTGGCGGATGGTCTGCTCGATCACGCGTGGTCCCGCGAAACCGATGAGCGCGCCCGGCTCTGCGATGTTGAGGTCGCCCAGCATCGCAAAACTTGCGGTAACGCCGCCTGTGGTGGGATCGGTCAGAACCGAAATGTACGGCAGTTTTTCATCATCGAGCCGCGCGAGCGCAGCGGAAACTTTTGCAAGCTGCATCAGGCTCACGGTGCCTTCCATCATGCGCGCCCCGCCGGAGCAGGAAACCGCTATGAAGGGCTGGCGGGTTTCCATGGACAGCTCGATCCCCCGCGTGACTTTTTCGCCCACCACCGCTCCCATCGAGCCGCCGATGAATCCAAATTCCATCGCGCACATCACCACCGGCCGTCCGTTCAACTGGCCTTCCGCGGTAATGATGGCGTCGTTCATACCGAGCTTCTTGCGCGCCTCTTTTAGGCGTTGCGCGTACGGCTTGGTGTCCACAAACTTCAGCGGGTCGGTCGACGTCATCCCCGCATCGTGTTCGGTCCAGCGCCCGTCCAGCAACATTTCCAGACGCGGCCGCGCGCCCATCTTGAAATGGAACTGGCACTTGGGGCAGACGTAAAGATTGGCTTCCAGGTCTTTGCGGAAGACGATGGTGCGGCACGACTCGCACTTCATCCACAGCCCTTCGGTACGCACGCGGCGCTCTTCGGGCGGCGTCGGCTGCTCAATCGGTTTTTTCTCGCGTTTAAACCAGGCCATAAAGGCAGTTGTTCGTTCTGAGTTCTTAGTATTCAGTCGAAAGCCAAGACGGCTGAATTGTCGTCAACACAACATCTTAACTTGCACCGCGAGGGGCAGATTCTTCTCGAACTCCTAGGCCCGAACCCCTGGTTCTTAGTAGTCAATTCCTCGCTGAGCCAGTATACCCTTGGTGTACGGGTGTTTCACCTCGCGCATCTCGGTGACCAGGTCCGCCAGTTCCACCAGCTTCGGATGCGCATTCCGGCCGGTGCAGATCACGTGAACGCGCTCCGGCCGGTTTTTTAGAGCTTCCACGACCTCGTCGGCATCCAGCATTTTGTAGCTGATGGTGTAATTGATCTCATCGAGCACCACGAGGTCATACTTGCCGCTGTAAATGGCCTGGCGGCCAGACTGCCAGCATTCCTGCGCCAGCTTGATGTCTTCGGGATCGGTTTCCGCGCCGCCGATTTTCACGAAGCCGCGCCCCATCGGTCGAATCTCGAATTTGTCGTCGCCCAGCATTTTGGCGGCGTCCAGTTCGCCGTAATGCCACGAACCTTTGATGAACTGCACCATCATCACGCGCAAGCCCTGGCCCACCGCGCGAAATGCTGTGCCGAGCGCGCAGGTCGTCTTTCCCTTGCCCGGCCCGGTGTAAACCATCAACAATCCTTTTTCTTCCGGCATGATTTCCCGTAGTGAGTGACGTCAGAAAAGTGTGAGCAGCCTCGAACGAAACGTCAAGCCAGCTGCAGGCGCTTGACCATTTCCGCCGCAATTGCCGAGATTCGCCGCAGCGTGGGTTCAGGTAGCGGGGACTTTGGCCGCGCCGCCTGGTCGAGCAAAACAATCCACAAGCCCGGGCGATAGGCCTCGTCATCCGTGGGACAGATGGCGCCGGTGAGTTGCGCAATCTCGAGCGGGTGCGGACGCGCCTCCAGGTCAATTTCGAGAACCTTCTCGCTTCTGTGATGCTCGGTGGGAGGAGCGGCAATCAACTCCGTCAAGATGCCGCGCGCGTCGTCCACCAGGTCGCGGAACCCTTGCGTCACCAGAATACCGTCCACATCCCGCGGCGTAGGCTGCTCGAGTTCTTCCAGGTCGTAGTCGGGAAGTGGCTTTTCAAGCGGGATTTCGATCGCCACCGAGGGCTGGTTCTCATCGGGAATGATGCGCATGGGCATGGCAGCTAAGGTTGTACACCACGCGGGCTATTTCGGGTAGGGGTTGCCCGAGAGAATGGCGAAGGCGCGATAGAGCTGCTCGGCAAGCACGACGCGTGCTAGTTCGTGCGAAAGCGTCATGGCACTGAGCGAAAGCCTTTGGGTCACGCGCTCGCGGAGCGAACCCGGGAAGCCGTCCGCATTTCCACAAATGAAAATCAACTGGCGTGTGCCGCGGTCTCTCAGTTCGGCAAGCCATCTGGCAAGAGCATTCGAGTCGAACACCTTGCCCTCCGCGTCGAGTAGGATGGGTGTCGCGGCGCGGTCGGCATCCAGTTTTTTCAGCGCCGCTTCGCCATCGCGAACCTCGAGAATTTCAATCGGGCACGACCGGCGAATGCGTGCTACGTAGTCATCAATCATCGCGCACATTTCCGGGCGGCGTGTTTTGCCTAACATGAGTAGTTGGATCTTCATTGGCGCGGCGTGTTCTTCATCGACCGCCGCCGATCTCGAGAATCGTTCCGGTTGTATAGGCTGCGCCCGGTGACAACAGCCAAAGCACGCCGGCGGCAACTTCTTCTGCGGTTCCAGCACGCTGCATCGGGATGGTCCTTTTCAAACGTTCCAGGCGGTCCGGCGCGCCATTGGCAGAATGCAGTTCCGTGGCAATCAGGCCGGGCGCCACGGCATTGACGCGGATACCTTCAGCAGCTACTTCACGTGCTAGCCCGATAGTGAAGCTGTCGATTGCGCCTTTGGACGCAGCATAGTGCACCCACTCTCCCGAGCCGCCGGTTCTGGCTGCCAGCGAAGAGATATTCACAATCGCCCCTCCGCGCCCACCTCGGGCCGTCGACATATGAAGGACCGCTTCCCGGCAACAAAGAATCGTGCCGAGCACGTTGACACGCAGCATTTCGAGAACCGCCGCAGTTTCAGCGTGATCCACGCGCGAGAATCCCCCGGTGATCCCCGCATTGTTAACGAGCGCCTCGATGGGCCCGAACTCCCGGAGCGTTTCTTCACAGAGCCGCAGAATATCTTCCTCGCGGCCCACGTGTCCCCGGATTGCGAGCGCCTGGCCGCCTGCAGCAACGATTTCTCCGGCGGTCTTCGCGGCGGCAGCCTCATTGCGCGCGAAATTCACCGCGACCCGGAAGCCTTGAATTCCGGCAAGCTTGGCGACGGCGGCGCCGATTCCCCGGCCGCCGCCGGTGACGATAATCGCTCCTCTTTCGCGGGGAGTCGCCGAAATCATTTCAATCCGTATTTCTTGCGTTTTTCTAAGAGCGTTTTGCGGCTGATTCCAAGAATCTCCGCCGAGCGGCTAATCTGGTAATGGGTAGCTTCGAGCGTCGCAGCGATGACCTCGCGCTCCACCTCTTCCATTGAGCGCAATCCTGCAACCGGACTAGCCGCGCCCGGAGCCGCCGCTCGAACCGTCTCTGGAAAATTTTCCGGCTCCAAGACATCTCTTTCGCCGCTCGTCGCACCACGGCCAACGCCAGAAAAAACGACCGCGCGTTCGAGAGCATTCTTCAATTCGCGCACATTTCCCGGCCACGAGTAAGCCGCAAGCATGCGTCGCGCGGATTCGCTCAATTGTGCGTGAGGACGTCCGTGAACCGTGCGATGCCCGGCCATCAAGTGGTCCGCGAGCAAGAAAATATCGGCGCGCCGCTCGCGCAACGGCGGAACTGTAAGCGTGAGTACATTCAACCGGAAAAACAAGTCTTCGCGAAAAACGCCGGCTTTCACGGCGGCGGGAAGGTCCACGTTCGTCAGCGCAATAATCCGCGCCTCGATCTTCAGCGTTTCCGTTCCGCCCAGCCGTTCGAACGCTCGTTCCTGCAGCACTCGCAGCAACTTGCTCTGCGCATTTGGTGAAAGCGCAGCTACTTCATCCAAAACGATCGTTCCGTTCGCACCTAACTCGAAGCGCCCCAGCTTTCGCTCTACCGCTCCGGTAAACGCCCCGCGTTCATGCCCAAACAGTTCGCTCTCTACCAGCTGCGGCGGCAAACTCGCGCAATCGATTTTCAGAAAAGGAGCGTCGCGCCGCGGACCCAACTCATGAACCAGCCGCGCAAGATGGTCCTTGCCAGTTCCACTCTCTCCGGTGATGAGGAGCGTGGTGGGCGCAGCCGCTACTTTCTTGGCGAGTTCCAGCAGGCGCAGCGACGCCGGGTCTTCCGCAATCCACGGCAAGCGCTCGTCGGTCATGTTCCGGAACGGCGGTCCTGCCCTTGGCCGGACAGGCGTTCTTCAGAATATTTATCGCGCGGAAAGGTTGAACCGGCCGCGTTTCCCGCGCCGGCGAATCCTTCCACGGCATCGGCGATTTCCAGTTTCGGCGATGCGCGCCACAGCCGCTCGAGATCGTAATACCGCCGCGCTTCCTCGCTGAAGACGTGCACGATAAAGCCGCCGAAATCCAGCAGCGCCCAATCTGCCGATCGGTAGCCTTCGCGGTGCCGCACCGACCGGTCCATTTGTTTGTGGAGTTGCTCTTCGATTTCCGAGCAAATCGCCTGCACCTGCGGGGTACTGAAGCCCGTGCAAACAACAAAGTAATCGGTGAACGCGCTTGCGCCGCTCAGATCCAGCACCGTAATGCCCGCGGCTTTCTTTTCTTGCGCCGCCTGAATGGCCACGCGTACGCCTTGCGGCAAGGATTCAAAGGTCAAGGTCAACGGTATAGGCCCTGTTTCAGAATGTATTCCTCGACGCGCGCGGAAACAAGTCCATGAATGGACTGTCCCTTTTGCGCGCGACGACGGATGTCCGTCGCCGAAACGTCAGTCGAAACGTTTTCCAGCAGATAGACCGTCGTGCGGTGAAGATCCGCCACCACTTGTGACGGATGCTCCTCCCTTTCCTTCTTGCTTCCTGGCCGAGCCGTCATCTCGGGGGGAATCACCAGGCGCAGCGCTTCGGCGCGAATTCCCGGACGGTTTGCGATGATGAAATCGCAAAGCCCGAGCAGCGTCTCATATTCCTTCCACATCGGAATGTCCAGAAACGCGTCGGCCCCAATGATGAAAAAAAGCCGGTCGCCGTCGCCATGGCAGGTGTGGCGAAAATAACGCACCGTGTCCACGGAATAATGAAGCTGCGTTCCGCTGAAGTCCTCGCCCGCTTCCGCCAGTGAAGGCACAAAGTGTGGGTGCTCTGTGCAAGCCAGCGCGACCATGGCAAAGCGATGTGGAAACGGCGCAAGATGCTGCTTGAGTTTGTGCGGCGGCCGGCTCGCCGGAATGAAGTGAATCTCGTCAAAATTGAACCGCCGGTCGGCGGCGCGCGCCACGCTGAGATGTCCGCTGTGGATGGGGTCGAAAGAGCCGCCAAAAAGCGCGATGCGGCGAGGATGATGTTTCGCGGCGGTGCGGTGCGCCTGGGCGATCGTCAATGCGCCTCCCAAGGAATCGGTATTCTCGATTTTCTCATGAATTGCGGTCTTCGGCAGCGTGTTGCGTGGAATGGTCAACTTCAATCGTGGCGGGCCCACGCTCGTCGCCCGAAACGTGTTCAAAGCTCACCTTCGGAATCTTGTCCAGCGCGTCGGCAATGGAGCGCACCAGCTCCTTCACGCCTTCGCCGGCGGCGGCGGAAATGGAGTAAAACTCCAGGCCAAGCTTTTTGCAATAATCGCGCAATGCTTCCAGACGCGTGCGGTCGGTTGTCGCATCCAGCTTCGTCGCAACGACAATCATCGGCTTTTGCGTCAGCGATGCGCTGAAGGCCGCCAACTCGCCGTTGATGACTTCAAAGGCATGCACGGGATCATCGGCGTTCGCGTCGCTCGTATCAACCAGGTGTACCAGCAGCCGCGTGCGTTCCACGTGCCGCAAGAAGCGAATCCCTAGCCCCGCGCCCTGGTGCGCTCCTTCAATCAAGCCGGGTAAATCTGCAACCACGAATGTCCTTCCAATCTCCCGCCCTTCTTGGCCAGTGCCTCCATCGGCGTTCACAACTCCGAGATTCGGCTCGAGCGTGGTAAAGGGATAATTGGCAATCTTCGGCCGTGCCGCGGAAATCACGGAAATCAGTGTGGACTTGCCGGCATTGGGGAATCCCACAAGCCCAACATCTGCAAGCAATTTCAGTTCGAGCCGCAGGTGCCGCTCCTCGCCGGGAAAACCGTCCTCGTGTTCGCGCGGCGCTTGATGCCACGGCTTTGCGAAATGTTGATTCCCGCGCCCGCCCCGTCCGCCGTGTGCCACGAGCACGCGTTGTCCCGGCGCGGCCAGATCCGCAATCGTCTCTCCCGTTTGATCGTCCAGAGCCAGCGTCCCAACGGGCACTTGCAAAATCGTGTCTTCGCCGGAATGCCCCGTACAGTTCGAGCCTTCGCCATGACGTCCGCGGTCCGCCTTGAACTCACGGTTGTAGCGGTAGCGCAGCAGCGTATTGTCGTTCGGATTCGCTTCCAGATACACGCTTCCGCCGTTCCCTCCGTCGCCTCCCGCCGGCCCGCCACGCGGAACATATTTCTCGCGGCGAAACGCCACGCAGCCGTTTCCGCCGTTGCCCGCCTTCACGTAAATCTTAGCTTCGTCAACAAACACAAAACGCTCTCACCAAGCGCCCTAGGCGCTTGCTCTCGAAAACGATAACATAAGCCAACTCACGAAACGCGGTTCCCCCCAAACGGAGGCACAGCCCACATGCTTCGCATCCTCAAACGCATTCTCTTGGTGCTTCTCATCGTCGCGGCGATCGGAGCCGGCGCGTTTTATGTGCTCTACCTTCATCGTACGCCGCTTCCGCCAGCGCCATCGCATGCGCGCGTCGCTCCCGCCATTGCTAACCTTCCCGGCCTTTCCGCCTGCTGGATCGAAACCGGGAAAACCTTCAGCCGTTTTTCCATCGGCATGACCGCAGGAAGCATCCTGGTGCGCCATCCTGCCGGCGACCTGCTCATAGACGCGGGCAACTCCAGCCATTTCAGCCAGGATGTCAGCACCTATCCGTTCTGGCTGCGGTTAAAGCTCCGCTCTCTGGCGGGTCAGTTGAATCCGGAGCTTCCGCTTCCCGAAAAGCTCCGGCTCGCCGGAGAAGATCCCGCCAAGCTGCGCTGGGCGATTCTCTCGCACGTCCATCTCGACCACGCCGGCGGCCTGATGGATCTGCCGCACCTAACCGTGTTGATGACACGCGAAGAAATCCTTTTCGCCAACGACTCCGCCGCACAAGCCAAAGGCTACGTCCTCGCCGCCTACACCAGAGCGCTGCCCAATCCAGACGCGCCCACGCTGCAATTTGACGCAAAGCCTTACGAAACGTTCGACGAAAGCGCCGACCTCTACCGCGATGGCTCCGTGGTGGTGGTGCCGTTGCGCGGACATACGCCGGGAAGCGTCGGCATCTTCGTGAATCTCTCGCCCGCGAAGCGTTTCTTTTACGTTGGGGACAGCATCGATGACGAACACGGTTTCGAAGATCGTGTGGCCAAGACTCTGCTCCTGCGCGACAGCGACAACGATCCTGCGCTGGCCAATCAAGTCGTCAGCAAACTCAGCCAGCTCCATCAAACCGTCCCCGGCTTGGCCATCATCCCCGCGCACGGCCGCAGCGCCTACAAAAAATTCTTCCCCGGGCCGCTCACCTGCGTATCGGGACAATCATAGGCGCATTTCTTCGGTCTTAGGAGGTGAGGGCTTCAAGTCACCATTAAAGTCGGCGATGATCCAAGGGCTCTAGCCTCTGAAGTGGCCAGTGGCCTCTCTCCAGTCGCGGCAAGAAACCAAAACGCGATCCCAGGTTGGGACCGCGCAAGTGAATCGGTCAGGAGAGACTTGTTTACGCTTTAGTTGGCGGCAGCCTTGGATTGTTCGGCCGGCTGAATGCTGATGAAGCGTCCCTGGCGGCCGCGGTCCTGAAACTTCACGAAGCCCGTAACCAGGGCATACAGCGTGTCGTCGCTGCCTCGCGCGACGTTTTCGCCCGGCTGATGCTTCGTGCCCCGCTGCCGCACGAGGATCGTGCCCGCATTCACGAGCTGCCCGCCGAAGCGCTTCACGCCCAGTCTTTGTCCGTGGGAGTCGCGGCCGTTTGTTGACGAGCCGCCGCCTTTCTTATGTGCCATGACCTATCCTCTTCTCTGACTTTTTGAGTTCCCTGGTAGGGGCGAAGCCCACCTGCGGTAGCCAGGCATTGCTGCGCAGGCCCTAAATCTTGATATCGCTCACCTGTACCGCCGTGTAATTCTGCCGGTGGCCGCGCTGGATCTTGTACTGGTTCGTCCGCTTGTACTTCAGCACGGTCACTTTTTTCGCGCGGCCCTGCTCGACGATCTTCCCGGTCACGGTCGCTTTCTCCGCTTCCGCGCCCACAAACACTTTCTTCTCGCCATGGACCGCCAGGACGTTGCCAAAATTGACCTTTTCTCCGACTTTGCCCGCCACCCGCTCGATGCGGATGGTGTCGCCGGGCGCGACACGATACTGCTTCCCCCCGGTCTGTATGACAGCGTACATCTCTCCTCCAGCAAGGCGCCCCTTAGGCGCACTCTTAGCGCCGGGTCACGCTCAACGGAAACTCCCATTATACGAGGCTCTTTCAACCATCGTCAATTCAGTTTTTGATCTGATGGTTGATTAGTTTCTCGTGCAGGTGAGGCCCCGCTAACAACTTCCTCCTCTCCCGTTTAGTCTTCGTTCGACGCGCCTCCCACGCGAATCGTTACAAAATATTAACATACTGAATACTTTAGTTGTTTCGGCCGTGCGTCAGAAGGAGTGGTAGTATCATCCTTCGTCTAAGTCCCCACATACTCTTGGTTCGCTGCCTTGTGGTAGCAGATAACTTGCGACTTTGCAGATCAAGCCGGATTCTAAAGAGGTACCGCCCATGAGCTCCAGAAGAATTGCCACTCCACTCGTCCTTGCCACACTCTTTGTGGCCCCAACTCTACTGGCGCAATCACAGTTCAAGTTCAAAGAGGTCGTCCAAACCGGCGACGCCGCTCCGGTTCCTCCCCAGCTAGGCTCGGTCCTCGAATTTGCTTTCAGCGATCAGGGCAACGTCGCGTTGGTCGCCGATGGTGGCCTCATCCTCAAGTCCGGGGGCACGATCACTCCAATAGCGGGCCCCGGCGATTTTGCCCCTGGTGGCGGCTTGTTTTTCTCTTTCACCCAGCCGTCCATCGGCCCGCAGGGGCAAGTGGCATTCGTCGCCGGCACTTCGTTCCCCAGCACCTCCGGCGTTTATCTATACTCTAACGGCGCCATCACCCAGCTCATCGCTGCTGGGACGCTGGACAACACCGGCGAGGCGGTGACTCCCGGCAGCGCGACCTTTACGGCCAGGGGAAATCTCCTTGTTTCTGACGGCTTCTCGGGCACCCTGTACCTGTTCGCCAACAATACTCTCACCCGCCTTGTGGGCGCCGGCGATCCCGCGCCCGGTGGCACCACATTTAACCTGTTGTTCGGCGGTGCCATCAACAGCTCGAACCAGATCGCGTTTGAAGCCGCTCTCTCCAATGGAACGGAAGGCGTCTTCCTCTGGTCCAATGGCATCGTTACCAAAATCATCGCTGGCGGCGACGTCATGCCCGATGGCGTCCCGTTTGGTTTTCCCACGGCTCCTGACATCAATGACTCCGGGCTGGTGGTTTTCAATGGCATTTCCAATTCCATTGCCGACTCGGGTGTCTTCTCCTACTTCCACGGACAACTTTCTGTCCTGATTCCCCGATTAGCCCCGCTTCCCGATGGCAGTTTGCTTGACTTTCCCTTTACCACCTCGATCAACAATGCGGGCCAGCTCGTCTTTACCGGCTTCACGACCAACAACAACAACGTGGCGACATTCCTGTTCAGCAATGGCCAGCTATCCACTGTCGATACCCCCGGCGAGATTGCCCCCGACGGCGGCGTCTTCGGCACACGTGGTAACGTCGAGTCTGGCAGCTTGATCAATCAAGCAGGACAGGTCCTCTTCATAGATTCAGAGGCGCACCACGGCGCGGCGCTGTACCTGTTTTCCAATAGTCAGCTCACCAAAGTGATTGGTCAGGGCGATACCATTCCTCGGCAGCCTCTCTTCGCGTTCCCCATGACCGCCGCCATCGCAGGCGGAGATGCGGTATTAATCGGCGATTCCACTTTTCCAGGCGGCGCTGGCGCCTACACTGCGACTGCCGCCCACGGCACTGCCACTGGCATCAGAAACCTGGCCGTACATGTTGGAGAGGCGATCGGTGCAGATGGGGTTGTCGACTTCCTGACCGGTTTTGATATGAATCATGCTGGACAGGTGGCCTCGATCACTACGTCGTCCGACGCACTGGGCACGGTCCTTCTGAGTGGCCAGGGCACGTTGCAGGTGCTAGCGGACTCCTCGCCGAGTAGTTCCGTAGACCCAGGCTCTAGCACCTCACCCAGCGTGCCAGGGGTCAACAACCTGGGGGAGGTAGCCTTCCCTGCCTTTGATCCAAACACGTTCACCTCGGGAGCCTTTCTCAATTCGGCTGGCCAAAACGAGCTTCTGGTAGGCGGGTCCACGCCAGCCCCAAGCGGTGGCACCCTCGGCGAGTTCTCGAATATGGCACTCAACAGCTTGGATCAGCTTGCTTTTGTGTCGCTGGCATCTGACGGGTCCACCGGAATCTTTCTCGCGGACAACGGCGTCGTCACTACTTTAGCTACCGATGGCGCGGCCGCGCCCGGAGGCGGTAATTTTCAACTGTTCTTCGGGTTCTCTCGTCTTCGCCCGGTCATTGACGACCACGGCGATGTCGCTTTCGCCAGTCTTCTGACCGGAACCTCCGGTGGGTTCTTCGGTTCCGGGGGCGTCTTCCTTTACAAGAATGGCTCTCTGTCCCGAATTGTCGGGCCCAACGATCCTTCTCCCGATGGTGGCGTGTTTCTTTTCGCGGATTCTCCTTCCATTAACTCTTCCGGCGACGTCGCATTTTTCGCCGAAACCAGCGCTTTCAGCTTTGGTGCCTTCGTCTACTCGGGCGGAAAGATGACCCAGGTGGCAGTCGCTGGAGACGTCGTCAACAATATCGGATTCGGCTCTGTAGATCTGCCGGTCATCAACAATAACGGGCATGTCGCATTCACGGCTACGCTGTTCAACGGCCAGAATGCCGTCTTCGCAGCCGCACCCCTGAGCGACCTCGATCCCGCTCTCAGCGACTGGGTTATGTCCAAGCACGGAACGGTACCCGCTCCCCAACTGATAAAAGAAGCGAGGGCCAAAAACGACTTGCTGCAGTCGAAACGGAGTAAGCCCCATTCCGGCGCGGGCGTGAAGATTCTAAATCCGGAGCACGCCGAAACATCGGGGGGCAGCTTATACCCGCCGCGCCTCGCATTCTAAGTACGTGGAAGCTCTGTTCGCCTGCGTATCGGGGCAGATGAGGCTGAATGCACCGTTTTGGGGTGTGGGTTTTGCCCTTTGCTTTCTCTTCCATCTATAAGAAAACAAACGACTTCCGTCCTTGTCACCACTGCTGCTATACCTCTAGCTAACTTCTCGTCGCTAACTTCTACTGGTCATCTCAACAAAGGAAAACACGTGGGCAGGTGGTTTTGGGGCTGTACGAAAGGGCAGTACTGTATGGGCCTCAAGGACGACGCGCGGGGCAAAACGGTCGTCTAATCTTAGACCATGCGAAAACGACCCCTTTTCGCACTTGGGATGTGGTCGGCGGCTTTGCTGGGGCTGGTGTATCTGACACTCGTGGGGCAAGTTCTGGAAAGTGCGCAAAGCCCGCGGCCGCAAGCTTCAGAGCAGCAGAGCACAAAATCTTCGGGGCCGCAAAGCGCAACGAAGCAAAGTCAACCGCTAGGGAAGCAGGGTGCCAGCCAAACGGGGAAGCAGACTTCTGGACAAAATGCAGGACAAAAGCCGCAAGCCCCCCCGGCACCCGTAATACCGCCAGGCTTCCGGCTACTCAGCCTGACCGAAGGGCGAGCCATTGCACAAGGGATCTCCTGGGCGAATGACGAAGAGGGTCTCTCTCCGGATTGTTCCCACTTGGTGCATCACTTGTACGAGCAAGCTGGATACACCTATCCCTACGTCAGCTCCTTGGATCTTTACCGAGGGACCGGCCAATTCTTGCGTGTACGCTACGCGCAGCCAGGTGATTTGGTTGTGTGGCAAGGACATGTGGGCATTGTGGTGGACCCCAAAGAGCATTCGTTTTTCAGCACAACCCATTCGGGAGTGCGCACGCTGAACTATCGATCGGCGTATTGGCAGGCGCGAGGCTATCCGCGATTTTTCCGGTATTTGACGAAGAGCCCGCTCAAAGGCGCCGCAGCGAGCGAAGCGTCGAACCGATCCTCGGGAGTGCAGCCCAAAGAGCAAGCGGTCACGGTTGGCGGAGGGGGCAGCGGCGGGAATCGGTCGGGTCTTCAGACAGTGAAGGCGGCTCCAGTGCCGGCAGCGCGTGCTACGGACAAGTCGCGGAGTGACACGGCGCGAATTGAGGCGGGCGCGAGTAAGTCTCGTGAGGAAGCTGCCAAGTCTCATGAGGAAACAATGGGGGCGAGCAGAGCGCGAGTCGAGAATGCGTCGCGGACTTCGTCCGCATCCTCCTCGTTGTCCACAGGGGCAGTGCTTTTACAAATTCCTTTGCGGGCGACGGGGCACACTCCCCAGGCACCCGACGTAACCGCGGCGTTGCAAGCGGCGAATCTCGAGGCTGGCGAGATTCTGCGGGCAGGGAACCTGGACCGACCGGAGCGGCCGGTGGTGGTTTACCGGCAGTTGCAGGTGAGCGGCATCGAGTTGAAAGGGAAACGGGGCATTGCGAAGATCCACGTGGAGACCGTAGCGGCAGTTACGACGGAGCACATGGAAGCGCAAGCAGGTTCGGAAGACCATCAATTGGAATTGCAGCTCACCAAGAAGGGCTGGGTGTTACTGCAGGGGAACGAGATTGCGTACGTGCCGCGGGATGGTGCGATGCGCATTTTGTCGGCGCGCCTGGCTGCGCTGACGCAAGGCACGGAACGCGGCACAGCTAAAGACCGGGAGCAGGCAGAGATCGTGCGATTCATGGATTTGTTGGTTGAGTAGGATTTTCCCACGCCTTACGGTGAGTTTCTGGAATTGTCCAAGTCGAAGATGCCGGGCTAAACCCCCTGGCGCTACATGGAAGCCTCGGCGACGCCTTCGCAAAACCACAGTGACGCCTACGAAGATGCAACTCGATACATGGTGATGCCGCTGAGGAGCTTGGGATAAAAATCGGTGGACTTCTGGGGCATGACCTCACCGGCGGTGGCGATTTTCATGACTTGGTCGACCGCGCAGGGATTCAGGAGAAAGGAGATTTGGGCGCGGCCGGAGTCAACGGCGTCGAGAGCGGCAGCGGCTTCGCGCTCGTAAGTGAGATGAGCCTCGGCGGTGACGGCTTGCGGAGTGATGCCGAGGGCGGACTCGAGTATGCCCTCATGAAGGAGAACGACGTCGAGTCCGCGCTGGAGCGGCGAGACGTTGGGGAGAAACTGCGAGAGATTGACGCCGTCGCGAAGCGTGAGGACGTAAAAGGCACATTTTGTCGCATCGGCGGGATAGACGCCGATGGCGCGTTCGGTAACGCCATCCGGAAGGCCAAGGTCACGCTTCGGTAGCGCGTTGACGAGGCGAGCAAGAAATTTCTTGCGCGCTTCGGTTTTCGCCGCGTCATTTGAAAAGGGAAACTCCTCGGCAGCGAACCATGGTTCGAGGTGGCGCCGCACCTCAGGCCAGGAAAAATCGTGAATGTGCGACGCGACGCGGTGCGTGGGCAGAATCGTGAGGCCCTCGCTGTGCGTGTTGATGAAGGTCATCATGACGCGCTCAAACGGCGCATCGGGATCGCTTTTCTCAGCGCGGGAGCGGCATTCGTTGCGATAGGCGAGCGCGGTTTCATAGCGGTGATGGCCGTCGGCGATAACCAGCTTTTGGTCCAGCATCGCTTTCTGGATTTCAGCGACCTCTTCGGAGCCAGAGATGATCCATAGACGATGGGCGACGCCATACTCGTCGCGCATTTTGGTGGCAGGAGAGTTTTCGGCTTCGGCGAGGATTTCATCCACGCGCCGCTGCGGATCGGAATACAGCATAAAAAGCTGGCCGGTGTGGGTTTGCGTGTGGCGGAGAAGCTCAAGACGGTCGGCTTTGGGGCCGGAGAGAGTTTGTTCGTGGCGAAAGACAACGCGGGAGGAATAGTCTTCGAGATGGCCTGCTCCGATGAAGCCGCGACGCGTGCGACGCTCTTCCGAGCCGGGCACCGTGTATTCCTGAGAATAAGCGTAGAAGGAAGGAGCGGGATCTTGCTGGACGATGCCGTTGCGAATCCAGTCTTCGAGGCTTGCGGTGGCGCGGGTGTAAACATTGTTCTGCGGAGTGTCGTCGGGATTGGTGCGGCCCTTTTCGACTGCAATCAGATTGTGCGGGTCGCAAGCGTAATATTTCTCCTGCATGGCGGGAGAGATTTTGTCGTAAGGCTGCGTGAGGACGCGCTCGAACGGGGCGCGGGCCGGATTGTAACGGAAGGCGCGAAAGGGAAAAACCTGAGCCATAGAATCTCCGGAATGTGCATTCGCCGACGGCGGAGCCTTCCAGTTTACGCGAAGAGAAGAAAGATTTCGAAATGGGATCCGTCAGGCTGGATTTACCGGAGAGAAGACTCAGCCACCGCTGATCGAAGGAACAATCGAAATATCGCAACCTGCGAAAACGCGGCTCGTCAGCCCGCCGGTATATCGAACGTCTTCGTCACCGATGAAAATGTTGACATGCTCGCGCATCTGGCCTTGCTCGGTGGTGACGCGATCGCGGAGGCCAGGATAGAGCTCCCACAGGGCAGACAAAGCTTCCGCTAAAGTTGCGGGAGATTGCTCGATGGCGATGGTGCCACGTCCCGCGGTGAATTCGCGCAAGGGGCTCGGGATGTTAAAAGTTACGGCCACGATTACCTTCTCTTTCGGCGCGACTGGCTGGACGTGCGAGATTTGCTCGGGGAAGAAGGTACCGGAGGTGGCACGCGCACCGTTGGCCCGGCCGACGCGGAGCCATCTTCGATGAAGGCGCTTCGCACGCAAACGATGGCCGGCAGCCCTTCGAGGATTTTGTTCCAGGTCTTTCCTTCGTCGCGCGAGCCAAAAAGCTGGCCGCTTCGCGTGCCGAAATGGATTCCGGCAGGATCGAGCGAATCGGCGGTCATGGCATCGCGCAAGACCGTTTCGTAGGCCTGTTTTTGGGGTAGGCCACGCACCAGCGGCTCCCAGGATTCACCGCCGTTGCGAGTGCGATAAACGCGCAATCGGCCATCGCAAGAACAACGAAACTGATCAGACTCGACGGGAACGATGTAGACGCAATCCGGATTACGAGGATGCGTGACCATGGCAAAACCGAAATCGGAGGGCACGCCGTTAGCGATGTCTTTCCAGTTTTCGGACGAATCATCGGAACGGTAGATGCCCCAGTGATTTTGCAGGAAGAGGCGTTCGGGACGCGCCGGGTGCATGGCGATCTTGTGAACACATTGCCCGAACTCGGGGTACTTCATAGGCAGGAACATCGCGCGGATGCCGCGGTTCTTCGCCGACCAAGTGCGCCCGCCATCGTTCGTGCGGTAAACTCCCCCGGAAGAGATCGCGACATACATGCACTGCTTGTCGGCTGGGTCGAGCACGATCGTGTGAAGGGCTAAACCGCCATTGCCTGGAACCCAGCGCGGCCGGTGTGGATGGTCGAACAATCCACGCACAAGCGACCATGTTTCCCCGTCGTCGTGGCTTGCGAAGAGCGCGGCTGGCTCCACGCCACAATAGAGGACGTTCGGTTCGTCAGCGCGGCCTAGTGAGATCTGCCAGATATTTTTGAGCGATAGGCCGGTGTCCGCTGGAAACCGGATCGCGCCTTCCAGCGGGTTGGTCCAGGTCCTGCCGAAGTCGTCGGTGGAGCGTAGCATGGTGCCCCAATAACTCGCCGTGGATGCCCAGATGCGGTGCTGGCCAGCACGGTTGTCATAGGCCAACGCGTACACCGCGTGTCCATGGAAATAAGGGCCACCGACCTCCCAGCGGGAGCGGTTGATGTTGGAGCGAAGGATGAAGGCCCCTTTCGTGGTTCCGACCAGTAAAAGGAAATCTCCTCGCCGCACGCGCGTGTGCCGCACGCTGTGGAGGGCCATGGTTTGTGGCGCGCTCCGGTCGGCGTCCGGAGCCTTCGTAAAGACCGCGGCACCTTGAATTGCTTCCAGAGCCGCCAGAACTTCTCCGGCGCGCTGGTATCGTTGCGCGGGTTCTTTCGACAGACAGCGCTGGATGATGGCCCAGAGGCCCGGCGGAACAGGAGGGCCGAGCGGCTTGGGCATCTCGCGCAGGATGGCTGAACTCAATTCGAAGCCGGTGCGTCCTTCGAACGGCCGGCGTCCGGAGGCAGCCTCATAAAGAACGACTCCCAAGGCCCAGAGGTCACTGCGATAGTCGGCCGCTTCCCCCCGCAAGACTTCCGGAGACATATAGGCCAGAGTGCCGCTGAAGGTGGAACTGGTCTGCTTGCTCTCAAAAGATCGCGTCGGACCTTCGAACGACGCGTCGCGGTCGCTTACTTGTTTGGCCAAGCCGAAATCGAGAACCTTCACCAGCCCATCAGGCGTGACGACGATGTTGGTAGTTTTCAGATCGCGATGAACGATTCCTCGGTCGTGAGCGCGTACCAGCGCGCCACCAATTTGAACGCCACACCGGATGACGATTTCCGGGGGCAAACCTCCATCTCTGCACATCTCATGAAGAGACTTGCCGTCGACCAGCTCCATAACGATGTAGAGTTCGCCTTCAGTCTCGCCAACGTCGTGGATGGTGCAGATGTTGGGATGTGATAGCGAGGATGAGGCGCGCGCTTCCTCGAGAAGGCTCTGGGTTCCGGAGGAGCCGAGGCGAGCGTCCTTCTTGACCACTTTTACTGCCACGTCGCGCTGCAGCACTTCGTCGTAGGCGCGATAGACGACGCCCATTCCGCCTTCGCCAATCTTAGCCTGGACACGACAACGGCCGAGAACCTGACCAATCACCGGATGCTCCTGGGCGCCTTTTTTTCGCACCTCATGCTAGGCTTTGCGCGGGAGGTCCGTCAACGCGTAGAATGCTCGCTGCATTCGCAGGACACGTTGCCGCAGCTACCGCAGGCTGAATTCCCGCCTCGGGGGAAACACACACCGCTGAATTCGGTGCTGTGCCAAAGCTCTTAAATCGTTTCAAGACCTTGACATGGTCCGGTCATGCGTGATGCCCTTCCGGCGGGCGACGCGGACTCCAACCATCCAAACTTTTTTCAACGGAAACCGATTTGCCATGGTTCAGCGCCCAAGGTTGGCGGGCGCGCGCTGGCTTTCATCTGCTCTCCTCGACTGTCGACGTAACGAACGCAGGTTGACCAGCCGCGATACACCGAAAAGGAAAGCTCGCTGCTCTTGATCGGGGAGTGTTGACGCTGCTGCCTGAGAGAAGTCTAGAGCGGGAGAGGGTCGTGATCATAGCATGAAAGGAGAATGGCGCGAACGCCGCTTAGTCGTTTATAATCAAGTTCCTACAATGGCCGTTCCCCAAAGTGTTCATGCCGCCATTTTTTCCAGTCGCTATTCGTGATGCAGACCACCCCAAATCAAGGGGAAGAGACTGATCCCAACGACCACGCAACAGCAACTCGCAAACACCGAAAAAATCGACCTGCACAGCCCGATGCTCCGTCTGGCCGCAATCTTTGCGGCAAAGAGGTGTTCGCACTTGCGGAGCATGCGGTCCTGATTTACCCCTTGAATTGAACGGAAGTTGGACCGAAAATCCTTCCGACAAAGGGACGCCTTTGCAAATACGATTCACGATTGAGGTAACGTGCGGAGACGAAGAACCTAGCCGTGTCCTTAAGCGCATTGACGGAGAAATCTTTGAATTTGTAGGTGATGCCCTCGACGAAAAAGAAGTGGTGATGGGCCGCATCCGAGCTTATCTTGTTCAGGTCGATCGCTCCTTCGATGAAGGCGAAAGCCTGTTTGCCGCGATGGATTCCATTGACCAGTCCGTGTATGACTGCTACAGCGCTTTGTTCGATCCAAAGACTGACGAATGGAATTCGTCGATCATAGGGTTGTACGGCTACAAGATTTTGTCTATGGACGTCCTCTACCTTGAGAGCGTCGATATAGAGCCTGAGTGTCAGTCATTGGACATCACGCCGATCATCCGAGAAACGCTTGCGACCTTTGGAGCAAACGTCGGTCTGGTGGCTCACGAGGCGCAGCCGGAAAACGCCAAGGTCTGGACCGATTTCGGTTTTCGAAAACTGGCTGATTCCGACTTCTATACCTACGCGCCAGAATTGCTCTATCAGGACGGAAACAGTGAGCGCGTCCCTTCCGCTTCGAGTACCTGGGCCACCCGCGTCCCTCGTGGCCGCCGCCGCGTCCATTGAATCGCTCGGGATAATCCTTCTTTCTTGTCCCCAAAAGTCCCCCGGCGTGGGCCTCTGCCGTCACCGCCCGTCTGGATTATTTCCGGTTTGTACACCCGGCATCCGGAATTGAGGTGACCAGACCAACCGCTGAGAGGGAATTTCCGAATTTCCCTCATGGGTTCGCCTAAGCACAGCATACCTTGACTATCGACAATAAGTATTGTAGATAGTCAGAGTATGGGGAACCAAACGATTTGAGAGGATGTTGGACCTTGCTAATTCTTAAAACCATCTCGCTAGAACCGAAACATGGCGGGGCCATCGCCAAGCGTATCCAGCAGATCTCCAACGAAGTTCTGCAAGTCCGGCAAGGATCGCTCTATCCGGCTTTACATCGCCTCGAACCAAAGGCATGGATCAAAGCCAAATGGGCGGAAACCGAGACGGGAAGAAAAGCGAAGTTCCACTCGTTAACCGCTTCGCGCGCTCAACTGGAAAGAGAAGCGGTCAACGGGAGCCGCCTATCTGGGGCAATCCATCTGGTCGTTGACTCGGCTTAGGAGTGAGACACAATGCATTGGGCCCGACAATTTTGGATGCGCCTCCAAACCCTCTTTCGCCGTGATCACCTGGCGCAGGATCTGGACGATGAGATTCGCTTTCACCTCGATGAGCAGATTGCAGAAAATATCGCCGCGGGAATGAACAAGGAAGAGGCGCGTCACGCCGCGCTTCGAAGTTTTGGCAACCCTTCGCTTCTGAAAGAGGATGCGCGGGAGACGTGGGGCTGGGTTTGGCTGGAGCAGATTGTTCAAGATGCGCGCTACGGTTTTCGCATGCTGCGCCGAAGCCCTCTTTTCACCCTAGTTGCCGTGTTAACACTTGCGTTCGGCATCGGTGCCAACACGGCAATCTTCAGCCTCATGGATCAGGTGCTCCTACAGTTGCTTCCGGTGAAGCATCCTGAGCAACTCGTTCTGGTGGCCCAGCGCGGTATCCGTTTCGGCGATAGCTGGGGCGACAACGACATCTCTTATCCCATGTATCGCGATCTTCGCGACGGCAACCACGTTTTCTCAGGGATGTTCTGCCGCTTTCCGACGAGTGTCAGTCTGGGCTACGGCGATCGCACGGAGCGTGTAGACGCGGAATTAGTTTCGGGCTCCTATTTCCCAGTTTTGGGTGTCACGGCAGCAATCGGCAGAACCCTGACGCCCGACGACGACCGCGTTCCTGGCGGTCATCCAGTAGCAATGCTTAGCCATAGCTTTTGGCAGAGCCGTTTTTCCTCCGATCCGTCCATTGTGGGCAAGCGCATCGTCGCGAACGGATACACCTACAGCGTGATCGGAGTGTCCCAGGCCGGATTTGATGGCGTGGAACTTGGATACAACTCGAAGGTATTCGTTCCGATGATGATGAAGGCTCAAATGACGCCTCGCTCGGGCGGACCCTCAGGCGGACTCGAAGATCGGAGTCTGAGTTGGGTGACAGCGTTCGGACGTCTGAAACCAGGCATCCGGGTGGCGCAAGCGACTCGATCGCTACGACCCCTGATGCGCAGCATTCTGGAAGTGGAAGTCCAGGAGCCGAGACTGCAGCATTATTCGAATTATGACCGAGCACAGTTTCTGAAGAGCACCGTCGAATTGCTGCCCGGGTCGCAAGGGTGGTCCAGCCTGCGAGAACATATGCAAACGCCCCTGTGGGTGCTGGCCGCGCTAAGCGGAGCCGTTTTGCTGCTCGCGTGTGCGAATCTGGCAAACCTCTTGTTAGCACGCGCTACCACCAGGGACCGCGAAATGGCCGTCCGGCTGGCGATTGGCGCGGATCGCCGGCGCATAATTCGGCAGCTCCTGGTAGAAAGCTGGTTGCTGTCGGCAATCGGTACTGTAGTGGGATTGGGGTTGGCTTTTCTTGCTGATCGCGTTCTCTTAGCTACCTATTTTTCTGCTGATTCCGCAGGGGACTTCCCGATCTCGTCGGTTCCCGATGCGCGCGTTCTCGTTTTTGCGCTTGGCACGATGCTTCTGACCACGCTCGTCTTCGGTCTGGCGCCCGCGATTCAAAGTTCTCGGGCGGACGTCGCTCCCGCGCTTAGCGATCGTGCGGGGTCGGGAGCCGGAGGAAAACAAGTTTTCCTGCGCAAGCTACTGGTAGCCGGTCAGATCGCCTTGGCGTTGTTGCTGCTGATCGGCGCTAGTTTGTTCTTGCGAACTTTGGCGAATCTGGAAAGCACTGGACCCGGATTCTCGACCGAACACCTGGTGACCTTCCGCGTCGATCCCTCACTGAGTGGCTATACAGATGAGCGCACAAAGGATTTCTTTCGACAGTTGACCGATGAGTTGCAAACGCTGCCCGGTGTCAACTCGGTCGGCCTGAGCACCATGCCTTTTCTGCAAGGCTATGGCTGGAGCAATCCCGTAATCGCGGAAGGTTACGTGACCGATCCCGGCCAGGAGCAGCCGGCGACACTTAATGAGATCAGTCCCAACCTGTTCACAACACTCGGAGTGCCGATTCTTGCCGGCCGCGACTTTACTCCCTTCGAAACTAGGCCCGTAGCTCTTATCAACGAGAGCTTCGTACGGAAGTACTTCGCCGGCCGCAATCCGATTGGGCTGCATATTGGGCTTGTAAACGAACAATCGGCCGCGCAGGACGTGCCAAACCTGGAGATCGTCGGAGAGGTGAAAGACCTGAAGTTCAGGAATCTGCGCGATCCGGCTCCTGTCCAGGCGTACTACCCATATTGGCAAGGGGTGAAGTTTCGGTTCATGACCTTCTACCTGCGTACTCGTTTTGACCCACGACAGGTCATGGAGACGGTGCGCGAACAAGTCCGCCGCCTGGACCCGAACGTTCCAGTGGTTGACCTGCGTACGGTTGACGAGCAGATGGGACTCTCTCTCAAGACGGAAAGACTAGTTGCCAGCCTTTCGGCGATATTCGGCGCCCTAGCCACAGCCCTCGCGGTGATTGGCCTCTATGGCGTAATGGCCTACAGTGTCGCGAGGCGCACACGGGAGATCGGCATCCGAGTGGCGCTTGGTGCCTTGCAGAGCGACGTCCTTTGGATGGCCATGCAACAAGTTGTCGGTCTCAGTGTGGCTGGACTTGCTGTCGGCGGTCTGCTGGCGTTTGTGCTCAGTAGTTTGATTCGCAGCCAGCTATACGGTTTGCAGCCGCACGACCCCTTCACCTACGTGTCGGCAGCAGTGGTGCTCGCGGCGGCAGCTTGTGCGGCCGGCTTTATCCCTTCTTGGCGAGCCAGCCGCGTAGATCCTATGCATGCTCTTCGTCATGAGTAAGCGGCTATCGAACTCTATTCGTTGAGTCCGACCGATAAGTCAGGGTTCTGGCTGTCAGCGCTATCCTCCCAAGTGGACCGGACACAGTTCACTTCTCGTCGAAGGTCTCTGACCTCTTCGCTGGTCACAAAGGATTTGTGTCTCTCTTTGGCTCTGCTTTACTTCTTCAGACTTGGCGCGGCCCCGCCGGGAACCGTTCCTTCGAACTTTCGGATGACGCCTTTCTTTCCAATGGCCCAGCCGCGGTGCGCGTCGGCGAAGCCGATCGCGTCGGTGTGCTCCTGGTTCATCTGCTCCCAGTTCTTTCCTCGATCAATCGAGTAGTCGGTTCCGGTGGGTCCAACCGCGAACACGGTGGGACCGGGCGTGTCCGGCACAACCGCGACGCCCCAGCGGTATCCCGCGGGACGGTGGCTGCTCTCTTTCCAAGTCTTGCCGCCGTCGTCACTGTAGGCGGAATTTGCCTTCACCACCTGCGGATGATCATAGTCTCCGCCGACGATCATCAGCCGGTCGGCATCCACGACGGCGATCGAGAAGACGCCCTGGTTCAGGCCGGTGACGAGCGGCGTTTCGGAAGCGGTCCAGGTCTTGCCGGAATCGGCGGTGTGGAAGACGCGTGATGCGTTTTCGGTCACGAACCATGCCTGCCAGTTTTCCTTTCCGCCTTTCTTCTCAGCATACGTCGCGGTGCAGCTTCCAGAGGCCGGCGAGCCTTCACCGCTGTTTTCCGGAGGTATCGTGTTCGGCTGAAGCGGCGTCCAGTGCGCGCCGCCGTCGGAGGTTGTCAGCAACTCGGGCTTCCCGTCCAATGGGTCGCCGACCACGATACCGTGCGTCCCGTCCCAGAAGGCCATGCAATCGAGGAACGCCTTGGGGTTCTGCTCGGTATATTCCAGCAACCAGTTCTTGCCCGCATCCGTCGTCTTGTAGATGCGCGACTCGTTGCCCTTTCCGATTGACAGCAGGTAAGCGGTCTCGCCGTCGATGGCGTACACTTGGCGGAAGTCCAGCTTCTCGGCCCCGGCGACCGTCCCCGCCTGCCACGTCTCGCCTCCGTCGGTGGTACGAACGAATGTTCCTCCCGCGCCGCTGACCCAAACGACGTTGCCGCTGACGATGCTCAATCCGAGCAGGCTAGCGTCGGTGTGCGATTTCTGCGGGTGCCACTGGGCGAAAGCGGGCGAAATAAATAACGGGAGAACCAAAAACGCCTTTTTCAACATCGGGAGTCGCTCCTCCTGCGGTTGGCTGTTTCCATAGCCCCATTGTCGGCTAATCGGAAATCGATCCATTACCGGTTATCCCGCTCGAGCTCAATGGGAAAAAAGATCGTTGCGAACGACTCGCCCATCTTTCATCACGAAGCGGACGCGCTCGAGTTCGGTTATGTCGGCGATAGGATCGCCGCTGACCGCGACGAGGTCGGCGAATTTTCCGGGCTCAATGGCGCCGATGTGATCCTGCCAGCCCAGCATTTCCGCAGCATTGACCGTTACGGCGCGAATCGCATCCAGAGGCGGCAATCCCGCACGGGACAAGTTGACAAACGTCGCGACACTGGCTTGTCCGCGCGTCTTTCCCGGATAGAACCAGCACATGTCGGATCCGGCCGCAACTTTGACACCGGATTTCATCACTCGCCGCACTAATTCCTCATAACGTGCCTTCCCCCGCGCAGCGTCCGCAACCTCCGCAGCATGCACCTCTTGCGGCAATACGATGCTTGGCTCAGCGATTTTCAGAAAGAATCCGTCGTAAAACGTCGGCGTCAGATCGAGGAACATTCCCTTATCTCGCATCTGCTTCAATTGTTCGTCGGTTGCCTCATTGCCGTGCTCGATGGAATCGGCGTTCGCGTCAATCGCTGTTTGTATGCTCGCCTTATCCCCCGCGTGAACTGCGACCTTGAGGTGTTCGCGGTGAGCCTCTTCCACGACCGCGGTGAGTTCCGCGACCGAGATGTTCTCGCTCTCCGTTACCTTGATCACGTCGACGTTCTGAAACACATTTTCGCGAACTGCCTGCCGCGCCTGGTCCAATCCCTGGACCAGCAGGAATTCCTGCTTTAGGATGGCCTCGCTCAATGCTGGGTTGAGGTTTTGCAAATAAGAACCTTCGGCAATCAGCTTTCGTCCCGACGCCAGGATTCTTGGCCCCGGCACGCGGCCTGCATTGATGGCGTCACGCAATTCGGTATCACCGTCAATGCCGGAGTGTCCCAGATTGCGGACCGTGGTAATGCCGCTGTCGAGGTCTTCCCGTGCCGCCTGGGCGGCCATCAAAGCCCGCTTGGTCGGGGACTCCACAATTGCCAGCAAGAGTCCCGGCGCAAACTCGCCGTTGTTGTGGCGCAGAGTTTCCGCCTTGGCTGGAATGATGACGTCGAGAAACAGGTGAGTGTGGCCGTCGATCAATCCCGGGAGCAGAGTTGCGTTGCCAAGGTCAATCGTCTTGACGCCCGGGGGAGCCTTCGCTTGCACTTGGGCAGGCGCGCCGACTTCCTTGATTTTGCCGCTCTCAATCAGCACCGCTGCCGGAGAAATCGTGTTACCGGTGCGCGGATCCAGCAATCGGGTGGCTTTGACGAGAGTGAGTGGACCGGCAGATTGGGCGCGCACTTGCACGGTTGAGACCACGGCCATGAGCACCAAAACGAACGTCATAGTGAGCTTTTGCATCCGACTTGAACCTCTCCGCTCGCGAACTCAACGGCTGCGCCGTAAAAGATTCGCTGCTCGCCTTTCTAACTACTACATCTAACAGCGACGCTACTACAGTGTCCGTATAAGTCAATCGGACGCACCTGGCGGCAGGAAGTGAGCACTCGGACGCGGTTATCGCTTCAGGACGAAACAGCAGGCCGTATGCGCGATGGTCTGAAAGATGGCGGCCGCCATGATGATGGCAAACAGAGATGACAATAGCAGGCTTACTGAGCGATAGGTCGGTTGCACCGGCGCGGTCAGGTTTGCCAAACGATAGCTCAGATGCGATGAGGCCGTTGCCTGCAGAATCCCGGGTTGTTCTGGAACCGCGAGTTTGGCGAGCGCCGAAACCAATTCCCGCCCGCGCGCGCGCCTGACGACAGATTCATCGCAGGAGAGCTCGCGATAGAGCGCAATCCGCGCGCCAGTCAGCCAGATGAGCGGATGGAACCACAGGACGCAGAATGAAAGTTCGTAGAGCAGGCGGATGAGATTGTCGCGCCTTCTTGCGTGGGCCAGTTCGTGCAGTAAGACCGCATCAAACTCTCGCGGATTGAGCAAGCGATCGATGCCGATGGGAAGCAGGATGTGAGGATAAAGAACTCCGCGAACTGCGGGACTCAGGTGCCCGTCACCGAAGCTCACTGGAAAGCCGTCCGCTACGAAATTAACCGTCACACCGCGAACGCTTGCACGGATTGCCGCTTGCGCCTCGCGGCGCTCTTTGCGTAGACGCAAAATTAATCGGCCAAGCATGGAGAGGGTGCCGGTCGTCCATATACCTCCCAGGATGACGGCTGTCCGGCCCTGGGTCATGATCCATACCGGGTCGCCAATAACACCCAATGGTCTAGCCCAAGCCAAGTGCGGCGCCCAAAGCTTGTCGATGAGCGCTCCTGAAGGCACAACGAAATTCAATGCGGTGACCACCCAGATCCAATATTTGGTGGTGGCGCTCGCGCGCAGAGTCGATGTCAGCGCCCACGCCGCCGCCGCGACGATCGAGGCAAACAGCAAGTGAACGCTGAAGTAGTACATCGTGCGTGCGATATGCTCATGCACGTTTGCCTCCGCGGTTGCGGCCGTTCTTGTCACCGCCTTTATCACTGCGGGTCGCACTCTGCAATGCTTTCAGGTCCCGTAGGGTAAGCGCACCATCCTCGAGCAAATTGGAGACGAGCAGTCGCGGCGAGCCCCCAAACAGATCGAGCAGATCCCGTGCCAGCCGGCTGCGGTATTGGCTTTGATTGATAGCCGGCTGAAAGAGCTGGGCATTGCCGATCTTCTTTACCTTTCGCAACGCACCCTTCTCCTCGAGCCGGTAGACGAGCGTCTGCACCGTTGTGTAAGCAACGCGTTCATCCTCGGGCAGGCTTTCCAGGACCTCGCGCACGGACGCGGTCCCGAGTTTCCAATATTGCTCCAAAATGCGGGTTTCGGCTTTGGAAAGGCGCGGCTCTTTCATAATCTCCTACGTATTCCGGCAATCCTACTACAAGAAACGGCATGTGGGAATGGCTTTTCTTCGGATCCGAGGTGCGCCCAAACGCTCTTGGCCTCTCAAAAGCAGGATTCGTGTATTGTTGACAATACGAAGATTATGCTTGCCTTTCCCGGTTCGTCTGAAAGGGGTGAGGATCGCGGACTTTCCCCGAAGAACTAATGGTGACTCGCGGCCGGGTGCCCGCAGGCAAGGCCATATGTTCGCCAGCATAGATTGGGTATGAGAACGCTCCTTCCAAAACGGCGCCTTTGGGCAGATGAGACCAATCGACGCGCTGCTCAAAAGCAGCGCGCATTCTATGCGAGGGAAAGGATTTCCGCTCCCTTCTCGGTAGAGACTTCGGAAGCCATCGGCGCTTGGCCCTGCGGAAGAACAGGCCGGGACAAAGCTAGCAAGGCTATCACCAACCTAGTAATTCTTAAAAAGATTACCTCAGAGGTAACTTCGCACACTGGCATTTTCCTCATTGCCTATCCGGCATAATTATCGAGCATGCGGGCAGATTCAGCCGAACTTGTCTGCCCGGCATGGCAAACTTGGTGCAATCGGTGGGACCCTGAGATCCCACCGATTTGCGCGGAAATGGGGCTTATTTCCCGTCTTTGTCCTTGTCGTCAGCGCTTCTTGAGAAGCGGGTTTTGACGGCTGGCGCAGACTTTCCCTTCAGACCTTCCCAGAGGATCTTGTTGTAGAGCTGGGCCGGAACGCGGTCTTCTCCCGAGAAATCGAAGTCCCGGGTTTTCGCCGCCCAGTACTGCGCGTTATGAGTGGGCTTCAGGTTGGGGCCCTTGGCAAACACAACGGTCTTGGGGTCCAGTCCCAAGCCTCCTCCCTGCGAAATCGGAGCGATGGGCTTCGTGAGAGTAGGAATCAGAAGCGTCGATGCGACGGCACGGAAGGTCCACTGGCCGGACGACGTGGTGTCAAAAACATCGGCCATCGGCCGCGCGTAATAGGTGTTCAAGTTGATGTGCCCCGCGCCCAGGATATCCTCGATGGTGCGAAGCACATTGCGTTGACTGTACGGGGTGCTCACGACCGCGCCCTGCTTCACGTAAGGGCCGACGAAGTAGGTTGTGGCGCGATGGGAATCCACGTGATCCGCGCCGTCCTGGCAGTCATCTTCGATGATGATGATCAGAGTGTCCTTTGCGTAGGGGCTGTTAGCGACGGCTTGCGCCAGCAATCCGACGGCGTAGTCGTTATCCGCCTGCTGCAGTTCCGGGGTGTTGACTCCGCCCAGCGCAGTGCCGAAGCTACCGGTGTGATCGTGGGAAAGACCGCGGATCATTTCTAGCGTCGGCAGGTTGCCATTGGCGACGAATTGCTGGAACTCGCGGTTCCATTCGTTGAAGCGCCAAACATCCGGATAGGACTGGTCGTAAGCGCGGAAGTACTGGTCATACCACTTGTTCTCAAAGATCAGTTGATTGGCCGCCGTGGTCTGGATGACACCGGCCGCGAAAGGATCAGAGATAGGGTTTCCCTTGACAGGGTCTCCACTATCGGTAATCTTGCCAGGAGTGTTGGCCATCCAGCCGTAGTTTCGAACGGTACCTCCGGCGTTCAAGACGGCGTTGAAGATGTACCCCTGCTGATAGCCGGTTGGGCCATCGGTAGCCGCGTGGTCGCCGTCACCAGCCAAAATGTTAGGAGTGCCACCCTTGAGCGACGAAGTCGCGTTGGTATAAGGAGTGGTTGCGCCGGTGGGGTCGAAAAAGAAGTCGCGGGCGGCAGTGGTATTCAGGTTACCTGGAATATTCCGATTCTGGCCCTCGCCCTCATAGGAGACGCCGCGGTTCACGCGCGCATAGTTGATTTGCTGGGTGAGCGTCTCCGTGTTGGTCACGCGGCCGCGCATGGACCAGGACCAGCCGTCCATCGATCCGTCGCCCGGGTCCATGAAGTTGTCCAAGGTAACGAAATTCCGCGCCATGAGATGGAAGCTCGGTGTGACGCCTTGGCCAAAGAGTGCCAGCGAAGGCTGGCCGTTGGATCCATTGCCCAAATCGCCGAGTATCTGATCGAAGGTGCGGTTTTCTTTCACAACATAAATGATGTGCTTGATTTTCGAATGAAGGAAGTTCATGGCGCTGGTATCGGTATCGGAGGGTTGGGCGCTGTAGCCGTTATTGGCCGCCACCTTTGAGGTCAAATCCCAGAGATCGCTAGCATCCGGAACCGACGCGCTGACGAGCGATGCGTGTTCCAACTGAAATTGATATTGATTGTTCGACGTCAGCTCAGCTGACTCCTGCGCATTGGTTTCCGGAGGGTCTACGGTTGTGAATACGATCCTGCCCATATTGCCAAATCCATACCCGGGGTTCGGACCTGTGTCGCTCTTGCCGTTGGTGATGTACATCCAACTGCCATCAGCGCTGAATGCAACGTCGGTAGGGTCATACGCGGTCGGCAGAAGGCCAACGGTTTGGAAAGCCTGTGGGCCAGTTAGGGGTATCACTGCGATCGAGTTCGAACCGGCGTTGACCGCATAAAGAGTCTTGTTCGCCGAGTTTATAGCGACTGCGGTCGGCGCCGCGCCAGTCGTGTTCGCCGGGAAACTCAGTTGAGCGGGACCGCGGGTGTCGATCTTGTGCGTGATGGTGTTCTTGTTCGTGTCAATGACGGCAACCTGGTCCTGATTGTCCTGCGCAACGTATAGCGTCGAGCCGTCTGCGCTCAAGGTCATCCCGTTCGAATTGCCATCCAGCTGGATGCGCGCGACTAATTTCTGAGTCAGAATATTGAGGACGATGACTTCCCGATCCCGATCTGCGCCAACATACGCAATGTTGCCAGTCAACGCGACGGAGTAAGGAAACGTGCCGCCCTTGGTGCCATTCACCGCGCCGGAAGTCGCAAACGGCCGTAGGTCGTATTCATAGAGAACCTTTCTGCCGGCCGTGTCAATCACGCTAATCGAATCGTTATAGTTGTTCGCTGCGACAAGCGTCTTGCCATTGGCGGAAATGGCTAGGCCCGCCACATTGGGCGCGACGCTAAGACCGAGGCCGGACTTATTCTGATTTGCGCCACCGGTAAAAGGAAAAGGACACGGAGTGTGGCCCAGGCCAATCTTGCCGTTCAGCGCAAAACTGCCGCCATTGTTGGTGTAGACGTACACGGCATCGTCACAGCCACCCGCGGCATACAGTGTCTTGCTGTCTGGCGACCAAACCAGACCAACGTGAGCGTTGGGCTGCTGGATGACTTGCTTCAGGAAAGGTTTGGTCTTATTCCCGCCGGCAACATCGTACAAGAAAAGGAACTGCGTGGAAGCGTTCGTGTCGAGCTTACCGACAGAGCAGTTAGGCGTGCCCGGGTCGCAATTGTTTGGGAAGTAAAGTGAGTTCATTCCTGCGGTCAGGATCGCCAGTGTGTTGCCATCTGGGCTGACCACGGCTTTCACCGCCTCACCCGCGACGAAGTTCGGATAATTCGTCGCGAAATACGGAAGCGCAAGGCCCGGATTCAATTGTTGCTGGACAGCGTTGGGCAAAGCCGTCGGTGTTATGTACAGACCTGGCGGCGTGGGTGACTGGGGTTGGCCTTGTCCTAGGGTAGGCGAGGCAAAAACAAATGCGAGCACCGCTAAAATGATCGTACCTTTAATGCCGAGATTCCATTTCGTCATACTCACCCTCCGAAGTAAATCGAGGCTCGCGACCTGCAAGTGTTTCTCGCTCGGATTCCCGGGAACACACTGCTGCTCGGGCGCACACTTCTCCTTTGAGTGTGTCTGTGGGACCGATGAAACACATTGCGAGGCCGTAGTTCCCGGCTGGCTGGAATGCGGCGCGCCTCGAAACCGCAACGACAGCCTGCGATTTCAATCCCTTTGCGCTACATCCTGATTAGCGGCACATGAATTCCTGACAAACGTAGACAAGATTGGATTGGACTCGGGTGAAAACCCGATTGCCTGCGGTCCGGTTACAGCCTCAGGCTTTTTGAAAAATTCAAGTTTTGCGGGAACCCAAGCTGTGGGCAGAAACGCTCTGTCACGCGGCAGCTTGCAGAAACTTGGTCTTGCTCGCAGATGAAAAACCCTGGGCGGTTAGACCGCCCAGGGTCGTGTTTGGCGTTCGGTTTTATCTAGCGAAGTTATTGTTGTGGCTGCAAGCTGTTCTTCAGCGACGTGGCCTGGGCATCCAGCGCGCTCAGGGGTTCCAGTCCGAAGCGGTCTTCGATCGTCTTGAGAATCGAAAGCGTGTCGTACTGCGTGTGGTCTACAAAATGGCGCTTGGCAAGGGGCCCGATGATGATTGCAGGAACTCGGGAACCATCGCCCCAGATGCCCGTGACCGGCGGTGTCACGTGATCCCAGCGACCGCCGTGTTCATCGTAGGTGACAATGATTAGCGTGTTGTCCCAATAGTCGCTGGCTTTCACTGCGCTCACAAGATCCGCAACGTGCTGCTGACCCTGCAATAGGCCGGCGTATCCGGGATGCTCGTTGTCGGGTCCCAGCGCCTTAATAAAGACGACTGCCGGCAGGCGCGCGGTCTTAAGATCCAGGAAAAAGTCGTTTTCATCCTGGAGGTGTGCCGCGGACACCGGATTGCGGGCGCCATTCTTGAACGGAGCATAGTTGTCATAATAGGCGAAGGGTTGGTGGTGCCATTGGAACAGGGGATCGACAGGAGCGTTCGGAGGGACGACACCGTTGTTGCCGGGGTTGCTCACGGTACTGGCCAAGGCGTTGTCCCAGCCGCCAGAGTACCACTTCCAACCGATGCCCTTCGCGCTGAGGCGGTCGCCGATTGTCGGGATGAAAGGACGGGTCGCATCGGACGGGTCGCTATCATTCAGGGATGGCAACAAGGCTGGGGTGCCAGCTTGGGAAAACGTGGGAACCAGGTTGGCGGAGAAAATCGTGTTCACAGCATAGTTCTTGTCGAATGTCATTGCTGGAGCGGTGAACGACACGCCGCCGATGGGGGTGATGTTGCCGTCGTGCACGATCTTGCCCGTTGCCGGATTCACCAGGAGTTGTCCGTCCGTATCCAGGACCGCCTGCATGCCTGCGAGGGCATTCGGATAGACCGGAGCAGCCGCTGAAATCAGGAACTGGTGATTGAGGAACGATCCGCCAAATGCCGCATGGAAGAAGTTATCCGCCAGCGTGTAGTTCTGAGCGAGCAGTCCCTCGGGCAAATTGGTCGCGTCAAAGTAGCTCATGGTCAGGCCGGGGTTGTCGCTCCAGGTGACAAACCAGTCCATGGCTCCCTGATCGATTTGCGACTGTTCATGCCAGAAGCGGTGAACGAGGTCGCCGGTGGTGTCGTTGGGCATCAGGGTCGAGTTCGTCATAACGTCATAGGGGAGCAAAGTATTGAGCCCGGGCGTAAACCGCAAATCGATGTGGCCGTTGTTGATCGGCGGCGGCGGCGTGGTCAGGCTCAGCGATCCGGATACGAGGCTGAACGGCTGCCCGATTTGCGCGCTCAGAGGTTGGTCGAACCGGTCGGTCTGATTTAGGGACTTGGGGGAGGCTTGCGCGAGACCGTTGGCTCCCGGGAACAAGCCGTACAAGGAGTCGAAGCTCCAGTTCTCCTGATAGATCACGACGATGTGCTTGATATCACGCAGTGCGGGGTCAGGCTTAAATCCTCCTTGGCCAAAAGCGGTGGAGGATGTCAGACAAAGACAGCTGGCAAGCAAAACCAACCGCCACGCTGTTCGCCCAAAGTCTATTGATGCGAAGTACGTTTCCATGCGACTGCCTCCTGTTTAGGACAACCCTTCATACGGAGATCGCGTTACGCAGGCATTCCGCGCATATCAATATCCTGCTAAATCCGCACGAGGATCTGCGAAAAAGGATCTACCTTATAGGTACTGGCAAGAACATGTCCGTAGCTCACCAGGCACCTGGGTAGATTTCCCACGGTTTCTGATTAGTGTCCGCCGTCAACTCCAATAGGTTCCCATCCTGTAAGAAGTGACAGTTGGGCGCGAGGGAGTGTTGCACTCTACTTCGTTAGAAGTTTCTCAAGAATGGAACGTAACCGGCAGGCCGAGAGGACAGAGAGCGAAAGGGCCTGGTGTATGTGGTCGAGCCTAGCTACGCGATTGTTAGAGGGAGAATGAAAATGGCAACAACTAGGTGGCGCCGTATTCTCGGCCTCGGCCACCTTACCGATCGCAAACAATTCCTTGTCTTCAGACGTTAACGGCGCCCTTAGCGGCGGCGGTGGATTTGCGGATTCATTTTATCAACCGTTCATTCTCGGCTGGCGCAAGAAACGCGTTGCCATTCGGGCGATCTATGGCTTCCTCGCGCCCACAGGAAAATTCCGTGCGGGTGCCAACACCAACGTTGGTTCGGGCTACTGGACCTCAGTTGTTTCGAGTGGACAAACGATATATCTGACTGAGAAGAAGGCCACTGCCTTGTCTGCATTTCAGATGTACGAATTTCACGGAACGCAACCGGGCACGATGATCCATCCCGGCGAGACTTTTAACCTCGACTATTCGCTAACACAAACCTTTCCAATACAACGAAGCTTGCGCCTTCAACTTGGCCTCGTGGGGTATGGCCAGTGGCAGACCACTGATAAATCCGGGCCAACCATCGCGCCGGACCAGGCAAAGGCACACTACAAAGTCAACGCACTCGGGCTCGCGGCTACCATGATGTTACCGGAGCGGAGGGTAAGCCTGGGCGCTAAGTATTTTCATGAATTCGAGTGCAGGTCTACTTTTCAGGGATATACAGTTCAGATTGTTGGGTCCATCACATTCTAAACCCTCAAAATTTGTCGGGGCGGCCCCACGACAAGGAACTTACTGATACCTGACGCAAATCCCTCACAAGTTCCGATTAGCGTCAGAGCTTTACCGGAGGCGCGTTGTCTCTGCGGAGTGAAGGCAGGCGGAGAGTTCTGCGCGCGTCCCGTAAAAGGGCAACTCGGAGACGATGCACTTGGCTGGAAAAGCGGTTCCGCGGAAGTGACCGCAATTACTCAAATGAGCAAATGAGAAGCTAGGGTCCCAATTGTAGGCGTCAGGCGAAGGCCATCTTGACGACTACCATTTGGTTAGGCGGCGTGGCGTGAGTGCCCGGTGAGCTCGGCCTGGATATGCCAGGGCAGCAGTTCTTTCCTAAATTGGACCCTGCTCCGACCGCTGCGTCGCCGCCAGAAGTGAATCCGATATCCTCTGTCCTCTGTCGCGCTGAGCTCCATTTCTTCATAGGAAAGGAGCTAAAAATCCAATAAGTGCCGCATCTGGTGTCGCTTACAGCCGAAAAGGTCGCGCAATCATCCTCTTGAACTGCACCAAAGTTGGACCGAATCCTTTGGCTATTGCCTTCGACGTCTTGGGCCCTAATCCATCGCTATGCTTGCTTCGGCAACCTACTCCCGCTAGAGTACAAGCATTTTCAGCAGGTTCCAGCGCGGCAGAATCCATGGACAATCAGACCTCGACGTGTGACCTGGTGAATCGCTTCAAGCGGGGTGACCAAGCCGCGTTCAGCCTGTTGTTTGGGAAATACCGGCGGCGGCTGGCTGTCTTGGTGTACTACAAAATGAGCGAAGAACTGCGGTGCAAACTCGAGGTGGACGACATTCTCCAGGGAGTGTTTTTAGCTGCCGCGCAGGGGCTAAACCGGTTCACCTACCAGTCTCCAGGGAGCTTCATGGCGTGGCTCTCGCGGATTGCTGACAACGCAATCGCGGATGCTGCGCGTCACGAGCATCGCCACAAGCGCCGCCCGGAGGAATTACTGCCCTTCAAGTCAGAAAGCAACCCAAACGGAGCCGAACCCGTGGATCTGAGAACTCCCAGCCAGGTGTTCGCGCAGCAGGAGCGCATGCAGAACTTGCTCCTGAAACTAAACGCCTTGCCCGCCGATTACCGCGGCGTGATCCTACTGGCGAAGTTTGAGGGACTGACCACCAGTGAAATCTCAGAACGCTTGGGGAAACCGCGGGAGAGCGTGGCGCTGCTCCTCCATCGCGCTCTGAAACGATTCCGGGAGATTGAAGTGACGCCCGAACAGCAATGAGCGACGAAGAAGCTCAAACAAATCAGGAGAAAGACCCGATTGGCAGTCAGCACGCCGCCGAGCGGGAGGCTGCCATCGCTGCCGCGCTTGCCGAATTCCTAGATCGCACTTCCCGGGAAGAATTTGTGGATGTGGACGCCTTTTGCCAGGATTACCGAGCTCTCGAAAAGGACTTGCGGCCACTGCTTCAGGCGCTAACGCAGATGGACGAGCCCAACCATCGCGATGCCGAACCGGTGTCCGCTCAGCAAGATCCCCTTCCCGAGCGGCTTTCCGGGCACAAGATTCTCGGCGAGATTGGCGCGGGAGGAATGGGGCGCGTTGTTTTGGCTCACGACGAAGGGCTGAACCGGAAAATTGCTATCAAGCTTTTGAGCGCGCGCCTGCGCCAGGACGCGTTAATCCGCACACGCTTTATGGAGGAAGCAAGAGCGCTAGCGCAGATCAGCCATCCCAACATCGTGACCATCTATAGCCTAGGCCCCGCCGAGGAAATCCCACATTTTGTCATGGAGTACGTGGATGGAGTTGATTTGTTCACCGCCACAAGAGCTCTGACGATCGAGCAGCGCGTAAGGCTGATGCGCAAGGTGGTGTTAGCGGTGGAGGTTCTTCATCAGCACCACATTCTGCACCGCGACCTGAAGCCCGCCAACATTTTAGCGGGAGCCGATCTGCAGCCCACGCTGCTTGATTTTGGATTGGCGCGGCGCGAGGAATCGCGCGACCGTCTAACGCTCTTTGGCGAGATGGTGGGCACGCCGAGCTACTTTTCACCCGAGCAAACAACCGGTGAGCAAGACCTGGACGCGCGGAGCGATATTTTCTCGCTGGGCACGATTCTCTACGAGGTTCTCACAGGCGTCTTGCCCTTTCCTGTACAGCCTTTCGCGCAGCAGATGGAAAGTATCCGCAAAGAAGACCCTGAACTGCCGCGGCGGATTAATTCCGACATCCCGGGCGACTTGCAAGACATTTGTCTGAAGGCCCTGGAGAAGAGGCCGGAGAACCGCTACAGGTCAGCGCGAGAGATGGCGGGCGATCTGGAGCGGTTTCTTGCCGGCGAGAAGGTTCATGCAAACCCCACGACGTATGGCAGCTTGGTTTCGGCAAAAATCCAGGAGCACCTGGGCGAAATCGACGCGTGGCGCCACGACGAAGTGCTCTCCGACGCGGAGTACGAGGGATTTCGCAAACAATACGGGCGGCTTGTCGAGCGCGAAGACGCGTGGATTCTCCAGGCGCGCAGGCTGACCTTTCCGCAAGTGAGCCTCTATCTTGGCGCCTGGATCTTGATTGCGGGCGCAGCGCTACTGTTCTTGTTTCACTTTGGGCGCCTTTCGGGCACGCCCCGCGTGCTGGTGGCCGCTTCCGTAACGGTTCTTACGTGCTGGGAAGGACTGGCTCTTTGGAGAAAAAACCAGCTGCGAAACGGCATTGCTCATTTGCTGGCCGTCTGCCTGTTGGTGCCGATCACACTGCTCGTTGCCATGGGCGAATATCACATCCGAGCGATTCCCGCGGCCAATCCGGATTGGGAATTGCTGCACAACATTTCAGGATCTTTCAAGGAAATCACCAACTTACAATTGTGGTGGGCGATTGCGCTTTCCATGCCCGTGTACATCTGGCTGCGCCGGTACACACGCTCCTCGGTGTTTTCCCTGGTCGCTTCGGTGATCGGCCTCATGTTGTGCACGGTAACGCTGGCGCGCATGGGCCTGATCGACTGGCTGAACCACGATCACGGCAAGCTGTATTTCCGCCTGATTCCTATTGTCACTTTGTTTCTAGCCTGCGCTTATGTGCTGGAGCGCCTTAACTTTCCGAATGACTCACGCTACTTTTATCCGGTAGCCGTGGCCTTAACTTTTCTGGCTATTAGCGGGCTCGCCTCCGACTACCAACCCATTCAGGATGCGCTCAAGCGTGTTTTGCCGTGGACGCGCGGAGATATCGAGTACCTGTTCATGGGCAATGCCGGCCTTTACTTCTTGTTGCAGGTGATCCTCGGCCATTTTGCTTTGTCCCAGTTGCGCGCCGTTGCCAAGGCCTATCGGTTCGTCATTCCCGGACACATCTTGACTTCCTTGCTGTCACTCGGAATTCGCGCGAGCGACCGCTGGAACAGTTCAGTCGCAGATCTCTCCCTGAAGCACGAGGCCCGCGCATTTGAAATCTTACTGCCGTTGGTTGCCTGCGTTTTCATTTACGCCAGTATCCCCAAGCAGATGAAGAATTATTTTGTAACTGGGACCCTTTTTCTAGGAATTGGCATTGTGCGCCTTCAGCAGGACGTCTTCCAGGACCAGGCGCGCTGGTCCATCATACTTCTCGTTCTGGGCCTACTTCTTATGCTGGCTGCAACCCGCTACTCCTCCATCAAAATGAGGTTAGCCCGCCTCCTCCGCTCTCGGTAGGTAAAGAAGCTTTGGTGCGCTGTCCCGAAGTCTCTTGGGAAAGTCCGCAGCCGTAAAGCTGTTGGAGGGACGCAGTATGGCTGCGCCCTTTCTCAAGCCACGAACCGTTTCGAGGACTTTACGTTCAGGTGCAATTTCTGTCGACGTTTGACGCTATTCCGTATTGAGGCCAGATGACAGTCCGCACCGATTGCCTGCAGGTGAGCAAGCCAGGCAAAAGGACGGGAGAGGAGTAATTCATGGCAATGACACCGCCATTCTTTGAGTGGTATCGAATCCTGCGTCACAACCATCGCTGGACTGTATTTCTGCCATTGAGGTGGGCACTCTGGCTGCAGAGGTCCGATCGGAAGCGGACCGGTGCGGTCTGTCTCGCTATTGCCCTGGCCATTGGAAGCTTGGGGATGAGTGGATGCGACGAAAGTAGTGGATTTGCGTTGTCCATTGAGCCTTCATATACCTCGGCTGACCTTGAATCGGATCAGGCGCTGGCAGGCGCATGGACAACCACGGAGGGCGACGTAACCTTCAGTTTCGAACAAGGACAAGGGAAGGAATACAAGGTTGTGGTGAAGGAACGGGACGGAGACAAGGTAACATCCGCGGGCTTTGAGACTCATTTGATGCGGATTGGGGCGTTTTTCTTCCTGGATTTCTTACCAAACGCCGAGGTGGAAGGAGGTGACTTTTTCAAGATGCATTTGTTCCGCGCCCACTCGATTGCGCGTGCAGAGCTCTCGCAGGACACGCTGCGGATGGCCTTCTTTGACGCCACCTGGCTGCAGAAGAAGATTGACGAGAAGAGCGCGGACGTTTCGTATCAGAAGACAGACGGAATGCTGCTGCTGACAGGCACCACCGAGGAAGTGCAGAACTTGTTGTTCTTGCACGGGAATGACGACACAGCGTTTCCTGATCCCATTACCCTGGCCAGGCAGGAGGTGCAGCAATGAACGCCGGGACGGAGCACTTGGACGGCTGGAAGGAACGCAAGAGTGGTTACAGCCGATGCGATTGTCAGCTCAGAAGGAATTTTGAATGCGGAGGGCCCGCGAAGTAGCTAGCGGTAACCGGGGCCAGACCGAACTAGCTTTGACGGCGCATGTAGGTGCGGTAGTTCATCTCGTTTTGGTGCTCTTGAGAGGCGGGGCCATCCAAACGTTGCGAGAACGCGAAGAGCGGCCCTTGGTCTGTCCATTGCGTATCCACTAGACGTGAATCCCATATCTCCGCCCGCGCTCAGCGCCATTTTTTCATAGGGAAAGAGCATTCGGCTGTTAACAGAGAACTTAGAATCCAATAACTCGTTTCTCTGGCGTCAGTTAGCAGCCTCGGGGCCATCCCCAAACACCTTTTTCTTGGCCCCCCGATGTCCCCCATGATCTTATTCTTTCGATTCCTCTTGACGCGTATATGCAATGTATATACACTATGATTGTGGACATCACACCGACGCTGCGGGGGCAGAGTTTTGAGTGAGATGCGGAAAAAGCTGCAAGTAATTTCGCGAAACATGGTGTGGCGTTCCCCGAGGCTTGTGAGGTTCTCTTCGACCCGTTCTTCCATCTGGTGGATGCCACAGCAGGAGAAGAAGCACGGGAAGCGGCTATCGGCTATACGGAGAATGCGCGCCTTCTGTTTGCGGTGCATCTGATGCGTGCGGAGGAAACCATCCGAATCATTTCTG
>DATFSR010000089.1:0-96261 GCA_035262505.1 Candidatus Acidiferrum sp. | reverse complement strand
AATGGTTGCGGGGGTCAGATTTGAACTGACGACCTTCGGGTTATGAGCCCGACGAGCTACCAGGCTGCTCCACCCCGCACAGTCACTATAGCGAACGAGGCTGTGCGCGTCAAATCTCCTGTAACTCGCGCTTGACCTTGGGTGAGCTTATTCAAATTGCTTTCGGAACTGAGCGAAATGCTGTTTCAAGTCGGCAATCTCATTCTTAAGCGCGGCGATTTCTTCCTCCAGCTTTTCCGCTCGGTCTCTATCGAGTGAGTGTTCCGCTAACGCAAGCGGTGCCTTATGCGCCTCTGGCTCCGGCTCTGCCTGAACCAGATCACCGGACAAAAGATGAGCGTAGCGCGTCTCTTTCGTTCCTGGCTGCCTCGGGAGGGGCTTCACTAGCGGCGGCTCGCGCTTCATCAGATGCTGCAGGCTCGATTGTACCGCCGCCAAATCGTCAAACGAATGGATGCGCTCGGAGCGGCTTCGCAGCTCTCCCGGCGTTTGCGGCCCGCGGAGCAGCAACAAGCACAGGATTGCAGTCTCGTGCCGGTAGAAATTGAAGGCTTCCTGCAGCCGGTGCTCGTACTTGGTCACACGGCTGTCCGCGGGACTCACGGACCGCACGAGCGACTGCTCCTCCAAATAGTGCAATGCTTCGCGGACGGCTCCTTCGTCCAAATTCATTGCGGGATCGCGGTTCGATTTTTGGTTGCAGGCGTTGACCAAGGCGTTCAGCGAGAGAGGATAATACTCTGGCGTGGTGGCTTCTTTCTCCATCAGGGAACCCAATACGCGGCATTCGACTTCATTTAGAACGATGTTCACACTCGAAATCATATAACAGGTTCGAGAAGCGCTTTGTAACCTGATTGTCTCACCGCCAGGATCGGACTCCGAGACTTGAGCCTCCGGTTGGTAAAGCTCAGCCGTTTATTGGCTGCTGGGCTCTTCTTCAATTCTTTTTGGTTTTTTGGGATTTAAAAACTCGCGAAATGGCCTCGGCTTACTGCGCGGCTTGCCTTTGCACCGAGCCTTTCAGCTCCAGTTCCACATTGACGGAATGATCGACCTTGAGCAGCCAGGTGCTCGGGTTCTTCAGTCCCCATTCGATGAAAGGCACGTCGAACTTTGCGCTGCCCGTCCAGTGATCACCCGAGACATTTGCCAGGGCCGGAACGGTCAATTCGTGTTCGCTGCCGTGCAAAACAAACATCCCGTGGATCTGCAGAGTCGAGTCTCCTTGCATCTCGAACTTTCCGGTAATGCTGTCCGGCCGGAAAATGATTTCGGCGAATTTTCCACTCTCCAGCACATCCTTGTGCATTTTCTTGTCGCGGCCGTCGTTCCCGCTTTCCCCACTGCCGGCGTCCACAACGACTTCCCCGCTCGACTTCCCCGTCGCCGGATCAACCTGCAAACTCCCGCGCTTCAGCGCAAAGGTCCCATGTACGGTATGCAACGAACTGCCAAGCGTCCAATGCACGTTGCTTTGCGCTGGATCGATCGTGAAAACGACCGAGCTGGCCGCCGGCCGCGGCGCAGCATGTTGCGGCAGCGCAATCAAGATAGGCAACGCTACTGAGAGCGCCGCAAACAAGTAGAGAACTGGTTTCAGGCGGGTTTGAACCACTTCCACAATTCATCCTTTCTTTTCTCTTGCGATTCAAAAGATAAATTCTTATGCGGTGATCAGCCTCCACCCCAAACCTACAGCTGTCTCCGCGATAAACGAGGGAGAAGTTTCTCGTCCATGAGCCGACAACAACCTTGAAAACAGAACAGGATCCTTTGCCAATCCTCGCCGAACGCGCCTTCTCAGCGGGACGCAGCGATCGAGCCGCAAGAGCATCTGGGACATGACATGCGGCCGCCTGGCAAGCCACCGGTGAGCCGATTGATATTTCACTAAATCCCCAGCCTCCAGTCCATCGGCGAGCGCCAAAGCCTGGCGAAAACTCAGCCCTAACCCTTCCCCGGTAACGGGGTCTACGCTTCCCTGAAGCGTCTCCTACGAGCGCGACGTTTTCGCGGCACACGCGGTCGAGCCGGCAAGTGGCCGTGACAGCGCCACGCTGCACGCCGCTCGGATCTACATTTCTTAGACTGGCCTCCAGCTTGGGAAATTCCCTAAGTGCCTCATCAAAGATGCCTGATCGAAAGGCGATTCCGGAAGTATAATCACTGCTTATTTTATGTAGCATAACTATTAATTGGACTGATTGACTTTCCCTCCCTCATCCTGATACTCTGCATGGCGATATGACGAGCATCGCCATCACGCGTCGTGGCCATACCGTTTCTCAGGTCGGCCGAGTACGTGTCGTAATTGTAGGAATCGGCTTTGTCCTCGTGGGAGGACGGACCAGCGGATGATGGCGGCCTAAGCCCAAAGCGAACTAAAGAATTCGGCCATCATCCGAACCCGGACGATGGCTTTTAGTTTTTTATGGCTTGCTTCGGAGTTGTTTTCCGTCTTGCAAGCGGAGGAAGTCTCAAGTGAGCGATCCACTACCGAAACCTCGAAGCCACGCGCTGATTGATGGAGCGAGCCGTGCAGGTGCGCGCGCCATGTTGCGCGCGTGCGGCTTGAAAGATGACGATTTCCTGAAGCCGCTCATCGGCGTCGCGAATACCTGGATTGAAATCGGGCCCTGCAATTATCACCTGCGCGAACTGGCTGAACACGTCAAGGAAGGCATTCGTGCCGCGGGCGGCACTCCGCTGGAGTTCAACACCGTTTCCATTTCCGACGGCATCACCATGGGCACCGAGGGCATGCGTGCTTCGCTGGTCAGCCGCGAAGTCATCACCGATTCAATTGAGCTGGTCACACGAGGCAATCTGTTTGACGCGCTCGTGGTTCTTGTTGGATGCGACAAAACGATACCCGCGGGAATCATGTCTCTGGCGCGGCTGAATATTCCCGGCCTGGTCTTGTATGGCGGCTCGATTGCGCCTGGAAAGTTTGAAGGACACGCGGTTACGATTCAAGACGTGTATGAAGCCATCGGCGCGCACGCGCGCGGCAGCATGAGTGACGCGCAGCTCAAGTCGCTCGAAACTTCCGCTTGCCCGGGTGCGGGCGCGTGCGGAGGACAGTTCACCGCGAACACCATGGCGCTAGTTTGCGAATTTCTGGGAATCGCGCCAATGGGACTCTCCAGCGTTCCCGCTACAGACTCCGCGAAAGCCGCCGCGGGCAAGCGTGCCGGCGAATTGGTGATGGATTTGCTTCGCAAAAATGTGACGCCATCGAAGATCATCACAAAATCCGCGATTGAGAATGCCATTGCGGGAGTCGCGGCCACGGGGGGTTCGACCAACTCCGTTTTGCACTTGCTGGCCATCGCCAACGAAGCCAGAATTCCTCTTTCCATTGATGATTTCGACCGCATCAGCTCGCGCGTTCCGATTCTTGCGGATTTGAAACCGGGTGGACGATTCGTGGCGACGGATCTTTACGCCGCCGGTGGCACGGCGCTCGTTGCCAAGCGCATGGTGGAAGGCGGTTTCCTCCACGGAGAGTGCCTCACGGTAACCGGCCGCACGCTGGCCGATGAGGCGAAGGCGGCAAAAGAAACGCCAAAGCAGGAAGTCGTGCGCGGTCTGAACGCTCCGCTGAAACCCACGGGCGGACTCGTCATCCTGAAAGGAAATCTTGCGCCGGAAGGTTGCGTCCTCAAAGTCGCAGGACACGATTTCAAAAGTTTCAGCGGCCCGGCGCGCGTTTTCAATAGCGAAGAAGCCGCGTTTGCTGCCGTTGAAAAAGGCACGATCAAAGCGGGCGACGTGGTCGTCATTCGCTACGAGGGTCCCAAGGGCGGCCCCGGCATGCGCGAAATGCTGGCGGTGACCGCCGCTCTCGTTGGCGAAGGGTTAGGAGATTCCGTGGCCCTTTTAACCGATGGCCGCTTTTCCGGCGCCACTCACGGTTTGATGGCGGGACACGTTGCGCCTGAAGCTGTGAACGGCGGCCCGATTGCTGCCGTGGCCGATGGGGACCTCATCAGTTTCGACATTCCCAATCGGGAGCTGAACGTCGGGCTAACTGGAGCGGAAATCCAGAAGCGCATGGCCTCCTGGAAGCCACCCGCACCACGATTTGTGAACGGGGTGATGGCCAAGTACGCGCTGCTGGTTTCTTCTTCTTCTCTTGGCGCGGTTACGAGTTTGCCCGCAACTTTCGCGACATCCGCGCAGCCTGTTTTGAATGCGAGGACCCCATGAAGCTTACCGGTGCGGAAATACTTTGCGAGACGCTGACCCGCCTCGGCGTGCGCGAAATCTTCGGCTATCCCGGCGGCGCGATTCTTCCCGTGTACGACGCGCTCGGCAAATCGAAATTGCATCACGTCTTGGTGCGCCATGAGCAGGGCGCCACGCACATGGCTGACGGCTATGCGCGCGCGAGCGGCGGTGTCGGCGTGGCGATGGCAACTTCCGGCCCCGGCGCAACGAATATGGTTACCGGCATTGCCACCGCGATGATGGATTCTTCGCCGGTGGTCTGCATCACCGGGCAGGTGAGCAGCAAGGTCATTGGCTCCGACGCTTTTCAGGAAATCGACATCACCGGTATTACCATGCCCATCACGAAACACAACGTGGTGGTGACGCAGGCCGGAGATATTGCGCGAACCCTGCGCGAAGCATTTGTCATCGCCAAGAGCGGGCGTCCCGGCCCGGTACTAGTAGACGTCACCAAAGATGCGCAACAGGCGACTACGGAGTTTGATTGGGACGCCTGCACCCCCAAACTTCCACCAAAGCGGATCCGCAGCAATCATGACCAGGCTGATTTTGATCGCGCCATCGAATTGCTCAACACGGCCAAACGGCCAGTCATTCTGGCTGGCCGGGGAATCATGCTTTCGAATGCCATGCAGGCTTTTGAGAAATTTGTCCGCGTTGGAAATTACCCGGTAGCGATGACCCTGCTCGGAATCGGCTGCTTCCCCGCAAAGGATCCTCTCAACCTCGGCATGATGGGCATGCACGGCGAGGCGTGGGTAAACCATGCGATTCAGGAAGCGGATTTGCTCATCGCCGTGGGTATGCGCTTCGATGATCGCGTGACTGGTGACTTGCGCACTTACGCGAAGAATGCGCGGAAGATTCACATCGAGATTGATCGCTCGGAAATCAACAAGAACGTCAAGGCTGATGCGGCGCTGGTGGGCGACGCGCGCGAAGTGCTTGAACGTCTTACACCGCATATCGAGACGCGGGACCACAACGCCTGGATTCGGCATATCAACGAATTGAAAGGCGATTCCGCAGTGCGGGACATCCAGAGCCTGCCCGACACGGGCCATCTCTACGCCGCGCACGTCATCAATGACCTGTGGAAGGAAACCCGAGGCGAAGCCATCGTGGTTACCGATGTGGGCCAGCATCAGATGTGGGAAGCGCAGTATTACCACCATGACCGGCCGCGTACGCTGATTACTTCGGGCGGGCTTGGCACGATGGGCTTCGCGCTGCCAGCCGGCATCGGCGCGAAATTCGCAAAGCCGGATTCCGAAGTTTGGGTCGTGGTTGGCGACGGCGGATTCCAGATGACCATGAGCGAGCTTGCAACCATCGTTCAGGAAAAAATCAACGTGAAGATTGCCATTATTAACAACGGGTATTTGGGTATGGTGCGGCAGTGGCAGGAATTTTTCTACGACAAGCGCTACGTGGCTACGCCGCTGGTCGCGCCTGATTTCGCTGCGCTGGCGAACGCGTTTGGCATTCGGGCCGAACGGGTCAAGACGCGCACCGAATCGGTTTCCGCGATTCGGGCCGCGCGGGAAGCGAACGAAACCGTGCTGCTCGATTTTCGCGTCGAGCAAGAAGACTCGGTCTACCCGATGGTCCCCGCAGGCGCTTCGCTACACGACATGATCCGCCGTCCCCAAAATCCACTGGTGGAAACGGCTTCGGACGCGTAAGGAAGGAAAGAAAGCATGCAAACACTCGTTGCGTATGTGGAAAACAAACCGGGCGTCCTGAACCGCGTTTCCTCCCTGGCGAGGCGGCTCGCGATTAACATTGATTCGCTCACCGTCGGCCCAACGGAAAACGAAGAGATCGCGCGGATGACCATTGTCGCGCACACGGACGAACGCGGCGCGCACCGCCTGGAAGCCAGCCTCGAAAAGCTGGTGGACGTGCTGCTGGCGGAAAATATTTCAGGTCGCGCTTTGCTGGAACGTGATCTGGCATTGATCAAAGTTGCGGCCGATCAGCAGAACCGCCCGCACTTGATGGAGTTGATCAAGGTTTTTCGCGCACGCGTGGTGGATGTGGCTCCCGAATCAATGATTATTGAAGTCTCCGGCACGGTGGATAAAATTGACGGCTTGCTCGAAGTGCTTCGTCCGTTTGGCGTGTTGGAGATGGCGCGCACCGGCCGCATTTCCATGACGCGCGGCAACGATTTGTTGAGGCCGCCGCTTCTGGAGATCGAGAGTTCGGCAGGCGAACCCGAAGTTTCGAAGGTGAAGTAAACGGCGTTTTGTTTACGAGAAAAGTTTCAGAATCTGGGCGCGAGAGCGACGGATGAAACAAACCGCACGCTTGCGTCACACAGTTCGGCCGTGCGCGGCCCGATGACCAAGGAAAATGAAAGGACACCATGGCTAATCTCTACTACGACGACTCCGCAGACCTCGCGCTCATCCAGGCGAAAAAGGTGGCCATCATTGGCTACGGCTCCCAGGGGCACGCTCATTCGCTGAACCTGCGGGACAGCGGAGTGCAAGTCCGCGTGGGACTTCCGGAGGCGAGCGCTTCCCGGGCAAAAGCCCAAAAGGAAGGACTAACCGTCAACGCGCCGGCTGAGGCGGCGGCCTGGGCCGACGTCATTATGATTCTCGCGCCGGACACCAAGCAGCCGAAGCTTTACCGCGACGCGATTGAGCCGAATCTCCAGCCCGGGAAGACGCTTATGTTCGCGCACGGCTTCAACATCCGGTTTGGCGCAATCATGCCGCCAAAAACTGTGGATGTTTCGATGATCGCCCCCAAAGCGCCCGGACACCGGGTCCGTGAAGTTTTCACAGAAGGCGGCGGCACGCCCGCGTTGCTGGCCGTGGAGCAGGATGCCAGCCGAAGCGCCAAAGCGCTGGCGCTCTCCTATGCGAAGGGGCTGGGCTGCACCCGCGCGGGGGTTTTGGAGACGACGTTTACCGAAGAAACGGAGACGGATCTGTTCGGCGAGCAGGCGGTGCTGTGCGGCGGCGTGAGCGAGTTGATTAAAGCAGGCTTTGAGACGCTGGTCGCGGCAGGCTATCAGCCGGAAGTCGCGTACTTCGAGTGCATGCACGAACTGAAACTGATCGTGGACTTGATTTACCGGGGCGGGCTCAGCTATATGCGCTACTCGGTGAGCGACACTGCTGAACAGGGCGACTACGCGTCCGGGCCGCGCATTGTGACGAAGCAAACGCGCGAGGAAATGAACAAGATCCTCGCCGAGATTCGCGACGGCAGTTTTGCCAAAAAATGGATCGAAGAAAACGAGAAAGGCTGCCCCAACTTTCTGGCCACGCGCCAGCGCGAGCAGCAGCAGCCCCTCGAGCAACTCGGCCCCAAGCTTCGCGCCATGATGCCTTTCCTTCAGCCGGTGGTGGCGCCGGGGCTCGAGATTAAAGCCGCCGCAACCAAAAAATAATCGTTGAGGGATCGTTGGCCAAATCGTTGTTCCTGGAGAGCAATCGGTTGACAGGAGCGAGTGATTTAAGCAATCCTCTCGCCTGATGAAACGCAAGAATGGTCCGTCCCCCCCGGCTTCGATGCATTTGGGCGAACGCATCGAGCAACTCAGCGTCAAGCGGCAGGAAATCATCCGCCCTATTCTCGAGCATCCACGCGAATATGTGTTGCTCAGCGTGCGCGCCATGGCCAAGCGCCTGCGCACCGACCCGGCGACCATCGTCCGAATTGTGCGCGGATTGGGCTTTGGCAGTTACCGCGAATTTCAACGGCATCTGCACGAGCTTTCTCTGGCCTTTGCCACCTCTCTCGACACCATGCAGTCCGGCGGACGCGACCCGAGCGTGCCTGCGCATGTCGTCGAATCGCTTGAACAAGACTTGAAAAATCTGCAAGGGCTCAAAAACAGCCTCGACTCGCAACGTCTCGTGGCCCTCGCAAAACGTTTTCATGAAGCGCGCCGCATCGTCGTTCTGGCTGCCGATTTGGCCGCGCAACTGGCCGGCTATCTGGAGTATCAAATCAGTTTGCTGGGGCTGCCGATTTTTGCGGCCACCTCGGCGGGCAGGATGCTTCACCTGGTGCGCTCGGTCAATAAACAAGACCTGGTGATCGCGATTAGTTTCCGGCGCGGGCTGCGGCAAACGGTGGAAGCCGCGGAGCAAGCCCACGCGAATGGCGCGTACTGCGTAGGCATCGCGGACACGTATCTTTCGCCGCTGGCCCGCGAGTGCAACGAGATTTTCATCGCTTCGGTCGAGACGACTTCCTTCGGGGCATCTTATGTTGCGCCAGTTTCGCTGCTCAATTCCCTGCTCGCCGCCGTGGGACAGTATCACCACGCGCAAACGCTCGCCATCGTGAAGGAAATCGCCGAAGAACAGCGCAAGGGCTTCCGCTGGTACAATCCGTGACGGCGAGAGGCAACCGCCACCACGAGGATGCTCGCACAACTGGCAATTTCCGGTAAGCAAAGAGACGCCTAGGATGAGAGCCAAACTGCAAACTCCGAAGAAAACCCCTGTTTTAGCATTGGTGACGCTTGCTCTGGTGGCGTCTGCTGCTCTTCCTCAATCACCGGATTCCATCCTTCCTGGCCCAAAGCCATCCGACATCCCTCTACCGTGGAAGCCCTGGATCGGCGAGTACGGGTCTCCGGGCGAGCAATTCCTGGGGAACACCTACGCCCTAAGTGAAAAAGGCGGTGAGATTTGGATTTTGCAGCGAGAAGGAAAGGCTGGCGAAGCCAGCTACAAGCCAGTAGAACAATTCGCCCTGAATCAGCCACCTCCGATTGATGCCGCCCACAACCTCAGATTGCATTGGGACCCGTCGGGCGAGCATCGCGTCTTGGTTGTGGGCGATGTGCGAAATGTCAAACTCACTCCGAACGCCAACGCTCCTCAGCAAGTATTGATTAAGCCTGTGCGGCCGGTTGAGGAACTTCGTGCCGAGGCCCTGGCCGCATCCCCGCCTCTAGAGAAAGGTCCGTTCCGCAAGCCGGACCTAGTCGAACTGGCGCCTCTCGACCCGACCATGCACCTCGAGATTCGCTATGCGACATCAAATGATTTCCTCGGTACGCCGGTGTATTCGCAAGCGCGCGCATTTCTTCAACGACCGGCTGCGGAAGCGCTTTTGCGTGCACTACGAAAGCTGAAGCCACTCGGCTACGGCCTGCTGATTCACGATGCCTATCGCCCGTGGTACGTGACCAAAATCTTCTGGGACGCCACCCCTCCCGAAGGCAAAATCTTCGTGGCCGATCCCTCCCAAGGCTCGCGGCACAATCGTGGCTGTGCCGTAGACCTGACGCTTTACGACTTGGCCACAGCGAAACCCATCGAGATGCCAGGCACGTATGATGAAATGTCGCCGCGGTCTTTTCCGGACTATCCCGGAGGCACTTCGCTCGAGCGGTGGCACCGAGACTTGCTGCGCCGGGCGATGGAATCCGAGGGTTTCACCGTCTATGAAGCAGAGTGGTGGCACTTCGATTACAAAGATTGGAAGGAATATCCAATTCTGAATGTTCCTTTTGAAAAGCTGGGGCTGAATGCTGCTGCAGGCTCGACGCATTAGAAGTGCTGACAGACTTTTGAGGGAGGACTCTGTTTTGAACAACCAAGCACGCCGTATGCTCATCGTTTCTGGGCTTTCTTTTCTTTTCTTCTGCGCGTTCTTCTCTGGCTCTGTCCAAGCTCAATCGGAAAATTCTCTAGCGCAACGCATCCAGAACGTCGTCAGCCGCCCGGAATTCGCGCACGCCAACTTCGGCATTGAGTTCTATTCCCTCGATACCGGCAAAGTGGTCTACGCGCTCAATGGCGACAAGCTTTTCGTGCCCGCTTCCACGACCAAGACGCTCACGGAGGGCACGGTTCTCGCGAAGCTCGGCGCCGACTACCGCTTCCACACTCGCGTTTACCGCACTGGTTCCGTTGACAAGCACGGCACGCTAAAGGGCGACTTGATTCTTGTCGCCAGCGGTGATCCCAACCTTTCCAACCGCATTCAGCCTGACGGCACGCTGGCCTTCGTGGATGAAGATCACTCCTACGGTGGACCGGCGCTGGCCGGTGATCCCTTGGCGGTCATCAAGCAGCTTTCCAAGGACGTCGCCTCCAAAGGAATTCACAAAATTGAGGGGCGCGTGTTGGTCGACGCGAGCCTTTTTCCCGACGGGCCGCGCGAGGGCGGAACGAATGTGGTCATGTCCTCCATCATTGTCAACGACAACGTGATCGATCTCCTCGCGACCCCGGGCGTAAAGGAGGGTGATCCCCTCGCGCTCACGATTTCACCACAGACTTCGTACCTCAAAATTGTCAATAATTTGAGAACCTCGGCTGCCGGCACAAAGCCTGTGTTTGATGGGCCGGATTTTGTGACGAACGCCGACGGCACGGTCACTGCGACTTTGAACGGGAGTTTGCCGTTGGGGTCTAAGCCGCAACCGGCGACCGTCGCCGTGCCGTCCCCGACAAAGTTTGCCGAAACTGCTTTTCGCGAGGCGCTCGCGGGCGCCGACGTGGAGGTCAAGTCGTCTTCGGGTCCGGCACCATCGGACTTTTCCCCGTTCACGCGTTTCTACACCGCCGACAATCAAGTCGCCGAGCACGTCTCTCCCCCGCTCTCCGAAGAGATCAAGATCACGTTGAAGGTCAGCCAGAACCTGCACGCGGGAATGGGGCCATACCTTCTCGGCGCGCTGGTGGCAAAAGACGCGAAGAACCCGCTAGATGCGGGTTTTCATGTCGAACAGGAATTCTTGCAATCCGCGAAGCTCGATCTCTCGGGAAGCGGTCAAGGCGACGGCGCGGGCGGCGATTGGGCCGACCTTTTCACGCCAGACTTCATGGTGCATTACTTAACGTATTGGGCCACGCGGCCGGATTATGAAGTTTTTTTCAAGGCGCTCCCGGTTCTCGGCAAGGACGGAACGCTCGCAAAGATTCAAGTGGATTCGCCGGGCGCGGGACACGTGTTCGCGAAGACCGGCACGTTCGGCTCCGACGACAAGCTCAACGGCAAATTGATGCTCAACGGTAAGGGATTAGTCGGTTATGTGGTCACCAAAGACAACAAGAAGCTGGCGTTTGCAGCCTACGTTAATCACGTCACTCTTCCTCCGGACATGGAAGCCGCACAGACGATTGCGGGCCAGGCGCTCGGCGAGATTGCAGCAGCAGCGTACGACGCCAATCTCGATGGCGCGGCTGCCACCAGCGGTGCCGGGTACGATCTCCTCATCCGCAATGGCCACATCATCGATGGAGCGGGAAACCCTTGGTTTGCGGGAGATGTTGCCGTCAGCGGTGATCGCATCGCCGCGGTGGGCGACCTGCATGACGCGCACGCCAAACGCGAAATCGATGCGCAAGGCCGCGTTGTCGCGCCGGGATTCATTGACATGCTGGGGCAGTCGGAAGTTTCGTTGCTGCTCGACAATCGCTCGCTCAGCAAACTGTCTCAGGGAATCACTACAGAGATTACCGGCGAAGGCGGCTCCATCGCGCCGCAAAATGAGAGAACCATTGCGCCGATGAAGCCTTTTCTCGACCACTACAAACTCGCAATTGATTGGACCACGCTGGACGGCTACTTCAAGCGGCTGGAAAAACAAGGTACGCCTCTCAACATCGGCACTTATGTGGGCTCAGCGCAAATTCGCGAAGCGGTGATTGGCGACGACGACCGCGCCCCCACGCCCGCCGAACTCGAACAGATGCAAGCGCTCGTGGAACAAGCCATGAAAGACGGCGCGCTGGGCGTTTCGAGTGCTCTGATTTATCCGCCCAATATCTATGCAAAAACCGATGAGCTGATTGCCCTCGCGCAAGTTGCATCCAAATACGGCGGGATGTACGCCACGCACATGCGCAGCGAAGGCGCTTCGGAAATGCAGGCGCTCGCGGAGGCCATTCGCATCGGCCGGGAAGCCCACCTTCCCGTGGAAGTTTTTCACCTGAAGGTCAGCGGCAAGCCACGCTGGGGCAGCATGAAAGCAGTTGTCGCGAACATTCAACAAGCGCGCGACTCGGGCCTCGACATTGCCGCGGACATGTATCCTTATCCCGCGGGCGCAACAGCGCTTGCGTCGGCACTTCCCCCTTGGGTTGCCGACGGCGGCGTCCACAAATTGCTGGAGCGCTTAAAAGATCCCGGTACTCGCGCGCGTATCAAGAAGGAACTCGCCGGCGATCATCCCGATTGGGAGAATCTTTTTTACGATTGCGGCGGTGGCACGGGAGTTCTGATCGCGTCGGTGGAAAAACCAGAGCTAAAGCAATTCGAAGGAAAAACCGTCGACGACGTGGCCAAAGTTTGGAAGAAAACTCCGGAAGACACGCTGATGGACTTGGTTCTCGCTGACTCCGCACAAACCGGGGCAATTTACTTCATGGCCAGCGAAGACGATTTGCGAACAGGCTTGAGCCAACCATGGACCAGCATTGGCTTGGATGCAAATGAAATGTCACTCGACGGCCCCACCTATGAAGCCCATACGCACCCGCGGGCGATGGGTTCGATGCCTCGCTTTCTGGGGCACTATGTGCGCGACGGACGTCTCCTGCCACTCGAGACCGCCATCCGCAAAATCACTTCTCTTCCCGCGCAACGCGAACATCTCGAAGGGCGCGGCCTTCTGAAGCTGGGCTACTTCGCTGATATCACCATCTTTGATCCCACAACCATCGTGGACCATGCCACGTTTGTGAAGCCCGATCAGCTTTCTGAAGGCATCGATTTCACCATCGTGAATGGGCAAGTGGAATACGATCACGGCAAGTTGACCGGCGCCGCCGCGGGCAAAGTCCTGCGCGGACGCGGCTGGCACCGAGCAACGGACTAGAGTTTGTTTTCTGGAGGTTGCCTGGGGAGTCCGTTACTCCGGCGGACTATAATCCGGCTCCGAAGCGTCTCGACCCGAAGCCACATCCTTGCTTTCGCGAAGAATCACGATGCGGGCTTCGGCTCCGCCATCGGGCTTTTCCTTCAGTTCTTCGAACAGGACAAAGTTTAGGTGGATTTCCATCGTGGCTCAGCTCAACGCGGTTTTCCCAAGTTCGACAACGCGGCGTTCGTAAGTCATTTCCACGAAACCATGCTTTCCGAAATAGCGCAGCACAATCTTGTGTCCCGGCTCGATCTTCGCACGCGTTTTGACGAGGGAATCGGAAAGTTCCACCCACTGCCCGTTCACAAGATAGTTGCCCTCCCAGCCGCGCAGCTCAAACTTCCCGTCATTTTTGAGAATCAGCGGCGCAGCGTTGCACGCAATCACTTTGCCCTTGATCTTTGCTTGAATGCACTGATAACGCCCGGAAACATCGGCGTCCTGCGCGTAACTTCCAGGAGTTAGGAGCAAAAACGCAGCCAGCGGCAGGAAACGCAGGCTTCGAGCGACGCGAACCGATCCCATGAGAATCTCCACCTCCAGGTCGCTTGGCTGCGGCGGCGCACCCTGGCCGAAAGTACAGGTGCAATTCTCCAGCCAAGGGGCCTAAGCATAAGCTATTGGAATACAATGACTTATGTGGCCTGAAGGGCGGCGAATGCTGGGTTCGATGGCAGCTCTCTTCCCCTTCGAGGCTCATGGAGGGAACTGTTTTGCGCAAGCCTTGGCGGTTGGGAGAGGTCCCCGCCTAAGGCAGTTCGGCCACCGCTTGACCATCTTTCCGAGGGTCGGAGGCGCCGTAATTCACACCCGCCGAGAAATCGCGCATCACGGCCTGTCCGCCGCCCACGTAGCTAGAAAACGTGCCCTTCAATTCGATCTTGTGTCCTTTGGCCGCCAGCTCGTCGCGCGCCTTCTGCGAAAACCGGTTTTCCATCCCCACATCACAGCCGCCAAAGGAATGCTTGCTGAACCGCGGCGCTTCCAGGGCGGCCTGAATGTTCATCTTGAAATCGGCAAGATTGGCCATGAATTGCGCGTGCGCCTGGGATTGATTCCACCCGCCCATGATTCCAAACGCCACGCGGGTATCGCCCTTCTGAGCGAACGCGGGAATAATCGTGTGCAGCGGCCTTTTCCTTCCTGCTAGGGCGTTCGGCGAAGCGGGGTCGAGCGAAAAGAGCCCTCCACGGTCGTGAAGGGCAAAGCCGGTTCCGGCCGCCACGATGCCCGACCCAAACAACTCGTAATTGCTCTGAATCAACGACACCATGTTGCCTTCGCGGTCCACAACGCTCAAATACGTGGTGTCATTTCCGGCAGCCATTTCTCCTGCCGGCGCTTCGCAGCTGGCATGATCGGCGTCGATTTCTCTAGCCCTGTGGGCGGCCCAATCCTTCGAAAGCAACGTTGCCACTGGCAGTTTCTGCTTTCGCGGATCGCCGATGTATCTCAGTAAATCGGCGTACGCCAGCTTCTTCGCTTCGATCATGGCGTGGAGCGCGTTCGTCGAACCGAAGCCCCAATCTTTCTGCCCCAGGGGAAACGTCTCCATGATGTTCAGCATTTCCAATGCCGCCAGCCCCTGCACGTTCGGCGGCAGCTCGTAAACGGTCCAGTCGCGATACGACGTCGAAATCGGCTCGACAAATTCGCTCGAGAATTCTGTGAGATCGGCGGCTATCATCGGTCCGCCGTGCCGCTTGATGGACTCCAGAATCTTTGCCGCAATTTCACCTTTATAGAACCCATCTCGGCCGTGCCTCGCAATCTGGTCGAGCGACCATGCCAGATCGGAATTGCGAAACACCTCGCCGACTTTCGGAGCGTGGTCGTTTGGCAAATACGTCTTCGTGGCCGTGTCGTCTGTGCGCAGGTAATCGACCGCCCCCGCCCAGTACACCGCAGTCCATTCCGGCACCGGAAAACCGTCCTGGGCCGTTCGAATCGCCGCTTCCAAGTCTTCCGCCAATTTTTTGCGGCCAAATTTATCCGCGAGCTTTTGCCATCCATCCACCGCCCCGGGGACGGTAATCGAATTCACGCCCTGCTGGGGCATGCTTCGGATTCCCTGTTTCTGTAAGTACTCGATCGTGAGGGCCTTCGGCGCCCAGCCACTGGCGTTCAATCCATAGAGCTTGTTGGCTTTCGCGTCATACACGATGGCGAACAAATCCCCTCCGATGCCGTTCATCATGGGTTCGACTACGCCCATCATGGCATTCGCCGCGATAGCCGCATCCACTGCGTTTCCGCCATGCTCGAGGATTCGAACGCCCGCCTGCGCCGCCAGAGGTGATTCCGCGGCCACAATTCCGTTGCGCGAAATTACCATCGAGCGCGTCTGGCTGCGGTCCTGCGCGCAGCTATTTCCTACGAACACGGCATAAGCTCCAAAAAGAAAGATCCATCCGCGAATTCGCACGAGTTGTCCTTCCCGATTTCTCTCAAAGGTATCGATGAGCGTCCGTTACGGCGCCTTTACGATGATGTTTGTAATGTTCTTTTCTCGCAGCAGGGCATTGAAAGCGGCCACATCCTTGGCGATAAGCTGCTGATACTCCTGCTGGAATTGGTCGTCTTGCTTCTTGAGTGCCTCCGCCACGGCCACTTGCTGGGTGGTCGGCGCAAAATCGGAGGACTCGGTTTCGTCGGCAAGATAAGAGATTTTGCCCGCTAGCATCTCCGGCCAACGAACATCGTCCTGCCCTCTTCCCGTCGCCTTGAGCTGCAGGACTTTGCTTTCCGCCGCGATCAGTTTGTCCCTCAAATCGTCAGCGGCCTTGCGGATGGCTGTTCCTATGTCGTCCGTTCCCAGTTGCTTTTCGAGCGCTTCCAGTTGCGCCCGAATGGACTCGATTTGATTGACGCTTGCAGCAAGGGCGTTCATCTCATCGCGCAAACCGGAAACGAATTGCGTTTGCGTCTGAATGTCATTTTCCGTTCCGCCGGAATGCGGATCCTTCAGCACGTTGAGTTTTTGGGTGAGCTTCTGCTCGCCAACCGTGAGGGTGACCGTGTAAGTCCCGGGAGGCACGAGCAGGTCAAGGCGGCCGGCTCCGGGCGCCGCACGCCAGCCTTCTGGCCCGAGCTTTACATCGGGAGCATGCAGAGGACTGGTCCTCAACCTCATTTGCGTGCTCGGCTCCGACCGGAGGTTCCACCAAACGCGGTTGATGCCCGGTTTGACCTCGCACGAAGAACCGCCTTCGCCTTCCTCGCCGCCTCCACCGGGGCCACCCGGTCCCGCGGGCCTGCGCACGCGTTCTTCATTCGCCGCACGGCATTCGACTTCGCGCACGGTTTTCCCGCCGGCGTCAGTGATGGTCAGTTTGACGCGCTCTTTTTCGCCCAGCTTCGACTTCAAATAAAAATTAATCGGCGCGCCATAAGGCGGGTTATGCCCCGCGGTTGGGTCATACGAGACACTGGCGGGCTGCGCGACCGGCCGGAACCGGTAGGCGTCGCGTGGAGCGAACAAATGCGCATTCGACGCCATAATTTCCGGCGTCACCTGCTCGAGGGGGCTGATGTCGTCTAGGATCCAGAAGCCGCGGCCGTAGGTTGCCAGTGCCAAGTCGTGAAAGCGCTCCTGCACGGCAATCCAATACACGGGAGCATGAGGCAATCCCCCCTGCAGCGGCTGCCAGTTTTTTCCATCGTCGAAAGAAATGTACAAGCCATTTTCTGTTCCCAGATAGAGCTGCCCCTTGCGCACGGGATCTTCGCGAATGCAGTGCGCATAGCTCAACATACTGTGCGGAATGCCATTCGTGATCTGCGTCCACGTTTTACCGTAGTCCGCGGTCTTGTAAGCGAACGGATCGCGATTGTTCATCTGATGAAAATCCACGCTGATGTATGCAGTTCCCGCGTCATAGCGCGAAGCTTCGATGTTGCTCACCGTTCCCCACTCGGGGAGATTCGGGATGTTTTTCGTGAGGTTGGTCCAATTCTTTCCCCCATCCCGTGTGATTTGCACGTATCCATCGTTGGTACCGGCCCAAATCACTCCCGCTTCTTTGGGCGATTCGGCAATCGCAAACACGGTTCCGGCGTATTCCACGCCAATATTGTCCGGGGTAAGCCCGCCGGAGATTCCCATGCGGCTCTGATCGTTGCGCGTCAAGTCCCGGCTGATGACTTGCCAGCCATTTCCGCCGTCGGTCGTGACGTGCACAAACTGGCTCCCTACGTAGACTTTGTTGTGGTCGTGCGGAGAAATCGTCACCGGGAATTCCCAGTTGAACCGGTATTTCACTTCGCCGGCTGTGGATCCAACCGTCGACTCCGGCCACACTTCCACTTCGCGGGCCTGGCGATTTTTTTCATCAAAACGAGCGACGGAGCCACCAACGCTGCCTGAGCCTGTCCCCGTCGACCAGATAATGTTGTTGTCTACCGGGTCCGGCGTCGCGAAGCCGCTTTCGCTTCCGGCCACGGGATGCCAGGCGCCGCGTGAAATCTGCGCTCCTCCAAAACCGCCAAATTGCAGGCTGTTGCTTGGTCCGCGGTAGGAAGGCCCATCCTGCTTGTTCCCGTAAACGAAGTACGGAATCTGATCGTCGAGCGTGACGTGATAAATCTGCGCGATGGGCAATTGAATGTGATCCCAGGTGTGGCCGCGATTCACCGAAATGCTCACGCCACCGTCATTCACCACCGCCATGCGATCGCCGTTCGTGGGATCGATCCACATTTCGTGATTGTCCCCGCCAGGACTGGAAGGCATGGGAGTCAGCGTGTGGCCGCCGTCGAGCGTCCTCGAAAATGCCGCGGTGAAGAAATAAACCTCATTTTCGTTGTCGGGAGAAACTTCCTCACGCGTGTAATAGTGCGTGCGCCCGCGAATCTGCCGGTCTGAATTGACCAGTTGCCAGTTTTCTCCACCGTCATCCGAACGCCACAATTGCCCGCTTTGCGTCGGCTTGCCATCCATAGGCACGCCGTCCCCAGTTTCAATCAACGCATATACGCGACTCGAATCCTTCCCCGCAACGCGCACAGCAATTCTTCCCACGGGCGGATGAGGCAGGCCGTGCCCTTCGAGCCGTTTCCACGTCGCTCCGCCGTCGGTAGACTTGAACAATCCGCCCCCGGGTCCGCCACTCTTTCTCCCGTAGGTATGAATCTCGAGTTGCCACATGCCTGCAAACAAGGTCCTTGAATTGTTGGGATCCATGCCCATATCGGAGCAGCCGGTGTTTTCGTCAACAAACAGAACCTTTTCCCAGTTCTTGCCGCCATCGGTCGTGCGAAATACGCCCCGCTCCGGCTGCGGACCATAGGCGTGCCCTAACGCGCACGCCAGCACAATGTCTGGATTGTGCGGATCAATCACGACGTTCCCGATGCGCCCGGTCTTCTCCAGCCCCATCAGCTTCCAGGTCTTTCCTGCGTCCACGGATTTATAAATCCCGCTGCCAACAGAAATGTGGCTTCGGATAAACGATTCGCCCGTGCCCGCCCACACGGTATTCGGGTCGTTCGCAACAATAGCCAGCGATCCGATCGAAGACACGGGTTGGTCATCAAATACCGGATCCCAATGGATGCCGCCATCCGTGGATTTGAAGATTCCTCCGGACGCCGCGCCCACGTAGTACACGTTGGGATTTCCAGGGATTCCGGCCACCGCCGTCGCGCGATTCCCCACCGGGCCGATGTACCGGAATTTCATTTCGTTGTACACATCGGGGCTGATCTGCGATTGTTGCGCGCGTATCAATCCGGCAACGCAGAGAATCGCTAGCGCTCCCATCAAAGAAATCGAGCACACTCGCTTCATCATGAGAACCTCACTCGCTCAGTTTTGCCTGGAATTGCGCGGATGATACTTGCTGTGCCATCCGAGGTCAATAGAGACAAAGGTGCCGATTCCGGCCTCGCGCCGGCCATGATTCTATAACCTTTGTGAATTCCTTCTCGCGCCACTACCGGAGGCTCTGGCCGTTGCCAGCCTGTGTGCCATGTCCAGGCACAAGCGTGCTCAAAGGAAGAAAAAGCGGCTGGAGAGCCTTTTCACTCTTTCGCCGCGGGCGCGATGCGCTTCAGCTCGTCCGTCCAATTTAGGACAATACTCACTTCTTTGGAACTGGCGGGAGCATCCTTCTCTTTGACCATCAGAAAATGCTGCCCGTCCGCGGCTACGTCATAGTTTGCGGTCGCCAGATGGCTTCCTCCGACACCGAGGTATCCTCCACCTCGGAACAACATCTGCGGAGTGCCGACCTTGAACGACGGCTGGGTCTCTACGGAGACGCTCATCATTCTGTCTTCGCTGCGGAAGAAAATCTCCCGGCCGCTGTGCGCCCAGACAGGATAGGCTCCGCCATCGGTCGACACCATCCATTTTCCGCCCGTCGCTGGAAAGGGCTGCACATAGACCTCGTCGCGCCCTGTTTCGTTCGATGCGTACACCACCCACCGACCATCCGGCGAAAAGCGGGCCGAACCCTGGTTGAACTTGGACTGCAGAAAAGGCTGAATCTTGCCGCTTCCGTCCAAAGACAGAACGTCGACTTCCGTGGCTCCTGTCGGACTGTAACGGCCAAACAGCAGGCTCTTGCCATCCGGGGAGACCGAGAAGGGCGCGACACTCGCGTCGTCGAACTCGCTACCCAAAACCTTATCTTCGGTGCCGCTGCCATCCACTAGTTTTGAAAGCAGGGAAAAAGAGGGCACGCGCCTGCGATAAATGACTCTTCGGCCGTCGGAGGTCCACACCGGAATTGCGCCCTCACTAAAGCTCAAACGCGTCAGAGTGTTTCTCGCAAACTCGTAAATCCACACATCTTGGGCGCCACCGCTAAGAATTTGAACGGCAAGAAGCTTTCCGTCTGGCGAGAGCTGCGGCGTAAGGTAGGTATTGACGGGGGCAGGGAGTTCCTTGGCGTTCCCTCGGCGATCCACCCATACCAGGGCCCGCTCGGGAGGACGGGCGCTGCCGGGTACGTAGGCGAGTAAGCCCGAATCTGCAACCGAGTACTCCGCGCTCCCGCTTGTTACTGCCGTGGTAATCACGCCCTCCTCGGCAGGCACGGCCGGGCCCGTTATTTGCAAGCGATCCACATCAAACGGAACCGCCATCAGCACCCCGGCATGGGCATAGACAATGTGGCCCGAGCGCACATAGCGGGCGTAAGAGCCGCCTTCGATCAACGTGCGCCATTTTCCGGTCGGCAGGGAGAGCACGGCAATGTGCGCATCGTCGTAGGAACCTTGCGTCGCCATTTGAATGGTGAACAATACGGCTTTGCTCCCTGGCAGTAACTGCGGCCACCGATGGCTCAGCTCCTTCTCTTTGGCGTTGGGAGTTGTCAGCTTCTGAGGAGTGCCGCCCGCCGGGGAGATGCGCATCAGCCCAGACCCCAGATCGGGAGCGTAAATAATTGCTTCATCGGTGGCCCAACTCGCCCCATGAGGAATCTGTGCATCGCTAAGCGGAGTGACCGGTCCGCCCTGGATTGAAACTTTTCTCATCTTGCTGTTGGCGAAGAATCCTACCCATTGCCCGTCGGCGGAGAAGAAGGGTTGCACGGCTTCTTCTGTATTTGCGATGGGTGTCGCCGCCTGTTGATCCAATTGACGCAGATAGAGTTGCGGAGGCTTCCCCGCCGGGGAGCCAACAAAGACCAGTCGTGAGCCGTCCGGAGAAAGCGCGATCGGCGATCCAGGGTTCGCTGAGAAAACCCCGTTGAGGGGTTCGGGAAGCAGCAGGGAGGCCCGCATCACCGGAGGAGGGTCTGGCCGTCTTCTGTGCAAAAGCAAACCGCCGAACACGATGGTGACGGCTAGTCCGACCGCGGCGACGCCCCAAGGCAAAGCGCGTCGGGAGAGTAGCTCCCTTGGCCTGGTCGTTTGAGCGGCGGCAGCCGCTTCATCAGAACCGCCGGCGACAGCGCCATCTACGGTAATCCGCGCTTCGCCTATCGCCTGCAGCCGCTGTTTTGGATCTTTCTGTAGGCAGCGGCGCACGAGTTCTTGGATGCGTCGCGGAACCGAAGCTGGAATGGAAGACCAATCCGGCTCCGCGCGAATTACGCACGCGAGAATGTCCGAGGTCGTTTCGCCGCCAAAGGCGTCACGGCCAGCCAGCATCTCATACAACACGCAGCCGAATGCCCAAATATCCGCGCGCCGGTCCACGCGTTTGCCTCGAGCTTGCTCCGGCGCCATGTATGCCGCGGTGCCCAGCATTACACCAGCGCGTGTCGCCGCCGCGCTCAAGGTCGGCGAGTTCTGCAGCTCCTCTTGGCTCGTTTCGCCCTCGAGCGCTTTGGCCAAGCCAAAGTCCAGCAATTTGACCTGGCCGTCCTCGGTCAGCTTCACATTCGAAGGCTTCAAATCGCGGTGAATGATCCCCCGCTCATGCGCGTATTCGAGCGCCTCCGCGATTTGTTTGGCGATGAGCAACGCTTCCTCGAGACCCAACGTTCCCTGCTTAATCCGCTCGTCAAGAGTCGGCCCCTCGACCAATTCCATCACCAGGGCACGCGTTCCGCTGGATTCCTCAAAACCGTAGAGCACGGCGATGTTGGGATGATTTAGGGAAGCAAGAACTTTGGCTTCTCGCTCGAAGCGCGCCATTCGCTGTGCATCGCCGGCAAACGCTTCCGGCAGGACTTTCAGCGCCACGTCCCGCCCGAGGCGCTGGTCGCGGGCGCGATACACTTCTCCCATCCCTCCCGCGCCGAGAGGCGAGACAATCTCGTAGGGCCCTAGTTTGGTGCCTGAAACGAGCGGCATGGTTACTGGGAATTATAGTTCAGCCTTCGCGCCACGGCGAGTGTCAGGAACCTTCTCCAACGAACCAGGTCCGTCCGATGGGAAGCTTGCCTTCCACAATGTTTGGCATTTCTGCGCGAACACCCTAGAATTCAAAAGGACAGCCGCCGGGCCCGGAAAACGGTTTCTTTCTGCGGCTCGTGGTCCGAATTGGAGGCTCCGCCGTTGCCAGAACATCACGCCGCTGCCTCGCAATCGAAAGCGATCGCTTCTCGCGATCCGCGGCTCCATTCGCAGATTGATGCGTTCGTGGCGGGACGTCATTCCGATCCTTTCGGTCTCCTGGGCCCCCATCCTGTCGACGGCGGGTGGGTCATGAGGTTCTTCCTTCCTCGGGCCGCCGAAGCGCGCGTCTGTTTGCCGTCGCACTCGCCTGAAAATGCTCAATCTTCATCGTCTCGCGTCGCCGAAGCCGTTAAACTCCGCCCAGAAGGTTTTTTTGAGGCGGTCCTGCGGCTGCAACCAACCGACCGCGTCGCGCCCTCCAGTTACAAAATCCATTGCCGCACCTACTACGGCGAATCCTTCGAGATTTACGATCCTTATGCCTTCCCGCCGGTGCTCACCGAGTTCGACCTCTACCTCATGGGCGAGGGCCGCCACTACGACACCTACGAAAAACTCGGCGCTCATCTGATGACGCTCGAAGGAGTGCGGGGCGTCCACTTTGCCGTGTGGGCTCCCAGCGCGAAACGCGTCAGCGTCGTCGGCGACTTCAATCGCTGGGATGGTCGCGTCCACCCCATGCGCGCGCGTGGTTCTTCCGGGATCTGGGAGATTTTTATCCCTGAACTCGCGGAAGGCGCCATCTACAAATTCGAAATCATCGGCCCTGACGGAAACATGCTCCCGCTCAAAGCTGATCCCTACGCCTTCCGCTCGGAGCTACGCCCCAACACCGGCTCTATCGTCGCCAACCTCGAAACCTATCGCTGGAACGACGCCGACTGGCTCTCCCAGCGTTCCGCCAAAAACTGGTTCCAATCTCCGGTGTGCATCTATGAAGTTCATCTCGGCTCCTGGCGCCGTGTTCCCGAGGATCACAATCGCTGGCTCAGCTATCGCGAACTCGGTGATCAACTCATTCCTTACCTCAAGGAACTCGGCTACACGCACATCGAGTTGCTCCCTATCATGGAGCATCCTTACGACGGCTCCTGGGGCTACCAGACTCTGGGATATTTCGCAGCCACCAGCCGCTACGGCTCGCCTCAGGAATTCATGGAGTTCGTGGACCGTTGCCATCAAAACGGCATCGGCGTCATTCTCGATTGGACTCCCGCGCATTTTCCGCGCGACGCGCACGGCCTCTCGCAATTCGACGGCAGCCATCTTTACGAACACGCGGACCCGCGCCAGGGCGCGCATCCCGACTGGGGCACGCTCGTCTACAACTATGGCCGGAACGAAGTCCAAAATTATCTAATTTCCAACGCGCTCTTCTGGCTCGACAAATACCACATCGACGGACTGCGCGTGGACGCCGTCGCTTCCATGCTGTACCTCGATTATTCCCGCAGGGAAGGTGAATGGATTCCCAATCAATACGGCGGCCGTGAAAATCTTCATGCCATCGAGTTTCTTAAACGCATGAACGAAGTGGCTCACGGCAAATTCCCGGGCATCGTCACGATCGCCGAAGAATCCACGGCATGGCCTGCAGTCTCCCGCCCAACTTATCTCGGAGGCCTCGGCTTCAGCTTCAAATGGAACATGGGCTGGATGAACGACACGCTAAAATACTTTTCTCGCGACCCCGTCCATCGCAAATACGAACACAACAAAATCACTTTCTCGATGCTCTACGCCTTCACCGAAAACTTCGTACTTCCCTTTTCCCACGACGAAGTCGTTCACGGCAAGAACTCGCTCTTACACAAAATGCCCGGCGACGTCTGGCAGCAATTCGCCAATCTGCGTTTGTTGTACGGCTATCACTACGCCCATCCCGGCAAAAAACTGCTCTTCATGGGGCAAGAATTCGCGCAACGCCACGAATGGAGCGAAGCGCGCAGCCTCGACTGGCATCTATTGCAGTGGGATTCGCATCGCGGCGTGCAGAACCTCCTTCGCGATTTAAATCATCTCTACACCGCTGAACCCGCGCTGCATCAGGTGGAATTTGACTGGCACGGATTCGAATGGATTGATGCCAACGACGCCGACAACAGCGTCCTCAGCTTCATGCGCCGGGGCAAAAAGGCCGAAGACTTGATCGTCGTCGTGCTCAACGCCACTCCCGTGGTGCGCGAAGGTTATCGCCTCGGCGTTCCGCAGCCTGGCTATTACCGCGAAATCCTGAACACTGACGCTGCTCGCTATGGCGGTTCCAATGTAGGCAACGCCGGCGGGCAGGAAGCCTCCGATCAACCCGCGCAGGGTCACTCCAACTCGCTGGTCCTCACCCTTCCTGCACTCGCCGCCGTGTACCTAAAGCGGACACCGAATTCCTGACGAGTCGCGTCTAACGATCCTATGGCTGATCTTGCCCAAAAGGCCGCAGAAATTCCGCAACCCAGTGCCCCGGCTCGCGGGTCGCGGATCTTTAGGATCAACACCTCGTTTGCCAACTGGTCCAGCTTCGTCTTTGCGATTCTTCAAAGCGCCTGTACTGCGGTCCTAGCCGTTAGCGGCCTTCGCGTCGCCATCGGCCTCTCCGCACTCGCTGCCGCAGCAGGCATTCACGCTCCGGCGCACGGCTTTCATCAAGACGCCATCCGCATCCCCATGATGGTTCTTGCCTTCCTCGGCGCGGTCATCAATCTTTATGTGATCTGGAAAGTCCGTCGCCTGAGAAACAAACCTGCGGCGCAATGGCGTGTGCAGCCGGTGACGAAAAAGAAGCTCAATTCCGAGCGCTTCCAGGTCGCCCTCGCGGTTCTTACCCTGCTGTTGCTTGCGGCCGAATGGATCACTCACCCCTTCATCCACCGCGTGCCCTGAAAAACCGGGGGAATCGCCGTTCCCTCACTGTTTCTCCAGGTCAGGCTCCGAACTCTCGATTTCCTTTTCCAGCCGCTCGTGCAGCCGCTCGCTGAATCCCACCGGCAGCTCAAACGTTCGGTTATCGGCCGTCAGAATCAGAATATTTCTGGTCGAATCCAGAATCGCCGAGCAAATCTCGCAGTGTTCCAGATGCCGCTCGATCTCCTCTCGCAACTTGGCGTCCACGCTTCCGTCAATATATTCGGAGATGTGCCCCCACACGTGTTTGCATGCGAGCCTCATAGCGCCCTCCGAAAGAATCCCTTCCGCGCCGGTCGAGCCGTCTTCAGGAAAGGGACCAATTGCTTTTGGAGGAGGATTCGCGCGCGGTGCAGGCGCACTTTCACCACGCCGGGATTCAACCCCAGAGCCTCCGCCGTTTCCTCGATGTTAAATTCCTCTAGATCCCGCAGCGTGAAGACCTGCCGATATATATCCGGCAGGTTTCTGACCGCCCGGCGCAGCGCCTCGCGCAATTCCTTGCGCTCCAGCGCCTCCAGCGGAATCTCCCGCCAATCTGTCAGCGGGGCAGGAGTGTAATCCCCGTCTTGCTCTTCGAGATGCTCATCGATCGAACTCTCCGCGGCGCTTTTCGCCTTCCTCAGCCGCTTCCTGCCTTCGTTGATCGCAATCGTTGTCAGCCAGGTGCTGAACTTGGCCTCGGCTCGGAATGTGCCCAGATGCCGGTAGGCGCTGATCACCGCTTCCTGCGCGCCGTCTTCCGCGTCTGCTTCATTCTTCACGATCGCCAGCACCGTTAGGTACACCATTCTCTCGTACGGCCGAATCAACTCGTGAAACAGTTCCTTCTCTCCCGCTACAATTCGCTGGAGGAGTTCTGTCTCTTTTGTCGCTGCCGCTTGCATCGTCGTTTCGAACTTGCCCAGGCGCTAAAACTTCTCGAGCCTCGCTACCCCGAATACCGCGTGAAATCTTTCGCAGTAAATCACCACTGTCTGATACTGGTTCAAGTCCGCGTTGGCTGGCAAGTCGTAATTCTGGTCGCCCTGGTTTCCCTTCAACGAACCAAGCTCCACGCTGTCCAAGTTACCTTTCACAATTTCCTGGTCCAATCCTTGGTCTTCCGCGCGCGCCAGCACCACATGCACATCAGGTCCATTCGAGGTCGTGAAATTGGAAAGCCGCAAATACCGCTTGCCTTCGGTCGACTCATAAATCGTCGCCCGCCCGCGGGTCGCGTGCGCTTTTCCTTCCAGCTTTCCCGTATAGATCGCCTGTGGCTCTGAACCGACGGCCTGCGGCGCAGCTTCATTCACCTTTTGATTGACAAACAGCTTCTCCGGGCGAAATGCCCACCACGCCCCGACCAGGACCGGCACGCCCATCACGCCAACGATCCACTTTTTGCGCGAAACCCATGATTTTTCATTGGTGTTCATCTTTTTTCTCCGGCAAACGAAGCGGGCAGGATTCCCCGCCCGCTTTCTCGTTTGCGTTCTTAGAACTTCTCGAGCGGCGCCACGCCAAACACGGCGTTGAATCTCTCGCAATAAATCAGGATCGCGTCGAACTTCGTCAGGTCCGTCCCAACGGGAATTTCGTAATTCTGATCGCCTTCATTCCCCTTCAACTTTCCGAGCTCGATCCTTTCCGTGTCGCTCTTTAGGGACTTCGCGTCGCCGCCATTGGCCGACACTAACACGACGTGCACGTCCGGCCCATTCGAGGTCTTGAAATCCTTCAGGCGCAGCACCGGCTTCCCGTTCGCTTCCTGATACACGGTGGCACGGCCTTCGGTCTTGTGCACCTGGCCGTGGAATCTTCCGGTGAACAGCGTCTTCGTCATCCCCTCGTGCGTCATTTTGTCGTCTTGCATCCTCTTGTGGCCCTGCATCTGGTCCTGCTTCATGCCCTCCTGCGCGCGACCTGCCGCGGGAAGCGCGAAAGCCGCCGCCAGCGCGGCAAGCGAGAAAACTACCTTGACCTTGGCAACCATTCGAATCTCTCCTATGCATTGATTTCGCCGAGCCGTTGTTTCTAGCCCTGCCTTTGCGCCTCATGGGAGTCCGGAGCTTCACAAAAGTTACAGCGTCACTCGGGCTTGCCGCTTCTACCTGCGGCAGGCGTCGGTTTGAATGCACCGGCAGAATCCCTTAAACTTCCGCGGACTCGCGTTCGGACGAGGTAAATACCATTGACTTCTCGCCGCAAATTCCTTCTCGACACCGCCACGATGGCGGCAGGCGTTGCGGGAGCGCCGGCCGAAGCGCTCGTCACCAAGAAACCTGCCGGTCCCCGTGCCACCGAATCGTGCGGCCTCGACGGCGAATGGCTTTTCCGCATCGATCCCGAAGATGCTGGCCTCCGCAACAATTGGTTCGCTGCAAAACCGGCGCCCAACGATTGGATCACCGTCACCGTTCCCCACACCTGGCAGGTTCACTCCCCTTTTGTCGAATACCGCGGCTTCGCGTGGTACCACCGCCATTTCGACGTGCCTGAAAGCTGGGCAAACTCCGCCATTCGCATTGAGTTTGCGGCCGTATTCCACACGGCCACGGTGTGGATCAACGGCAAACTTGCCGGCGAACACGCGCGCAAAGGCTACACCGCCTTTACTTTCGACATTTCGCACCTCGTTCTCCAGGGAGCGCCGAATTCGCTTGTCGTGCGCGTCGACAATTCCTTCAACCTTCACATGCTTCCCCGCGGCCGCTCGAGCGACTTCCCTCACGACGGCGGCATCTATCGCCCGGTGCGGCTGCTCATCACTCCCGAAGCGTTTGTCGAACGGCTTGACATCGACGCTCTACCCAATTTCAGCAACATGAAAGCCCAGCTCACGATTGCCGCATATTGCAAGAACGCGAGCGCCAGAAGGTGGCGCGGCCACGCCTCGTTTCGCGTCGTCGACGAGGCCACTGGTCTCGAGGTTCTCGCGGATTCCAACCAGCATGCCTTTTCGATCGCGCCGCACGCCTTGCATGCTCTGACCATTTCGGCAACTCTAGCCAACCCCACACTCTGGCACTTCGATCATCCCCATCTCTATCGCCTCGAATTCCTTCTAGAGGACGCGAGTGCGTCCCACTCCATCGGCACCACTTTCGGCGTCCGCCGGTTCGAAGTCAAAGACGGAGCTCTCCACCTGAACGGCGAGCGCGTGTGGTTGATGGGTGTCGAGCGCATGGGAGGCAGCAATCCCGAATTTGGCATGGCCGAGCCGGAAAGCTGGATCGTTCACGACCACAACGATTTGAAAAACTTAAATTGCGTCTTCACTCGCGTCCACTGGCCGCAGGACAGCCGCGTCCTCGATTACTGCGATCGCCACGGCATTCTGATCCAGAGCGAAATTCCGGCCTGGGGCTGGGAATCTTTCAAAGGCATGGTTTCCGAGCCCGACGCCGACATTCTCGAAAACGGCATCGAGCAAATGCGAGAGATGATGGCGCGCGATCGCAATCATCCCTCCCTGGTCATGTGGGGGCTCTGCAATGAAGTCGGTGGTCAGCTTCCCGCCGCATACCAATTCGCGAAACGCATGCTCGCAGAAGTGAAAAAACTCGATCCTCACCGCCTCTGCTCTTACGCCTCGAATTCCCTCGAGAAGACTCCCGAAAACGACGTTGCCGGGCTGATGGACCTCATCGAGATGAACGAATACGTCGGCACCTGGTCACCCGGCAACCTCGATACCATCAGCAAATATCTCGACGCCGTCCACGCCGCCTTTCCCGGTAAGCCCGTGGTCATCTCGGAGTACGGCTATTGCGCCTGCGTCCCAGAGCGCCCCGAGGACGACACTCGCCGTATCGAGATTCTTCGCGCGCACGACACCGTGTTTCGCTCAAAGGACTACGTCGCCGGGGCCATTTTCTTCTGCTACAACGACTACCGTTCGCAAGTCGGTTTCAGCGGCGTGGGCGCGCTTCAGCAAAACATTCACGGCGTCGTGGACGTTTTCGGCGTTAGAAAACCCTCCTTTGAGGTCCTTCGCGAAGAGTCCAGTCCCGTCGCCTCTCTCACGGTTGACAGGGTCCTGAATTCGTTTCGCGTCTCGGTGAAGACTCGCAACAACCTACCGGCGTACGTTCTTAGCGGCTATCGCTTGCGTGGCGTTTCCTACAGTCAAGCCGGCATCCCTCTGGAGCAGCAGGAAGTCGCGCTGCCCAATCTCGCTCCCGACAGCGAAACCCAAACTGAACTCTCCATCCGCCAGCCAGAAACCCTCGTTCGCGTTCAGTTCGATATCATCCGCCCCACTGGCTTTTCTGCTTTTTCATTGGTCTGGAAACCCTAGACTCGCGGTCCCCTCCACCGCTCGTCACCGGAGGCCGCGGCATACGGCCTCGCCGCCGTTTACCTTTCAATGAATGACCCCTGACCAATCCAAAGTCCCCCGCGCATTTCAAGGTATGCTGAAACCACAGGAAGAGCGGATGCCCGGAAATTTTGCCATTCGGTTGCGCTGCCCTCTCTGCGAAGCCGACTCCTGGGTCACGCTCGCAGACCGCCCGGAGACCTACGAGCAAATTCAAAAACAAACCTGGGAATTCAAGTGCCGCGAGCACGGCGCTCAAAATGGCACGCCGAAAGAAGTGATTAGCGTCGCTCCGCTCGACGATCCACCGCCTTCCACGCAAAAATCTGCCTTTACCTTTGCCAACCCCATTTCCACCGAAACGACAAAGAAAATCCCACGCTCCAGTGAGCGCTTGTCTCTTCGCGTTCCGGTAGTGGTCTACGGTTTCGCCAAGGAGCGCGGCGCGTTTCATGAAGAAACGGAAACGCAAACCGTCAACGCGAGCGGCGCGCTCGTGTTGCTGAAAACCAAACTGGCCCTGGGAGATTCCGTTTTTCTGGTGCAGCGCGGGAGCGGCCTAGAGCAGGAAGTCCGCGTCGTTTATCTCGACCCTTACACCGACCGCGAAACGAAAGTCGGCCTGGCCTTCAAATATCCCATCCCCGATTTCTGGCGCCGGTCCCGCAAGCAGCACCGCGTTTCCAAAATACTGCGCGTGACCGTCAAGGGAACCGATGCCAGGGGGAATAAGTTCAAGCAGAGCAGCTACACCATTGACCTCAGCCAGGATGGCGCACGCCTCGACGGCATCGGCTTCCTTACCACTCCGGGGCAAACCATCGAAGTGCAGCGCCTATGGCGCAAGAAGAAATTTCGTGTCGTATGGATTGGTCACATCGGCACCACCGAATCCAATCAAGTCGGCGTCTTCGGCCTGCAAAACGAAAAAGACATCTGGCACGTGAAGCTGCCGGAAGGTGAGCCCGACGATACTCCTGACGATACTCCTGATGAACCCAGGCCCCCAAAGAAATAACCCCAACGGCCGAATTATCTGGGTGCCACCGTCAAAGTAACGGTCGTGGTCTCGGCCGAATTCGATCCAACCATGAGCGCGAAATCGCCGGGTTCGACCACGCGTTTCATGTTGACGTCCAAAAGAGATAATGCATCCGGCGTGAGCGGGAATTCTATCGTTTGCTTTTCTCCGGGGCGAAGGTGAATTCGCCGAAATCCGCGAAGTTCCTTCACCGGACGCGTCATCGACGCGACGCGCTGATGAATATAAAGCTGGGCCACCTCGTCCCCTTCACGTGGGCCGGTGTTGCTTACATCCACCCGCACGGTGACGGACTGGCCCGGCTTGATTCTCTGCGGATTCACCGAAACATTCTCAAATTTGAACGTCGTGTAGCTCAATCCGTAGCCGAAGGCGAACAGCGGTTGACGCGAAGTTCCCAAGTACGAACGATCGCGCGAGGGTTTGAAGTTGTAAAACGCCGGCAGTTGCCCCACCGACCGCGGAAAGGTAATCGGCAATTTGCCGCCTGGATTTACTTCGCCAAACAGGACCTGTGCCGCAGCCGTGCCGCCCTCTTGCCCCAAATACCAGCCTTCCAGAATCGCGGGCACATGCTCCGCAACGTAATTGATGGAAAGCGGCCGGCCATTGATCAAAAATACTGCCGTGGGCACTCCGGTCTCGACCATCTTGCGAATCAGCTCATTCTGCGCACCAAGAAGATCCAGTGAGTCACGGTCGCCCAAGTGCTGCTCCGACCAAGCTTCCCGGTTGGTACTTTCCGTTTCACCAACCACAACGATGACAACATCGGCTTTCTTGGCTGTCTCGACCGCAAGACGAATACTCTCGGTTTGCGTCGCGGGATCCGCCAGTTGCGTTTTGTCCTCATACCAGCCGTCCCATCCTTGTTTGCCCAACGTGATCTTGCAACCTTCGGCGTAAAGCACTTTCGCCCGCGACCCCACATAATCGCGGATGCCTTGCAAAATGCTCACGCCGCGTCCAGGGTCCCGCGCGTAGCCGCCCAGATGTACATCAGCCGCATCCGGTCCAATGACCGCGATGGTTTTGGTTTTCGCAATGTCCAACGGCAGCAATTGCTTTTCGTTTTTCAGCAAAATGATGGATTCCTGCGCCGCTCGAAGTGCCAGCTTCCGATGCTCCGTGCTGTTGGTGATTTTCTCCGCGTAATCGGGGTCGACGTAGGGATGCTCAAAAAGCCCGAGCCGGAATTTTGCCGCAAGCACGCGCGAGACCGCGCGATCCACCAGTGCTTCCGGAACCTCGCCCTGCTTCACAAGTTGCAGTAGTTCGCGGTACACCGACCCGTCCGACAAATCGAAATCCACGCCCGCCCCAAGCGCCAAACGCGCTGCGTCAGCCGGACCCGCAGCCACGCCATGCACTTTGTAAAGCATCTGCAACCCACTGCCATCCGAAGTCACGTAACCTTGAAAGCCCCATTCCTGCCGCAGCACGCGGTCCAGCAGCCAGTGGCTGATGTGCGAAGGGATGCCGTCAATTTCGTTGTAGGAAGCCATCACGCTTCCCGCGCGCGCTTCATCCACCGCCGCCTGAAACGGCAGAAGAAACGATTCCCGCAAAACCCTCTCGGAGAAATTCGCCGGCGCCGTGTTCGTGCCGCTCTCCGGCTGTCCATGCGCCGCATAATGCTTCGCCGTTGCCAGCACATGGTGCCGGTCAATCAGGAAATCCGTGCCTTGCAATCCTTCAATCGCCGCCACGCCCATCCGCGAAACGAGGTAAGGATCTTCGCCGTAAGTCTCTTCCGTCCGCCCCCATCGCGGATCGCGCGCCAAATCCAAAACCGGCGTGAATGCCTGATCAACCCCCGAAGACGCCATTTCATTCCCGGCCGCCGTAAAGACCTGCCGCTGAACCTCCGGATCCCAGGTACTCGCCAGCGCCAGCGCTTGCGGAAAGCTCGTGCTCCCGTAAGCCATGAACCCGTGCAACGCTTCACCAAAGAAAATTGCCGGGATGCCGAGCCTCGACTTTTCCGCTTGATAGCGCTGCACCGCATTGTGGAGCACCGCCCGGTCTCGCGCGCTCATGTGCGAATCCAGGCGGTACAATTCGCGCATCGCTTCTTCCGCCTTTTCCTGTGGAAAACGTCCGGTGGTGTCCAGAACACCGCGATCCTCGTGCCGCCCACCCGTGATCTCCGCGATTTTTTCTTCGAGCGTCATCCGCGAAAGCAGGTCTTTGACGCGATCGTCAATCGAAAGCGAAGCATCCCGATAGCGGAGCGCCGTCTGCTGCGCGAGACCCGCAGTGCCCAGCACAGCAATTGCAATTACCGCGACCACTCGCAAGAAGCGCGTAAGGAAAACTCTCATGAAAGTGTCCTCATACCCCGCGTCAACCACTCCCCCGGCAGAGCCCATTTCCACAATTCTCGCGGTTGTGTTATTCGAGACCTGCCGTTTTTTCGGCGTGAGATCCTAGCTCCATCTCAACCCCGCCTGGCCCGACGAGCTGGTCTCCAGGTCCGGACCTGCTGCCAATTTCCCGTTTTTCTGATTTCCCTTTTCTAATTTCCGTCCTTGGGCTCTGAGCGATACGCGCCCCGCCCTGCCGCGATTTTTCTGCTAAACGCGCGAATCACCCACGGCATAAACCGCTCGAGAAAAACCAAAGCTTTCCCGTGCCCGGTAATAATCGTCTCACGCTTACCTTTCGCAATGGCCCGCAGGATCTGCCGCGCGGCTTTGTCCGTCGGCTTAATCAGCCACGCCGGAATCGGCTCCTTAGCGTGAACGTGGAATTGCCCTTGATTGTCCACCCGCCGTATGTCGCTCGCCACAAAGCCCGGGCTAATCAGCGTCACCTTCACTCCCGACAACGCCAGCTCCGGCGTGATCGCATTCGCCAGCGCGCGCACGGCAAACTTGCTCATGTTATACGGTGAAGCGCCCGGCGTGGCCGCCCATCCCGAAACGCTCCCAATGATGGCGATGTTTCCCTTGCTTTTCTCGATCTCTGGAAGCGCCGCGTAAATCGTTCGCAGCACGCCAAACACATTGGTCTCAAACTGCCGCCGGTAATCCTCCACAGAAAGTTTTTTCAGTGCGCCCACCACGCCGAACCCGGCATTGGCAATCGTCACGTCCAGCTTTCCCCAATGCCCTACGGATTCCTCGACCGCCTTTTGCAAACTCCCGTCCTGCGTGACGTCGCACTGCACCACCAAAGGTGCTGTCCCCGCCGCCGCAATTCTCTGAGCCAGTTTTTCGAGCAATTCCCTTCGCCGCGCGGCCAGCGTCAGTTGCGCCCCGGCCTGCCCCAATTGCCACGCCAACTCCTCGCCAATCCCCGACGAAGCGCCCGTAATAAGTACTGCCTTGCCCTGAAAAAATTGCGTCATGTTCATGCCCGTATCTTACGACAGGAGCAGGTCAGATCTGACGCCGCTGCCATTACGAACCGCGGCGTTCTTTGCTCCTCAAGGCTCTTTAGGCGAAAAGCGCTTTACGGGTTTCCGATGTCCTCGGGGAGGTCCAGGTTCCAAGCAGGAGGGCCAAAACATTGAGGGCGCAACGGCCTCGCGGCTGCTGCGCCCTCTTTCAATTGTGCCGTTAAGTTTTTAAGGCTTCCCGGCTCAATCTGTGCGTGAGAGTAAGCCCAGCCTTTTTTCTTGGCAAGCGAAATCTGAAATTTCAACTGTGGAAAGCTGTGCACGCCTGTGCAAAAACCAAAATTGCAAAACCGGAAATGCAAGCAAGCGCATGTTGCGAAAACCAGCCGGGAATGAACGGAGCGAATCCTGCAGCTCCTGGCTTTTCCGGAAAGCCGAGCCGGCCCGAAGGGACTACCCAGGTGATGGGCACCGCCAACCCGCACGACCGAGCCGACGCCGATGATAAGCCCCATGTTTTTGTTTCTTGGGTTTCCGGTAACGCGCTATCATCAAAACCGCCATGGGAATACTGAAACTCATGTTGAATGGGTTCGCCTGGGATGAGCGCTATCGCGTCTCGAGCATCGAAGACGTGCTCACGCCCGCGCTCGTGGTTTATCCAGAAATGATTTTCCATAACATCGAACAAACTTTGCGGGTGCTGGATGGCGACCCGAATCGCTGGCGCGTACACGTCAAAACCGCGAAGCTGGAGTATGTGTTGCGCATGATGGTCGAGCGCGGCATCGGCAACTTCAAGTGCGCGACCACGCTGGAGTTGTTGGTTGCATGCCGCGGCGGCGCAAAGGACGTGCTCGTTGCTTATCCCATGGTGGGCGCAAACGCGCGCCGCGTAAACGAGATTGCGGATGCATATCCGCGAATGCGCATTTCCGTCTTGGCCGAGAATGCGGACCAGGTGCAGCAGTGGCGAGGCAGCTCCGTCGGTTTGTTTCTCGACATCAATCCGGGAATGAACCGTACGGGGATCGAGCAGAGCCACGGCGATGAGGTCGTGAGGCTGGTACGCGCGGTGCGGGACGCGGGACTGGAGTTTCGCGGCCTGCATTACTACGACGGCCAGCATGGCGGACTTGAGGAACGCGAGCGAACCGCTGCGGCGCACGCGGGCTACGACAGCTTGCTGAAAGTGCTGAGCGAGGTCGAGCGTAGCGGTGTGCACGTGCCGGAGGTAATCACAGCAGGCACGCCGACGCTGCCCTGTTCACTGGCGTACCACGGCTTTCGCGGACAGGAGTTTGTGCACCGCGTGTCGCCCGGGACGATTGCGTATAACGATGCAACCAGCCTGGCGCAGTTGCCAGCCAACTACCAATTGCGGCCCGCCGTGCTGGTCTTGACGAGGGTTGTAAGCCGGCCACAGAGAGACGTGGTTACCTGCGACGCTGGGCATAAAGCAGTGTCCGCTGACGCCGGGGTACCGACCTGCGTTGTCGTTGCCCACCCGGAGCTTACGCCGCTTTCTCCCAGTGAAGAGCATCTGCCCCTGGCCGTAACCGGAGGCGCGACGGGGCCGGAAGTTGGCGAGGCCCTTTATCTCCTTCCTCGCCACGTGTGCCCTACGGTGAACAATTTTGACTCGGCGCTCCTGGTGCGAAACGGTAAGGTGGAAGCGGTGGAAAGAGTGACGGCCCGCGGACGCGAAGCCCCGCTCCTCGGGGCCCAAGAACGAACCGCCACGCTTGCGCGTTAGAACCGGTCCAAACGGTGGGAAGCAATTTCAACCCCCTCCGTGGTTAAAGCCAAAGTCCCTGAATTGTGCTCCAGCCGCCCCGTTCGCTTGAGCGTACCTAGCCCCTGTTTTTGACGAAACATTTTTGAGGGGTGCCTCGTATCTTGATCCATCAAGCCGGAAAACTGGGGCGGGCAGCTTCCTAAGAAGCGCACGCTCGGGACCCCAAGGCCCGCCAAGTCAGCCAAACCCCGGCTAGGAGGCATTCCGCCATGTCAACGATCCATCGAGGGCTCACGGTCAAGGTTGCCATGCTGATCGCAGGGGTTCTGCTTTTCTCGCCGGCGCGAGGGCTGGCGCAGACCAGCAGTACCCAGGCAAAGCCATCAACAAGCTCCGAGAAGGGTGAGCGCTGGCTCCACGTTCGTGTGATTTGCACCGATGGCAAGGGGGACACGGTTCGCGTGAACGTGCCCTTGGAGCTGGCGGAAAAAGTGCTTCCTGCCGTCCATCATGACCGACTCCACAACGGCAAGGTCAAGATCGACAATTCGGATATCGCCAACGACGTGGACCTTCGGGCGCTGGTGGAAGCGATAAGGTCCGCCAAGGAAGGCGAATACGTCACCGTGCAAGGCAACGACAACGACGTGCGCGTGGCCAAGGAAGGCAATCATTTGATCGTCCACGTAGTGGACAAAGGCGGGTCCAAGAAGTCGCAAGTAGAAGTCAAGGTCCCGATGAAAGTCGTGGAGGCGTTGCTTTCCGCGGGAAAAGATGAATTGGACCTGGTGGCGGCGCTCCATGCGCTAAGCACGCAAGGCGATGTGGAACTGGTCTCCGTGAAAGACAGCGAAAACACCGTGAAGGTTTGGCTGGATTCGAAAAACGTGGCCGACTAGTCCTCGGTTTTTAGTGGTTGGTTCTTGGTCCCTGGTTTTGGCTTTGCGTGCCAGAAAGCGCGATTGATAGCCGTCAGCTCGGAGTAGGGGCCTGGTGAGTTCTCTACCCTTGGGAGTGTTGGCGTAACCAGTAGCGCGGGGCGATTGGGAGGCAAACATGATGTTGCTGGCGAAGGCGGCGCTCGGCCTCGGCGGGGCGCTGGTGGCGACGGGGGCATATACGTTTCACGAAGGCGTGATTCGCGTGGACGTTGATGAATTCCGCGCGGGGGGATCGCACGTTCATTTGTGGGTTCCTGCGGCCGCCCTGCCAATGACGATGCACTTGGTGCCGAAGCACCGCCTCTCGGATGCCGCGCGCGATGCGCGAGAGTTTCTTCCCGTGGCGCACGCGCTATTCAAGGAATTAAAGAATTTTCCGGACGCCGAATTCGTGGAAGTGCAAGACGACGATCAGCACGTGCAGATTCGGACGCGCGAAGGCAAGCTGCAAATTGACGTGGATGATCCAAATGAGAAAGTCCATGTCTTGGTGCCGTTGAGCACGGTGGAGGACGTTGTTGGGCAACTGGAGGACAACGCGCCGCGAGCGTGAAGAAGGGATTAGGGATTAGGGATTAGGGATTAGGGTTTGGCGCTTGGTTGAACCGGAAGGACCTTGATTAGGCGGAGCCGCTCGCTTGTTTGGCGGCAACCTGAAAGTAAGCTTCCTCGAGGATGGCGTCCTTTTTCCAGCCGGCACGATGCAAGATTCCGCGGCTGTTTTCGATCATTTGCGGATGCCCGCACAGGTACGCCGTCGTTTCCTCCGGCCGTAATTTCCACGCTTCTGCGTACTTTCGCAAGAGATCGTCGACGCGCCCCGTCTCCCCTGCCCATTGCACTTGATCCCAAGGACGGCTCACAGTTGGAACATATTTAAGCCAGGGCGCTTCAGACGCATAGCGCTCGAGTTCTTCGCGATAGCCGAATTCAAACGAATGGCTGGCACCCTGGAGGCAGAACAATTTGTGCTCGCCGGGCATGGGACCCGCTCCGCTCTTCCAGTCGCGATAAACCGTGCGGATGTAACTGACAAACGGCGCGACGCCCGTCACCGTGGAAATGAGCAGATGGTTTGTGCGGCCGCTGCGCAAATCGAGCATAAAGCGGCCCTTGGCGATTTTGCGGCAGAGCAGCGGGTCGCCTGGCTTTAATTCAAAAAGACTCGGTGTCAATCCGCCTTGCGGGATCAGCTCGACAAAAAACTCGATCGCCTCTTCGTATGGAGAAGAAACCATAGAGTAGGCGCGCTCGATAGGAACGCCATCGTGCGCAATGCCCAGCGTAGCGTATTGTCCCGCGCGGTATTCGAGTGCGCCGCCAGGATCGATGCGCAGGATACACAAATCCGCTGAGACGTCGCGGCGATCGAGAATCCGCGCGTTGTAGTACTTATCGGGAGAACGGGTCATCTAAAGTTGCTTCCAACGAGTAGCTTCCTTAGGTCTCGCTCAGACCGCCTTACCTGGCCGGTGAAAGCAGGTCTCATTCGTAAGCCAACGCAACGACAGGATCATAGGTCGCCGCGCGGAACGCGGGATACAGGGCGCCCGCGGCGGCTCCCGCTAACGCGAGAATGATGGCCGCAAAAATCCAGGGCGTCGTGATGAGCACCGGAAGGTCGGGTTTGGTCTCCTTCAGGACCAATTGCGTCAGAAAGGTAAGGCCGATGCCGAGACCAGCGCCGAACACCGTGAGAATCAAGGTTTCCGTTAAGAGCATTCGGACAATGTCGAATCGGGAAAACCCCAGAGCTTTCAGAATCCCGATCTCCCGCGTGCGCTCCATGACCATCGTGTGCATGTTCAGCAGCACGACGATGAAGCTGATGACAATGCCGAGCGCCACCATGGTGCGGGTAAAGGGACGAAGCTGCGGCAAATTGGAGGAGTTCATCAGGCTGACGTATTCCGCAAGGGAACGAAAACTGTATTCCGGAAATGATTTGGCAAGTTGGGCCCGGGTGGCGTCGGTATCCCCTTTGCTCCGAACATAAAACATGGAAACGCGCTTTTCCGCGCCGGAAATCTCCTGCGCCGTGCGGATGGGAATAAAAAAGCGGGCGCCTTTGCCGTGGGCGACGACGCCGCTGACGGTAAAGACGTGATCTAAAAGCGCGACCCGGGTGCCAACTTTCAAGTGCCGCGTCTGCGCGATGACGTCGTCGGCAATCACTTCATCGGGTCCTTGGAACGAATGGCCATCGCGAAATAAGAAGCCCCGGCTCAGCGCATTGAAGCGCGCATAGTCAATGCCGTAGACCATCACTAAGCTCTTTGGCTCCGTGAGGATAACCACGGGAGCCACTTCATCAACGCTATTTACGGAGCCAATTTGATCGCCTAGCGACTCCGGCATCACGGCACTCGAGAAGGCAAAGAACATCGAAGAGTTTGGCGGCCGCACCAGGATGTCCGCGCCAACGCCTTCGACGCGCTTCCCCCATTCGGAAACAACTCCTGAAGTCAGACCTACAATCATCAAAACGAGAATCACCTGGATGGCGATGGCAATCACGCTGAGAGAGCTGCGCATGGGGCGCGCTCGGATGCTCCCCCAGAACATTTGGAGCAAAGAAAACGGTCCTTCGAAGGTTTCGTCCATGATGAAAGGTCAAAATTGTACTGTAACATCTTGATTTTGCCAGGGCAAAACGAGCGGGGCGCGGCTCCAAAGCAAGCCGCGTGCCGAAAATCCAAAACATTGTTTCTCTCCTGTAAAGTTTTCAACACAAGTGTTAATAAGTTTGTGGAAATCGGGCCTGCGGCGCAACGTAACTTCCGACAGTTCAACATCCTTGAGCGCATTGCACTATTTGTGTGCAACGTCAGCGTTTCCCACGCCGTGCGGCTGACAACGAACTCGGATCGCTCGTCTACAAGTGTTTCACAATTGGAATTCAGGCCAAGAGAGGAAAAAATGTTTCACAGAATGTTTCACAAAGCGTTCTAGGCGTGTTTCAAAAAAGCTTCGCAAAACGTTCCACGAATGTTTCACGTGGAGTAGAAACGCCGCGCGCTTGAGAAGGTTGTCTGTTTCGAGTTTGCTGTAAGGGGATCCGTGCACGGAAACTCCGGCGCGGCGTTCAGCTCCATCGGAGCGAGGAGCATTGCGGTATTTGCTCTGGGACCATCTTGCTTGGAAACGCGCACTCAGTACCACTTCGGAGGACGGTCGAGGTGGATTTTGATGGTTTGCTTAGGATCGGTGATGTCGAACCAGCGGCCGTAATTGTGCCAGCCTTCGGCAATCACCTGGACCAGCACGCGGCCCAAAGGCGCGTCGGGAACGTGCGCGACTCCTTCCCGATTCGTTTTCACGTTCAATTCCATGGTTTTGTTCTTCTTAATCTTGTGTTCTTCGACGTATTTGAAGTACACACTGGCGTTTTCAACAGGTGTTTCTTTCTCGCCGCCAGTGACTTCAATGGTGATGCGCGACTGGGGATCGGGCCGGGGAGCGTCTTGCTTCGGTTCGGGAGACGAAGCCGGCGGATTCTGCGCCGGGACCTGAGCCGTCAGAAAGAGTGCTGCCGCACAAGAACTTACCAGAAGAATTCGAGAGAAGTTCGTCATTGGAGTGAACACCATCCTGTACGGAAGGGAGGGGCCAGGTCAAGCATTTGTCCTAGCAAAATTGGATGCCTGCAGAGTGAGAATTGCTGCTCGGGCCGGATCCAACCGCGACAGCCGCTCTGGCGTGCCGTGGAAACTTCCGTGTTAGCCTATTTGACGGATTTGGTAGGCTCCTGTAAGTTTTGAAGAACCTGCGCCGAAATGAATTACCGGGACAGTTGAACCCTGGAGTGCCCGCGGGCGTCGCGCAGCCAACCTCTCAGGCTGCCTGTTTCACAAGTGTGAGAAGAGCAAGGAGAGCATCATGGGTTTTGCCACCAATGCGATTCATGTGGGCCAAGAGCCGGATCCCGCCACCGGCGCGATCGTCGCGCCGATTTATCAAACTTCTACTTACGTCAACGAGGAGCTGGGGAAAAACAAAGGCTACGATTACGCGCGAACGAATCATCCGAACCGCAAGGCCCTGGAACGCACGGTAGCGAAGCTCGAAGGCGGACACAGCGCTTACGTTTTTACTTCAGGGATGGCGGGGATCGACGCGGTTTTTCGGTTGCTGCGTCCCGGGGACCATGTGGTTGTGTCGGAGGCCGTATACGGCGGCGTTTTTCGCCTTTCCACGCAATTGCTGGTGCATTTTGGATTGGAATTCAGCTTCGTAGATACCTCCATGCCGGAAGCGGTGCGCGTGGCGATGCGGCCGAATACCAAAATGATTTATGTCGAGACTCCTACAAATCCAACAATGAATGTGACGGATATCGCGGCGATCTCGAAGCTGGCTGGCGAACGGGCGATCACCGTCGCAGTGGATAATACCTTCTTGAGCCCGTATTTACAGCGGCCTATAGAGCTCGGCGCACATATCGTCGTGCATTCGCTGACGAAATACTTGAACGGGCACAGCGACGCGACCGGCGGGGCGGTTGTGCTCACGCGACCGGAAGACGCGGAGAAGATTTACTTCATTCAGCGGTCTGCGGGAAGCGGGCTGGCCCCGATGGATTGCTTCCTGGTTTCCCGGGGAATCAAGACCTTGGCCGTGCGCATGCTGCAACACAACGCGAATGGCATTACCGTCGCGCGACACTTAGACGCGCACCCCAAAGTCCGGAAGGTGTTTTACCCGGGACTGCCCACCCATCCGCAGCACGAAGTTGCCCGGCGCCAGCAAAAAGGCCCCGGCGCGATGCTTTCGTTTGATTTAGGCTCGGTAGATGCCGCCCGCCGGTTCTTGAACCATTTGCAACTTTGTTCTCTGGCAGAGAGCCTCGGCGGTGTCGAAACGCTGGTTTCGCTTCCGGCCCTGATGACGCACGCGTCGATGCCTAAAGAGGTGCGCGAGCGTGTCGGGATCACGGAAGGACTGGTGCGCCTGTCCGTAGGCATCGAAGACGTCGAAGACATCATCGCCGATTTGGACCAAGCTCTGCTGTATGTCTGAGCTTCACTCCACTCGCCAGGCAAACGCATATTCTACCGCGTGGGATTCGCTACCGTCCGGCTCAACCAGGAAAGATAATCGGCGGAGCCTTCGGTGATGGGCCAGGCGACAAATTCTGGAACATCGTAGGAATGCAGGCGTTTCACTTCCCTTTCCAGTTGCGGCAAACGTGCGGCCGTGGTTTTGATAAGCAGGAGCTGTTCGCGCGCAGTTTCAAGCTTGCCCTCCCACGTGTAAAACGATTCCACCGGGCTGCGAACGAGGTTGACGCACGCAGCGAGACGCTTCTGCACCACGGCGCGCGCAATTTTCCGCGCGAGCGCGAGGGACGGGCAGGTGACCACGACGACCCGCAGGTTTTTGGCGTGTGCGCGAGGCATTTCCTTCGATTCTCTCCCTTGATCCTTCGCTCGATTGCTGGGCGTCATAATAATGGCTTTCGAGGCCTGGCACGAGAGGCTAAAATAACGCCCCATGAGCACAAGCGCAGGATGGAGCACCGCTTCTCCCATCAAATTTGGCACTTCGGGCTGGCGAGGCGTGATTGCCGAAGATTTCACCTTCGCGAACGTGCGGCTGGCGTTGACAGCCATCGCCGCGCATGTCAAGGCGAAGTCGCCACAACCTGCTATTCTCGTCGGGTACGACACACGCTTTTATTCTGAGGAGTTTTCTCAACTCGCCGTAGATATCTTGCGGCATCACGGCATCCGCACACTGCTCTGCGAGACTTTCACACCCACTCCTGCCGTCGCGTACGAAATCATGCTCCGCAAGCTCGACGGCGCCATCAATTTCACGGCCAGCCATAACCCGGCACAGTACCACGGCTTGAAATTCTCTTCCTCGGACGCCGGCCCCGCGCTCCCCGAGATTACCAAGGACATTGAAGCCCGCGCCGCGCAAATTGCCGCGAAAGGCGGCGTTCCGCCCCTTCCACATAGCGCCACGAAGGTAAAGCCCGATGAACGCGTAAATCTGCGAGAAAGCTATTTGAAGCGTCTCGGGGAACTGTTGCGCTTCGAAACGCTCAAGAAAGCGAACATAAAATTCGCCGTTGATGCACTCCACGGGTGCGGCGCGAGCTACCTCGACCGCGCGCTAAGTGAACATGGCATCGCCGTCGAAGCGATTCGAACGGAGCGCGATTGCCTTTTCGACGGGACCGGTCCAGACGTATCCGAAGAAAACCTCGCGCCCCTGCGCAAGGCCGTAACGGACTCGAAAGCAACGGCGGGTTTAGCCACCGACGGAGACGCCGACCGCTTCGGAATCGTGGACCGCGACGGCACGTGGATCCAGCCGAATCTAATCCTCGCGCTCGTGTATGACTACTTGGTGGAAACGCGCCAATGGAAAATGCCCGCGGCGCGCAGCGTAGCAACAACGCAGATGATCGACGCGGTAGCGAAGTCGCACGGGCAGAGCGTTCATCAAACGCCGGTGGGCTTCAAGTACATTGGCCAGCTCATTCGGGAAGACAAAATTGCGCTGGGCGGCGAAGAGAGCGCAGGCCTGACCATTCGCGGCCACATCCCCGAAAAGGACGGCATCCTCGCTTGCCTGCTGGTTGCGGAAATGATTGCCGCGCGCGGCGCCTCCATCGGCGAACAGATTCGCGCAATGTACAAAAAACTCGGGCGGGAATTCTGGCCCGTACGCGAGAATCTGCACCTCACCGACGAACAAAAGGCAAATGCCGTGCGCAAGGTAGCCGTAGACAGTTCGACACTGCTGGGACGGAAAGTCATATCCACCGACCGGACCGATGGCGCAAAATTTGTTTTTGAAGACGGATCGTGGATGCTGCTGCGCCTGTCGGGCACCGAGCCGCTGTTGCGGCTCTATGTGGAAGCACAAAGCGCGGCGGCGTCTGCCAAGTTAACGAGCGAAGCGACAAAATGGGTTCTGCAAAGCTGAAAAAACCGGACGCCAGCGAAGGAGCCGCGGCCTTTCTCCGCCAGTACGGAGCTACGCTGCTGGGTCTGCTGCTGTTGGCCCTCGTGGTGCATGATATTTTCGGCACGCACGGCTATCTGGCGATGAGACGCACGCAACAAGAAATCAGGAAAGTGAAAGCCGACATCGAGCAGCTCAACAAACAAAACGCACAACTGGCAGACGAAGTGAAGGACTTGAAGAGCGACCCTCGCAAGATTGAAAAGATTGCCCGCGACGAATTGGGTCTGGCCAAGCCAGGCGAAGTGATTATCAAGATTCCGCAGTCGCAACCGTTGCCGGCAGACCGGGCCTCGCACCCTTAAGCTTGCGCTTTTTCCAGTTCGTGCGAGCCAGTGAAAGCACAACCATCGACAGAAAAATTACGATCAACCCAGCGGTCGCTTCGAACGCGCCGCACTGCCCCTTGGGCAAAATCGACAACCTTCCATACACAAATTCGATATGCACCCAATAAACGAGCAGCGAAGTGTTCCCTAGCTGAATGATCGGGCTGAAGCCCTTTTGCGCGAATCCCCAGCGGCACCACGCGTAAACCAGAAAAAGAATGATCAGCAGGATGCCGCAGCGCATCAGCAGGAAATCAGGATTGCTGTGCCAATAGTCGTAGACGGCGTAAAACCGGATGAGCGACGAATCGAAAACCGTCGAAAGCCAGCAGGCCAGAACTCCCACTCCGCCCAGGAGCGCAAAAGCCAACCCTTCCTTGCGTTTCGCAAAGTCAGAAAACAAATAGAAACCCACCGCCAATCCCGCGAAAGCAAACGCCGACCACGGGAACAAGGGAAACAGCCACGGCTGCGGTTTATCAAAAACGTGTACTCCATTGAAGTAGGATTCCAGGGGCCAAGGCAGAAACTTTGGCCGGTGGGTGGTCCACAGTGGCGGCGTAACCATTGCAACAGCGCCCGCAGCAAGCAATCCCGCGACCAACGTGCGAATTCGCGCAGCCGCTACAGCCCCGTTACCCGTGGCCCAACAAAGCACTCCCATAAGCATCATCGAAAGCCCGAGAATGTTCAGCACGTCCACGCGCAGCAAATCCGTCCAAGGTGACCACGGATAACCAAGCGCAAATTCCTGAACGCGAAAAAGTAGCCCCATTCCAAAAACTTCCGCACCACGCAGGATCGTCTGCTGGGCAATCGCGCTAGGTTCAACGCCCTTCTCCCGCAGCCGCTCGGTCACCAGCGCAAACGAAACTCCTGCCAGAAAAATGAAAAGCGGCGCCGGCAATGTTCCGCCAAGTTGTGACCAGTGAATCAGCGAGGATGACTTTCTTGCCGCAGGATTCAGCCACGAATCGTAACAATGCGTTTGAAACATCAGCACGCACGCCAGCCCGCGCATCCAGTCGATGTATGCCAGCCGACCCATTTTGGATGGGGCAGCCACTCGGGTCACCGCTTCCGGCCGCTGCTGCTTCACAAGCGGGTTCGTTCGCGCTGTCATCTTTACGTTACAATCCTCGCTTGGCCACCACCCGTCAACTCGGCCTGTTTTCAACGCTCGGCCTGTGGGCCATTCTCACGCTCGTCGGCGTGCTCTACGCCGTGTGGCTCGGTTTCGGCGGCCACGCCTTTGCTGCGACTCTGACGACCTTCGCTTTCCTTTTTCTCATCATGCTGCTGTTTGCCGCGCGGGGAGCGGACACCGCCCTCGCCGCACGCTTCGGCGCCAGCGCCGGCATTCTGCTCGGCGCTGCCTTGTTCCTTCTCTACCTGATTTACGCAATTGGGACAAATGGTTTTAGCTTCGGCCGTGCCGCAACTGCCGCGGTGCTCGTGTTTGCCCCGCTGGCGCTCGCCGCCTCGGCGGAGCGAAAGCCGCCCGGTTGTTGGCAGGACTTTGCCATGATCGTGGGGATTTGGTTGGCCGTGAAGCCGCTGCCCAGTGTCTGGGGCTTCACCATGTCGCATTGGCTCTTTCCGTTTCCCGAACAGCTCTCCTACGTGATGACCGTGCTTCTTTGCTTGAACGTTGCGCTCGCGGTTTTCGTGCTCGTGCGGCGCCTTAACGGCATCGGCTACTCCATTGGCTGGAGCCAAAACTGGACCTTTTTCATCCTCGTGAGCTTCTTCGCGTTCGCCCTCATCGCCATTCCGCTGGGTACCGGCATGCATTTCATTCAATTCGAACCGCGCTGGAGCGAATGGAAGTCGCTGCCTCTTACCGGGCTAAGCATTCTCCTCTTCACCGCGTGGCCCGAAGAATTTCTCTTTCGCGGCCTGCTGCAAAATACTCTGTCGCGTGCGTCCAAAAGCGAAGTGGCCGGCTGGTGGACCGCCTCCGTACTTTTTGGTTTCTCACATATCACGAATCTGGGCTTTCCCAACTGGCGCTACGTGGTCCTGGCCACCATCGCGGGCATCTTCTACGGCTGGACCTGGCGCAGAACCGGCTCCATCTTCGCCTCCGCCATCGTGCATGCCGCGGTGGACACCACCTGGCATTTCCTTTTTCATACGTTGTAGCCGAGGCGGATGTTTAAACCTCACGGAGAATGAAACGGAACTGAATTCGGGGCATCCAAACGGCCAGGGAATCCAAGAGAATCGCACGAACGACTTTATCGAAGGAGAATTGGAATGAGCGCAATGAGCAGTGAACAAGCTGTGTTCCTGTTGCAGGGTGTGTATTTGGGCGCGTTGAAAAACGAGAGCCGCATTACCAAGAAAATCCTCGAAGCCGTGCCTGCCGACAAAGGCGACCACCGGCCCGACCCCATTTCGAAGACCGCCATCGAACTTGTTCGGCACATCGCAGCCTCGGACAACCGCTTCCTCGAAGCCGTGATTAACGGCGTCTTCGATACAACTCCGAATATGATCCCTGAAAACGTGAAGACCCCGCAGGAAGTCGCCGCCTGGTACGAGCAACGGTTCGTCCGGAATTTCGATGCCCTGACGAAAACCACCGGCGATCAGCTCACCAAAATGGTCGACTTCCGTGGCATGTTCGAGCGCCCCGCGGTCACTTTCGTGCCGATGGGGCTCCACCACACGATCCACCACCGCGGCCAGCTTTCCTCTTATCTGCGCTGCATGGGCGCAAAAGTTCCCTCCATTTACGGCGAAAGTTACGACGACGCGCAAGCTCGCAAAGCCGCCGGAGGTTAGCTGCCAACGGTACTTGCGCGGGACTCTGCTATTCCGCTACGTTTCCACGTGCGGCAGCACGGCCCGTCCTCGCCTTTTGTCGTTGTAGAGCGACTGGTCGGCGGCGCTTAAGAGATGCTCGATCGTGCCGCCGTCCCGTGGAAATTCCGCAATGCCGATGCTCACCGAGAGGCGGGGCTCCTCCGCGTCCTGGGACAAACGCTGGGCAACACGTAGCGCCACTAGCACGGCGGATTCCGCAGAGGTTTCCGTCAGCACTAGCGCAAATTCGTCCCCGCCATAACGGGCCGCCGTATCCGTCTCGCGGCAGCTTAAGTGCAACACTTCCGCGAGCCGGCAAATGGCCAGGCTGCCCACCAGGTGTCCGTACTCATCATTAATCTTTTTCAAGCCGTCCAAATCCATCAACAAAACTACAAACGGCTTGTTCGTGCGCCCATAGCGTTTGATTTGCTCGTCCACGCGTTCCACCAGCAACCGGTAATTCGCCAGGCCCGTCAGCGGATCGCGCACGGCAAGCTGCTTCGCGTGTTCTTCCTGTCGCCGGCGTTCGGAGACCTCGGCGGCAAACACCAGCGTCATCAGCGCCTGAATCGAAAGAAAGGATTGCAGCAACAGCAGCGAATCGTTTGCCGACTGGAGGGAAAACGGCCCGTAGCCGTGCGACGTTCCCACCACGGCAATCGCACACACGATGCAGATGATTGCCGAAGCCTCGCGAGGCCCAAACCGAAACGCCGCCCAAATCAGAAACGGCGTGCAGAGAAACGTCCAGGGGTCATGTTTGACTTGTGTGTTAAACATCGGGCCAAACACGATGGACGAGATAAGCAGCGTGGAAGCGAGCAACGCGGCGGCTTCTGCGTACTGGCGCTTGGACCAGCGCGGGATCGGATTGGCGCTCCACAATAGCAGGAAGGGCGCAAAGACCAGCGCGCCTGCCGCATCACCAAGCCACCACGTGCGCCAGATGAGTCCGTAGGCATGCCAGGGAGCGTAGCCGCCCAGAGCAAGGCTGGTAACGCCAAGGGTCGCCGCAATGCCCGTGCTCAGGATTCCGCCATAAAGCGCAAAGCGAAGAATGCCCCAGGTGCTGTCAAAAACATCCTTGCCTCTCGCGAAGCGGGAAACGAGATAGGCCGCGGTGACAGCTTCAAGGCAATTCCCCGCCCCGATGCCCAGCGAAGTAAGCACCGAGCCAGCCGTCGTCACGTTTGCGAAAAAGGCGCCAACAAAAATCGCGGGCCAGTAGCGAAGCCCCAGAAGAAGCAGCGTCACGATGGCAATTCCCGTAGGCGGCCAGAAAGGACTCGCGCTCGGGTGCACCGTGGCCAGGCGTAGGCTCAGCTTCGCGGCGAGGACATAGGCGGCACCCGCGGCCACACCGATCAGGAATTGCTTCAATAAGGGCGAACGCCACACGTTCAACTTGCGTTCCATAAGGGCTCACAAGGAGCGCCCCGGGACAGGGTTCGGCGCATGCCTTTGGGCACAACCGCCCGCAGGCTCTCCTATAGTTAGTGTCAAAAACGGGTGATGAGTAGCAGGCCTCTCCCTTTTTGGTTTCCTAAACGTTATTCGGGCAAAACCCTTAGCACCCTGGTTCAGGGTCAAAACGACTGATGCATGCCCAGTCGTACAGCTGGATTCGCGATGGGGAGAGTAGTGTCGTTTCGCCGACTACTACTTTGGACGGGAATATTGCTTGAGAACTTGCACTTCTCCTGGAGGAGCTGGCCACAACACCACACGATAAGAATCGCCTCGGTCGCCCTCTCCACGATAATAAGAGTCTAGCCCGGCATGAAACGAACGTACGCGGTACCAACCCTTGTTCACGCGAAAGTCAGCAACAGGTCCTCCCGTGCACTCGTGTACCTGCAGCTGTCCTGTGGGAACGTGCAAACTGGCTTCCGCAATGTGGTCCCACTTCCCGCGGTCAGAGGCTGGCTCTGCTTCGTGAATCTCTATCTCCACAAGTATATCGATGTCGCTTTCCGGTTGGATGACCACAACATGGGGAGCTGTTTTGATGCGCCGCTCCACATCTTCGCCGGAGTAGTCATCGGGCGCCAGCTGGGTCATTCCTTTGTCCCACAAGTAAAACTGATGATAGTCCGCAAATACTCGAACCGACTTGTGGTCCAAGAGCACCGGTTAACGGACTCAACGCACCACGCCGCTCATGGGACTTGAGGCCGACGCGTACAGCCGCTTTGGCATGCGACCTGCGAGATATGACTTGTGCCCCGCAATCACTGCGTCGCGCATCGCCTCGGCCATGAGAACGGTATCTCCCGCTTCGGCTATGGCCGTGTTCATCAACACGCCATCCGCGCCCAGCTCCATAGCGATCGCAGCGTCGGAAGCGGTGCCGACACCAGCATCCACAATCATCGGCACTTCCGTAATCCGCTCCCGCAAAATGCGCAGATTGGCAGGGTTCTGAATCCCTAACCCTGAGCCGATCGGCGCGGCAAGAGGCATCACCGCCGCCGCACCGGCATCAATTAACTTTCGAGCGGCAATCAGGTCATCATTGGTATAAGGCAGCACAACGAAGCCTTCCTTCACCAGCACTCGCGTAGCTTCAATCAGCTGCTCCGTGTCCGGAAAAAGCGTCTGCTGGTCGCCGATGACTTCCAGCTTAATCCAATTCGACAGCCCCACTTCGCGCGCCAGCCGCGCCGTGCGAATCGCTTCGTCCGCCGTGTAGCACGCCGCCGTATTCGGCAAAATGAAAATCTTCTCCCGGTCAAGGTAGTCCAGCAGCGATTCCTTCGACTTGTCGGTCAGGTTCACGCGCCGTACGGCCACCGTGACCATCTCCGCGCCGGAAGCCGCATGCGCCCGCGCCATTTCCTGAAAGCTGCGGTACTTCCCGGTTCCCACGATAAGCCGCGACTGAAACGCGCGCCCGGCGATCACCAAATTGTCTGGCATAACAACCTCCATCGCATTTTAGCCCCTGCCTGCCGCGAGAACAAATCCGCACGCGGGAACCTAGCCAAGACCGCCAAGCCCCACTATAATCTCGCTTCGCGACCTGCAGTTGAGGAGGGACACGGATGAAGTTTCGAGCAGTTGTGCTGGCTTTCGTTTGCGCGTTTACAGCATGGGGCCTTCTCGCGCAGGGTGTCGACATTCCTTTTCAAAAGTTCGTGCTGGACAACGGACTGACGGTGATCGTCCACGAAGATCACAAGGCCCCCATCGTCGCGGTGAACCTTTGGTACCACGTGGGATCGAAGAACGAAAAGCCCGGCAAGACCGGCTTCGCGCATCTCTTCGAGCACCTGATGTTTGGCGGCAGCGAGCACGCCCAGGGCCGCTACATTGACGCCATGGAAAAAATCGGCGCCACCGACCTCAACGGCACCACCAACAATGACCGCACCAATTATTTCGAAAACGTTCCGACGTCCGCGCTCGATTACACGCTATGGATGGAATCCGACCGCATGGCCTATCTCACGCTGGATCAGAAAACTCTCGATCTCCAGCGCGGCGTCGTGCAAAATGAAAAACGCCAGGGAGAAAATCAGCCTTACGCCGTCGCTTTTCAGCTCATCACGCAGAACACTTATCCCGCCGGGCATCCCTACTCCTGGACCGTTATCGGCGACATGGCCGATCTCAACGCCGCCTCCATGGACGACGTGAAGGAATGGTTTAAGACCTACTACGGCCCGTCCAACGTTGTGATTTGCCTCGCCGGTGATATTGACGCCAAAACCGCCAAGGAAAAAGTCGAAAAATATTTCGGCAACGTTCCTCCCGGGCCGCCGGTCGGGCATCAGGAAGCCTGGATTGCCAAAATGACCGGAACCCATCGCGGAACCGTCCAGGACCGCGTTCCCCAAGCGCGCATCTATAAGATTTGGAACGTACCTCAGGATGGCACCCCCGACGCCGATTACCTCGACCTCGTGAGCGACGTGCTCAGCTCCGGAAAGAGTTCCCGCTTCTACAAGCGCCTGGTCTACGACGATCAGATTGCGACCAATGCCAACGCCAGCGTCAGTTTGAAGGAAATCGGCGGCCAGTTCGTCGTGCAAACCACCGCGAAGCCTGGAGGCGACCTGGCCCAGGTCGAAAAAGAACTGGACGAGGAGCTGGCAAGATTCCTGAAGGACGGGCCCACCGCCGAAGAACTCGCCCGAGTGAAGGCGCAGTATCAAGCCAACTTCATCCGCGGCATCGAGCGCATCGGAGGCTTCGGCGGAAAATCCGATCAGCTCGCCCGCAACCAGGTTTTCCACGGTGATCCCGCGCACTACAAGGTTTCCTTGAAGCGCGTGCAAGAAGCGACCGCCGAAGACTTGAAAACAGCGGCGAATCGCTGGCTCGCCGACGGCGTCTATATTCTAGAAGTCCATCCCTTCCCTGACTACAAAGCCGCCGCCGCGGGCGCGGACCGCTCGAAAGCCCCAACCATCGGGACTCCGCCTGCTCTCAAGCTGCCAAAGCTCGAAAGAGCCGCGTTATCAAACGGCTTGAAAGTCATTCTCGCCGAACGTCACGAAGTCCCGCTGGTCACTTTCTGGCTTGACGTGGATGCGGGCTACGCCGCCGATCCCGCTGGCGCACCGGGAACCTCCACGATGGCCATGTCGCTTCTGAGCGGCGGCACAAAAACGCGGAACGCCCTCGAGATCAGCGACGAACAGGCGCTGCTCGGCGCACAAATCGGTGCGTACTCCAATCTCGACATGTCCATCGTGCGGCTATCGTCTCTGAAATCAAAACTGGATCCAGCTCTCGAATTGTATGCCGACCTTATTCTCAATCCGGTCTTCCCCGAAGACGATTTCAAGAAGCAGCAGAAGCTGCAAATCGCCGGGATCCAGCGCGAGCAAACCACGCCGATTCAAATGGCCTTGCGCGTTTTCCCATCACTCTTGTATGGCCCGGGCAATGCTTACGGCAATCCGCTCACGGGCTCCGGCACCATCGCCAGCGTCGAAAAAATGACCCGGGAAGACCTCGCGAAATTCCATCAGGAGTGGTTCAAGCCCAATCACGCAACGCTCGTCATCGCGGGCGACACGACGCTAAGTGAAATCACTCCCAAACTCGAAAGACTTTTTGCAAGTTGGAAGCCAGGACCAACGCCGGCGAAAAACGTGAAACCTGTCCAGTTGCCGCCAAAGTCCATCGTGTACATGATGGACAAGCCGGGCGCGCAACAATCCATCATCATGGTCGGAAACATCGCGCCGCCCTATGCGAATCCCAACGAGATCGCCATCGAGGCGATGAACGACGGCCTCGGCGGACTGTTCCTCTCGCGCATCAACTCGAATCTTCGCGAGAACAAACACTGGTCCTATGGCACCACCTCTTTATTGTGGGGCGCTCGCGGCCAGCGGCCCTGGCTGACGCTGGCTCCGGTGCAAACCGACAAGACCAAAGAGTCCCTTGTGGAAATCAACAAGGAACTCCGCGGAGTCATCGGAGACCATCCGCTCACGCCCGAAGAGCTGTCTGTCGTGCAGGACAGTGAAACGCTCAGCCTGCCCGGCTCGCGCGAAACGCAGCAGGAAGTCGGCGACTCCATCAACGAGCTGGTGCAATTCGGATTGCCCGACGACTACTACGAAACTTATGCCGCCAAAATTCGCGCGCTCAAACCTGCCGACGTGGAAGCCGCGGCAAAAATCGTCGATCATCCTGATAACTTGATCTGGGTGGTCGTCGGCGATCGCTCCAAAATCGAAGCGGGCGTGAAGGAACTCAACCTTGGCGAGCTCCGCTTCCTTGGCCCTGACGGCAAACCGCTGTAACCCCTTCGGGATTCAGCGGCACTAGATTCTGAAACCTGGAACGTGTAGGAGCACGTGCCCTCAGTGACTTCGCGGCCGCACGAGCGCACTCAGATTGATGCCAATCCCAAACGAATAATTGTTGAGCTGCAGCGGAACGCTGCGGCTGTAGTCGAATTCCAGATCCAGGTAATATGCCGGCTTGAAGTCGAAGCCCGCTTCGTAACCGTTGTCGCGAACCAAACCCGCTCCTCCCGAAGTTACGCTCGCACTGGTAAACCCTTTGCGATTCGTGCTCGGGCCGCTGGAGCCGCACTTCGCGGCCGAACCGCAGCGGAACACACGGCTGATCACCGTCTGATTTCCCCACGGCGCAACGTCATACGCGCCCGCTTGCAAACTGAACGGCCCCTTGTCATATTCCAGGCCGCCGCTGAACGCGGCGTTGTAGCCGAAAGTCATGAACGGCCGCGTGAAATATTTAGTGTCCAGGATCGTGTTGCCCACACCCGCATCTACGAAGGGCGACCAGTCCCCGAACGCGTGATCGAAGTGGCTGGCGTAGTTCCACGTCGCGTGGCCGGTGCTAAACCCTTTCTTCGTGTCGGCGATCGGCACCGTCAAGTGAATCCCCGAACTGTAATTCAACAACGGATTCGGATAGGTCAGCAGCAAATCCAAAAACGTGTTTCCAATCCCCACTCCCGAAACCGCGCCGGGATTCGCCTGCTTCGTGATGGCCGGCGTAGACACGAAATAGAAAGGAACACCCGCATCCACTCCAAAGTGGCGCGAGAAGTTGTATCCAAGCGCGCTTCCCACGTCGTAGACGCCCGCGGCGCTGCTGTAGTCGCCTTCTAATCGCGCGCCCAGCGTCCATCCCGGTGAAAACCCGCCTTCACCGTTCTTGCCTGCCGGACTCTTTCCCGCGGGAATCGGCGCTTGCGCAAGCATCGAAGGGCAAAGGCTCAGAACAAGCCAGCACAGCAAACCTGCGCTAGCGGCGCGTGCGCCATAAGAGACTCTATCTCCCCCGAACGATCGATGAATGAACTTCACATTCGCCTCCCAAGTAGGTTCTTATTTTTTCTTGCGCTGCTACTTTGCGTTACCCCAACAAAAAGCAACTAGCGTTTACGATTGCAGGTGATCCGGGAACTGAGGTGGGCGTTGGTTCCTAGGATTCCAGTTTACGAGAAAAGGATGCTTTGATTTTGCGAGGTTACGATGCCCTGTCGTGAAAACAAAACTGTCCCGGAGAACAGGCCCGCGTTAGCAATGCCACGGAGCCACGGAGCCACAGAGAAAAAGCATCGGATTGGAAAGACCAAATCTCCTAGCTCCGCGTCTGGGTGGCTCGGTGACTAATTCTGCTTTCCTAGTTCTGAAGAATGGGGCGGGGTTCGGCGACGTCGGCGTAGAGAGACTCGATGATGCGGCGGTATTTTTCTTCGACGACGCGGCGCTTGAGTTTCAGGGTGAAGGTGAGCGTGCCGCTGTCGAAGGTGAAATCTTCGGGGAGGAGCGCGAAGCGCTTGATGGTTTCGTATTGCGCGAGGTGCGCGGTGAGGCGCTTGATTTCGTCTTCAATCAGTGCATGCGTCCGCCGATGCGCGGCAATTTCGGAATTGGACGAAAACTTCAACCCTTCGTCGGCAAGGCGCGCGGCTACCGTCGCGGGATTGGGCACAATCAATGCGGCGATGAATTTGCGCTTATCACCAACGACCATCGCGTTCAGTATGTACGGACTGGTCTTCAATGAGTTCTCAATCGGCTGCGGCGCGACAAATTTCCCTCCCGAGGTCTTGATCAAGTCTTTTTTGCGGTCGGTGATGTAGAGGTAGCCGGCGTCATCAACAAAGCCAATGTCGCCCGTGCAGAACCAGCCGTCGGGCGTAGTAACTTCGCGCGTGGCTTCGGGATTTTTGTAGTAGCCCTGCATGATGCATGGGCCTTTGACTTGAATCTCTCCGTCTTGCGCGGCGCGCACCAGCACGTTCGCGATCGGTTTTCCCGAGCTGCCCACGCGATTCACCGGATAATTGCTCGAAACAATCGGCGACGTTTCCGTAAGTCCGTAGCCTTGATAGATAGGCACACCCACGGCCCAGAAAAATTCCGCCAGCTCTTTGGACAGCGGCGCTCCGCCGGAGCTGATGAGTCGCAGCCGCCCGCCTAATCCGGCGCGAACTTTTTTGTAGACCAGCTGATTGGCCAGCAGCCATTGCACCTTCACCGCAAGGCTGGCGTGTCCCCCGCTGGCCTTCCAGCGGACCGACTGATTGGCAACCTTCATGGCCCAGTTGAAAATCTTTCGCTTCAAACCTTTGGCCTTCGAGCCTTCCTCGACCATCCGCGCGTAGATTTTCTCAAACACGCGCGGCACCGCCGCAACCACCGTAGGCTGAACCTCCAGCATCGCCTGAGCGACTTCGTCGGTCGATGGAACGTAGGCGACGGGGCATCCCTGGAAAATGTAAATGTAGTCGAGCGTGCGTCCGTAGACGTGCGAAAGCGGCAAAAACGAGAGCGCGAGGTCTTCCGCGGGATTCAGGCGGAAATCGTGCCCCACGTCGGTGACGTTCGAGCAAAAGTTGGTGTGCGTGAGCATCACGCCTTTGGGCTCGCCGGTAGTCCCGGAGGTGTAAATGATGGAGGCAAGCTGGCCGGGCAGCACTTGGGCAGCGCGCAAGCGATAAGAGGAAATCTCCTTATCGCCGGCGCCGACGATCAGCGTTTCGTAGCGCAAGCATTCGGCGGGAACCCCTTCGCCAGCGTCGGCCACAACAATGTTTTCCAGTTCCGGCAGACTGCCGCGCACGGAGAGCAGCTTTTCAAGCTGCGCCTGGCCGGCGGCGAAAACCACCTTCGCGCCGCAATGCTTCAGGATGTACGTCATGCGGTCGGGCGATTCGTGGAAATAAACCGGAACCGTGATGGCGCCCGCGCCGTTGATGGCGAAGTCCGCGGCGTGCCATTCGGGACGGTTCGCGGCGAACAGCCCGACACGATCCCCGGGCTTGACACCCAACTCCGCAAAGGCGGAAGACAGGCCGGCAACGCGGCGGAGAAACTCCCGCGACGAAACCGGCTCCCATCGGGCGTCGCGCCGCGCCAGCTGCGCGCGAGGGTTCGGCAGGTTGTCCATTGCGTTCAAGAAGCGCGAGGGAAGCGTGCCGTAGCTCATGGTCGGGTCCGTGGGGTTCACTGTAGCGCACGGATGCGAGAGGCGCAATGAATCGTGAGATTCAGACCATTCGCGGGCGACGTTCCACGCGGCGTTCCGTCTGGCCAGCACCCTCGTTCGCGTTACACCTGACATCGGTTTCCTCGGAGCGTGGCGGGCGGCGCCCATTGATATCGACTAAGTTAAATCCTTGCTCTTTATCTGTAACGTTAAGCCCTTGAAGACCACTATAGGCAAGAACCATCCGGAGCGAGCGAATGGTCTTGCACGGGAATCCAGAAGACCCCGGGGGAATGGGCCGTTGAGTCCCAGTAAGGTCCTTGGGTCACTAGTCACCGCCTTTGCGGGGATGGCCTGGTGGAAGGAGCATCCATTGGGAACTGAAAACAATGGAAAAACTTCGGGCCGTTTTCTCTCCAAGTTTGCAAAACGGGCTAGATCCCTAGCGGGAGCTATGGGCGTCATCATCGGCGCCCTCCTGGTTGTTGCCGTCCTGGTGTTGGCGGCACCATGCCTGGGAATCGATGAGGGCGGCAAGATTCCTTTCAGCCGGATGCAACTAACCTATGGACTCTTGTCCGTCCTGATCGCTGTGGCGCTATACGTGTGGGGCGTCGGCGATTGGTCGCGATTCGAGCCGCCGAGAGATTCCGAGGGCAGCGCAGACAAATCTTCGGACGCAAAAGCCACTCCGCAAAACCCACCCGGGAACACCCCTCAAACGCCCGCAATCGGCACACCGGCGGGAGACGGGCCGGCGGCGCCAAAAGGAGGCCATTGAGATGCTCACGCTCATCGAGACGCTCACTGGATTCGCGGCCATCATGCTGATGCTGAGCCTGCTGGTGAAGACACTGACCTCCGTGCTGAAAAACTATTTTGACTATTACTCAGACAATTTGGAGCACGAAGTCAAACGGCTGGTGCTGGCAACCACGAACAAAACGTGGAACGCAATTCTCCGAGATCCTCAGGTGAAACCGGAGGTGAAGAATTTTGCCAACAGTATTCCTTGGCACCGCCTGGGAAGCGAGATCTTGAATCCGGGATACCTGAGCTGGTTCCTCAGGCAACTCGATCAGAATGCACGCGTGAGCGACCTGGAGTCTCGCCTTAAGATTCACGTTGCCAACGTGAATTATGCCTTTGAAATGCGGATGAAGAATCTCGCGCTGGCGGTGGGGTTAGGCTTGTGTCTCCTGTGCAACATCAATGCTCTCACCATCTGGAAAACGCTGTATACGGATCAGCAGTTGCGCGCCACCTTCTCGGACAAGTACGCCGACAAGGCTACCACCTTCGCTGGGGACCAGGCGAAGGCGGAAGCCAACCCGGCAAACGCAAACCAATCCACGACGGCTCCGAATAAAGCAGAATTGGACGCCCAAATGAAGGACTTCCAGCAAAACATGAGGGGCTTCCTGAGCGATGTTAGTTTTGGCGTTGGGCGGATTTGGCGTGAGAAGTGCCTGAGGTTCACTGATTCACGCAAGCAAGAATGCCTCGAGCAATTGAGGGTACAAACCGCGAAGTCTAAGGAGAATTTAAGGCAACAGCAGAACCTGCAAAGGTTGGCCGGGGCCGAGAAGATTACCGACGCGAAGCAAAAAGAGGCCGCAAAAAACACCGCCAGCGATCAATTGAATGACGACCAAAAGGCAGACGTGGCGCAAGCAACACTTGCATTGGCTCAGGAAACGCAAAGCGGGCTGGGGATCCTTGTTTATGAGTTTTTTGGTTCGTTGCTGACAGGCATTCTAGTGAGCATTGGCGCGCCATACTGGCACGACATGCTCCAAGCTTTGTCCTCACTGCGGGCCAAACCTACTGCCACGGCGAAAGCGAAAGCATGAACACGGAAGCATTGCCCAAGAGGGAAATATGACGGTTTATCTCCTTGGATCTCGCGGACCGGAAGTGAGTCAGATTCAGCAGGCGCTCGCCGCCCGGACACCAAGACTCTACTCGGGGTCGGTCGACGGAATCTTCGGCGGCGGGACAGACTCGGCCGTCCGAGCTTTTCAGTCGTCCGAGAACCTCACCGTGGATGGAAGAGTGGGGCCCGATACTTGGAAGGCGCTTTTCAACGGGGCCGACGTTCCAGTGCCGGAAATGACCACGAAGCCGCTCGATCATCAGTGTTTGGCTCTTACCGGTGCCATCGAAACAAGCCACCCGCCCCCGGATTGCTTCGCCGGGCTTTCCGGCGACTTCGACGGCCAGGGAATCAGCTTTGGCGCCTTGCAATGGAACATCGGCCAGGGCACCTTGCAGCCTCTGCTTGCGCAAATGAACGAAAACCATCAGGACCAACTCTCGCAGCTTTTCGGGCCAAACTACGACGCGCTGGCAGCCATGCTCGAGGAGAGCCCCGACGAGCAACTTTCGTGGGCGCGATCGATCCAGGATCCCATCCGCCATGTCCTTTTTGAGCCTTGGCTCGGATTGTTTAAAACCTTAGGCCTGACACAGGAATTTCAGGATATCGAAACCCGAAGCGCCGCCAGCATATTCCAGGGAGCGACAGCGCTCTGCAACGAATATGATTTGAACTCCCAACGCGCCGTGGCGCTCATGTTCGACATCAGAGTCCAGAACGGCGGGATCAAGAGCTGGGTGAAGTCGCAGATTCTCAGTGACTTCCAACAATTGGACGGCAATGGAAGCAGCGACGTGCCCCCGGAGGTGGCGCGGCTGCGCATCATCGCCACGCGCGTGGCGGCCTCGGCCAATCCAAAGTGGATTGCTGATGTGCAAAACCGAAAACTCACCATTGCCAATGGTGAAGGCGTCATTCATGGATGTCCATACAACTTGGAGGGCCAGTACGGAATCACCTTGGATCCTTCGTGAACCCACGACCAGGTTCAGTCCCGGCGCGCCATTCGGAGTCGGAAACCGATCCTGTCGCTCGGCGCAACGAAGCCGGGGGCAAGGCTGAAGGTAGAAAGTAGAAAGCAGAATAAAGAAAGGCGGAAGGCAGGAGGCGCGGCTTTAGGCGGAACGGGAGGCGAGTTGGCGGAGGGCGATTAGGCCAAGGAGCATAAGATTCGGGAACAGGAGCGGGGCGAGCGGCGGGGCTCCGTAGATGAAATTGTCGAAGGCGTGAATGGAAGGGCCACGGAAATTCGCGGCGGCGTGCACGGCAAAGCCCCACACGCCTACGGCTCCTTCGAGCAGCAGCATGGCTCCGCAGAAATGGATGTAGCGGCGCGAGACGCGCATTAGCAATGGCACGGCAAGGAAGCCTACGGCGATGGCGCTGGCGACGACGGGCACCCACTCGAGCGGGCGGAAGAAGCCGTTTTGCGCGTGATCGGCGACGCTGAAAATGAAATTTCCCACGAAGCCGCCGAGAGCCAGGAGTAATACCCACTGCGCCCATTCGAGTGTCCCGGCGTCTACCATGCGGTTCAGGATGATCAGGAAACCGAGGCCCGTGTACGCCAAGGGAGCGGCAAACGGCGCGGAGTAGGTGAGGCTGCGAAGCGTGTGCTCATAAAAAAAATGACTTTGGAGATGAAAAATTACCCCGGTGAGGCCAACGAGCACCGCAATCCAGCCGATGAAGTAACCCAGGTACTTCCAGGCAGCGGGCGAGCGGTATCGCGCACCGAGAGCAAAAATCAGCAGCAGTGGCGCGATGGCGGAAAAAAACAGCGGGATGGACTCTGCCCGATTGCGGAACTGATTCACGGAGTGCGCCAGGTAGATATCGAAGGTGAGAAATCCCACGTTGAGGGTGGCAAAGAGTTCGACGAGAATCATCGGCGTGAGCAACACCGGCACTCGCTTCACCGCTGACCACCATTGCCCTGAGTCGCTAGAGCGCTCACTTGCCGTGGCCATGCTCTCTCCTGAGGGCCGCGGCCATGGATTGCAGCTCTACCATCTTTTGCAGCATGGGATAGTTGCCGTGCCATTGCACAAAATCGGCTCCGCCCATGAAGGAGCCATGTTTGCTAGTGCGCCCGTCGTAGTGCCACAAATCGAAATAGACGAAGTCGATGGGCTGCGTGAAGGGTTTTCCCGCGAGTACGCCGTCCTTGCGCAAGCCGTTGACAAGATCCTGCGCGGCGCGAACGCGCTCGTTGGTGTTCAGGACAACTTGTTCGGCCTGGCGGTAAACGCGGTCAATCAATGCGGGCGTGTGACACTGCGAACAAATCTGCTTCATTTTGGCCTGACTTGCGGTGTAGTTCGGCCGTTTTTCGCTGATGGCATTGGCGAGATAGTAGGACAACCGCTCGGACGGATCGTGCGTGACGCCCACGCCGTTGATGCCGCTCATGTGACAAGTGGCGCAGGTGGGGACGAACATGTCGCGCGTGGTGAGCGTTTTGGGCGGGGCGTCCAGGTTTAGCAAGCGCTCTTGCGCCTGGAACATCACCCCGTGCTTCGATTCTTCGTAAATCTCGATTTGCGAATGGTCGGGACCCATGTGGCATTGCGCGCAAGTGGTGGGCAGGCGCGCGATCCGCACGGAAGCGGTGTGGCGCGTATGGCATGCGGTGCAATTCCCGATGGTTTCGTCGGTGTTGGGCTTTCCGACGCTGTGACACTGCTCGCATCCGCTGGTCATGGCTGAGGCGCCTTCGAGCTGCACAAACGGATGAGGAGGCCGGCGCGTCCCGCCGGGCTGATAGGTCTCTGAGAAGTTTATCTGTTCGGGAGTGAGCCCCTTCTCGCCGTAAATCGCAGCCCAAGCCGGAGCCGCATGACGGCTGCGCAGGAACTGCTGATAAATATTTTCGTGACAGCCCCGGCAATTCCCGGCTGTGAGCTTTGTGGAAATGATGAAGCCGTGATGGTCCTTCTTTTCCTGGCCGGTGGCGGGCTGGTGGCAGTCGAGGCAGTTCACGCCCTTCTGGGCATGCAGGCTCATTTCGTATTCGTGGACGACGGAGTATTGCATTCGCGCGTGGCATTCCGCGCACTTTCCCGTAGCTCGCACGAATTCGGCGCTGGGCTGCTCGGTTTCGACTTTGGGCCTGGCGCGGTTGACAAGGAACGCGCCGAGGATCAGGGCGAAGGCAATCACTACGGCCAGGAAAACCGTTCGAAAAGACATAGAGGCTCCCTTTAGCAGGAGTTTAAGTGCCGTGAAGCGCAACAAGGAACCATGCATATTGTAGTTGGAATATGAAGGAAAAGCAGAGAGTAGAAAGCGCCACGAGGTCTAAATGCAGAGCCGCGGCCTTGGAGCGCAGCCGGCAAGCGGCGGAAACGTCAAATTCAAAACCGGGGAACCCAAGAAAAAAAATATGCCAACCGGAAAAAATGGCGCTACCTGGAAACCTCGGAGGCATGGCAGGACTCTACCCGTCTTGACTCCACCATTCGGGCGGCGCACAATGCGCGCACTGCGATGTCAACGACACCGAGTTCGTTCGACGCCCCTTTGCTCGGCGAGGCATCTCCATCCCAGGGAAATTACATTCAGCCTACCCTTGGCCACGGCGTTCGGATTTGGTGGGCCTACTATTGGCCCGTGTCGCTGATTTCATTCTTCCTCATCGTCGGCGTGTCGGTCCTGTTGCGCAAGGCCTGGGAAAGCGACGTGCTTTCCACCGACGTCGTTCGGTGGGCTAACCGGATCTTGCCCTACGCTGTCGTCTTCGCGGTTTCGATGATTGGCATACGGCGCATTCTGGGGAAGCAATTCCGGGCTTTTTCCATCGCGTTGTTGCCCCCCGGCGCTGTTGTTGTTGGCCAGCCTCTGCCCCTGTCCTACGAGCGAACCCTGCGCGTATGGTGGGAATTCATCTGGCGCACCGTTGTGTACTCGGTGGTATTCCGGATCGCCGGGTCTATCGCTTTAAGCTTGACGATGGGAATTTTCGCCTCGATGGGAGGCCTGATGGGTGCGGCAGCACCCCTGGTCATGCAAGTCCTCATTGACGGCGCCGTAGGTTTGTTCGTTATTTATTCGGGGATTCTCGACGAGGAGTTCGGGGATTTTCGCGTGAGTTTGGTGCCTAGAACGGACCCTGTACCCGTGGCCCAGAGCTGACGCTCCCAGAAACGCAGAAGGCAAAAAGCGGAACGAAGAAAGTCAGAAAGGTGGAAAGCCACGGAGAAGAGCCGGCAAGGATTGAAGCGCTACGAAATCAAAGAAGATCCCTCACTTCGTTCGTGATGAGACCGCTACAGTCCCTACCCCTCGCGCTGGCGCTTGGTGCTTTCTGGCTTCTGCTTTCTACTTTCTCTTCTCCTAGGTGTAGTAGGAGGCCAGCATGGACCTCCCTCTCACGGGAAGGAAACCGCTGGACTGGCAGATTCGGGAAAACTTCAACACCAAGTCCGAATCCAGCCAGCCCCGCGCCGCTTCCTGGCGCAGAATCTCGAGTGCTACCGCGGAGCTAAGCGCTGTCCGGTACGGGCGGTCCTTCATCAGCGCGTCATATACGTCTGCAATTTGCAGGATGCGCGCCGGTAGAGGAATTTCTTCTCCGCGCAAGCCGTCCGGATAGCCGCTTCCATTCATTCTTTCATGGTGATGCCGGATAAGAGGCAGTATCCGCCGAAGCGACTTCAGCGGCGCGCAGATTCTTTCTCCCGTAGCGGGATGCTGCCGCACGATTTCCGTCTCTTCCCTGTTCAGGCGATCCGGTTTGAGAAGGATCCTGTCTGGAATGGCGACATTCCCGATGTCATGAAGGAGGCAGCCCAGCCGCAATTCCTCCAGCTCTTCTTCCGTCATTCCCAGGTTCTGCCCGAGCCTCGAGGCATAATCCGCAAGTGTGCCGGAATGTTCATCCGCAACCGAGTGTCTGGTTTCGACGCTGAGCGCCAACGTAAGGACCACTGCTTTTGCCTGTTCGTCAATGTAGTTCTTCAGGCGCAAGAACGCTTCGATCCGGCCCAGCGCGTCCCGCAGGGTGCAAGGAGTGTCCCAAAAACTCGCCGCGCCCGCTTCCCCGCCCCGCAGCACATCCGCCGGAGTCGCAGAGGAGGAAACCAGCACCACCGGCGTCAGTTGGTTGAGAGGTTCTTGCTTCAGCCGTCGGCAAAGCTCAGGACCAGCTAGGTGTGGCGGAGAATCGTGCAGCAGCACCAGGTCCGGCTGAACTTGCCGGCAAAGCTGCTGCGCGGTTTCCTCCGTTTCCGCCACGAAGACTTCGTAGCCATGGCTTTGCAGGAACATTCTCTGGTTTTCACGATCGTGCGAAGCAATGTCCACGAGCAAGATGGTTGGCTTCATGAATCGGCTCCAACTCTTTTGTAGGGGCGCGATACCGAGGCTGTTTCAAAACTCGAAAGACGTCGCTTCGGGGGCCGGCCTGCGGGTAGGCAGGGCTAAAGCCGGGTTGATAAGAAGCGACTTACGCGGGAGCCAAAGCTACCGCCTCTGGAAAAACCGAGCTTCGTAACAGCCACATATTCGCGCCGTTCTTGCCTCAGGGCGGACACACGTCGAACTCCGGGCCCTGTACAGGGTTTTGGCCTCAGAAATTGGGGACTAGAAGGGGATGAGGGAACTGGCGCCGTTAGAATTTGCCACTCGCGTACCAAAAGGCGCCGCATTGTAAGTGTCGGAGAATTCACATGTTATGACGGATTGTCTAATACCGATGGGTTATCACATGAGAGTAAATCTTCACGCGGGTGGTAAACTTTACGCGCTCCCGTGCGCAGTTTCGCCCTTGCGTCTGCGCGCGGCGCTTTTCTTCGATCCCTGTTCGCTCCGTACCGTGGGAATCGTTAACGCCTTCATTATCTTTGTGCGAAGGCTACCGCTCCATAAAGCCGTAGAGACCGTCCCTTCGAGCCTCTGGGTAAACAAGAAGCCGCGCGCGAATCCCTCACTCCGGGATGACAGCTTGATGATGAGGTGCTTGCTCCCGTTCATGATGACAAGCCCCTCGGACTTGACTAAGGGCGGGATTTAGCGTGGGGATGGCGGGGGGACCAGTCTTTGGGCGGGAAGGCCACATGCCAGAAGGTGGGGTTGGGGAGGAGGAATTCGACGCCGATTTTGACTTGCTCGTCGGGGAATTTGTCAATGTGCGCAACGACGCACTCGAGCGAATCTTTGGTCTGAGGATTCTGGAGCGTGAGACGTTGGCCACGGTACATCGGGGCGTTAACGGCGATGAGCGCGCCGTGAGCGCTCACGGCGAGCGTGAACGTATCTTCTTCGGAACGCGCCGCGTTGGCTGCCTGTAAGCCGACGCGGACCGGAATCTTCATCAAGACGCGCTGGCTCCGGCGGCGATTGTTGGCGAGCCAGGAAGTTTCGCGGGATTCGTTGATCCAGACATCGAGAGTGCCGCCGTGCTCCGGCCTAACCGCAGTGAACATCAGGCCCATGCCTCGGCCCGGCTGAACGTAAACGACGCGGCCCTGGACTTCGAGCGATTTGGCGCCCTTGGTCATGCGCACGTTGGCGGCAGTTCCGAGAGGGAGCGGAGTTTCTGTGTCGAGGTAGCAGCCCTGTTGGCTCAGGTCGCGGACGCGCGTTTTGGTTTTGGCGGAGGAGTTGCTGGCGGCGACTTCGGCAGTGGCCTGGAAGGCGTACCGAGGATTTGCACGACGGTCGGCGGCGGAAGGCGGCGCGGTTGAAACAGACGCGGAGTGGGGCGCGCGCGGCTCGTTCCCGGCGGACGCGCGGGGCGTTCCCGGGTGCCTTTGCACATGGAAAGAGTTGGTGAAGTTTTCGATTTCCTGCTGCAGCTCGCCGGAGATCTCGAAGGTTTCGAAACTGGGTTGCTCCTCGGCCGGATTCGCGGTGTCTGCAGGAGGCTGCGGTTCGGGTTCAACGGCGATTTGTGAAGCGGCCCCGGCGTTCTGGTCGGGCGGCTGCACGTCCGGCTCTTGCTTATGCTTGGACTTGCGACGTTTCATGGCTACACAATTTTACTGCAAGCGGCACAGGCAAGGGCGGGCCGAGATGGTCGCATGGAAGCAAAAAGGAAACGGCTGCGCAGTAATTAAATTACGCAGGAGCGGGGTCCTGGGGTGGAGCAAGAAGAAAAGCCTTTACGCTTAACGTAACGCGTAATTGCTGATACCCTGCATTGGTGATCCTCAGCTACCGCGACAAGCGAACGCGAGACTTCGCTGCGGGCAGGCGGGTCAAAGCCTTTGGCGGATTTGAGCGGTCCGCCCGCCGCAGTCTGGATCGTCTCCGAGGCGGTCACGTCGCTTGGAGACCTCGCTGCGTTTGCCCGGGAATCGCGCCGGGTCCATCCAATGTGGAGAGTGTTGACTGTCATTAGGAGAAGGATATGGCAGTAACCACCATTCATCGGGGAGAACACCTGGCCGAAGAATTGCATGTGCTTCGTATGAGCGCAGCCGCACTTGCACGCAACTCGGCGTGCCAACCAATCGCGTGACACAGATTTTGAACGGCACGCGCCCGATTACCGGCGACACCGCCTTGCGCCTCGGGCATTTCTTTGGGACAAGCGCGCAGTTTTCGCTCAACCTTCAGAACCGCTATGACCTGCGTAGGGCGCAAGAGAAGGCCGGGAAATCGATCGGAGCGGCTGCCAAAGCTCAAGCGGCGCGAGCCTGCGTATGCATGAGGCTTTGCGTTAGTTCGAGCAGCGGAGAGAAAAATTCATGAGTTCGACACGATCAACGAGCGCATCTGAAACGGGGGCGGAAGCGGGGTTGTCGAAGGGGCCGTATCGGGCGCCACGGGGGACGCAGATTTCCTGCAAGGGATGGCAGCAGGAAGCGGCGCTGCGCATGCTGCTGAACAATTTGGACCCGGAAGTCGCGGAGAAGCCGGAAGAATTGGTGGTTTACGGCGGGACCGGGAAAGCGGCGCGGAACTGGGAGTGTTTTCACGCGATTGTGCGTTCGTTGAAGGCGTTGGAAGCGGACGAGACGCTGCTGGTGCAATCGGGAAAGCCCGTTGCCGTTTTCAGGACCCATGAGCACGCGCCGCGAGTGCTGCTGTGCAATTCAAACCTCGTGGGACATTGGAGCAATTGGGACAAATTTCATGAGCTGGACCGCGCGGGCTTGATGATGTACGGGCAAATGACCGCGGGAAGCTGGATTTACATTGGCACGCAGGGCATTTTGCAGGGGACATACGAAACGTTTGCCGCAGCGGCGAAAAAACATTTTGCCGGCGACTTGAAGGGCAAGCTGGTGGTTACCGGCGGCATGGGCGGGATGGGAGGAGCGCAGCCGCTCGCGGCCACCATGAACGGCGCGGCGTTTCTGGGGATTGACGTTGATCCGGAACGCATCAAGAAGCGGCTGAAGACGGGCTATTGCGACGTGATGGTGACTTCGCTCGACGAGGCGCTGCGGATTTTGAAAAATGCGGTGCGCAAAGGCGAAGCGACTTCGGTGGGATTGGTGGGCAATTGCGCGGACTTGATTCCGGAACTGGCGAAGCGGGGCGTTGTGCCGGATTTGCTGACGGACCAGACCAGCGCGCACGATCCGCTGGGCGGTTATGTGCCGAATGGGATGACCCTCGCAGCTGCGCTGGAGTTGCGGGCGAAAAATCCGGAAGAGTACCAGAAGCGTTCCTTGGCGGCGATTGCCGCCCACGTGCGCGGCATGCTGGATTTGCAAAAGTTGGGCGCGGTGACGTTTGACTACGGCAACAACATTCGAACATTTGCGTTTCAGCAAGGAGTGAAGAACGCTTACGACTTTCCGGGATTTGTGCCGGCGTACATCCGGCCGCTCTTTTGTGAAGGCAAGGGGCCGTTTCGGTGGGCGGCGCTTTCGGGCGAAGCTTCCGACATTGCGCGGACCGATCAGTTGGTACTGGACATGTTTCCGCACGACGAGCATTTAAACCGCTGGATCAAGCTGGCGCAGAAGCGCGTGAAGTTTCAAGGGCTGCCGTCGCGGATTTGCTGGCTGGGTTATGGCGAGCGCGACAAGTTCGGCTTGGCGTTGAATGATTTGGTCGCGAAGGGAGAGATTAAGGCACCGGTGGTGATGGGGCGCGATCACTTGGATTGCGGGTCGGTGGCGTCGCCCTATCGCGAGACGGAGTCCATGCGCGACGGCTCGGACGCGGTGGCGGATTGGCCGTTGCTGAACGCGCTGATCAATACGGCGAGTGGCGCATCGTGGGTGTCGATTCACAATGGCGGAGGCGTGGGAATTGGGTACTCGCAGCACGCGGGGCAAGTCACGGTGGCGGATGGAACAAAAGAAATGGCGCAACGCATCGAGCGTGTGCTGACGAATGATCCGGGGATGGGCGTGGCTCGGCACGTGGATGCCGGGTATCCCGAGGCGATTGCGTTTGCGAAGAAGACCAGCGTTAAAACCCCAATGAGCTAGACCCTCGTTGCACCTGACAGCATCAAGTTCACGATCGTAAGGGGAGGCAACCATGTACGTCGTCCTTGGAGCATCGGGCCACACCGGGGCTATTGTCGCCAAGACCTTGCTTGATCACGGGAAGCGAGTACGCGTAGTCGGGCAAATGGGTATGTCCAAAAATGTGGCGACGCGCATCTGCGAAATGGCTGGTGCCTTGAATGACGGACGCGTCGCTCGAGCCACGGTCGGAGAGGAATACGACACCCACTTCCTATGAGACGTTTGTGGAGGAAGAGTTCTTGCCCACGTATCAAGGGACAGGCGGCTAACGCCTGACATCAATTCCCAGGGCGCAACATTTAGCTTGAGCATAGGAAAGTTGTCCTAGGGGGTTTTGTCTTCGGCATAATGGAATGGCGTTGACCGATTCGCTGCTCATTTCGGGTGCATCGCAGTTGCTGACGCTACGCGGACCTGGTCCGCGGCGCGGCGATTCCCTTTCCAACTTGGAACTGATTGAAGATGGCATGCTGCTCGTGCGCGACGGCGCGATTGCCGCAGCCGGGAGGCGTTCGCAAGTCGAGGCGCTTCCTGAAGCGCGCGCGGCGGAGAAACTCGATTTGGGCGGGCGCGTGGCGTTGCCGGGATTTGTGGACTCGCACACGCACTTGGTTCACGCGGCAAGCCGAGCGGAAGAATACGAGCTGAAGATTCAGGGAGCGAGCTACGAGGAGATTGCACGCAAGGGCGGCGGGATTCTTAATTCGGTGAAGAAGCTGCGGGCGGCAACCGCGGAGGAGCTGAAAAAGCGAGCGCTGGCGGCCCTGCAGCAATTTGCGGCCTACGGCACGACGACGATTGAGGCGAAGAGCGGGTACGGGCTGGACGTCGCGAGCGAATTGAAGATTTTGAAGTTGCACAAAGAACTCGCCGCGGAGCATCCGTTGGAAATTGCCTCCACGTTTCTTGGCGCGCATGTCGTGCCCGAAGAGTTTCGCAAGAAGGCGGGCGGAGCAAGAAAGTACATTCAGTTGCTGGAGGAAAATCTTCTGCCGCAAATCGCCGAGCGAAAGCTGGCCGAGTTTTGCGACGTGTTTTGCGACCGCGGAGCGTTTACGGTAGAAGAGTCCAAGCGCGTGCTGCAAGCGGGCCGTCAATGGGGCTTGGCTCCGCGAATGCATGCGGAGCAGCTCTCCCGAAGCGGTGCAACGCGGCTGGCGATTTTGCTACGCGCAGCCAGTTGCGATCATCTCGAATATGTGAACAAGAGCGACATTCGCGCGCTGGGAAAATCCGAGACCGTGGCGACCTTGCTTCCTGGTTGCGACTTCCATCTAGGACTGAAAAAGTACGCGCCCGCGCGTGAGCTGATTGACGCGGGAGCCATTGTCGCGCTGGCCACCGACTACAATCCCGGAACAAGCCCAACGCTCAGCATGCCGATGATTGTTTCGCTGGCATGCACGCAACTGCGCATGACTCCGGCGGAGGCCATCGCGGCTGCGACGATTAATGCCGCCTGTGCGCTCGGGCGTGAAAAACAGATTGGTTCCCTGGAGGTTGGCAAACAAGCGGACATCTCGGTATTCGAGGTGGCCGACTACCGCGAAATTCCTTATTATTTTGGAGTGAACCACTGCTGGATGACGATCAAGCGCGGTCGCGTGATTCATGCCGCCAAAGACTCCAGGAACTAGCTACACCGGCAAGCCCGTCCGGAGACTGAAGCTTCCGAAAATCGGGCCAACGAAGACGAAAAACTTCTTCGAAGAGTATCTCTATGCACTGCTAGCGATCGTTTTTGTGGCCGCAAGCGTTCTGGGCAAAGCCGGCGGCTTCAGCACATACAATGCGGTGGTTGTCGGTGCGTGGGTGACCGCAATTCTTTGGAGCGCTCATCAGTTGAAGGAATATTTTTTCGAGAAATCGAAAGCGGCGAATGAAAAAACTCCAGGGCTGCAGCCTGAGGCGCGAACGGAAGTGCCAAAGGGACCGGTGGCGCTTCCATCAGGCATGAAGCCTATGATTGGACTGAAATGGCCGGTGAAGCCGGGGACGCGGGTTTCGTGGCCCAAATTACCAAAGGAACAGGCAACAGCACCGGAGCAGCCGCAAACGATTCAGACTTATACAATGCAGGAATCGTCCGCTCAAGCGCCGCCGGCAAATCCCCCTGAGAAAAAGCGGACCTTCGTTTACGAACGGCCCACGCTGCCGGGCCGGACGCCGAAACTGCCCCACAATTGGACGAACCTGAAAGAAAAGAAACAGAACGACAAAAAACAGGACAGCAAAAAACCAAAACGATGAAAAGACTGATGGAGTGCGTGCCGAATTTTTCCGAAGGACGGGATCCGGCGAAAATGAATGCCATCGTCGCGGCCATGAGCAGCGTGCCGGGCGTGTATGTACTGGACCGCGAGATGGACGCGGACCACAACCGATCGGTGGTTACGCTGGCGGGCGAGCCGGACGCTGTGGCTGAGGCTGCGCTTCTAGGCGTGGGCAAAGCGATGGAATTAATCGACCTGACGAAGCACACCGGCGCGCATCCGCGTGTGGGTGCGACCGACGTGGTGCCGTTCATTCCCATTGATGGCGTGACTATTGAAGATTCAGTGGCGCTCGCGCGGCGCGTGGGCAATGAGATTTGGAACCGCTACCGCATTCCTGTTTTCTTTTATGAAGCGGCGGCAACGCGGCCGGATCGCGTGAACCTGGAAAACGTGCGGCGCGGACAATTCGAAGGGCTGCGCGAGGAACTGAAGAAGAATCTTGACAGGCAGCCGGACATCGGAGAGCCAAAAGTTCACCCCACCGCCGGCGTCACGGTGGTGGGCGCGCGAAAGTTTTTGATTGCTTACAACGTAAATCTGAACACCTCGGACATCAGCATCGCGAACAAAATTGCCAAAGCCATACGCTTTTCTTCCGGCGGGCTGCGTTATGTGAAGTCCATGGGCGTGGAATTGAAGGCGCGCAACCTGGCGCAGGTTTCCATCAATCTGACGGATTTTGAGCAAACGCCGATGCACCGCGTGTATGAAATGGTGAAACGGGAAGCGGAACGGTACGGAGCGATGCCCGTGGGAAGCGAGATCGTCGGACTCGTTCCGAAAAAAGCGCTGGAAATGGCGGCGGACTTTTTTCTGCAACTGGAGAATTTTTCTCCGGCGCAGGTATTGGAAAACAGGCTTGCGGATGCGCTTAGCGGCGTGTCCTTGATGACTGCAAAAGATGGAAAGCTGGCGGGACTGGCGCGACCGTTTTTGGATGCTGTGGCCACGCCGAGCGCAACGCCAGGTGGCGGCAGCGCTTCGGCGTTTGCCGCGGCGCTCGCCGCATCACTCGGGCAGATGGTTGCGGGGCTTTCGCGGAAGAAGAAATCGCAGGCCGCCTACATGGACCAGCTTTCCTGGGCGCTCGATGAAATGCGAAAGGCGGCCGACGAGCTTGCCGGCGCGATTGACCGCGATGCGGAGGCTTATGACGCGGTGATGGCGGCGTTCAAGCTGCCGCAAGGAAACTCGGAAGAGGCCGCGCAGCGGGAAGCCGCGATTCAGAAGGCAACCAAGGGCGCGGCCGAAGTCCCCGTGCACGTCGCTGAGCGGACGGTTGCCCTTTACGAACGCCTGGGACAACTGGAAGGTATCGTGGCCGCATCCATGCGTTCAGACTTGCAGGTAGCGCGAATGATGGCCGATGCAGGAGCGCGTGGCGCGCTGGCAAATGTCGAGATCAACCTTGACGGCTTAAAGGATGCCGCCTATGTGGCATCCATGCGGGCGAAGGCCGCAGCCCTGCGCGAGCGATTGAGCAATCCGCCTCGCGCCACAAGCGCTTGAATAACTGCCCTTGAGCAACGAGCACATAGAAATAGAGGGCGTAGAATAGAGGGCGTGTAAAATAAAGATTCCCTCGGCCCTTCCCGAAAGGAGCATTTCATGAGAGTGATGACGGCGATCGGCAAGGCCGGAGCCGCAGCCATGGTAACGGTGATTTTGCTTGCGGCGCCGAAACCCGCACGGGCGGGCCGGCTTGGCACGGATGTGATCGCGCTGTTCCCCAAAAATATCGGCGAATTTGCGTACGCGGACCTGAAGAAGGCGCGGTCGGAGAAATGGTTCCCGCAGTTGCAACAGCAGATGATTCCGGAGAAGTTCAAGGAATTCGAGAAGTTTCTCGCGTCCGCTGGCGTGGATCCCAATTCGCAGGTGGATGAACTGGCCTGGGGGCTCGTGGCAGAGGGACTGAGTTCGAAGACCGAGGGCGCGGGTTCGTCGGCGGTTCCCACGGGCGAAGAAGTTGTGGGCGTTGCGCTTGGCACGTTTAACCCCAACTCGACGGAAGCTTATTTCAAGCAGCAGAAGCTGGCGACCTTCAAGGCGCGGAGTTACACGCTCTACTCCTTTGGAAGCGGCACCGGGGCGAACGACCTGTTTTTCTTGTTCATTGATTCCAACACGGCTGCGTTTGGACATCGTGAAGTGCTGGAGAAGATGGTGGAAGTGCGCTTTGGCGCGGAGGAAGGACTGCTGACAAACGACACGCTTTTCCCGCTGATCAATGAGGCCAACGGCAATGGCGTTGTGTGGGCGGTGCTGAATCCAGCGTATACACGGCTGGCCATGCAGCAGCTTGCACCCGAAGTGGGGCAGTTTCCGGAGGCAGCGAAGCTGGTTTCTCGCATGCAGAACCTGATTATCAACGTGAATGCGAGCAGCGGAATTGACGGGAAGTTTCAGGCGGTCTGCGGGTCCGTGGAAGATGCGAACACGCTCGGCCAGCTGCTGCAAGCAGGATTCCTTTACAAGCGTTATCAAGCCCAAAAAGACAATCCCGAGCTGGCAGACCTGCTGGATCAGGCGAAAATCGTGCCTGCCGGCGACCGCGTAACGCTGAGCCTGGCCCTGAGCGATGACCAGATGACCTCGCTGATACGGAAAAATACCTTCGCGCTGAAGATGTAATTCCTGCGGGGCCCTTGCGCGCTAAACTTTACTGTCCTCGCTCATTCTGCCTACCGTCCTTGCCAATCTTGCAGATTGATTTGCGGAATCGTAACCGCTCGACTAAAGGGGGCCTCAGGTTCATACACTCGAATAGGAGACGCGATCGCGGTAACTGCGGCCCGTCCACCGGGAATTTTGCCAAGCCTGAGGGATCCCGAAACGGTATGTTCGCTCCAAAATGCGGCATGTGGTCACCGGTGTACCAGCCTGAATAGGGTGAATATTCGCCATAACATGCGGAGCTTGCTCGTCTAGCTATCTTCGAGTGAATCTGGCTTTACAGGCTGGGAGCGACTTGGCGGAGGTATTTCGTCAAGCGCGTGACGACTTCGTTGCCGTGGGTTTCCTGCTGGACACGGTCGACGCCTGACAGAGTCGCCGAGTCTGGGGCTTTTTCGAGCTTGTTTGCCGCAAAGCCCGGGATCGTGTGGATACCGACAACGGGGCCCGCGTCTTCACGGGAGAGAGAGACTTCAAGGCGATCAGAGAAACGCGCAAAATCGATTTCGAGGTGAGGATGATTCGTTGCCAAATGCTGGAAAGCTTCGAGACAAGCTTCAATGACCGCGGATTGAAGACGCGCGACCGCATCACCTTCGAGGCCGGCTGCGTCCGCCAAGAAACGGGCTACGCCACCCGCCGCCGCTGCCAACCGGGCATCGGCGTCAATGCACATGCGCAGGTTCTTGGGTTCAGTGTCCACGGCTCGTAGCCAGCGCAACGTCGCAGGCTTCACGGCAATCGGGACAGTAATAGAGGCCGTCGGCACAAAGATTGACGTTCGTCTGCCCCTTGCAAATCGTACAGTACTTTTCGCAAGTGCAACGGGATTCCGGCATGTCGCACTGCACACAAACAGTAGGACCTTGCATGAGTGCCCTCTAGAAAACTTTACCTGAGCCGAGGTGCGCGCGGCAAGCCGAACGTGGGAAGCGGGGGTTCATGATGCACACGCCCTGGCGAAACATGCGGGCCTGCGCTTCTTTGACCGCTTGGGAGGCGCATGCTAGTATCGGTCTCTGCCCGAGCGATGGGAATGGATTCCTCCACAATTTCTCCTGTGAGCGAGCTTCGCAAAACGCCGTTGCACGCATTGCACCGCCGACTTGGCGCGAAAATGGTCAATTTTGGCGGCTGGGATATGCCTGTGGAGTACCCTTCGAGCGGCGGATTGATCACCGAACACAAAGCGGTTCGTGGAAGTGTAGGCGTTTTTGACGTCAGCCATATGGGAGACCTTCGGATTCACAGCGGCAAAGCCCAGGGCGGAGCGCTGTCAGCGGTGCAGCACATCACCATAAACGATGCGTCCAAGCTGGCCATCGGACAGGCGCAGTATTCGGCGATGCTCTATCCCGAAGGCACGTTTGTGGACGACGTGATCGTGCATCGTTTGGGCGAAGATGATTATCTGTTGGTGATTAACGCCGGTACGCGGGAAAAAGACGCCAATTGGGTGCGCGAGAACACCCAGGGATTCGATTGCGTGGTGGAGGACTTGAGCGACGCCTACACGCAATTGGCGATTCAGGGGCCGCGAGCTGCCGAAGTTGTGCAGAAACTGACGGACGCGGATTTACGCGCGATCAAGAATTACTGGTTCACGCATGGTACGGTTTGTGAGCTCGAGAATATCCTGATTGCACGAACGGGCTACACGGGCGAGGATGGATTTGAGATTTACGTGCCGTCCGATGTCGCGACCAGCGAACGCGTGTGGAATCAGGTCGCAGAAGCGGGGCGGGAATTCGGCATCATTCCCTGTGGCCTCGGCGCGCGCAACACGCTGCGGCTGGAATCCAAGATGGCGCTGTATGGGCACGAGATCAGCGAGAAGATTAATGTTTGGGAAGCCGGGCTCGCTCGCTACTGCAAAATGGAAAAGGGCGACTTTATTGGGCGCGGTGCGCTGGAACGAGCGAAAGCCGCAGGCGTAAGGCGTACATTGGCGGGAATCGAAATGATCGACCGCGGGATTGCGCGCGACGAATACAGTTGCTGCAACGAAGCGGGCGAGCGCATCGGCGTGGTTACGAGCGGGTCACCTTCACCAACGCTGGGCAAGAATATTGCGCTCGCTTACGTGCCTCCGGCATTTTCAGCGATCGGCACCCTGCTTTACGTGGAAATTCGCGGGCAGAAATACAAGGCCCAGGTCGTCGCGACTCCGTTTTACAAGCGGCCCAAAAAGCAGGCGGCCGTTTAAGGGGACTTTGTGAAGATTGCAGCATCATTCGTTTTCCTTCTTCTGGCGCCCATGGCTTTTGGCCAGAACGCCGCGACGCCTCAACCCGCGCCAGCCAAGATGCAGGAGCAGACTACCAAGCCTGCTCTAAAGGTCGATCCGGAGAAAGAAGCGGCGATCCGAAAACTGTTTGAAGTTGCGGGCACAAAGGCGAATGTGGAAAAAGTGATTGCCGGCCTGACCGAAAACATGAAGCCGACGTTTTCAAAGTTGTTGCCGCCCGGAGACTACCGAGAAAAACTGATTCCCTTGTTCTTCGAAAGATTCCAAAGCAAGGTGAAAACCGACGACCTGCTAAATCTAACCCTTACGATTTACGACAAATACTTCTCAAAAGAAGAAATCGACGGGCTTACCCAATTCTACCAAACGTCTCTGGGAAAAAAGGTTTTGTCGGTTTTGCCCCAAGTGCTGATCGAGTCCCAAGCCGCGGGGATGAAAATGGGAGAGGAAGCCGGTCGTCAATCCATGCTGGAGGTTCTCGCCGAACACCCCGATTTGCGGAAGGCCTTGGAAGAAGCAGGTGCGCGAAAGAATTGACGTCGAGTTTTGTTGGCTCCATGAGTGTACCCAAGAAGAAGGACTGCAAGGAGACGTAGATGGGATATCCCAAAGACCGGCGCTACACCAAAGAACACGAGTGGTTGGAGGTGAAGGGCGACCTCGCCACGATCGGCATTACCGATCACGCACAACACGAATTGGGCGACGTGGTGTTCGTCGAGCTGCCGAAGACCGGCGCCAAAATCGAAACGGGGAAATCCTTTGGTACGGTGGAGTCGGTAAAGGCCGTGAGCGAAATCTACGCGCCCGCGAGCGGCGAAGTGCTTGAAGTAAATGGTGAATTGCAGAATAAACCCGAAACCATCAACAGCGATCCGCACGGAGCCGCTTGGCTGATCAAAGTGCGCCTGACAAATGCCGCGGGGATCAGCGACCTGATGGACGCAGCCGCCTACGAAGCGTATATCGCGGAGAAAGGCAAGGAAACCTCCGCCTAATGCGCTACCTCCCGAAGAGCCCGGTCGAGCGACAGGAAATGCTCGCCGCCATCGGCAAAAAATCCATTGACGAATTGTTTTCGGGCATTCCGCAGAAATACCGGCTGCGCGAAGCGTTGAAAATTCCGGGGCCGTACTCGGAAGCGGAAGTCATCCAATATTTCAAAGAGCGCGCGGCGGAAAATGCGGCGGGATACACGAGTTTTCTCGGAGCGGGCGTTTACAACCATCTGCGCTCGGTGGTGACCGACACCATCATTCAACGCGGGGAATTCCTCACTTCCTATACGCCGTATCAGGCGGAAATCTCCCAGGGTACCCTGCAAGCGATCTTCGAGTTTCAAACGTTGATGTGTCAGCTCACCGGCCAGGACGTGGCGAACGCCTCGATGTACGACGGCTCGACGGCGACTACCGAAGCGGCGTTGATGGCGGAACGGCTTACGGGGCGGCGGCGCGTGCTGGTGGCGCGGTCGGTGCATCCGGAATATCGCGAAGTGCTGAAGACATACGCGAAGAATTCCGGGTTGCGGATTGAAGAGATTCCGTTTGCGGCGAGCGGAACGGTCGACGCGAAAGCGTTACAGCGTGCGCTCGGAGACGATGTGGCAGCTGTTGTAGTACAATCACCGAATTTTTTTGGGGCGATTGAAACGTACGCGCCATTGGCGGAGGCGGCGCACGGCGTTGGAGCGCTGCTGGTTGTGGCGATTGCGGAGGGTGTTTCGTTGGGACTGCTAACCCCGCCAGCCGAGGCGGACATTGTGGCCATGGAAGCGCAGAGCTTCGGTTTGCCGCCCAGTTATGGCGGACCGTTTGCCGGTGTAATTGCCGCGCGCGAAAAGTATCTGCGCCAGATGCCGGGAAGACTTGCTGGACAGACGACAGACGCCGAAGGGCGCCGCGGATTTGTTTTGACACTTGCGACGCGCGAACAACACATTCGCCGCGAGAAGGCGACTTCCAACATTTGCACGAACCAGGCGCTCTGCGCGCTGGCGGCCACGGTGCATCTGACGCTTCTTGGCAAAGAGGGCCTGCGCGAAATGGCGGAACAGAATCTTGCGAAAGCGCAGTTCGCGCTCGGCGAGTTGCTCAAAATTCCTGGAGTAAAGCGCACGTTTGACGCGCCATTTTTCAATGAATTTACGGTCGAGCTGCCGCGGTCGGTTAAAATCGTGAACTCGCACCTGCAGCGCGAAAAAATTGTTGGCCCGTTGGCGCTCGGCACTCCATATCCTGAGTTAACCAAGCACGCGCTTGTGTGCGTTACGGAAACGACTCCGCGCGCTGAGATTGAACGGTTTGCCGGCGCGGTGAAGCGAGCGCTGGAACAACCGGTCTAGAGGAAGATGAACGATAAAATCAAAAAGGCGTCGCGGCACGTCAATCAGAACGAAGGGCTGATCTTCGAGAAATCGTCGCCGGGGAAACGCGCGTTCGAGTTGCCGCCGCTTGACGTGCCAAAAGCGGAGACCGCGAGGGCGCTGGGCGCCCATCATCGCCGGGAAGGCGTGGAAGGCTTCCCGGAAGTCAGCGAAATCGAAGTGCTGCGTCACTTCACGCGGCTTTCGACCTGGAACCACGCGATTGACCTCGGAATGTATCCGCTCGGCTCGTGCACCATGAAGTACAACCCGCGGGTGAACGAATTCGTGGCGCGGCTCGAAGGAATCGCAACGGAACATCCGTTTCAGCCGCAGGAACTTTCGCAGGGCTGCCTGAAAATTCTGCGGCTGCTGGAAAAATGCTTGCTTGAAATTACCGGGATGGATGCTATCACCCTGCAACCAGCCGCGGGCGCGCAGGGAGAGCTCACGGGGTTGCTATTGATCCGCGCATACCTGCAAAAGCTGGGGAATCCGCGCAAAAAGGTCCTGATTCCGGATTCGGCGCACGGCACAAATCCAGCCACCGCCGTGATCGCCGGCTACCAAGTCGAAAACATCAAGTCCGAGTCGCATGGGCAAGTGGACGTCGAGGGCTTGCGCAAATTGGTGACGGACGACGTTGCTGCGCTCATGATCACCAATCCCTCGACGCTGGGCATTTTCGAACAGCGGCTGCCTGAAATTGCGGAGATTTTGCACGCCAAAGGCGCGCTGCTTTACATGGACGGCGCGAACATGAATGCGCTCGCGGGAATAACGCGGCCCGGAGACCTTGGCGTCGACGTGATGCACCTGAACTTGCACAAGACTTTTTCAACGCCGCACGGCGGCGGCGGGCCAGGCGCGGGCCCGGTGGCAATGAAGAAAATTTTGGAGCCGTTCCGGCCCGTGCCCATCCTCGTGGAAAAAGAGGGAGGACGCCTGGCGCTCGAACCGGTGCGGCCGGATTCCATTGGGAGAGTGAAGGCGTTCAGCAGCAACTTTGGGGTGTTGGTTCGCGCGCTCGCGTACATCCTTGCCTACGGGCCCGGTGTTCGGCAGGCCACGGAAGATGCCGTGCTCAACGCCAATTACATTCGAAAGCACCTCGAAGGCGTTTACGAATTGCCTTATTCCCTGCCCTCGATGCATGAAGTCGTTTTCAGCGACGCGCTTCAAAAGAAAAACGGCGTGAACACCATGGACATCGCCAAACGCTTGATCGATTATGGCTTTCATCCCTACACGACCGCGTTTCCGCTGATTGTTCCTGGCGCGCTAATGATCGAGCCGACGGAATCCGAATCGCGCGAGGAGTGCGATCTGTTCATCGACGCGATGAAATCGATCGCCGAAGAAGCCGCGGCGCAGCCGGAAATCGTGAAGACCGCGCCGCACACCACGCGTGTCCGGCGCCTGGACGAAGTCGGCGCCGCGCGCAAGCCGGTGCTGCGATGGAGACCCGCAGCGCCTAGAAGCACTGCCGCAGATTAGCCACCTCTGTTCCCGACTCACGTTTGCAGGATCGGCCTCCGCCTATTTGCGAGAACGCACACGAAGCGAACTGTCCAGGCCTGGCCTCCTCCCCTTTTGCTAAACTTAGGCGATTCCTTCCCCTCGAAGATTAAAGAACGCATGAACCTTGAAATCGAACAGTGGCTCCCGAAATCCGTAATCCTGCTTCGCCATTACGACCGGCACAAATTTGTTTCAGATTTGATTGCTGGCGTTACGGTGGGCCTCGTCGCGCTGCCGCTGGCAATGGCCTTTGCCATCGCATCGGGATTGACGCCGCAAGCAGGGCTGTACTGCGCGATTGTCACCGGCTTCTTGATTTCGGCGCTCGGCGGCTCGAAAACGCAAGTCGGCGGCCCTACGGGAGCGTTCGTGGTGGTTGTCGCAGGCATCATTGCAAAGCACGGCATCGATGGCCTGTTCATGTGTACGATGATGGCGGGCGTGCTTCTGATGCTCCTTGGCATCACCGGCATGGGCACGATGGTGAAGTATTTTCCGCGCCCGGTGGTCGTGGGTTTCACCAACGGCATTGCGATTCTCATCGCTAGCACGCAGATTCGCGACTTCTTCGGCTTGAAGATGGATCACGTGCCGGGCGATTTCTTTCATCGCATGAAGGCGTTTGCCCTGGCGTGGAATACCTTCTCCGTGCCGGCGACGGCGCTTTCCCTTCTCTCCATTGCCGTAATGGTTTTCTGCCTGAGGTACGCGAAGAAAATACCAGGAGCTATTCTGGTCACTTTCGGCGCGACCGCAGCGGTCATGCTGTTTCACCTGAACGTGGAAACCATCGGCACGCGTTTTGGCGGCATTCCGAAAGGCTTGCCCACCCTGGTCATTCCACAATTTCATTACGATGTTTTCCGCCAACTGCTCTCGGCGGCGTTCACCGTGGCGATGCTTGGTGCGATTGAATCGCTTATGTCCGCCGTTGTGTCCGACCGCATGAGCAACGACAAGCACAATCCCAACGTGGAACTGGTTGGCCAGGGCATTGCAAACATCATTTCGCCGCTGTTTGGCGGCCTGCCCGCCACGGGCGCAATCGCGCGCACTGCGACGAACGTCCGCTCCGGCGCTAAGACTCCAGTCGCCGGAATGATCCATGCTCTTACCCTGCTGGCGGTCATTCTTTTCGCGGCGCCGTTGGTGAAAGACGTGCCGCTCGCAGCGCTCGCGTCCATTCTGATGATCGTCGCTTACAACATGGGCGATTGGGAGGAAATCCCCGAGATTCTGAAGCTGAGCGCCGCAGACATTGCCGTTTGGTTTCTCACCATGACGCTCACCGTGGTAACCGATCTGACGTTTGCGGTCGAAGTCGGCATGGTGCTCGCCGCGCTCATGTTCATTCGCAAAGTTTCGCGGACGACCACGGTCAGCCCGGTAACCAAAGATTACGTGGAAGACAGCCGCGTCCACGTTCTGCAGGGGAAGGACATCCCCGATTACGCGATTGTCTACCGCATTCATGGACCGTTCCTTTTCGGAGCAACGGACAAATTTGCCGACATTCTGCATGCCCTCGATAAACTACCGCCCATCGTAATTCTCCGCTTGCGGAATATGACCGCGATTGACGCCACCGGCCTCGGCGCGATTCGCGACCTTGCGGATGCCCTGCACGAATCCGGACGTTCGCTTTTACTTTGCGGCGCAAGAGAACAACCCTCGCAACTGATGAAGCAGGCGGAATTCGAGCGGCACGTTGGCGCGGAAAATATCTGCGACAGCATTACCGGAGCGATCGAGCGCGCCGCGGAAGTCCATCGCCAGCATTACGCAAACAAAAAGGCGGAAGAATTAGCGCCAAGCCATTCTTGAATCAATCTTAGGGCAGTTTCCAAATTGCTCCTAAGAGCACCAGTACCCTTCCCTTCTTTATCTGCGATTCACCGAGCCGACACGTCGCGTTTTCCTTGCTGTAACACGGCGCACCTAGTGTCTACGACGGGAAATTCGTGGTCTATTTCTCATCCCAGTCAAAGGAGATCGTCTTGAAAGAAAGAATTCTTGCAATCGTGTTGTCTGTGGTGCTCGTTGGCGCAACCGTTCCCCCGCCAGTACGCGCCCAAAACATGAATCAAGGAAACATAAAGCACGTTCTGCTCATCAGCATCGATGGCATGCACGCAGTCGATTATGAAAATTGCGTGGCGTCGAAGGGCTGTCCAACTCTGGCCGCGCTTGGCAGGACCGGGGTGACCTACACGCGCACAACGGCATCCAGGCCGTCTGACTCGTTTCCCGGCCTGATGGCGCTCGTAACCGGCGGGAGCCCGCGAACTGTAGGCGCATTCTACGACGTGGCTTACGACCGCGTTCTGGCGCCGCCTCTAAGGACTACCGGTAACGGGCTGCCGGGAACAGCCGACGACGCGTCACTGCTACCCTGTGTCCCCAATCAGATCTACGTGAACTCCGACGGATCAACCGGAACTCAGACCGAGTATGAAGAGGGCGATGAGTTCGACGAGACGCAGCTGAACGGCCGCCCCGCTCCCGCCAAAAACGCATTAGATCTCATCGACGGCAACGTTACATCCATCAATCCCGACAGGCTGATACGCGATCCCTTCAACAACTGCCAACCCGTATATCCCTGGAACTTCGTTCGCACCAACACCATTTATGGCGTGATCCATGCTGCCGGCCTCTACACGGCTTGGTCCGACAAGCACGCCGTCTACGCCGTTGTCTCGGGCCCCACCGGAACCGACAAGCCCAGCAACGTGGATGACTACTATTCACCTGAAGTCAACTCTCTTCAGATTGTCCTGCCAGGGCTGATGACGGCGAATGGTTTTAACTGCGGTACGCTGGTCCCCAACAACGACGACTGGACGACCGACTTCGACGCCATCAAATGCTATGACCAGTTGAAGGTCAACGCCATTGTGAACGAGATCACCGGCAAGAACCACCTCGGGACACGCAGCGCTCCGGTCCCGGCGATCCTCGGCATGAACTTCCAGGCGGTCAGCGTCGGCGAGAAGCTGATCGAACCCAAATCCGCTGTCAGAACCGATCAAAACTCTGGTGGTTATGAGGATGCCGCAGGCACTCCCAGACCGCTAATGGCGAAAGAGATCCAATTTGTGGATGCGGCGATCGGGCAGATGGTCGCTGCGCTCAAACGCCAAGGTCTTTTCAATTCGACCGCCATCATCATCACCGCAAAACACGGGCAGTCGCCGATTGACCCGAACCGCTTCTTCCCCATTCCGGGCCATTCCGGCGCCAACGGTACGCCGCCTTCGGGGATCGTCGGAAATCTTCTCCCGGCAGTTTACAACGACCCCAACAACGGCCTGGGGATTGCCGAAGATGACATTTCCCAACTTTGGTTGGCAGATTCGACGCAGACCGGCAACGCCGTGACGGCCTTAGAGGGCGCCGCCGCAGCCATTGGACTGGGCCAAATCTACTACGGCGGCTCGCTAACCACCATGTTCAATGCACCCGGTGTGCCCGAGGTTCCGGGCCCCTGCTGCCAGCTTCGGGCAGGCGGTGACCCGCGTACTCCCGATATCGTCGTGATTCCAAACGTTGGGGTGGTTTATACCGGAAACCTCAAGAAGCAGTCAGAGCATGGCGGCTTCGCGCATGACGACACCAACGTGATGTTGTTGGTATCCAATCCGAGCCTTGCGGGACGGACCGTGAACAGTTTTGTGGAAACGGCTCAAGTGGCGCCCACGATCCTGCAACTCCTGGGCCTGAATCCGAACGCCTTGGACGCGGTTCGGGAGGAAGGGACGCCCGTCCTGCCGGCTCTGTTCGGCGGCCAAAACCAACAATAGCTCGTCGGACGAGAATGAAGGCAAAAGGACCTTCCCGACTGGGAAGGTCCTTTCTATTTCAGCTTTCGCCCGCTAGGCGTTACTTCTTCTCGAACCGCACGCTGTCGAGGATGGCCGTGAAGGTCTTGTCGTACTTTTCGTAAGCCGGCTGCGGAGCCACGCAAACAAAGGAAACCAACCCTTCAGGTCGCAGCGTTGCGACGATCCAATCGGTTTCCTGGCCCCCGATAGGCGAATCATTGCTAAGATACGTCGCGAGCCCCGGCTTGCCATTCAGGCGTACGCGCTCCGACTGGCGTGTGATCTTCATGTTCGGATTGGATTTCTGAAGCTCTTGAATCATCTGCTGCGTAGCATTGCTGAGCGCATCCCAATCGTTGGAATCGCCGCTGGCTTGGTTCACGCTCACAATCAAGCCGTAAGCCAAAGCGGCATGACCGGTGCCGTCATCCACCACTCCGCCATCCGGTGCAAACGAGGCGCCGCCCCCGTTGCTGTCAGGATACTTTTTCCAATTGTCAGGGTATTTCAGCGAATAGCCATTCGCCTGATAAGCGGCGAAATTCCCTGAGGGCGGTGCCGGAGGTCTTCCAGCCGCGGCCGCCGCGGGCATCAGTTTTTTTGCCACGGGCAGAGCCAGCACTTCGCGCTTGATGGCCTCGAATTCGGGGGAGTCGCGCCTGGCGCTGGGAGGAGCGCCGCCCAGCTTGTCGACCTCTTCGTCCACGCGCTCGACACGGTGCTCAGGATTCGGATGGTCGGAGAAAAACTCCGGCGGATTCTTTCCTTTCGTCTCCGCTTCGAGCTTCTCAAAGAATTGCGCCATCGCGCGTGGATCGTAGCCGCTGTCGTAAAGCACCTGCGTGCCCATCACGTCGGCCTGCGATTCGGCGGTTCGTGAGTAACGGAGCAGCACGCCTCCCGCCGCAAACGCCCCCAATTTCGTCAGCAAAGCGCCGCCCGTGGAACCGCCAAAGATTCCTCCTGCAATGCCGAGAAAACCTTCGGCGGCCTCTGCTTTGGTGGCCTGATTCGTGCCGTGGCGCAGCGCCACGTGCGAAAGTTCATGGGCCATGACGCCGGCAAGCTGCGATTCGTTGTCGGCCGCCTCGATGGCTCCGCGATTGATGAAAACATACCCGCCTGGAAGGGCGAACGCATTGATGGCTTTGTCGTTCACGCAATGAAATTCGAACGGATACTGCACTCCGTTCGTCGGCAGCTTGGCGACCAGCTTCATTCCCAGTTGGGTCAGGTAGGCATCGACTTTGGGGGCGTTGCAAAGCGGCAATTGTCTCGCCGCGTCTGCCGCAGCTCGCTTGCCGAGGTCAATGTCCTGCTGAGGGCTGAAAGCGTTAAACCTCGACGGCTCGAGCTGCGTGCGCTGAGCCCATGCTGCGGGCGTAAGCAGAAAGGAAAAGCACAGGAGGCCCAGACATGCTGTGCGACTCACGAGCCCCCGTGCGAGAAAAGGCTGCTTTCGTGCCCGATACCTTCCACCCAAAGCGTTCACTCTGCCTCCGCCATGTTTCCAACCCTGATCCTAGGAGAATTTCTCGCCCAAATTTACTTTAGCACTTGGCGGAGGCAAAAAGAAAAGCCCGGGTGGCTGGGCACCCGAGCTTGGGGGTAGAGCAGGGCCGAAAATTCAATCTATCGAGCCATTCGCGGCAACGGCTCAGGAGCAGGCGTGGCATTCGGCGCATCCGCGGCTTTGCCGCTGCGCGCGGGAACTGCCCGCGCTGCCGGCGGAGGCTCCGGTCTGCGAGCCGGCATGGCCAGATTTTCGCCTTCGCGGACAAACGTCAATCCGTTCTGTTCCTTATTCCAATCAATGCAGATCAAATCGCCCAGGTGAACTTGCTCGGTGGCCAGCAGGTTCGCCAGAGGATAAACCACGTTGCGCTCGATGGCGCGTTTCAAGTGCCGCGCGCCGTAGCGCTGATCGGTCCCTTCTTGCAGAAGAAAATCGCGGCCCGGAGGCGTCACACGGAATAGGAACTGCCCTTTGGCCGTTTCGAGAACGCGCTGCTGCACCTGGCCCAGTTCGATTTCGAGGACTTGTTCCAATTGCTCGCGGCGCAGCGGATGAAACACCACCACTTTGTCCAGGCGGTTCATGAACTCCGGAGAGAACTTTCGGCGCGCCGCTTCCACGGCTGTGCGCTCCACTTTTTGATCCAAACCGGCCGCAGGCTTGTCCGCCGGTTGAACGAAACCCATTCCGCCCTGCATCAGTTCGGTGATTTCGCCACCGCCAAGGTTGGACGTCAGGAAAATGACAGTCTGCGAGAGGTCCACGCGGCGGTTGTCGCCGAGCGTCAGAGTGGCCTTGTCCAGCATCCCCAGGAGCAACTGCCAAAGGGCGTCGCTGGCTTTCTCAATTTCGTCAAAGAGCAGGAAGCTGAGCTTCAACTTGTCGGTATGGCAGGCCGCCAAAGCTTCCTGGGTGATCAGCGGATGGGTCTCGCGATGGCCCAGATAACCTGGAGGAGAACCAATCAGCTTGGCAATTTCATGGGAGTGCTGAAATTCCGCGCAATCCACCTTGATGACCGCGCGGGAGTCTCCAAAGAGGATCTCGGCGGCCGCTTCCACAATGCGCGTCTTTCCGGAGCCGGTCGGACCCAGAAAGAGCAGATTACCAACCGGGCGGCCGGGGGAGTTCAATCCGGCGCAGAACACCTGGAACATGTCCACCAGAGACTGAACGCCTTCTTCCTGGCCGACGATCTTGGCGCGCAGGGAGGCATGAAAATCCCGGGTGTCACTGCTGCGGATGCTTGGGTCCAGTTGGTGACGGACGGCGGCTTTCATAGATTCGACCCTTCTCCGCGTCCAGTTCCCCCCCAAACGCGGCGCGCGTCTCAAGCATCGCGCGAAAAACGAAATAGTGCATGGAAGGTGCCAATCTTTTTCGCCCTGTTGCTGGGGAGGAAACACTCTGGTTTCAATGACATACGAGATTTCAAATTCTGTAGCTGTCTCACGGGCTGAGACAGAGTTCCATTTCGGTCAAGAATGAGAGGACGAGACCGAGCCGTAGAACACTTTGTGTCAATCGGCAAACGACAAAAAGGGGCGCAATTGCTTGCGCCCCAGGTTCCGTTAAAGTTTTACTTGAAGAGCGTTTTCTGCCCTGAGAACGCTAAGAATTGGAACGATCTTGCTTCTTCCGGCTTTGTGCAGCCGCGGCAGGGCTGCCCCCGGGCTGCGCCGCACGGGACTTCTTCTCCTCGGTGACGGTTTCCTCTGGCGCGCTCGCCGACTTGCCGTCGGTCGCTTCGGCCATGGCGGCAGCGGCTCCAGCCTTTCTTGCGGCCGATTCCACCAGCGCCCCTTCGCCCTCGCGCACGAAGGTGAGGCGGTTGTTTATCTTGTCCCAATCGATGCATACCAAATCGCCCAAATTCACCTGATCCGTGGCGAGGAGATTGGCCAGCGGGTAGACCACATGGCGTTCAATGGCCCGCTTCAGGTGGCGCGCGCCGTAGCGCTGATCCGTGCCCTCCTGCAGCAGGAAGTCGCGCCCTGAAGGCGTCACGCGGAAGAGGAATTGCCCCTTGGCCGTGTCCAAAACGCGCTGCTGGACCTGACCCAATTCGATGTCCAGGACTTCCTGTAACTGACCTTTTTTGAGCGGATGGAAGACCACGACTTTGTCCAGGCGGTTCATGAATTCGGGAGAGAACTTGCGCCGTGCGGCTTCGACGGCCGTTCGCTCGACCTTTTCGTCCAGGCCGGTTGCGGGCTTGTCGGTTGGCTGTATAAAACCCATGCCGCCTTGCATCAACTCGGCGATTTCGCCCCCACCCAGGTTGGAGGTAAGGAAAATCACCGTTTTGGACAGGTCCACCTTGCGATTGTCGCCAAGCGTCAGGGTAGCTTTGTCCAGCATGCCCAAAAGCAATTGCCAGAGCGCGTCGCTGGCTTTTTCAATTTCGTCGAAAAGCAAGAAGCTCAGTTTCAGTTTGTCCGTGTGGCAGGCTGCCAGCGTCTCCTGGGTGATCAGCGGATGCGTTTCCCGGTGTCCCAAATAGCCCGGGGGCGAACCGATCAGTTTGGCGATTTCGTGCGAGTGCTGGAACTCCGCGCAATCCACCTTGATGACCGCTCGCGCATCTCCAAACAGAATTTCCGCGGCGGCTTCCACGATGCGCGTTTTACCGGACCCCGTCGGCCCCAGGAAAAGAAGATTGCCCACCGGACGGCCCGGCGAATTCAAGCCGGCGCGAAATACCTGGTACAGGTCCACGAGCGCCTGCACCGCCTCTTCCTGGCCGACAATCTTTGCCCGCAGCGCCGACTGAAAATCAATCGTGTCCGAGCTGCGTTTCGTTGGATCGAGAGAAAGAGTGAAGTCGCTCATAACCGCCTCCTAGCGAACCCGCCCCTGCTGGGTGCCGTATCGCCCGCGTCCCCGGTCAAATTGTTCCAATTTGACCTGGATTGTGGATTGGAGGAGCCGCAATTGTACCAGCAGTTCCTTGGCCACCGCGGGAGATTCTGAAAGTCGGAGGAGCGGCGGAAACACGTCCGCCAATTCAAGGTTGAGGGTATGAAGCGAGGTTACAAGTTTTTGGACCGCCGGGGAGTTGGGATCCGCCAGGTCCACCGAGTGGTTCAATTGCTCACGCAGAGCTCTCCAATTGAGCTCCACGAAGGGATGCTTCTTCGAGACTTCTTTTACCACCTCTTCGGTAATGTGCGCGCGCTGTCCCAGCCGCGCCAAATGGAGTTGCTGCACTTTTTCGCCGCGGCGCACGTTGTGCACCAGGTAGAACGAATTCCCTTTGCGGCGAACAAAAGCCATGACCTACCTCATCTCCTGTTGCTTAGCTGGCGTAGTGTAATCAGCTTCCACTACGCTCTGCAATATTAGACACGGAATTTCAGCAAAAGTTGCTCCGTAACAGTAACGCCTTCACCCTAAATGCACTTGCAGTCAAATCCCTATCAGTTTTTCTTCTCGTTTCCATCGATTCTTCACTGGTGGGATTATTCGGTTTCACGAATTTGCCTTTTTTACACGCTTCTGCACATTCCTTTGGCTCGCGGTTCGAGTTCAACGATCCGCTCTGCGGTTTTTCTTCCCCATAATCGGCTATTCATTAAACCCGGCAGCGACACTTTTCTCTTGTTCTTCGCGAAGCGCGCCCCTACCATGACGCCTTCACCATTTTGAGTACGGCTGAACTTCGGAGTTACATCAAGAAATGTCCTGGGATCCCGTCTACCGTCTTGTGCAACGAATCCCTCGCGGAAGAGTTCTAACTTATGGAGCGTTGGCTAAAGCTCTTCGTCTGCCTGGCGGGGCGCGCACGGCCGGACGCGCCATGGCCGCCACTCCCCCCGGAAAAGGGATTCCGTGGCACCGCGTGATCGGTGACCGCGGCGAAATCCTCATTCGCGGTCCTCACGCCTTGCTTCAAAGAAAACTTCTCGAAAGTGAAGGCGTTGCGCTCGTAGAGTTTCGCGTAGACCTGAAGAAGCACCTGTGGAAGCCAACCAAAAAGACCGGGCTGCCAAAGAAGAAAAAGCTGCCTAAAAGGAAAGCTGAAAGATAAAGCCGCCCGCAAACGTATCTGAAGTGAATCCGCACTCAGGTGTGTCGTTGTGTGTTTCATGGGATGCGGCGCTCTGCGGTATGCTATAGCCTCTTGTTTGCCGTTCAGCCTCTTGTGGTGGGGGCAAGAAAAATGGCGAATGCCATCCTTCAAGTGGAGAACCTCGTCAAGCGCTACGGCGACGTGGAAGCCGTGCGCGGAGTCAGCTTCTCGGTCGAAGAAGGCGAAGTCTTCGGACTGCTTGGCCCCAATGGGGCCGGGAAAACCACCACCGTCGAAATCCTCGAAGGATTGCGCACGCTCGACTCCGGTCAGGTTTCCGTGTGCGGCCTCGACCCGCAGCGCGCCCCTGACGCCTTGAAGCAGGAAATCGGCGCCGCGCTGCAAGCTACGGCGCTGCCGGACAAAATGCGCGTGATCGAGGCGATCCGCCTGTTCGCGAGCTTCTACAAGCGTCATCGGGATCCGCAGGAATTGCTCAAGCGCTTTGGACTCGACGAAAAGAAGAATTCCTTTTACAGTCAGCTCTCGGGCGGTCAAAAGCAGCGCCTTGCGCTCGCGATGGCGCTGGTTAACGATCCGCAAGTCTGTTTTCTCGACGAACCGACTGCGGGGCTCGATCCGCAGGTCCGGCGCGAAATCTACGACGTGATCGAAGAGCTGCGCCGAGACAAAAAGACGGTCCTCCTGACCACGCATTACATTGAAGAAGCAGAGCGTCTCTGCGACCGCGTGGCCATCATCGACCACGGAAAAGTGATCGTCCTGGGCACCCCTCGCGAATTAAAGGCTCGCTCCGGTGGCACTACTCGCATCGAAGTGCGCCTTTCGAAACCCGCATCGGCTGGCATCCTGAAAAACCTGGAAGGCGTGGTGGATGCGCGAGAAGTCGACGGAGCTTACGCCTTGCATTCCGAGCGCCCGCCGCAGACGATTGTCTCGCTCGTCAAGCAACTGGAAGCTCAGGGCAACGAACTCGTAAGCCTGGAAATCGCCTCCCCCTCGCTGGAGGATGTGTTCATCGAATTTACCGGAAGGAGGCTACGCGATTGAGAAACTTTGCCGCCCTGACGCGGATGCGCATCCAGATTGCTTTCCGCAACAAGATGTTTTTCTTTTTCGTGGTATTCATGCCCTTCACTTTTTTCTTTCTCTGGCTTGGCCTGCTTGCCAAGGGCATTCCGGCACGTTGCGCCTTTTACCTTGGCCCGGTCGTGGCTTTCAATGTGATGGGCAGCTTTTGGGGTCTCAGCGCTACGCTGGTTCTCTTTCGAGAACAGGGAATCCTTCGGAGATTCCACGTCGCCCCGGTTACCGCCAGCGATTTGCTGGCTTCGAGCGTTGTCGCGAACTACGTTCTTACTCTGCCCATCGTTGCTCTGGAACTGTTCTTCGCTCGGGTCATCTTCCATGTCCCAAGCCTTGGCAACGTCTTCTCCCTTTTCGTCTTGGTTTCCATAGGCATTATTTCTTTCGGCTCGCTCGGTTTGGTCGTTGCCAGCGTGACCAACACCATGCAGGAAACACAGGTGCTGAACCAGCTCTTGTGGCTGCCCCTGATTTTTCTTTCCGGCGCCACGTTCCCTCTCGCCTACATGCCGCGAAGCGTTCAGCGTTTCGGCCTGTTTCTTCCCGCAACGTATCTCGTCAACGGAGTGCAGCAAGCGATCCTGAACGGCGCGACTCCTTGGAGCCGTTATGTGGAAATCCTCTCCCTTGCCCTGTGGGCGTGCCTGACTTTTTTTCTCTCCGCGCAACTCTTCCGTTGGGAGCCGGAGGCCAAAGTCCCAAGGAGGGCCAAACTTCTGGTTGCAGCAACCGCGATTCCTTTTCTCCTTTTGGGCCTTGTCGAAAACATGTCGGACCGCGTTTTAGTAGAAGCCAAGACCGCTCTTGAGAGGTTCGATTCCGCGCCTCCCAAACCTCCTTCCATCGGAATGCCGATCAAACCCGGGGGACTGTCGGAGCCGCCCAGGTAAAGCAAAAAAACTAAGCCCCAGCGCCAATTTGGTTCGAAACGCGACCGCTTGCATGGTTTTACTGCATTGACGCTCGCTTGCTCCTACCGTATTCTGACTTTTCGGAGCTGCACCGCCGCGCGCGGCATTCTTCCAAGGGAGCTTTTATGGCCATTCAGCCGACGGAGAAAATCTGGCACAACGGAAAGTGGATCAACTGGGACGACGCCACGCTGCACGTGCTTTCTCACGTCGTCAGCTACGGCTCCGCGGTATTCGAAGGCATTCGCTGCTACGAAACCCAGCAAGGTCCGGCCATTTTCCGCCTGCGCGAACACATGCAGCGGCTCATTAACTCCGCACGCATTTACCGCATGGAGCTTCCCTACTCGGTAGACGACTTCTCGAACGTCGCCTGCGAGCTCGTTCGCGTTAACAAAATGAATTCTTGCTACGTGAAGCCCGTCGTTCTCCGCGGCTACGGCGACGTTGGCGTGAACCCACTCAATTCTCCGATCGATCTCTACATGGCCTGCTGGAGTTGGGGCGCCTATCTGGGCCCCGACGCGCTCTCGAAAGGCGTTGACGTGGGCGTCAGCTCCTGGACGCGCATCGCCCCGAACACGCTCCCGGCCATGTCCAAAGCCGCCGCGAACTACATGAATTCGCAGCTCATTCGCATGGAAGCGTCTTTCAACGGCTTCACCGAAGGCATCGCGCTTGATGCCGGCGGCCACGTCAGCGAAGGCTCGGGAATGAACATTTTTCTGGCGCACGACGGCACGCTCTACACGCCGCCGCTGGCCACCAGCATTCTTCCTGGCATCACTCGCGACGCGGTGACGAAACTCGCGGAAGATCTCCGCATCCCCTGCAAAGAAGCGGTCATCCCCCGCGAAATGCTCTACATTGCCGATGAAGTTTTCTTCGTGGGCACGGCGGTGGAAGTCACGCCCATCCGCTCCGTGGACCATATTCAAGTGGGCAAAGGCGTCGCGGGCCCGATCACACGCAAATTGCAGGAAGAGTTCTTCGCCATCACCAGCGGCACCAAACCCGACCGGCACAACTGGCTTACGCCCGTCGGGGCTCCGGTAAGCGCCGCCTCTCGCTAGTCGAGGAGAAAAACATGAAACTGGTGTCGGACGCTCCCAACCGGTCAGCCTGGTCTTTCTCCCAAACCTTTCGGGGACCCTATCCGCACTTGGTCCTTCTGGGCAAACTCATGGCGGATGCATTTCGGGCGTTCCGCGCGCGCCTTCGCTCCCGGTAGCACTCTGGTCGGCGCCTTCTAGCGTTAGATTCTTCGAGCGCAATTCGAACGATTCTCCTTTTTGTAGGGCCCCAGCCTGCCGCGCCCCATTTTTGCCCCAACTGAGATTATGGAACGCTCTTCGTTTAGTCGCGCGTCGCGCGTAAGATGCTCTGTCGAGTCGCTCGACGCGAGGAGCCCTGCTTTGATCACGCGCACGAAGCTCACGTTCGCCGCATTCCTTGTTTTTCTGCCTTCGATTCTGAATGGACAAACCGCGACCCAGGAACATCGCCCGCGAGCGCGCGAGCTTGGCATTCATCCCGGCATCCATGATCCTGGCCCCAACAACGCCATCACTGACGTAGCTGGCGTCCAAGTCGGCCAGGTCACGTTAGTTAAAGACGAAAACGTTCGAACCGGAGTCACCGCCATACTTCCGCATGCCGGAAACGTTTTTCAGGACAAAGTGGCGGGCGCCGTTTTCGTCTACAACGCGTTCGGCAAACTCGTCGGTTCGACGCAAGTCACCGAGCTCGGCCAGATTGAAACACCCATCATGCTCACCAACACTCTCAGCGTTTGGGACACCGCGGCGGCGGTAGCCAGTTGGACGTTAGCCCAGCCAGGAAACGAAAATGTTTATAGCCTGAATCCTCTCGTTGGCGAAACCAACGATGGCTGGCTCAATGACATTCGCGGGTTCCACGTCGGCGCGGAGGATGTCAAGCGCGCACTGCGCGAAGCTCGCAGCGGCCCCGTGGAAGAAGGCTCGGTCGGCGCTGGAGAAGGGACCATCGCCTTCGGATGGAAGGGCGGCATTGGGACCAGCTCGCGCCATCTCCCCGAAAAAGAAGGCGGCTTCATGGTTGGCGTTCTGGTCCAGGCAAATTTCGGAGGCCGGCTCACAATCGCGGGCATTCCCGTCTGGAAAGGGTTGCAACCGAACCAGAAGCTAAGCCTCAACGCTGATTCTTCGGCGCGAAATCCCGCGGACGGCTCGTGCATGATCGTCATCGCCACCGATGCGCCGCTCGATGCGCGACAATTGCGGCGGCTTGCCGCCCGGGCGTTTCTCGGAATGGCACGCGCCGGCTCGACCGGAAGCAACGGCAGCGGCGACTTTGCCATCGCCTTCTCGACAACCAACCGCATCGCCTATGGCGCCGCGCGCGGCCCCGCTCTCTCTTTACTCGGCGAAGATGCGCTTTCCCCTTTGTTTGAAGCGGTTGTGGATGCCACGGAGGAATCTATCGACAATGCGCTGTTGAAAGCGCAAACCGTTCGCGGGCGCGATGGCCATGTCGCGGAAGCCATCCCCACGGACCGCCTGCGAGCAATTCTCGGCACCGCAGCGCGCTAAATCTAAGGCCTGAACATCTTCTCCATGTAGCTTAAGAATTTGTTGAAATTGCCCAAGACCGTTGGGTCGAAGTCAGCGGGCTTTTGCCTTGTGCAGTCCATCTCGCGGAATCTGGAGAGTAGCGTCTTACCCTTTGCAAGCATCCACGCGCCTCTGCAAAAACTGCCGTTCCATTGGGCTTCGCGCGAGCAGCAGCGCCGCCTCGAAATGCTCGCGTGCCGCCTTGCGTTTCCCCCGGCGCAGCTCCAATTCGCCAAACGCCGCGGAATAAAACGGATAGCTCAAAAGCCGCTCGCGCCCTTCAATCGCCCTCAGCTCTCGCAGTCCGCTTTCTGGTCCTTCCATCTCCGCGACTGCGATCGCTCGGTTCAGCGCCACCACCGGTGAAGGCCGGATGTTCATTAGCATGTTGTAGAACGAAACGATGGTTCGCCAATCGGTGTTTTCCGCGCTTGGCGCGGTTGCGTGAATGGCGGCGATCCCGGCTTCGACGTGATATTCGCTTAGCTCCGGCCCGAATGCCGCAAGATTCAGCAGTCTTTGCCCTTCTGCAACGAGTTGTGCGTCCCACTTTGATCGGTCCTGCTCATAGAACGTACTCAAGTTACCCGATCCATCCGTTCTTCCGGGCAAGCGAACTGCGTGGAGATGCATCAGCGCCGCAAGCGCATAGGTCGTCGGTGTCGCCCCCGGTGGATGCGCGAGAAGAATTTTTGTCAGGCGCATCGCTTCCTGACAAAGCTCTTTGCGTACCGCCGATTCGGTTGACGCTCCGTGATAGCCCTCGTTGAAGAGGAGATAGAGCGCCCGTTGCACGGCCGGAAGGTGCGCCGAAAAGTCAGCCGCGTCGGCAATTTCAAACAGCCTCTTGGACTCCGCAAGCACTTTCTTTGCTCGGGTGATGCGTTTTTCCATCGCGGCATGACCGCTGACGAACGCGCCGGCAACCTCGTCCACGCTGAAGCCGCACAAAATGTGAAGAATCAGCGCTATTTGACTCTCTTCCCCAAGTCGCGCGTGGCAGCAGGAAAACATCATGCGCAGCTCATCGTCTTTGATCGCCGCCGATGAAAATACTTCCTGAATGGTGGGGACCAGCGTCCACTCGCTCTCGAGAAGCCTGCCCAATTCCGGCGCATACGTACGCGCCGTGCGCTCACGTCGCAACACGTCCAACGCGCGGTTTTTCGCCGTGGCCATCAACCACGCCGACGGGTTTTCCGGCACGCCCCGGAATTTCCACACTTCCAGGGCGCGGCAGAAGGCGTCTTGCACGACGTCTTCCGCCATCGCCAGGTTGTGCATTCCGAAAAGGCGCGTGAGCGCGGCCGTGATTCGCCCGGCCTCCCGCCGGAAGAGATGGTCCTCGAGTTCCATTACATGCTCAACTGCATGATCGGGCGCACTTCCACCGAGCCCCCGAACTCGAAAATCGGGCAGCCCAGGGAAATCTCCGTCGCCTGCGAAAGGTCTCTGGCTTCGATCAGCGTGTAACCGCCCACGATGTCCTTCGTCTCCGCGAACGGACCGTCCGTCACCACCTTTTTCTGGCCTTTGACCAGCTTTCCAGTGCGATCTAACGGGTGGCCTTGGTCCTTGAGATGTCCTTTTGCTCCCATGTCTTTCATCCATGCCATCCACTTCTGGATCGTTTGCTGCGCCACCTCCGGGGACGACCTTCCACTCTCGCCGCCCCGGTAAAGAAATAGGAATTCGCTCATGATTGTTTCTCCGTAGTTTTGGACCTGCCTCTGAATTTTGTTCCCAACTTCACCCACTAGACGTTTGACTAGCCTTCTGGCAGACAACTTTTTTTGCTCAGGCAGATTTAGCTGGACCCTCGCCACCAATACGTTTTTCACAGTCCGGCGCTCGCGCTGCTACCTTTCCCAGGACGCGCTGGCATGGCGCAGTAGCTTCCCTTAGTGAATCCCTCTGCCTCGATGCCGAAGGCATGGTCAAATCGCGCGCGATAGTTCTCCCACGCGAGTGCTGCTGTCAGCTCCACCAACTGCGCATTTGTGAATCTCTCCCGCAGCTTCGCGAACAGCTCGTCGCTGACTCCCACCGGCGTCTGCGTCATGGCGTCGGCGTATTCCAGAACCAGCTTCTCCGTCTCGGAAAACAACGGACTAGTTGTGTATTCTCCGAGTGCTTCCATCTTTTCTTTCGAGATGCCGCTGGTTCTGCTGACCGCAGAACCAATGTCGATTCAAAATGGGCACCCCACGAGCGTAGCGACTCGCAGCTCGCCTAGATTCTTCAGTTGTTCTTCCACCAACCGGCTCCCCAGCAGCGATTGCTCCATCTGGCCGTAGCCCCAGAGCAGTTTCGTATGATGCGCGGCAATTTTCGCGGGCATCACCACACGCCCAACCTTGCGCTTTGTCAGCGCATAGATGATTCTCGTAAACGTCCCCTGGAAAAGTCCTTGCGTCCCTGGGTCCGCACCTTCAATTCGCGCCATAGTTCACCTCCTGACGCACCACCTACACTGATTTTGACGCCAGACCGCTCCCCTCGTTACCCGATTTTTCTCGGCGTCGACGCCTCGAGCGACATACGCCGCTGAGGGCTGGCATTCTCCGCCACATTGCGGCTAGAATGCACCCGTTCGCATTGCCCGCATCTTCCTTATCAGCAGGGAGGAACTTCCATGTACAGCATCACGCAAAAACTTGTTGCTGAATTCATCGGCACCTTCGCCCTGATTTTCTTTGGCGCCGGCGCGATCTGCACGGACCAGTATTTGCGCAGCTCCGGCGGCATTGGACTTCTCGCCATCGCCCTCGCACACGGCCTTGCGATCGGCATCATGGTTTCCGCCCTCGGCCACGTCTCAGGCGGGCATTACAATCCCGCGATCACCATCGGGATTTGGGTCACCAAGCGCATCAATACGATCGAAGCCCTGCTTTATTGGGCCGCCCAGCTCCTGGGTGGCCTGGTGGCCGCGTTCATCCTGAAAGCCGTCATTCCCGATGACACCTGGCGCGCGGTCGCACTGGGCACGCCCGAACTCGCGCGCGATTTCCCCGTCTGGGCTGGAATGTCGCTTGAGGCAGTGACTACGTTCTTCCTGGTGCTGGTCGTTTTTGCTACCGCCATCGATGAAAAAGGCACGTTCAAAGCCATCGCGGGATTCGGCATCGGTCTGACCATCACGATTGGAATTCTCGTGGCCGGCCCGCTGACCGGCGCCGCGCTCAACCCCGCCCGCGCGTTTGGCCCGGCCCTCGCCGCCAACCACTGGGCACATCACGGTGTTTACTGGATTGGCCCCCTCGCCGGAGGCTTCATCGCCGGCCTGCTCTACGACGGCCTCTACCTGAAAAAGGCCTAAGCGCCCAGGTCTCAGTCGTTGGTCATTAGCTTTTAGTAAGAGCAATCCCTCGGCAGGACGGGGCTCTGGCCATTTTCGATTTTCGGTACTCGATTTTCTTTTCTTCCCACTAAATATAACCGGAAACGAAGAACTTCCCGTCCGTACAGGTAACTACCGCGCAACCAGTCTGTCCGGCCGTCCTTGCCCACCCCTCCGACGGATGCTACTTTGGCCTCAGGCCAAGCTCGGAAATACGAGTTTCCTAGTCATTACTTATTCCTTAGAACGAGCGACTGAGAACTTCTTATGCCGACTAGCGTTGACGACCTGCTCCGCCGAGCCGTCGAAAATAAGTCCTCCGACTTGCACTTGAAAGTCGGCAACCATCCCTATTTGCGCATCGACGGCTTGCTGACCCCCCTCACCGACGTCGCCCGCATCACGCCCGAAGAAATGCTTTCCATGGCCTTCAGCATGATGACCAACCGCCAAAAGCAAAAGTTCAAGGAAACCGCGGAATTGGATATGGCTTATGGCGTCGCAGGCCTCGGCCGCTTCCGCGTGAACGTTTTCCAGCAGCGCGGCAACGTTGGCATGGTTCTGCGCGTCATCCCTACGAAAATCCGCACCGCCGAAGAGCTGAATCTTCCTGCGGTCATCAACAAGATTTGCGAAGAGCAGCGCGGCCTCGTGCTCGTCACCGGAACCACCGGTTCCGGTAAATCCACCACCCTCGCGGCCATCATTGACCGCATCAACGCTTCCCGCGCCGACCACCTCATCACCATCGAAGACCCCATCGAGTTCCTGCACCGCGACAAAAAGAGTTTCATCAATCAGCGCGAAGTCGAAGTGGACACCGCGAACTTTTCGACCGCCTTGCGCGCAGCTCTTCGTCAGGACCCGGACGTGATTCTGGTCGGCGAAATGCGCGACCTCGAAACCATTTCGACCGCGCTGCTCGCTGCCGAAACCGGCCACCTCGTGCTCTCCACCTTGCACACCCTCGACGCCACCGAAACCATTCAGCGTATTATCGCGGTCTTCCCGCCGCCCGAGCAGAAACAGATTCGCTTGCAGCTTGCTGCCACGCTCAAAGCCGTCGTTTCGCAGCGCCTGGTGCGCCGCGCCGACGACAAGGGCCGCGTCCCTGCTGTCGAAGTGATGATCGCCACCGCGTATATCCGCGATTGCATCATCAATCCCGACAAGACGCGCTTGATTCATGACGCCATCGCCGCAGGCACCAGCCAGTACGGCATGCAGACCTTTGATCAATCGCTCTTCGAGCTTTACTCCAAGCAGCTCATCACCCTTGATGAAGCTCTGGC